>JAUBOM010000020.1:0-84541 GCA_036700245.1 Microcoleus vaginatus BM001213989
TGGTTCAACTAACGATCGGCACAGGCGCTCAAATCATTACACCTCGATCGCAACCAATAATCGATCCTCATGGTCGTACCCATCTCTATCGAACCGCCGTACCTAACCAGTGGTACACCCTTGCAGCAATGCAAAATGCCGGGTTAGCCCTTGAGTGGGTGCGAGGTATCCTCGGCTTGAGCTGGCAGGAAGTCTATAGTAAAGCGTTTTCTGTACCCCCAGGATGTGAAGGATTGACATTTTTGCCATACCTCACGGGTGAGCGAACTCCACACCTTGACCCCTATGTACGCGGGGCATGGGTAGGGCTTGGACTTCATCACACACAGGCGCACCTGATGCGGGCAGCTTTAGAGGGAGTTGCTTTTGCCTTGCGACAAGGTTTTGAGGCACTTGAAGCAACAGGTTTTAAAGCGACAGAACTGCGTTTAGCAGGCGGTGGAACGGCAGAAATGCCTTGGAAACAATTACTGACTGATGTATTGAGAATACCCCTCTATGCAACTACAGTTGCTGCTGCTTCTGCGCGAGGTGCTGCTCTACTGGCGGGTATAGGAATTGGCATATATGCAAATGCTAATGACACGAGCAAACTGGCAGCCACACCAACGCTTGCTGCAACTCCCCAATCAGTTGATCCAACCCTAGAAGAGGCTTGGATGCGATATCAATCGCTTTATCCACAGCTTAAAAAAATGTCATAATAGTTATGCCTCAAGGAGGACGTGCGAGAAGCTATCTACAAATTATTCTTAATCTAATAATGCTTAAGATCAGTCAAATAAAACAAGAAAATTTACTAACATAGTAGGTACATATCACATGAATATAGTAAGTGGAATAAATCTCCCAAAATCAGCCGATGCTTCTGATTTATACATACAGTGTAATGAATCTGCATCTATAAACTACCAGGAAGATGAAAAAAAAGTTGTCTTAAGTCAGGGTGGTATTGTCTCCTCAAATTCTTACTTCAATTCATTTTACGAACTATTTTATACTAAATATACCACTCTTAGCTCTATCTACTATGTGCTGAAACTTGAAGGAGATTTTAAGGTTTCTGTTTACAGAGAAGTTAACGGAGAAAACAAAAGAGAAATTATTTCTGAACAGAACTTTGAAAAATGTCAATTCTCAGAGCCGGTAAAAATCTTACCAATAAATCTCCTTCAAAATGAAAAGGCTGGCAGAATATATTTTGAAATAACCTGTTCTAGTGAGCAGGGTGCATTTAAAGAGGCGTGCATAGCAACTGATGAAAATAAAAATAGAGAGGTATCGTTAGCAATTACCATTTGCACCTTCAAAAAAGAGGATTATATAAAAAATACATTGACTGCCATTTTTCAAGATGAATTGCTACAAACTAAAAACTTCAAATTATTTGTAGTTGATAATGGTAGAACTTTAGACCAAGCTGATCTCACGCAGCCAAAGCTGAAACTGGTTCCCAATATAAATGCGGGTGGAAGTGGTGGTTTTACTAGAGGGCTAGTTGAAGCTTTAGCGGAGAACGTCTACTCTCATTTTTTGCTGATGGATGATGATATAGAGTTAGAAAGTCAATGTATTTATAGGTTATTTTCTTTGCATGAGTACGCCAAGACTGATTTAGCAGTAGCTGGCGGACTGCTAAATTTAGAGAAAAAGCATATGTTGTATGAAGCAGGAGCAACGTACAACGAAGATTCTAAAACTAGAGGATTTGCGCCTGGGTCATTAACCGCTGCAAATCATAATATCGATCTGCGAAGTTCTAGTTCTCTCAACAGGTTACTGGTGGAAGAACATATAGATTATGGCGGATTTTGGTTTTTCTCTTTTTCTAAAGACGTTGTTGAAAAAATTAAATTACCGCTACCTTTATTTATCAAGATAGATGACATAGAGTTTTGTTTAAGGATTAATGAGTTGGGTAACAAAATAGTAGCTTTTCCCTCAATGGCTGTCTGGCATCAGCCTGCTTCAGCAAAGAAGTTAAATTGGGAAACTTATTATTATATCCGTAACGATTTAATAACTTATGCCATCCATTATTCGATAGAATATATGGATACAGTTCAGCATTTTACAAAAGTAATCCTTGAGTCTTTATCAAGGTTTGATTATAACCATGCAGAAATGGTTATAAAATCTTTTGAAGACTATATAAAAGGGCCAGATTTTATTAAAAACTCTGAGCCCGAAGTCTTGCACTTAAACATTATAAAGCTTAGTAAAAGCTATAATGACCCAAATGAGATTGAAGATAAATTAGTTGGTACTAACCTTTTGACTAGGTGGTTTAAAGTTGCTGCTGAAAGTAGTATTGAGTGGTCATCCGTGAGTAGAGAATGGAAAAGTGCTTCCAAGGAGATGACATCTACTATATTTTGGCAGCAATACCTTGGGCTAAAGAACTAGAATTTAGAGCCTCCATTGGTTGATGGTTGACAGCTTCGACCGCAGCAACTCAACGATTCACAACAAAAGCGCCTTGGGATTAATTGTGGTAGTTGACACTCCCCCGTCCTATCGCTTCCGCTTGCACCAGAATCATTGTTGACAGTTGACAGTTGACAGTGGACAGTTGACAGTTGACTAATGACTAATGACTAATGACTGATGACTGATGACTCGGGGTCCAAAAAATGAAAATTGCGCGAATTATTAGTTCCGAGCTTGATTCGACTTTACGCCCTTAGAAAACCTGTTTTTTAGATGTTGAGGATTAACTAAATAAGCGTGCGAAGTGGGACCCGGATTTGGTATCAGATGGAAAGAACTTGAGTTAAATGATGACATAATCTTCGCCCAAAACAGCTTGACTGACCTGTGGTTCCGGCTCTACAGGGTCGCTGTAATGAGTATCAATGTGTCTGATGAAACTTTCCCGATAAGCTTTGAGATGCGAGTTAAGTGCTTCGATATCCTGCTGTCCTGTTGCGAAACTACTATCTCTTCTAAATTGACCCGATTCCTTAACAAAAGCCATGTCCACTTGCCACAAAGCTCTATCAGTCGGGCGATATGCCAAATCAACAATATCGTAAGCTGCGAAGCCTTGGGACTTCATAAAACTTATTACATCATACATCTGACCGAACAAAGTAACTTCTACAATTATATATTCAGTCTGCTGCAAAATCTCAGTTGCTCCCGCTAAAACATCTAACTCCTGTCCGTCTACATCAACTTTAATTAAATACGGGCCTGACAAGTTTCTTTCCCTGCATATTCCATCCAGGGTAATTGCTGGTATGTTTCTCAAATAAGGATTGCTGCTGTCAGTAACGTGATTTTCAGAAAGTGAAGAATGCACCATACCGGGACTGACGTTGAGGGTGAGAACTCCCGATTCTTTGGTCGCTGCTGCAATAATGTATTCTGCACTTTTGAGGTGGCGGCAAATTTTGGCGAGGTAAGGTTCATTTTCGGCGATCGGCTCAATTAGCAAATGTCGTGCATCGGGGAAAGTTTCGTAAAGGTTAAAAGTTCCCAAGGCGGCACCGACATCAATCACAGTTTTTGGTTCAAAACCTAAGTTTTTAGCCAGCAGCAAGCTGCCTGACATTGAGTTTCGGGGAGTTCCTGTTTGTTGGTTCACAATTTTTTTCCTACTTTTTTGAAGGTAGATAAACGAAAGGTCGAATGTGTGGGATTTTGGATTAGTTCCTCAATCTCAAATATTCCACTATTCTGTACATTTTTTTAGTAAGAGGCTTTTGGGTCTGTTCCACAAGAGACAAGAGAATTAATTTTTAATGGAACAGGCCCAAAAGCTTCTGAGTTTGTTGCTAGATGTGAGTCAACCTAACCTGCTACTATTTCGCCGACTTCTGCGCCTTATTTTCCGGTTCGACAGATTGCAAAGCTTCGTCGAGAATCGCCCGCGCTTCTTCGGCTTTACTTCTAGCTTCTCGATAGCGGACGTTAGCTTGAGCAAAGTTTTTGAGAACCTTGAAACCATCTTTCAAACGACCAATTTCCTCGGCACTCACAGCCTCATCTGTAAACAAAATGTCGATCGCCGCCCGGATTTTGAGTGCTTCTTCGCGGGATTCCATTACTTTCAATTTGAGACTTGCCAAATTGCTCAAAATCTGCACGGCTTCAGTAATCGCGTCCTCGCCTTCAGACGCAGCATCCTCGATATCCTTAACTTCAACAAACTGCTTGGGCCCAAATCCCTCTAGGAGTTCCGTAGGCAGCTTGCCCTCATCCATGAGCTCCATCAGCCGATCCATGGCTTCTTCGCGGGCTTTGGCTGAATCTTTCCCTTTGACAGTTAAAATAATTTCGGGGCTTTGAGGAAGTGTATAGCGAACCATATTTTGACAGCCTGTGCGCGAAAACAATTGAATGATATTTTATCTTTATTCGATCGCCAGTTGCAGCTATCAATCTGCTCCCTTACCAACCGCTTGCCAAAAGTTGACAGATATGCACTCACAAGGAACGCTCGACAATGAAAGATAAACTTCTTAACTTGCTTAACTGGCTTTTAGTAGCTGATGTGTTTTTCGTCTTTGCCATTTTTGGGTGGTTTGCGATCGCAGTAGCAGGTCGATCGACCGGGGTGAATCTCGGTTTTGATTTGTGGTACAGTCTCTGGCAGCCGGTATTTAATCCCGCCCTCGGAATTCTCATGGGCGGTGCAATTCTCAGCGGTATCATTAACCAAGTTTCTAAACGCCTCAATCCCAAGTAAAATTCATGTTTTGTTGGAGACGGTGATTGGCGATGCTACGCAAGTTAGCGATCTTCCTTGTGGGGTGCGTCAGGGATCAGCAGGTCAATTAGGTCGAAAATAATGCGATTCTGACCCACCCCTACTAAACTTGCGATCGATCGCCTCAGTCTACAGGCGGAAGTCAAGCTGTAACTGTCGATCGTAAATTGAAATAGGTTTTGACTGCGGATTAGTCAGGGGGCGAGCCGAGTAGGTACCGTAAAATACTGTCACAATTGGAAAATCTATAAATTGCAACCATTTACTACCGAAATTAGAGTGCGCCATTATGAAATGGATGCTCTCGGTCACGTTAATAATGCTGTGTATCAGCATTATTTAGAACACGCTGCGATCGAACATTTAGAACATTTGGGATTTAGTCTCGATCGCTACCGGGAATTGGGCGGCGTCTTTGTAATGCGGCGGATAGAGATTGACTATTTGCGATCGGCAGCCGCAGGCGATCGACTTGAAATATCCACTTGGATAGAACAAATGCGCGGCCCGCGCGCTGTCCGCCGCTACGAGATTCGCTTAGCTGGAAGTGACGAAATCTTGTTAAAAGCAGAGGCGCTTTGGGTTTGGGTTGAAGTTACCACCATGCGACCGCGAGCAATTCCCAAACCAATAATTGATATTTTTCAAGCGCAGTTTCAATCATTACCAATATAAAAAAATTAACTCTTATATTGGCCAACTTCTGTAAAAATCTATTGGTGTGTAGTGAGGAGGACTGTCCTCTATTCCTCACGCCCAGAGCACTATTGTTAATAAGCTTTGCACGGGCGGGATCTTCTGCCCAACCGCTACTCCCCACAAGAAAATTTACTTTTTCTGGAACAGGCTAGGGAAGCCTGTTAAGCGAGAAGGGTGCAAGATGTGAGTAAAAACCAGTTTGCAGTCAAGACTTTAGTTTCAGTCCTGGAGGCAATAGTCATAATTAGTAAGGTGGGTCAGATATCTAAACCCTGAATAACCGTTCGAGAAATTCACCCTCGGCAGCCTACAATTTGATTTTAGTGTGCCAGTTGGCCTTAGTCTTGGGTTTTTTCTTTCCCAACTCGATCGCACTTCAGCAAAAAGTTTATTATGCAGGGGGCCGCAAATCCCGATCGCAAAAAGTCGGATCGCCAGCCTGCCAGTTTGGATGCTACAGAGGTACGATGGAATATAGGGAGGGAGGCCAAGCCCGGTAAGGTTAAGCTTGGCGACAATACCCACAGGAAGGGAAAAATGACACTTAACTTGCGGCGACCGATTTTAATTGGCGGAATAGGACTTTCAGCGGCGCTGTGGCTGTTGGAAACTCTACAGCATTCGGGTTCAGAAATGGGCGAAACGGCACTCATCGGCTTGGCGGCCGCCGGTGCGGGGTATTGGTGGTGGAAGCAACAATCCCCCAAACTCGAACTCGAACTCCCGCAACCCCTAGCGAACAGGGAAGCAGCCGAAAAAGCGATCGCGGCTTCAGAAACCGCAATTAAATTGCTAGCCTCAGAAGCTCAAAACTCTGCCGATCCTGCTAATCTAACAGCAAAGCTCGATCGGCTCAGATCCGAATTAGACAGACAAGATTTACGGATTACGGTAACGGGCGGCAAAGCTGTCGGCAAAACTGCTTTAATTCAAGTTTTAAATTCTAATTGGGTATCTCAACACTCGCAAAAGCTTAGTTTACAAGAAACAGCACCGCTGTTTGCTAATACAAATGCCGATGCCAAAATCTACGGGGATTTAGTGCTGTTTGTGACAGCGGGCGACATCACAGATTCCGAATTTAAAACATTATCTCAGCTAGCATCCGTCGGTCAGCGCGTGCTGCTAGTCTGGAACAAACAAGACCAACATTTGCCAGCACAGCAGTCGCAAATTTTGCACTCTTTGCAGCAAAAAATGCAAGGAATATTGGGGACAGAAGATATAATTGCGATCGCAGCTTCTCCCAATTCTATAAAAGTGCGCCAACACCAAGCGGACGGCACATTTCAAGAACGGATCGAAAATCAAGTCTCTCAACTTGAGCCGCTGACGAAAAGATTGACTACAGTTTTAACAGAAGAACAGCAACAATTGGTCTGGGCGAGTGCAGTGCGCGAGGCTGCAAGTATCAAGTTAGAGGCAAAAACCTTATTGAATAAAGTCAGGCGCGATCGGGCAATTCCCATTATCGAACAATATCAGTACATCGCCGCCGCCGCCGTTTTTACTAATCCGGTTCCAGCTTTAGACTTGCTAGCAACAACCGCCATTAGCACCCAACTCGTAATCGATCTCGGCGCTATTTACCAGCAAAAGTTTTCCTTAGAGCAAGCTAAGACAGTAGCGGCAACTTTGGCCAGTCAAATGTTTAAATTGGGATTAGTAGAACTGTCTACTCAAACTATTTCTGGACTGCTCAAAAGCAATGCTGTCACCTACGTAGCAGGAGGCGCGGTGCAGGGAATTAGTGCAGCATATTTTACCAGAATTGCGGGACTGAGTTTAATTGAATATTTCCAAAGTCGAGAAGTGGAAAATGCTGGAACAGGCTTTTTAAATATCGACCAGTTGACTAAAACTTTGCAAGCAGTATTTCTGCAAAATCAGCAAGTTTCCTTCTTGCAATCTTTCATCAACCAAGTGGCGAGTCGCCTTTCATCTCAGGTATCTGGGCCTGAGGCAGTAAATTCAGCCGTCAATTAAGTAAAATAAAGGAACAGGCTCTTGGGCCTGTTCCACAAGACAGTTTTTTTCTTGTGGAACGAACTGGAACTTCCATACCGCATTCCCTCGAAAGCGCTAGTTAAGCCACCAGCTAAAGATACAGGATATATTCCCGGTCTTTTGCTATTAAACCGTCAGGCTTTAGCAGCCAAACCTTTATGGTTGAAGTCAGCAACAATCCCCAAGGAACATCTATCCCGCTACTTGTTGAAGTTGTCAGTACCAACAGGCGCGACGATTATCTCAAAAAGTTGGCAGATTACGAAAAGATGGGAATCCTCGAATATTGGATTGCGGATTATGCTGCATTCGGTCCAATACGTCATATTGGCCACCCCAAAGAACCAACCATCTCGGTTTACCAGCTTGTGGACGGAGAGTATAGGATTAGACAGTTCAGAGGGGGCGATCGCATTATTTCACCTACATTTCCAAATATGGACCTGAACGTTGAGCAAATTTTCCGAGGCGGAGCTGAACGTTAAATTTGTACTAAAATAAGTTAGAAGATTTATTTTTCCAAGTTCAATTATACCTGCTTAAAAAAGCCGATCGCCAATGGCTGACAATTCCCTTCAAGAAAATCGCCTATCCCTAGCCCGCGCCAGTTTGCGCGAAGCCCTGGCGCGCTATTCCCACCTGCGCCAGGGCAAAAAAAACTCGAATAATACAGAATTAGAAGCGGCACTGCAAAGTCAGTTAGATATCTTAACTTCTACCTCAGAAAAACTAGAGCACAACGTCATTCGCATTGCTACTTTCGGGCTGGTCAGCCGCGGCAAATCAGCCGTCTTAAACGCGCTTTTAGGTCAAAAAATCCTGCAAACAGGCCCTCTCAACGGCGTGACTCAGTGGCCGCGTTCCGTCCGCTGGAGTGTGCCTTTATCCTTCCTTGACAGCGAGGAATCTCCCCAACTCCCGCTTGGCAAGGGAGGGCAAGGAGGGGTGCAAGTTGAATTAATCGATACTCCCGGACTTGATGAAGTGGGCGGCGAAGTGCGCGGCGAAATGGCGAAACAAGTAACTCGCCAAGCTGACTTAATTCTGTTTGTCGTTGCAGGGGATATCACCCGCACAGAATATCAAGCACTGTGCGAATTGCAAACAGCTCAAAAACCGCTGATTTTAGTTTTTAATAAAATAGATCTTTATCCAGAATTAGACAGAAAAGCTATTTACCAAAGTTTGCAAGCGCTGGGAAATTCTGAACAGTTAGCAGCCGCTGCGGTAACAGATGAAACAGATCCCACAAATTTGTCCGATCGCCCAAACAACCCATCCCATAAATCTACTGCAAAATCACCCGCTAAAATTGCCAAATCTTTAGAAATAGTCATGGTAGCCGCCGAACCAGCGCTGGTGCAAGTGCGGGTAGAATGGTCAGACGGAAGAGTCAGTCACGAATGGGAGTCGCCGCCTCCGCAGATAGAGGAACTCAAACATAAAATTTTGACAATTCTTAACAGAGAAGGTCGATCGCTCCTCGCTCTGAATGCTTTAGTTGAAGCTAGAGATGCCGAAGCAAATATTGCCCGTCAAGTTCTCAAATTGCGGCAAACAGAAGCCGAAGATTTAATCTGGCAATTTGCGAAATATAAAGCTTTGGCTGTCGGTTTAAACCCGGTGGCTTTCTTGGATGTAATGGGAGCAACTGTGGCAGATTTAGCCTTAATTCGCTCTTTATCCAGACTTTACGGTTTACCCATGACTGGTTACGAAGCGGGGAAACTTTGGCAGACTATTTTCTCCAGCGCTGGCGGCGTACTTTTGGGAGAATTGGGCAGCAGTTTTCTGTTGGGATTTGGCAAAAGTGCGGCCGTTGCGGCCCCGCAAATCGGCTTTTCTACTTTTGCCGGAGTTGCTGTCACTCAAGCTAGTTTAGCAGCTTACGGAACCTACGCTGTCGGTCGCGCCGCCCAAGTTTATTTAGAAAAAGGCTGCACCTGGGGCCCCCTGGGACAAGATACGGTAATTCAAGAAATTCTCGCTACCATTGAGCGCAATACAATTATCGATCGCTTGCAGCAAGAGTTTAAAATATGACACAAACAACAGCCATTACTGAAATCATCCAAACTTTAGCAGATGTTGAATCTCGATTCAATATTACGCGAACTGAATCCGAGGGGTTTTTCCCAGAATGGTATGCAGATTTACCCGAAATTACAGAAGTCGATAAAGCCGCCGTCAATTTAATTCGGCGGCGATATCTCTATCATTTAAATGATGGAAGCCTTACAGAAGGAACCGTTACGCTAATCATGGGTTCGCCTCTATTGGAACGAGCAGGTTTTTACGATCCACCTTTTAAAATGATGGCTGAAAAATCTGTACAAATTGTTTTAGATGACGAGGATGATGAAGTAGAAACTCTCAAGGGACGGATTGATGTTTTAGTGATGCAAAATCAGTTTTGGGTGACACTCTTAGAGTCGAAGCGCACTCGCATTTCAGTAATGTCTGCACTTCCCCAAACACTAGCATATATCACCGCCAATCCCCGCAAGGATAGACCAAGTTTTGCTGCGATGACAAATGGCAGTGAAATTGTATTCGTCAAGCTAGACTTTCAGAATCCGCCTAAATATGACTTATCAAGAATATTTTCACCTGTTCCTCTAATGAACGAACTTTATACGGTTCTTCAAGTCTTGATAAAAATTGGTCAACTGATTGTTCAGCCCTAAAAACCCCAGTTGACTAGGGTGCATCAATCGATTTTAGATTTTAGATTTTAGATTGAAGGATTGAAGGATTGAAGGATTGACCCCACGGAGAAATTCGGGGGGCAAGTTTCATCGGATACAGGTTTTTTATTTCTGGGTCCTAAGTCTGCGAAGGAATGAATCCGGGAGCTTGTATCCTGGATGCTTTCGGTCAGAAGATCCTTATTTCTTAAGAATCGAAGGGCTAGGATCTATCGAAAATCGAAAATCGAAAATCGAAAATCGTATTACCGTCTCGCGATTCTAACGCCTTCCCTAAAATGAGCGATGGTCGCAATTACCGCTATAGAAAAGTAAAATATTCTAATCAGCCAAAAACAAACCCGCATTGACCAAGTAACAATAGTGGGAGCAATACCTGTTAACTGTACAAATCTGGAATTAACTTTTTTTTCAAAGCTGTCGAGGTCTTTCATCTCAGATTGTTTTGTCGGAATAACCGGAAACTGACCAGTATATACGTAATAACCGAGAAAACCCGGCACTCCTACTTTTCTATTCAAAAATGAGTTAGTTAATGTTGCAGTTTCCCGCGGCAATAAGTTATCCGATTCCCCTACTTCTTCCAGCCAAGAATTATATCTGATGGCTGGCGTAACCATGAAAACTAAGGGGACTATAACTATCAACAAAGCCGCACTAATTTTGCGACCGTATTTAGGGGGTAGAAGATTTGTTGCCACACCCACTCCCATACCGATAAAAGCAAATACCAATATATTTAACAGTTCAATAATTTCGATGCCTCTCAACAAATCGCCGATAATCAGAATTGTATATAATAATTTGTTTGCCAGTAGCAAAGCTGCCCACTTGATAACAATTGAAACGCCTACAATAGTAGCTACAATCGCCACATACCCAATGGCACCTAGAACGTACAGTAAAATCGAACCGGCTTGTTTTAATGATTGCATGGAATTATTCACTCTTGTGAAAGTTGAGGAGTCCGATTGACAAAACAACTTGAAATTTTAGATTAATCTGGAGTTCCAAATTAGACTTTTAAAATTGATTAGCTTGACATCAGGTAATTAATCTAAAATCTAAAATCTAAAATCTACACTCGATCGACAAGTTCCCGCGCGGCCGCTTTGGTGACTTCTGCGATCCGTTCCTTCACAACGCTCTCTTCGATCGCCCTGGGCTCTGGCTCCTGTTCGCGATCGATCCCCAACCATAAAAGATACTCGATATTACCGGCCGGGCCAAGTAAAGGCGACCACGTTAAGCCGCGTTGCTGCCATCCTAAAGCTGTGGCTGCCTTCCAGACTTGAAAAATCGCATCAGCTTGAGTTGCTGAGTCTCGCACTACGCCTTTTTTCCCAACTCTCTCGCGCCCTACCTCAAACTGCGGCTTTACCAGCAACACCGCTTCTCGCGGTGGTGCCAACAATTCCCACAGCGCCGGTAAAATCTTATCCAGGGAAATAAACGACACATCTACTACCGCCAAATCTGCATAAGCCCCTATTGGCAAAGAATCTTCCTCCCGCCCTTCACAAGGGGGGGGTGAATTGCCGTAAAGCTCAGCAGCAGTCATATACCGCAAATTGGTGCGTTCTTTCAAAATTACCCTCGGATCGTTACGCAAGCGCCAATCTGCTTGACCGTAGCCAACATCTACGCCGTAGACTAGGGCGGCGCCGGCTTGCAGCAAACAGTCGGTAAAACCGCCTGTGGAAATGCCGCCGTCGAGACAAATTCTACCTGCAACGGGAATCGCAAAAACTTCTAAAGCTTTGGCTAGTTTGTCGCCGCCTCTAGAAACATAGCGCGATCGCTCTTTAATCTGAATTTTTGCTGCAATGTCAACCTCAGTGCCCGGTTTGTCAACTATCTGTTGGTTGATGGAGACTTTCCCAGTCCGAATCAAGGCCTGAGCTTGCTGTCTGGAACTGCACAAATCTAGGCTGACCAATAAAGTGTCTAGTCGCTGTTTAGCCAAGGTTTTTAATCTGTACCGATAGGATTAATGACAGTACCAGATTAGCACTTAGACACCAGTCCGAGTGCAGATGTTTGGCGATCATTGTGGTTTTTCGATCGTCGCGCGGCGATCGCCCCCAGCTCACATTATGTGACTGAGATCGCTCAGAGTGTCTAGTTGGATCACAGATAAACATTCATAGAATCACACACAAATTTTGGCGACTAGCGGATGATTTAAGTGCAGCTAAAAGGGCTACAAATACCATCAGGGCCATCGACCATGAAAACCATTAACTTTCCAATCAGGAATCCGGGCAATTATCAAGAAAATCCCCTTGCCTTCGTCAGCGGTGACATCATCCACATTCTTTACCCCAACGGCGAAGTAGAAGCAACAACGGCCGAACGAGTCGATCGGCGCCAAACCAAAAGTCCCTTGGACAAATGCCTCGTCTGGGGATGTGTTGACGATTTTTAACACCTGTTGCAAAAAAGAATGCAACTATAGGGAAGCTCCAAACCCTTAATTTATCAGTCATTTCCAATTGTTCAAATCTTTCATCTAAAATTTTAAATTTACAATCTTTAATCTACAATCTTTAATAGTCCTGGACGCCACTGGCACACTCTAATCGACTTGTAGGGTGCGTCATACCTTGATTCTGAACTGGTTCTCGAGGGTTTCGGATAGTAGAACACCTTACTAATTGTGACACTTCCCTCTAGCACTATTTAATCTAAAATTGTATAATCCTTGACACTCCTGGGCCTGAAGGCATGAAGATTCTTAAGACATTTCGGTCTTAATATCCCTATTGCTAGGGTTCCCTTGCATGACTGCGTTTGCTTTTTGAGCGTGGTGATATCTATCTTTTGGGCATTTAGGTGCAGTACACTCGCGTAACGGGAGAGTCCCCAGGTACCAATTCCCAAGCTCTATTTCTAATCGTTTTTGAGATTGACTTTTATTACGATTTTTCCCGGCTTTGCAGCCTGATACTCAATCTTTAAAATCCACATTTATTGTAGAATCTGTTTACTCCAAACTCAAGCAATGTTTGACGATGGGTAGGAAAATACATAAGTAGTCAAAAGCGAGCTAAACGAAGTGAAGCGGAGCAATCGAGCGGGGTTACGCTCGCTTTACATTTTGTTACATGAAGAGGTGTATTTGTGCCTACCTACTTATATCAATTCCGGTAACACCGGAATGATGGGGAGTGGGGAGTGGTCCGTGGGAGAAGGGGGAATTATTGACCTTGACTCGATTATTCCCATCCAACCGGAAACGATCTTACTTAACTCTGGAAAAGCCGTTAAGCTTATGATGGGGTTTTCTACCCAAAATTCTGATAAAAAAAGATCGCTTGGAGGCTGTGATGCCAAAAAAAGCGATCGATCCAACTGCTGCTAACTGGAAGCCACAAGTGCAATTTTCTGCTAAAAGAAGTAGCAAATTGACTTAAATATCTTGTTCGCTCAATTCGCGAATCATGTAATCAAAAGGCTGCTCCAAAAAAGACCCCACAGACAAGCCAGCAGCTTCCACCTGAGCCTTAACCATCTCCTTCATAATGCTAATCCCCATCACCGTCGGGCCAATGGGAACGCCCAGAGAATTGTAAGTTTCGCGCAAACCTTGCAGCACGCGCTCGTCGAGTACGTCGGTACTTCCAGCCACCAGAGCGTAAGTAGCATAGCGCAAGTAGTAGTCCATATCCCGCAGACAAGCCGCGTAGCGGCGAGTCGTGTAGGCATTTCCGCCCGGACGGATCAATTCCGGCTGTTCGGCAAATAGCTGAATACCAGCTTGCTTGACAATTGTCGCAGCATTGCTGTTAATCGCCGCCGCAGCCTGTACCCGTGCCGTGCCTGTTGCAAAATAAGATTTCAACCGATCGATACCATCCCGGTCTAAATACCTACCCGCAACATCATAATTTTCAATCAAGCTCGTCACTGCATCGCGCATAAGTTTCTCTCCCAAAAATCTTTATCAATACTTTGCTATCTGAGACAGACAGCCTATTGTAGACTACTACAAATCGGCGTTTGATTAAGATTTGAGATGGGATTTTCAGGGAGGGTAGTCAATCCCCGGCAAACGGTTCTAAAATTGGGCCGTTTGCCTTGTATCTTCAGCCGAAAAATCGACAGGGCAAGAATCACGAACTGCCCGGCCCCACTGGGTCCCTATTTCTAAATTTTGTAGCCCTAGATACAAAATATTGGGAACTGAAGGCCTACGATCGCCCAAACAGTATGATGAAATCGGCCGATCGCCAAGACACAACCAATATCAGGAGTAAGTCATGTTCCAGACGCCGCAAGAAGCCTTAAATTACATAAAAGAAAATCAAATCCAGATCGTTGACCTAAAGTTCATCGATATGCCGGGGATCTGGCAACACCTTTCCCTGTACCACGACCAAATCGACGAAACCGCATTCACAGACGGCGTACCCTTTGACGGTTCCAGCATTCGGGGCTGGAAAGCCATCAACGAATCAGACATGACGATGGTCATCGATCCGACCACCGCTTGGATGGATCCGTTCATGGCAGAACCGACCATCAGCTTCATTTGCAGCATCAAAGAACCCCGCACGGGGGAACCGTACAGTCGCTGTCCCCGCACCATTGCCCAAAAAGCCATAGACTACTTGCTTTCGACAGGTCTCGGCGATACAGCATTCTTTGGCCCGGAAGCAGAATTCTTTATTTTTGACGACGTTCGCTTCGACCAAACCCAAAATTCCGGCTACTATTACGTAGATTCGATCGAAGGTCGCTGGAATTCCGGCAAAGAAGAAGCAGGCGGCAACCTCGGCTACAAACCGCGTTACAAAGAAGGTTATTTCCCAGTAGCACCAACCGATACCTCTCAAGACATGAGAACGGAAATGCTACTGACAATGGCAAAATGCGGCGTACCCATCGAAAAGCACCACCACGAAGTCGCCACCGGCGGTCAATGCGAACTCGGTTTCCGATTTGCCACTTTAGTACAAGCCGCCGACTACTTGCTGACTTACAAATACGTAATCAAAAACGTCGGCAAAAAATACGGCAAAAGCATCACCTTCATGCCCAAACCGCTGTTTAACGACAACGGTTCCGGGATGCACGTTCACCAGTCGATTTGGAAAGACGGCCAGCCTCTATTTGCAGGCGATCAATATGCAGGTTTCAGTCAAATGGGACTGCATTACATCGGCGGCATTCTCAAGCACGCACCCGCACTTTTGGCAATCACCAACCCCACGACAAATTCCTACAAGCGTTTGGTTCCGGGCTTTGAAGCGCCTGTAAACTTAGCTTACTCTCAAGGGAACCGATCGGCATCAGTGCGGATTCCGTTGTCGGGAACCAACCCCAAAGCCAAGCGGTTAGAATTCCGCTGTCCCGATGCCACATCCAACCCCTATTTAGCATTTGCAGCCATGCTGTGCGCCGGCATTGACGGCATCAAGAATCAAATCGATCCGGGCGAACCTTTGGACGTGGATATCTACGACCTTTCCCCTGAAGAATTGAGCAAAATTCCTTCAACTCCCGGTTCCTTGGAAGGCGCTTTAGAAGCTTTAGAAAAAGACCACAGTTTCTTAACTGAAAGCGGCGTATTTACCGAAGACTTCATCCAAACCTGGATTTCCTACAAACTCGACAATGAAGTCAACCCGATGCGGCTGCGTCCTCACCCCTACGAGTTTGCTCTCTACTACGACTGTTAAAAAATTAAGAATTAAAAATTAAAAGTTAAAAATAGTATAATCACCCTTTTTAACTTGTGATTTTTAATTAATAAGAACGCCGCCCTTAAAAGCGGCGTTTTTTTCTAGTGTAGAACTTCTGGATCGGCGCCCAGACTCTCCCGTTATATCAATTCCGGTTACACAGTCGGTCATTGTTGACTGTTGACTGTTGACTGTTGACTGTTGACTGTTGACTGTTGACTGTGAGTCAAAAAAATGAAAATTGCGCGAATTATTTGTTGGCCTCGGGATTCGACTTTACGCCCGACGATAAAGTGCGGATTTGATATCATTCCGGCAGTCAGGCCGGAATGATATCACCCGACACTATTTGGGCAACACTGTTAGTAGTAGCACCTGCTGTAGCCTCAGAGACATCCTCTACAGCCCATTTATAGCGGTTCTCAAAAAAGTGAGGTATGCCCTATGCCCTATGCCCTATGTCCTATGCCCTATGCCCATGAGTACCTCATCTTTCTGAGAAAGGCTATATTTGCTTTCTCATCAACAATAAACAAATCGTCAGCGGTAGTGCCTTCATAAACCAGATATATCTTATTGAGAATGAAACGCCGCCGCGCCTCAGCTTTTGGTATGCCAACCATATCATCTGGATCGACTCAGATGGCACTGCCTTCTTTTGATATACCTTTCGAGTTGCTTAAATTGCGATCGCCCCTTTGAGCAACCCGCACGCGGTGAAGCTGCAAACAAGGCTGAGTCTCAGAGATATTCCACACAGTAGCTAGCGCCCCACTTTTTCCCAAACCGAGAACCGCTGCACTCACAGTCAAAATGAGCAAAAAGTTGAAATGATTCACCGTATTTATGCTACTTTCTTTGTGGAATTCTGCACTCATTTTAAATTAGCAATTAGCAATTACCAATGACCAAACGATGTCCGATATTTTTGTGATGATCCGCAATCAGAGCCAGGTCGCCATGACTTCAATTGACGGCATTGCCTTTGTCACTTTACTAACTAAAGAAGGACGAGTGCTGGCCGAGGAGACAGTTGACCTGTTTGAGGCAGATGTGAATTTTGATAACCTGAAGCAGGGAAAATATACTGTAGTTGTCAGGCACGAAGGCGTTGAACCGCGATCGGCCACCTGTAGTGTTACAATCACCGATGAATATCAAGTAATCATGCTGACATTTGTTTACCTGGAGCTAGAACGGGTACTGCTGGGCATTCAAACTTCAACTGAAGAGAGACTCTAACTATGACGGTTAAAGTTAATCCGCCAAATTTAATTAAAATGTTCCGCTATCGAGTACATTTTTTAGCACAAAATTTATGGAAGCCCAAAAATCCTATTTGTCCGATGAATCTGGCTTTACAGTTTTATTCGTGAGCCTCGCAGCATTGGTGTGTATGGGCTTCATATCTTTAGTCTGGGGAGTGATGTAGGTTTTTTTGGTGAATTTTCCTGAGTCTTGGAAATTGCCTAGTGACAACTTGCTGTGTACGGATTTTAATCAGATCGTGGCGCATCCCCACAGAGTGGGAAAATTAGTTGAATCAAAACCTGGTTGAATGGATATTTCTCTTCAATTAGTTTCCCCAGATCCCCGCAGAGGGGCGTATTTAGTTGAAGGAAAACTACTGTAGATTATTGACCCCAAAATTTGGCTTTTATTTCTGGCAATAAGTCTCGGTCAAATGCTGATTGCTCAAGCTTCATTTTGCCCTGATTTTAATGGGATACAAATGATAGTGGTAGCGATTTTAATTGCATTACTTATCGTAGTTAATGGCGGGATGATTGTGGCAATTTTTTTAATAGCATCAACCATGTTAGCAGGGTTGTCAGGGGTAGGATTGATAACAGGGGGAATTTTTAGTTTTCTTCAGCTACCACTAGATTTTCATACTGTGGGATTTTTGGGGGTAATTTTGTTGTTTGTAGTAGGGGGGATCAAGGGGATGTTAGGATGTGGTTAATTAAAATTAACCTCGATCGCACAAAAAACCGCTTTCTGACCACCCGTGCGTCCACGACTAAATTTGCCCTACGGCTCAATCCTCCGATACAAAAAACTTCTACCTTGCGAGTGAATTAGGAAGCCGAAAAACTGCGTTACACTTATACAAGTATCTTTACAAAAGAACATAAAAGCATGACTGTTGCCTATCCCCGCAAGCAGCGCAACGCAATGGGAGCGCGCGAAATTTTAGCTCAAGTGGTGCGCGATCGCGAAATTCACCTGATCACCCTCAACCGCTACCGCTACAGCGAACAGCGCAGTTGCAAAGACCTCACCGACGTGATCGAACGGCTAGACGGCGAACCGCCCGAACTCGTGCGCGACCTCTCCCGGCACATTTCCGACGAAGCGCGACACGCTATGTGGCTGACAGATTTGCTGGTAGACCTCGGCCAAAATGTGGGAACGCCGCCGGGAATGTCCTACATTGACGAATTTGAAAGGTTGCTGGACAAAGAGGCATACGACCCGAAACGCAACCTCGATGACGGTATAATTGCAGCCTTAGTCGCAATCAATGTCACCGAAAAGCGGGGCTGCGAGTATTTCTCAGCGCACATCCACGCCCTCAAACAGGCTCCCCAAACCGCAGAAAACATCAAAATCCGCGAAACAATCGAAAAGATTTTTCCAGAAGAAGCTGGTCACGTCCGCTGGGGCAACCGCTGGCTGGCCCAAATCGCCGACAAAAGCCCGGAACACCGCCAGAAGGTGGAACAGGCAAAGCGCAAGTATGTGGCGATCGAACAAGCAGCATTTGAATCGGGAATGGATATCATGCTGGGGGCAGAACTCCGCCGCGTCACCCGCCTCGTGGATATTGCCAACACCATGCCGATGTGGGAACGCCCGCAATACCTGATGGAACGCTTGCCCATGACCCTGCTGGCCCCGGACCTGCAAATGACCAGAGTCGATGTAGCTCAGCAGGCTTGGAAGCGCGACCCGCAGGCATTTGTGGAGAAATTGGTGCCGATGTTCCTCAACGGCTTGAATACCATTGAGAAGAAGCCGGCGACTAAGCCCAAGGCTTAAACAGAAGCGAGGCTCGGACTCTGGAGATGGGTTCCCAGGCTCTTCCGGGAAGTAAGCTGTCGCGCATTTAATTTGTCAGCTACTGTTTCTTAAACTCTTGTGGCGCGGGCAGGAGAACCCGCGATCGAGCTTCAATTTAAATGCCCAATAGCTTAACGAGTAGAAGACTTAATGGTATTCTACTCGTTACCAGGCTCTAGCCTGGGCAGCTCCGGAGCAAGAGCCTCCCGTGTTGGCTGGGAAACAAGCGACAAGCGAGACAGAGCCTCTGGACATGGGTTCTGGGACTCGGACTGGTAACGCAGATCCAATGGCTCTGCCTCGGGTGTTCTACTCGTTCTCAGGGAACTTACCCACGAGGTATCCGAAACAGGGTTTTTTGCCTGGGAGGGGCTTTTTCAGGATTGGTTTTTGCCAAGAAACCCGGTTTATGAAGGTTTTTGTGTGTCCAGGACTATTTTTGTAAGTCCTAAATAGGAAGTAAACTGATTATTGGAATAGTTTTCCGTCTAAATATAATCGTCAGGAACCTCAGCCTAAAGGCATGAGGCTTGAAAGAGAAATCTAACAAGCCATTCTCACGGGCCTTGCGTCTTAACTGACTACGTTTTTTGAGTCATGACACCCTGGAATGCGTAGCTAGTTCCTTGCTCTGTCGCTGAAGGTTAAACAGTTCTAAGGTCACGCTCAACAGTGCTTTGGGCCGGCGCAAGCTCACTAAACATTAGCGAAGAAGTACAGACGACCTGCCAGATCGTCTCTTCTACTCCGAAAGGAGATTGAGGCAACCATACCTCACCGGAGGGGCAACCATACCCCTCCACCCCGCAAAGGTTTTAACTCAATGTAAAGCCGTCCTAAAAGGACGGGGTTTCAAACCCATATTTCTGATGACTACCAGCGAGCCGAACATACAAACAGCTTCCGCAGAAAGCCAATCGAGTGAAAGCGCGATCGCCTCCGAGCAGGTCGAAAAAGCCACAGCCGTCACCTATGCAGAAGAAATTGAAACTGTCATCGCCAGCATGGCTGTAGACCAAAAAGTGATGGTCGGTCAAAATGAAGCTGGCGGACATCTTTGGAAGTTTAAGTACGGCAGTGTTGAAGTGTTCGTGCAACTCACGGGCGAAACCGAAGAGGATACTTTGACTGTTTGGGCTTTTGTACTGCAGTTGCCGGCGAAGAATGAAGCTCAATTAATGCGGAAAATCCTAGAAATGAATTGGCTGTCTACTTTGGAATCTCATTTTGCCATTGTTGACAATCAAGTTGCGGTAATATCGACTCGGACGATCGCCGAAATCTCGGCCGGGGAAATTTCTCGGGTTATTACTATTGTGGCCACGATCGCCGATGACAACGACGACCTGCTGCAAGCAGAATTCGGTCAGTAGTCATTAGTTAACAGTTAACTGTTAACAGTTAACTGTTAACTAATATGCAGGCCCTGCGATCCAAGCAATAGTGATTCCCAGCCCCAAACCGACAAGCACTTGAAAAGGAGTGTGTCCCAGCAACTCTTTGAGGCGAGCCTCATTAAGGTTGTGATCTTCCTCAAAAAACTCGTCAATAATTTGGTTGAGGATGCGAGCTTGCTTGCCTGCTGCTTGGCGCACGCCTGCTGCGTCGTACATGACAATAATTGCAAAGATCGCTGCGATCGCAAAGTCAGGACTTTCCCATCCCATCGTTTGTCCGACTTCAGCAGCCAAAGCGCCCACAAAAGACGAGTGAGCGCTGGGCATTCCCCCCGTTGTTACCAAATACTGAAGATTAAACTTGCGATTTTTGACCAACTCGATCGGCAGCTTCATGATCTGAGCCGCCAGACAAGCGAGCAAAGCAACCACCAGTACATGATTGTTTAAAATGCCGCTGCAAATTTCCTGCATAGTGTTTGGTATTTCTAGTTACTGCGGCTGGTAATAAAATCGGCGATTGCCAGCAGCGGTAGAGCTTTGCTCCCAAACACTGCCAATTGAGCCTTAGCCTCAGCAACAAGCTGCGAAGCTTGGCGCCGAGACTCCTCAATTCCCCACAAACTGGGAAAAGTGACTTTTCCTGCTTGAACATCTTTGCCAGCAGTTTTGCCCAGTTCTTCTTGGGTAGCAGTAATATCCAGAATGTCGTCAATTATCTGGAAAGCCAACCCAATATTTTTAGCGAAACGAGACAGCCGCTGCAAATCGGCCTCAGATGCAGATGCCAGAATTGCCCCACAAACTACGCAAGCCTCTAACAGCGCGCCTGTTTTGTGAGCGTGAATGTAATTCAAAGTTTCCAGAGAAACATCTGTCTTTCCTTCGGATTCCACGTCAACCACCTGACCGCCTATGAGTCCACCAGCCCCGGAAGCGCGACCCAAATGGGCGATCGTCTGCAACACCTGTTGGGGGGGTACGTTCTCAGTTTTAGTGGCGATAAATTCAAAAGCATAGGTCAATAAAGCATCGCCAGCCAAAATGGCGATATCGTCGCCGTAGACTTTGTGGTTCGTCAGTTTGCCGCGCCGGTAGTCGTCATTGTCCATTGCCGGCAAATCGTCGTGGATCAGCGACATGGTGTGGATCATTTCCAAAGCGCAAGCTGTGGGCATTGCCATAGATGTAGTGCCGCCGGCCAGTTCGCAGCTAGCCAGACACAGGATCGGACGCAGGCGCTTGCCCCCCGCTAGCAGCGAGTAGCGCATTGCTTCGTAAATTTTCTCTGGGTAGATGACCGGGAGTGCACTGTCGAGAGCTACCTCGATCGCCTCTTTTCGCTTGGCTAGATAAGTAGATAGGTCGAAAGAGGATTCCGGTTGGGACGAACCCATTTCTGTTGCCAATACCATCCCTTGCTCTCTTGTACTGAATAATTACGTGGAATATTCTGAGCCGTTGGGGTCGGATCGTGCCGACTTTTACGGCGGTAGTTGCTCGAACTCCGAGCATCAATTAATCATTCTACGGGTGTTGTTGCACAGAAAATCTTTGAGTTTTGATAACTTTGTCAAATTACCACTCCATCTAAAATTTACAATCTCAAATATCAAATCTCAAATCCGCTGCTGCAGTCTGGCGACTTCCAAAAACCGTTGCACCGCAGGCGTTGGATCGCTGCGCCAAATTAGAGCGATCGCCACAATGCAGGTTGATTCTGGTAACGCTTTGTAAACAACCCCGCTGCGCTGGAAATTTTGCATCGACGCCGGGACGATCGCCACTCCCATCTCGGCGGCTACCAGACTCACAATGGTTTGCATTTGAATTGCTTCTTGAGCCGCGATCGGGCTAAAACCTGCTTGCTGGCAAAGACTGACGATCGGATCGTACAACCCCGGAGCTAGGGAGCGCGGAAACAAAATGAACGGTTCCGTGGAAAGTTCGCGTAATTCAAGATGCGTGCGATCGACCAAATGATGCGTTTCTGGCAGTGCCACGATCAGCGGTTCTCGAAAAACGATTTCAGAATTTATCCCGTCTTCCTCAACCGGAGGACGCACGAAGCCGATATCAATTTGCCCGAACCGCAGCCGCTGCAACTGTTCGTTTGTCGTCTGTTCGTGCAGTTCGAGCTTAACGGCGGGACACCGAGTGCGAAACGCCTGCAAAATCGCTGGGACCACGTTGTGGGCCGAGGAACTCACAAAGCCGATCGTCAGTTGGCCGAGTTCGCCCCGACTGGTTTGTCGGCCGAGTTGAATTGCTCGATCGACTTGCTGCAGAATTTTCCCGGCCTCCTCGAAAAAAACCTGTCCCGCTGCCGTTAAATGCACCGTCCGCTTGGTGCGGCGAAACAGTTGAAACCCCAACTCTGCCTCTAAATGCTGGATTTGTTGGCTCAGCGGAGGTTGGGCAATATGCAGTCTTTCGGCTGCACGAGTGAAATTCAGTTCCTCTGCAACTGCAATGAAATAACGCAAATGCCGAAGTTCCATAAGTCCCCATGATTGATATTTTAAAAGTATAAGTGGTTAGTTAAACATATATTGGACATTGATGATGATATTTCATACAGTGATTAATAGGCGAAGTTGAGAATTAAACAATGGCTAATTTGGATATCAAAATTAGAGAAGCAGAGCTGGCAGATTTGGAATTAATCGTGGATTTTATTTCCCAAAAAAGCGAGTTTGATAACTCTAAAAATTTGTTGGCAGCAACAGCCGATAAATTGCAGCAAACGTTGTTTTGCCAGCCTCCGCTAGTGCGGGTTTTGTTGGCGGAAGTTGCGGGAAAAGCCGTAGGATTTGCTATGTTTTATGCTTCTTATTCAAGTTTGTTGGCGCAGCCGTGCCTTTGGCTTGATGATTTATTTGTGCAAGATCCTATGCGCGGTCTGGGAGTCGGTACAGCGCTGTTAAAGTATTTGGCACAAATTGCTGAATCAACAAATTGCGGGCGTATGGAATGGACTGTTAATACTGGCAATGCGCCGGGAATTGCTTTTTATGAAAGGCAGGGAGCGCGGATTTTGGAAAATATTAGGGTTTGCCGTATTGATGGGGATGGAATTAATCTGCTTGCTGGCAAATAATTTAATAACGAACCGCGAAGGCGCGAAGAACGCGAAGAGAAGAGAAAAGAAGTGAAAGGAAGAGATGAGATGTCACAATATTTTTGGAGTTCTGCCCTTTATGAGAAAAGTCATGCTTTTGTTTGGCAGTACGGTGAAGCAATTGTGGAGTTACTCGCTCCGAAGGCTGGTGAACAAATTCTGGATTTGGGCTGCGGTACGGGACAGTTAACTGAAAAGATTGCTCAAAGTGGTGCTTTTGTGCAAGGTATTGATTCCTCTTTGTCGATGATTTCTACGGCAAAGGTTAACTATCCTCACATTAACTTTTCTGCCGCAGATGCGAGGAGTTTTCAAGTTGAAGAGCCGTTAGATGCTGTGTTTTCTAATGCGGTTTTGCACTGGATTAAACAGCCGGAGGCTGTGATTAATTGTGTGGAAAAAGCGCTGAAGCCGGGAGGGCGTTTTGTGGCTGAGTTTGGCGGTAAGGGGAATGTGGGGGCGATCGTCCGCGCACTTTTGAGTGTTTTGTCAGAAATTGGCTGCGAGGAGCCTGAAGCGCTTAATCCTTGGTATTTTCCGAGTATTGGCGAGTATGCTGGGCTTTTGGAAAAGCAGGGATTTGATGTGGGTTATGCGGTTTTGTTCGATCGCCCGACTCCCCTAGAAGGTGGCAGCGCGGGTATGGTAAATTGGATTGAGATGTTTGCTGGCGGGTTTTTGTCGGGGTTGTCTGATGATGTGCGATCGCAGGTAATGAACTCCGTTGAAGAGCGTTTGCGGCCGGCGCTGTACCGCGATGGTAATTGGATTGCAGATTATCGCCGAATTCGCGTTGTTGCTATCAAAAATTCCTCACGGTAAATCATAGTGATTAGTAATTTCGATCGGATCTTGAAATCGCTACTACACCAACTTTCGTCCACTCCAAGCGGACTCAAAGAGTAAACAATTTTACAATACTTACGCTGCACAGTCAATTTTTACACGATCCATAGTAGTAAGGTGTGAATTTCGCACCTTACTACTAGCGTTTCTGCGTAAGTTTTGTAAACCTCAGAACTTAATTTGTGGCTAACAATATGAGAAGTTTGTCAGTTAACCACTGATTGTCCTGAATTTAGAAACCCTGAACAGAAACAATCCTGCTTTGTATTTCACTAGGGGTTACATCCTCTACAAAACCTAAAATCTCGTTAGAATTCCTGACTCTGATTAGAGTCCCTGAAGAAAGTCCGCTAATTCCGCCGACCACATCTGGAGGGAATAATTGTAGTAAAGCTTGCGGCCCATCGAAGCTATATGTGAATGTCACATCCTCTAGCTCCTCCAACACTATATCATTGACCGTTAAGCCACTCGCCAATCCAATGCGATCGAAATCAGGATCAAAACCTCCGATCGCATCACTAGAATTGATATCTGTAGTACCAGGATCTATTCCCAGAACGCATAAATTATTGCCCAACTCACAATATAAGAAGTCTCTGCCCAAGCCGCCAACCAGAGTGTTATTCCCATCTTGGCCGGCTAAAACATCATTGTCTCTACCCCCAAATAAAATATCATCGCCAGCGTCTCCAAAAAGGAAATCAGCATCTAGACCACCACTGAGGCAGTCATTTCCATCAGATCCAGACAGCAAATCTCTTCCTTTTCCCCCAAATAAAGAATCGTTGCCTGCAAAACCTGTGAGAATATCTTCCCCTTGATTTCCCAGGATTAACTCGCTAGCCCCTGAGCCATTTACTGTATCGTTGCCATCGAGGGCCCAAGCTCCTAAAGGGAAGTTTGTTAGATCTCCAGGAAAAAGTTGAATTCCTTCCGAGGAGTTGTCGCCAATTAAGCGCACTATCCCTGACGGATCGGGTTTTAAAGCCATAGCTAAAATCTTTGTGTGTTGGTAGATTACTAACGCTACTAATTGAGCCAATACTGGGTCACAAGTTTGCCCCTCTTCAAATTATAACCGTATTCAATATAACTCGAAACGGTATTTTCCCAAAGCATAGCAACAGCCATCGGCCCGATTCCTCCCGGCACCGGCGTGATAAATTCGGCTACTGTTTTAACAGCATCAAAGTCCACATCTGGGGCCAAACGACTCGTACCGTCTGGATTGACGACGCGGTTAATACCGACATCAATACAGTCATTTTTTACACGATCCATAGTAGTAAGGTGCAAATTTCGCACCCTACTACTAGCGTTTCTGCGTAAGTCTTGTAAATATCAGCAGTTAATTTAGGTCTAACAATATGATAAGTTTTTCAGGCCACCAGTGATTGTCCTGAACTTAGAAACCCTGAACGGAAACAATCCTGTTTTGAAGCTCATTAGGCGTTACATTGATTACAAAACCTAAAATCGCGTTAGAATTCCTGACTCTGATTACAGTTCCTGAAGAAAGCCCGCTAATTCCGCTGAGCAGAGATGGAGGGAAGAATGGTTGTACAGCTTGCGACACCTCGAACCTAACTGTGGCTGTCACATCCTGTACCGGCTCCAACACTATATCATTGACCGTTAACTCACTCGCTAATCCAATGCGATCGAAATCAGGATCAAAAAATCCGATCAGATCGCTAGAATTGATATCTGTAGTCGCACTATCTCTTCCCAGAACGCATAAATTATCGCCCAACTCACAAGTGAATAAGTCTTTGCCCAAGCCGCCAACCAGAGTGTTATTCCCCTCTCCGCCGTCTAGAAAATCATTGCCTCTACCCCCAAATAAAATATCATCGCCAGCTTGTCCACTAAGCAAATCAGCATCTAGACCACCACTGAGGCAGTCATTTCCCTCAGTTCCATACAGGGCATCTCTTCCTTTTCCCCCAAATACAGAATCGTTGCCTGGAAAACCTGTGAGAATATCTTCCCCTTCATTTCCCAGGATTAACTCGCTAGCCCCTGAGCCAATTACTGTATCGTCGCCATCGAGCGCCCAAGCTCCTAAAGGGAAGTTTGTTAGATTTCCCGGAAAAAGTTCAATCAATTCCGAGGTGTTGTCGCCAATTAAGCGCACTATCCCTGACGGATCGGGTTTTAAAGCCATAGCTAAAATCTTTGTGTGTTGGTAGATTACTAACCCTACTAATTGAGCCAATACTGGCTCACAAGTTTGCCCCTCTTCAATTAGAACCGTATTCAATATAACTCGAAACGGTATTTTCCAAAAGCATAGCAACAGTCATTGGCCCGATTCCTCCCGGCACCGGCGTGATAAATTCGGCTACTTTTTTAACAGCATCAAAGTCCACATCTCCGGCCAACCGACTCGTACCGTCTGGATTGACAACGCGGTTGATACCGACATCAATTACTACTGATCCGGGTTTGACCATATTAGCTGTAATCATTTCTGTGCGGCCGACGGCGGCTATTAAAATATCGGCTTGGCTGGTAATCGATTCTAGATTTTGCGTCCGCGAATGAGCTACAGTAACTGTACAATCGGCTTCTAACAGCATTAGCGCCATCGGTTTACCTACCAAAATACTCCGTCCTAAAACAACGGCATTTTTTCCTTTTAAATCAATCTGGTATTCCTGCAATAACCGCATCACTCCGGCGGGAGTACAACTCCGCAAACCTTCCTCCCCGCGCACGAGACGGCCTAAATTTACAGGGTGAAGTCCGTCAGCATCTTTGTCGGGGGCAATTTGGTACAGCAGGGAAATTGCATCTAAGCGTTCTGGTAGCGGTAATTGAACTAAAATGCCGTCTACTCGATCGTCCTCGTTGAGTGCATGAATTGCAAGTTCTAGTTCGGCTTGAGTAACGTTTGCGGGGTAATGCTGGCCGAAGGAAGCTATGCCAACCTTAGCGCAGGCTCGCTCTTTATTGCGAACATAGGCTGCGCTGGCCGGGTTGTCCCCTACCATCAGCACCGCAAGTCCCGGAGGACGCCCCTTTTGGGGTTGTAGGGCGCGGACTCGATCGCTCAGCTCGCTTTGAATCTTTGTCGCTAAAGCTTTGCCATCTAGTATTTGAGCAGTTTTGGCATCCATTGTAGACTCTGGGTTAGGGGCTGACGATTTTAGATTTTAGCTTAATCCCCGCCAAGGACTACACTAGAGAAATTTCTTACTTGCGATCGATTCTTTGGATTCTGTTAAAGTAAGTCGTATCTCAAATCTCTAATCATTTGACCAATGACTACTGCAATTAAGCAAGTTTGGGTTCAAAGATTCTGCACCGGCTCTTTGTCGCTAGTCCTCGCCAGCGGTTTTTTCAGTTGTGGCAATTTACCCATGTCTCAACTCAATCTTGGCTTTAATGTGGCTAGCATTGGCGACATTCAACAAAAGCGGCAAGTCGATGGTGAAGTTTATCTCCGGGGAAAGGTGGAAAATCGCGCTCCGTTTGTTGGGAATGCGGCTTATCAACTTCAAGACGGTACGGGTACTATTTGGGTTTTAACTAACCAAGCTTTGCCGCAGCTTGGCGATGAAGTGTTGCTCAAGGGAGAAGTCCGCTACAAGAGTATTACTCTGAAGGAA
Organism: Microcoleus vaginatus BM001213989; assembly: GCA_036700245.1. Lineage (GTDB taxonomy): Bacteria > Cyanobacteriota > Cyanobacteriia > Cyanobacteriales > Microcoleaceae > Microcoleus. The sequence goes on from JAUBOM010000020.1 coordinate 27,863, forward strand.
TTGGCAGGAAAGGATTTAGGTGAAGTTTATGTTGAGGAAATGGAACAATTAAAGCGCACTCCAGCGGCAAATAAATAAGAAATAGGAATATGCTAATTTGTTTCAATAATTAATTAAGTAGGTCAATTTCATAAAAATTAAAGGTTTGTACTTGCGCCCAAGCGCTGTGGGTATGTTTATTTATGCGGAAAGTCGCTCGACTATAATATCCCGGTCGGCGCTGATTTATCGGCTCTTTTGTTTATATTACAGATTAGGGTAAACTTCCCCCTATTAGACAAACTTCTCCCCTCTTTCTTCTTCCTTCCTGATGGCTAAAATTTACGTGGCGATCGCGATTTTGTACCAAGACGGCAAGTTTCTTTGCCAGTTGCGGGACGATATTCCTAATATCAGGTATCCCGGACATTGGGGTTTGTTTGGCGGACACTTGGAACCGGGAGAAACACCGGAAATGGCTGTTTTGCGGGAATTGGAAGAAGAAATTAGTTATGCTCCTGCAAGCGTCTCTCTTTTTTGTTGCGATACAGAAGCAGATGTTGTTCGCCACGTTTTTTATTCACAACTTAGTGCGGATGTCAAGGATTTAGTTTTGCTTGAGGGTTGGGATATGAAGTTGTTGGCGCCGTCTGATATTCGGGCCGGCAAATGCTATTCAGAGCAGTCAAGAGATGTGCGACCTCTTGGTATTCCTCACCAACGTATTTTGTTAAATTTTATTGACTCGATCGCTACCGTCGATAGGAAATAGCGTACAGTACAATCCGCACACAAACCCCCCTATCAAACCTGGCTAGGTTGGCGAGAAGGCTCGCCAACCGCCACACCAGAGTCGTTGGTAGGAAAAAAATAGCAAGAAGAGTCAAAAGAAGGTGATGCGCAGATAATGCAACCCTTTAAACTGCCCGAATTTTATATGCCTTGGCCGGCGCGGCTCAACCCAAACCTGGAAGCCGCGCGAGTGCATTCCAAGGCGTGGGCCTACCAGATGGGGATACTTGACTCACCAGAAGAAGCGCAAGGCGAGCCTATCTGGGATGAACACAAATTTGACTCCCACGACTACGCATTGCTTTGTTCCTATACCCATCCAGATGCACCAAGCCCAGAACTTGACCTCATAACCGACTGGTATGTCTGGGTATTTTTCTTCGACGATCACTTCCTAGAAATTTATAAGCGAACCAAAGACATGAAGGGTGCCAAGCACTACCTTCACCGACTGCGGGCGTTTATGCCGATACACTCCACCGAAACCCTTCCCCCTCCCACCAACCCGGTGGAACGCGGCTTGGCTGACCTGTGGTCTCGGACTGCGTTTACTAAATCTGTGGACTGGCGGCTTCGGTTCTCCCAGAGTACCAAGAACCTCCTGGAAGAGTCTTTGTGGGAACTCGCCAATATCAACCAGAATCGGGTCTCCAACCCGATCGAGTACATCGAGATGCGCCGCAAGGTTGGCGGCGCACCGTGGTCAGCGGATCTCGTCGAACACGCCGTATTTGTGGAGGTTCCGGCTACAATTGCCGCCACACGGCCAATGCGCGTGCTCAAAGACACATTTGCCGATGCAGTTCACCTTCGCAACGACCTGTTCTCCTACCAGAGAGAAGTGGAAGATGAAGGCGAGAACGCCAACTGCGTATTGGTCTTGGAGCGCTTCCTGAAGGTGAGTACCCAAGAGGCGGCCAACCTCACCAACGAACTGCTCAGCTCGCGGTTGTACCAGTTTGATAACACTGCTGTCACCGAGTTGCCTCGCCTGTTTGAGGAGCACGGACTAGACCCAGCGGCCCGCATGAGCGTGATGTTATACATCAAAGGACTTCAGGACTGGCAGTCCGGCGGCCACGAGTGGCACATGAGGTCGAGCCGCTACATGAACCAGGAAGCGGACAATTCTCCGGCATCCGCGCTAATTCTGGGGGGACCCACAGGGCTAGGCACATCGGCTGCGCGGATTGGCTCGTTATACAGCGCCTTGGGTTTGGGAAGGTTTAAGAGCTTTACTCACGTTCCATACCAGGCTGTGGGCCCAGTAACACTGCCGAAGTTTTATATGCCGTTCACTACCAGTTTGAATCCCAATCTGGCTCAGGCCCGGAACCATTCCAAGGAATGGGCGCGCCGGATGGGGATGCTGGACTCGCTACCAGGCATTCCTGATGCCTTCATCTGGAATGACCACAAGTTCGATGCTGCCGACGTGGCATTATGCGGTGCGTTGATCCATGCCAAAGGGTCTGCTCACGAGCTGAATCTGACAGCGTGCTGGCTGGTGTGGGGAACCTATGCCGACGATTACTTCCCAGCAATCTACGGGAATAATCGCGACATGGCTGGTGCGACGGTGTTCAACGCCAGACTATCGGCCTTCATGCCTCTAGACGACTCCACCCCCCCCGCCGTGCCTACTAATCCGGTGGAACGGGGCTTGGCAGATATTTGGTCTCGCACTGCCGATCCTATGTCCCTCACCGCGCGGACTCTGTTCCGCCGCGCGATTCAGGACATGACTGACAGTTGGGTGTGGGAACTTGCCAACCAGATCCAAAATCGGATTCCAGACCCCATAGATTATATCGAGATGCGTCGGAAGACCTTTGGCTCGGATTTGACGATGAGCCTGTCTCGACTATCCCAGGGAAGTGAGATCCCGATGGAGATTTACAACACGCGGTCAATACGATCGCTGGAGAATTCTGCTGCCGACTTTGCCTGTTTTACTAACGACATCTTTTCCTACCAGAAAGAAATTGAATTTGAGGGCGAAATCCATAACTGCGTGCTGGTTGTGCAGAATTTCCTCAACTGCGATGTACTCCAAGCAGTCGAGATTGTGAACAATCTGATGACCGCGCGGGCGCAACAATTTCAAAACATTGTTGCCACTGAATTGCCTGCCCTGTTCGACGATTTCAACCTGGATCAAAGTACCCGCAAGAAATTGCTCGGATACGTCGAGAAATTAGAAAATTGGATGTGCGGCATAGTCAGGTGGCATACAGCGGTAGACCGCTATAAGGAATTTGAATTGCGTAATAGTGCTTCGCCAGTAGTGCGCCTGCTTAGCGGTCCCACAGGGCTGGGAACCTCGGCTGCACGTATCAGCTCGTTGGTCAGTGCTGGGAGTCCTTTGGTCAATATTCGGTTGAGCAATTGAGCTGGCACTCTTAAGTGGTAGCAGAAGAGATTTTGCGGCTGTGGGTTCTTTTGTCAGCATTCAGTCAATGAAAAGCGGATTGTTTTTTGAATAACTAGAAATTAGAGGATTAAGTTGTGACGTATTCTAATGATTCCCGTGATGATGTTGAGCGGCACCAGCGCCACCTGAGTTTGGGTACAGCAGCGGCGCGTAATTTGGCGACGACGACCAAGTCGCAACCGCAGATGCAAGAGATTACATCGCGGTGGTTGTTGAAACTGTTGCCGTGGGTGGAGACGAAGGGTGGTGTGTTTCGAGTCAACCGTCGGTTGAGCTATACCGTCGGTGATGGACGAGTCACTTTCACCAACACAGGAGCCACGGTGCAGGTGATTCCCCAAGAACTTACCGAGTTGCCCTTGCTCAGAGGGTTTGACAACATTAATGTGTTGACTGCGTTGGCAAACCAGTTTGTACAGCGGGAGTACGCCGCCGGCGACACGATCGTCGAGATGGGTCAGCCGGCCGATCGGGTGATCCTGATTGCTCACGGTAAGGTGAACAAGATTGGTGTTGGGAAGTATGACGAGCAAATCGTGTTCGATGTGCTAGCCGACGGCGACCATTTCGGCGATGAAACTGTGGTGGAGTCCGAGGACACCTGGCAGTACACCCTCAAGGCGATTACCAGATGCACAGTTTTGACGATGTCGGAACAAGTGTTTGAGGGGCTGATCGAGCAGTCCGAGGATTTGCGAACTCATGTTGAGCAGTTCCGCGAGCGCCTGAGACAGCCACAGACAGCCGAAGGTGAAGCAGCCATTGAGGTAGCAACAGGTCATGCCGAAGAGTCTCCATTGGCAGGAACCTTCGTTGATTACGACATGGCACCCCGGGAATATGAATTGAGCCTCGCGCAAACCGTGTTGCGGATAAGTACCCGGGTAGCCGATCTGTACAACGACCCGATGAACCAGACCGAGCAACAACTGCGGCTGACCGTCGAGGCATTACGCGAACGTCAAGAAGACGAAATGATCAACAACCCCGATTTTGGGTTGTTGCACAACGCTGACCTCAAACAGCGCATCTACTCCCGCGGTGGCACACCCACCCCCGACGACCTCGACGAACTGCTGGCTACGGTATGGAAGGAGCCATCGTTCTTCCTAGCTCACCCCCGGACGATCGCTGCCTTCGGTCGGGAGCTCAACCGCCTGGGCCTCTATCCATCAAGCATAGATATGAACGGCGTTCAGGTTACGGCTTGGCGCGGCGTACCCATTTTTCCCTGCAGCAAGATTCCTATCACCAATGCCCGCACCAGTTCTATCCTCTTGCTCCGCACCGGTCTGGAAAAACAAGGGGTGATCGGCTTACATCAAACGGGTATCCCCGACGAATACCAACCCAGCCTCTCAGTCCGCTTCATGGGCATTAGCGAACAGGCTATTATCTCCTACCTGGTCACCGCCTACTACTCCGCAGCCGTCCTCGTCCCCGACGCACTCGGCATTCTGGAAGATGTCGAAATCGGCCGCTAAGCATTCCTGAGAAGTTAAGGTAAACGGCTTTTGTTAATGAGTAATTACGATCGAATTTAAGCGTAATTACTCATTTACAAAAGTGTTATGGCTTTAACCTCTTAACTATTTGAGCAGGCATTTTTGTGAGTAACTAGAGGTTGAGGTAATGACGTATTCTAATGAGCCCGGTTTAGATGTTGAGCGTCACCAGCGCCACCTGAGTTTGGGTACAGCCGCCGCCAGAAATTTGGCAACAACAACCAAATCTGCACCGCAGATGCAGGAAATTACATCGCGGTGGTTGTTGAAGATGTTGCCGTGGGTGGAGACGAAGGGTGGTACTTATCGGGTGAACCGTCGATTGACCTATACGGTGGCTGATGGCAAACTAAGTTTCACCAATACCGGATCGGTAGTGGAGGTGATTCCCCAAGAACTTTGTCAGTTGCCGTTGCTGCGAGGGTTTAACGACACTGGGGTGTTGAGCGCGTTGGCTAGTAGGTTTGTACAACAGGAGTTCGCGCCTGGTGACATCATAGTGCAGGCAGGTCAGGCAGCCGATCGGCTTTTCTCGATCGCTCATGGCAAGGTGAACAAGGTTGGTGTTGGCAAGTATGGCGATGAACCTTTGCTGGATATCCTGACAGATGGCGACCATTTCGGCGATCGAGTGTTAGTGGAGTCAGAAAGCACTTGGAAGTTCACAATCAAGGCTGTTACCCGATGCACGCTATTGGCGCTACCACAACAGGCGTTTCGGGAATTGCTCAACCAGTCGGGGGCGTTGCAGGCTCAGGTCGAACAGTTTAGGACTCGTGCCCAACAACCACAAAACAAGTACGGCGAAGCTTCGATCGCGTTGTCTGCCGGTCATCTTGCGGAAACCCAGTTGCCAGGGACTTTCGTTGATTACGAACTCTCGCCCCGGGAATATCAATTGAGCATTGCCCAGACTGTGTTGCGGGTGAATACTCGCGTTGCGGATCTGTACAATGAACCGATGAATCAGACGGAACAACAATTGCGGCTGACCATTGAGGCTTTGCGGGAACGGCAAGAACACGATTTGATCAATAACCGGGAATTCGGGTTGCTGCACAATGCTGACCTGAAACAGCGTATCTACACCCGCAGCGGTCCTCCCACCCCCGACGATCTTGATGAATTGATTACTCGTCGGAGGAAGCCGAGGTTTTTCCTAGCCCATCCCCGAACTCTTGCCGCCTTCAGTCGGGAGTGCAACCGCCTGGGCATTTATCCACCAAGCATTGACATGGATGGGACCAAGGTAATTACTTGGCGCAATGTACCCCTTCTTCCCTGTAACAAGATCCCAATTACCAAGAACCAGACCAGTTCTATCTTGGTGTTGCGGACTGGTGAGGAAGATCAGGGCGTGATTGGCCTGCACCAAACTGGTATCCCTGACGAGTACCAACCTGGCCTGTCTGTCCGATTCATGGGCATCAACGAAAAGGCGATTATTTCCTATCTGGTGAGCGCCTACTACTCGGCAGCCGTCCTTGTTCCCGACGCCCTCGGTATCCTTGAAGATGTTGAAATCGGGCGCTAGGATGGTACAGCTATGGAGCAGGTTCTGTTGCAAAAATTGTCTGATCCGAGACCCCGATTGCTTCTCCTAAATCCCGATCGCTAGCCAAGAAAACCTTCATTCAGCAACGCCAGAGTTCCCACAAAACTCTAGCAAGTATCATTACTTTAGGAATTACGGAAGTCTGACAAGTATTAAGCTACTCTACTCTTTCAAGCTCTCGATCGTCGCCCTATAACGAAAGTAGTAGAGCACCCTACAAGTCAATAGAAATGAGCCACTTGCGTAATTCTTATACTTGTTAGGCACTACTAACTTTCAAAATTAAAGTAGGCGGACATCAATAAAAACAAAATCAAGAAACCCGGTTTTTGTAGGCAATCCCCCCGTGGTTGCCCTCGGGTTTCTTTGCAGTCTTTAGCGAGCCGCAATCATTCCCGTTTGGCGCGCGTAGTCAAACAACCCTCCGGCATCTATTACCGGGCCTACTTCTCCTAAAGGTTTGATCGAGAAAGTTCGATCGAGAGTGTGGTTGACAATTACCTCTGCTGTAAAGTCGATCGTCACTTCTTGCCCCGTTACAAACAAGTCGCAGAGCCGCTCGACAGATTCGATCGGATACAATTCGCCCGTAGCCGAGCAATTGCGAAAGAAAATGCGTGCGTAAGACAAAGCCACCACTGCTGTGACGCCTGCAGCCCCCAGAGCGATCGGAGCGTGCTCCCGCGAAGAACCGCAGCCAAAATTTTCGCCCGCTATTATAATCGGATATCGGGTTTTGAGTTCACCGGATTCGATAAACTTACCGTAGCGATCGGGCAACCCAATCATAGCGTAACTGCCTAGTTTCTCGTACTCGTCCGGCTTCGAGGGAACCAGGGTCAGGTATTCGGCCGGGATAATTTGATCTGTGTCGATGTTGTCGTCTACAACAAAAATTTGACCGCTAATTACTTTTCCCATAGTTTATTTCCTGTTAGCCTCGCTCGATGCTGTGGCGATAATTTTAAGTGGATCAGTATGCAAGATTTGCACCTGTTCATTTTAACCTGGCAGTGTCAGTGATAACCTGTATGAGTAAAAATTAGATCCGAGACTTCCGGTTAACAATTAACAGCTTGCTAAGCGTCAAGATAGTTTTATGACCAATCCAATAGATGACATTGCTCGACAAGCTCGCCAGGGCTCGGTTGCATCGATTATTCAAATCCTTAATGACGAACTCGCACAGGTAGGGGTGAGGGCCCGAGCCGTGTTTGCAGAGGGTGTGCTGCAACTGCTGTGCGAAGCTGCCACACCCCAACTACTCGAACAGTCTAGCTTGGTCGATCGAGTCCAAGAAATTTTGGAGGGCATTTCGCCCCACAATATTGGCCGAGTCAACATCAACAGCCGGCTTGTCCGAGAACACCAACTGCTGTGGCTCGAAGAAATTAGTCGCGATCGGGAGAATCAACTGCTGTGGTCTCAAGAAATTAAACTCAGAAAGCCGAATTTGTTTAAGCGTTTAGCCACCGCCCATTACGAACGCCAAGCTCAAGCAGGTAAGCGGGCTTTGCCGAGAATGGCTGTACCTCGCTCGATGCAGGAACCGCGGCAATTTCAACGCGGTATCGTCGGCGGCATCAGCTTGACCGTGCTGTTGCTCGCTGCAGTGGCCGCCATCTACAAAGGACTCAATTCGCAACAGATCGACAGCACACAAGCCACCACCCAAGCAGTTGCCAATGTCGCTCCCTCGGAGGCAAAACCTGCTTTGAAAATTTCTAAGGAGACTGTTAATTCTGCTGTTGACTCTTTCCCACAAGCAGTGCGAGTCGCCGAGCAAGCAGCCAACGACAGCAAAACCGCTCAATCTCGCGAGGATTGGTTAGTCGTAGCTGCTAAGTGGCAGCAAGCTTCGGATTTGATGGCCGCCGTGCCCTCCAAGCATCCCCGCTACACAACGGCTCTGAACCGGACGGCACTTTATCGCCAAAATAGCGATAAAGCCCAACAGGAAGCACAAAATAAGTAAGCACGTAGGTCGGATCAATCTAATAAGAGAGTTTGCCCTGCTGCTCCGGCAAGTTGTGAAAAATGAGTTTTTGAGCAAAAACTCGCAAACTCTCAGCTATTTTATGAGTGATAATTTGGAGATTTTGAATTTTTGCGATCGTCGTCACTCGATCGGCTGATTTGTATCACAATAAAAATTTGTTAGGATCACAAAGTAAAATTAGGAAACAGCACAAAGTGAGGAGAGGGGTATCATAAAGCGGTCTCTAGAAAAGCTTCATGCTACCAATAACGGTCAAAATTAGCGGGGATGGGATTTATTCTCATCCGGTAAAGGATGGGAAAGTTCATCCCGTACAGATCCAAGGGTAGAAAATAGGAAAATAGAACTCAGTCAGATCGGGGTATGTTTTCACTTATCTAGTGACTGGCCGACCGGGTATGCAAACACAGAAAGTAGGCTCATAACACTCAAGCCGACAGTTATCGATAGGTTCTATATTTGCAGCGCGAGCAGGCTCAAAGATCTTAGAATAAAGGCTTGGTTGCTACGATCGATCGCCAAGGAAATCAAAAGTTTACGCTTGATCGACCGATCGCCGTCAGAGTGTTGCACTTTGCATTGACCGCAAATCCCAGAACCAGTATCAGTCCAAAAATTTCTGGATCGTCTTATGCAGTACCAGGTCGATCCTGCCCTCCTCGGGCAACAAATTTGCCAAATTCTCGCGACCAGCTTCGATCGAGAAATCTTGCTGCAAATAGCAAATACTTTGGGGGTTGCTTGTCAGGCAGATTTGTGTTTGGTTGCTGCTGTGGTTGACCAGAAAGTAGTAAATCCGAATGCTTGCTGGCAACTTTGGAGCGAAAGCCAAAATGCGGCCGGTGCTGCTGCGGATTCAACTCAAACACCGGAACACTCCCAAACCACAAAATTAAAATCGCCTAGCATATCACTAGAACATCCCATCTGGGCAAACGTGTTAGCAAACGGCGAGAGACTGGCGATATCCGACTATCAAGATAGTCTGGCAGCTTCATCGCCCAATTTCCCTGTGACACCGCTGCCTTTTCGGGCAATTTTGGCAGGGCCTGCGCGATTTGGAGGGGCTGTAAATGGCATGATGATTCTTGGTAAGTCGCACCCTCACGAGTGGTCGGTAACCGACCTGCAGCGCCTAGAAGCAGCATCGGAGGCGATCGGCATGGCGATTTCTCACATTCAAAAAACTCAAGAAATTGCCAACTTAAACGAACAGTTACAGCGACAAGCTAAATACAAAAATTTACTCATGTCAGTTGCTGCATCGATCGACACAAATTCCGAACTCGATCGCATATTGCAGCAAGTTATTGAAAATACCGTCGATACCCTGGAAGTAGATAGAGGTCAAATCCTGCTATTGAAATATACAGACCCTCTATTTAAAACTCGCTCCCCCAATCAAACGCCCAAAGTCAAAGTCGAATTAGTAGGCGAATCCGCTCTGAAAAAAAATGCAAAAAAACAGGCAATAGCACCAAGCGATGCCGGAAAAAAAAGCTCGACATCCAAAACAAAAAACAAGGATAAAACTGCTAATTCCAAATCCAAAATAGCCAACTCAAAACCAAATAACTTTCCCGCTTTTTGGCTGTCGGAATCGAATTTGTGCGACAAAGCATTCCACAGCACACCCAAACCCCTCGCCCTCACTGACGCAGGCGAATTAATCGGCAACGAACAAGAGGGCGCCGCAGAAATCTTGAAACTCCAAGGCATTCGCGGCTTGCTGCTGGTTCCCCTCACCGGCGGTGGCTACCAGGAAACAGTCTTGGGGTTCTTGGTTTTGCAGCACTCCGAGCCGCGCGCTTGGAGCCCTGAAGAATTAGAAGTTCTCGAATCAGTCAGCGCTCAAGCGAGCAGGGCGATTATCCAAACTCAGACGCTCAAGGAAGCGCAAACCCTAGTCTTAGACAGAACCGCTCAGTTGCAACAAAGTCTCGACGTGCAGGCGAAACTGTACGAACAATCTGCCATTCAACTAGAGCAATTGCGCAAATTGAAGCTGATTAAAGACGAGTTTCTCAGCACTATGAGTCACGAGTTGCGCACCCCTTTAACAATCATGAAGCTGGCGATTCTGATGCTCAAACAAGCTGAACAGGCGTCAGCGAGTAGGGCTAAGTATCTCGACATTCTAGAGCAGCAGTGTTCTAAGGAAACTGCTCTGGTTAACGATTTGCTGACCCTCAAGCAGTTTGAGCCTCAGCAAGTCCCGATTTCTCTAATCAAAATCGATCTCAAGGGTTTAATTCAAGATTTAGCTGGGGATTTTGAGAAACAGTGGGCGGATAAGCAATTGACTCTGAAGGTGGATTTGCCCAAGTTGACCCCTTGCTGGGAAACCGACCCGGACAGTCTCAAGCGGGTGCTGCTGGAACTGCTGACGAATGCTGGAAAATACTCGGCTTCTGGAACGGCGGTAGTTTTCGAGGCGTCTGAGGCGGCCGGCTATATTGTCCTGAGCATTTCTAATTTCGGATCCGGCATTTCTGCTGCTGATTTGCCCCACATCTTTGACAAGTTCCGCCGCGGCACTGGCATTACTGACCAAGCTATTTCGGGTACGGGTTTGGGTCTGGCTCTGGTAAAGTGTTTAGTACAGCACTTGAATGGTACTATTGATGTTTCTAGCAGTCCGGCAAAAAGTTCTGAAACTGACGAGTTGTGGCGCACCTCTTTTACTCTGACTCTGCCGCAATCTCCAGCGGAACTCTGTAATCTAGGAGAATAGTTAGGTTGAAAAGTGGCTCTTAATTGGCAGCGAACAGGCGAAACGACAAGACTTGCCTTTATAGAGAGATTTGGAAACGTGGCAAACGCTACCAAATTCTCCTTTTTGACTTGTTTGTCTGGTTGCCAGCCTAAATTGCCGGTTCGACCTAGCTGATTCTCCCTAGAACAGATATGATGTCTGGTTATTTGCCGGTAATTAGCGCCTGTTTGTAGTGAGTACGACTGTCCTCTGTTGATAGATAAATCAGGACTCTTCGTCCGGGCGTGGGAACTTAATTATGGGTGTATGACCGGAGATGATATTACGCAGTCGTGACCAAGGAAACTGGGTTTCTTAACTCTTTCCAAGGCCGGCAACGAAGTATTTTTGTACATCGAAGCCGCTTTCTGCGTCCAAGACTGTCCCCTAAAAATCGCGCGGTGCATGGAACTCGATCGCCAATATTATGCTCACAAAAGCTGCACCTAAAACCCTGCGTTGGCAACGTTCTAAATATTCGCCGCTGGCACGACAAATAGACATTTTTGCAGCGGCGGGAAAGTTTATGTTTTTTTTGTGGTGGGATGGACTGCTGCAAAATAATTCTCCTCATACTAGAAGAATTCGCGCTCATTGGTTGGTCAATACTTTGCTGAATTTAGGCCCGACTTTTATTAAAATCGGGCAGTCTCTCTCGACTCGGGCGGATTTGCTGCCGCTTGAGTATGTCAAGGAACTCGAACAGTTGCAGGATCGGGTTCCTGAGTTTAGTTCCGAAGAAGCGATCGCTCTTGTAGAATCAGAGTTAGGCAAGGATATTTATGCTTTGTACCGCGATTTTGACCCCTTGCCGATCGCTGCTGCGAGTCTGGGACAGGTGCACAAAGCGAGGCTGCACACCGGGGAAGATGTGATTGTAAAGGTGCAGCGTCCGGGTTTGGAAAGTTTATTTGATTTGGATGTAAAGGCCGTGCGCCAAGTCATGCGTTTTTGCGATCGCTATTTGCCTGGGACGCGCAAGTACGACCTGGAATCTATTTATCACGAGTTTTTTAAGATTTTATATCAAGAAATTGACTACGTGCAAGAAGGTAAAAATTCCGATCGCTTTAGCCATAATTTTCGAGAATATCCTCAGGTTATTGTCCCGAAAGTCTACTGGCAATACACTACTAAAAAAGTGCTTACTCTAGAATACGCACCAGGCATTAAGGTGGACGACCGCATTAGTTTAGAGGCGATTGGAGTAGATATTGCCAAGCTCAATCAACTCGGAATTTGCTGTTACTTGAAGCAGTTGTTAATTGACGGTTTTTTTCAAGCTGACCCACATCCGGGAAATTTGGCGGTGACAGAAGATGGTAGCTTGATTTTTTACGATTTTGGGATGATGGCTGAGGTGAAGTCTCTGGCTAAAGACCAAATGGTCAAGACTTTTTTTGCTGTGATGAGAAAGGATACTGACGAGGTACTCAATACTTTAATTACGATCGGCTTAGTTGAGCCGATGCCGGATATGATGCCGGTACGCAGGCTGATTGCTTTTCTATTGGATAAGTTTATTGATAAGCCGATCGACTTTCAAGCTTTTAATGAAATTAAGAACGAACTTTACATGATGTTCGAGCAGCAACCGTTTCGCTTGCCCGCAGAAATGATGTTTATTGTCAAGTCGGTGACGACTCTCGACGGCATTGCTAGAACTCTCGATCCTAACTACAATTTCCTAGCATCCGCTCAGCCTTTTGTCAAGAGTATTGCGGTGAGCAAGGGGCGGGGAAATGCGATCGGAGAATTGGCAAGGCAAGCGCGAAGTTTTATTACATATAAGTTACGGCAGCCGAGCAAATCGCAAGTTTTTCTCAAGCGTTTGGAGCAGCGAATTGAAGAGGGCGAACTGCAAATTAGAGTGCGAAACCTCGAGAACGAAAGAGCCTTGAAACGCATTAATTTAGCCCTAAAAACTCTAATTTTTGCTTGTCTAACTGGTTTTGTGTTTCTGTCGGGTGCAGTGCTGCTGGTGGGAGGATATAAAACGGGGGCGATCGCAGCTTTTGCTGTTTCGGGATTCGGCGGCTTGTTTCTGTTGCGCTCGTTGTTAGATTTGTTGGTTAAGGAAAAGCTCGATCGCATGGTCGATCGATAAATATATAGCCTTTCTCAGTAACATGAGGTGTTCTTGGGCATTGGGCATTGGGCATTGGGCATTGGGCATTGGGCATTGGGCATTGGGCAAACAGGAAGAGTACCTTACTTTTCTGAGAACCGCTATACTTGGTAATTGGGAATTGCGATCGTAGTCAGGACTTTAGTTCTCATTAAACAGACTAAAGTTCTGGCTACAAACTACCGGAAATTCCATCGGCTAAGCCGATCGCGAAAACAGTTTTTGAAAGTACCTGGATGCTCTACAATCGCGAAAAGTTCAGCGAGGCTACACAACTGTTTGAGGATTGTGCGCGTTTAAATCCGGCCGATGGGGTAGCTGAAATTTATCTCCATCGCTGCCGACAACAATTATAAAAGTAATATAGCCGAAAGCTTTACCGATGCCACCGAGTCCAAAAATACTAATTAAAGGATAGGGATCTTCAATCATCGAACTTTCTAGCGTTTGCGGTTCCTCTTGACGATCGTAAAACCGGGAAAAGTCGATCGCTTCACCGCCATCTTGCTTAGCTTGTTGCGATTGTTCGTAGCGACGCAAAACAGCTTGAATATTGCGCTTGGAGACTGGTTCGCCCAAGATTTGGGAGAGACTTCGCCACAAGTGCGAACCCACTTGTTTGATGTAGTCGTATTCGTAACCTAGCTGCTGGGAAATTTCCGAGTAGGAATGTTCCGCCCAAGTTTCCAGAAATACAGCAGATTGCAGATCGTTAAGTTTTTGTCCGTGGTTAGCAGCTTCTAAAAGCCGATCGACTATTGTCAGCGCTTCTTGTCCTCTCATCGCCACTACCTTGACTTATTATTTTAAGTTTACTGACTTCTTCACCTGCTTGCCAGTAGCGTTTCAGAAAACCGTATAAAAACTTTACAAAAGTAACTCACTTTTTCTCACCGACAGGGCGATCGGGCCTGGGTTATCAATTTAATAGCTTTTAAAACAAGCTGTACTTACTGAAGGTAAATTATGGCTATTAATCATAACGTTCCGTATTTCAGTCAAGAAGATAACAAGATTGAACCTTGGCCCACCTGCGGTCCTACGAGTGCAGCAATGTGCTTAAAGTCTTTTAATGTTCCAGATTTAGGTTTCTTCCCACAGTACGAAGATGACGTTAAAGCAGGTTTTTGATAGACTTGGCATATAGCGCGGTTCTCCAGATGGAATCAGGAGGTTATTAGAAGGTTTAGGGTTAAGAGATAATGTGACTATTAAGCGAAGTCTCTCAGACATTACTCGAACTCTTGATTCTGGTAAAATATGTATATTGCATGGCTTTTGGACAAATACTGGTCACGTTTTGGTTATTCGTGGTTATAACGACAAAGGTGACTTTTTTGTCAAGGATCCAGCAGGAGAATGGTTCTATGATGGGTATCGTAAAAAATCACAGTTTTTACCAGATAATAAAGGTAAAAATAAAGTATACAGTCGCAAGCCGAAGTGATGGAAATTTACTCCGAGATGTATTGGAAACCATCTCAGGCTGATTCAATGATATTGCTTGTAGCTATAATGCATTTTGATACTGCTGTCTTGTTTGGTGTCACGGGTGCTATTTTGTTTTTACAGGAAGCATTAGGAGTTGGCGTTGATGGAATTTTTGGGTCGCAAACTGAAAGTGAAGTGCCAGCTAACAATAACAAAGAAACAGGCTTGAATATTATTGATGGAAGAATTGCTTACCATCGCAGGAGAGTTATGGAAAACTCTTCCCAGGAAGTCTTTTTGCAGGGTTGGCTGAACCGTGCTAATGACTTGAGAGAGTTGATCGCAAAGCTGTAGAGAAAAACTGAACTAAATTCGGCCAAAGGTCTGTCCGTTATATTGAGTCGCGATCGCATATGCTTTTAAACGCAACGTGCGATCGCTCTCCAAGTAGATTGTCAATACTAATTTTTTCCTTCTGTAAAGAGGTTTTAAACTATGAACTTCCCGGCGATATTGGATGTGGTTATTAGCTTGTTTTTCATTTACTTAATTCTCAGCCTTTTAGCTTCAGGCCTTCAAGAATTCATTGCTACAGTTTTTGAATGGAGAGCTAAACATTTGAAGGAAGCCATCCAAATTCTACTTGGTGACAATGAAGCAAATGATCGGTCCGCTATACAAGCCAAAGACATTGCTAATAAGCTGTGGACTCATTCTCTGATTCTATCTCTGAATCAAAGAAAAAAAAGAAAATTTCTTCCACCTTCTGCCGGTCCTTCCTATATTCCTTCAAAAATGTTTGCGGCCACCTTGCTGGAAATTCTCAAAAAAGATTACGATTTTAACCCTTCAGAAACCATTGATGAGATCGTAGAATCAATCAATAACAATAAGAAACTCGACCAAAAAATACAAGAGCGGATTTATTCTATCGCTTTAATAGCTCAAAGAACAGCTAGTGGTAGTGAGAGTGGAATTAAGTCTTTAGAAAAAGAGATAATAATTTGGTTCGATCAGTCGATGGAGCGAGCATCTGGTGTCTACAATCGGAATGTTAAGGGGTTTGCTGTTTTGATTGGCTTAGTAGTTACACTGGCGCTCAATGCTGATACATTTCACATCCTTGAAACATTAAACAGAGATGCTGCTTTGCGCTCAGGGATCAGTCTAGTTGCCAGTAATGTTATTAGCAATAACAAGAAGCAGATAGACGACTGTTTGATAGAGACAAAAAAAATGGATGATCCCAGGCAAAAATTAACGAAACAAAACCAATGCTTTGAGGCAATTTATACAGGTTTGGATAATATAATTATGCCTCTTGGCTGGGATACTTCTAATTTCCCGCTCTCTATACAGGAACAATTGGCAAAGCAAGTAAATCCGCTATTTCCCACCACCAAAGTGCTTTCGATATTAGGAACCATCAAACTTATCTTTGGTTGGCTGTTGAGTGCTGCAGCCATAGGGATGGGTGCGCCCTTTTGGTTCGATCTGCTCGGTAAATTTATTAACGTCCGTAATGCTGGTCAAGTACCTGAACCCACATCTAAGGATTAGCCTAGTTGAGCAAGGTTGGGTGAAAAGCTTTAGCGATCGCTCTCCTGTCACTACTCAAGTCAGCAAAGCCTTTGATTAGCTGTTAAATAGGGCGCGCCCCTTGCTTGATTAACCCGTCATGCGATCGCACCCCGTCACCTATCCATTGTTTCAGCAGACAACAGGAGATGAGAGTGAAAGGTGCGATCGGCTTTTATCTACTATGATAATTCAGTTGGTCAAATTATTCTCATTTGGAGTCACTCTTATGAAATGGTTGCTTAGAAAACGGTACACATTAACCAGTTGTTTAATCATGGCACTGCTGGCTCTAGTTCAGTTTTCAAGCCCGGCTTATGTCCAAGCTACCCCTCCTCCATGTATTCACGGTATGCGGATTGTGGGCGAACAAAATATTTACCTGTCTCACATGGGACTGTTCAACGATTCTTGCCATGATTATCAGGGAATCTTTGAGGTGGCATTTGAGGGCGCGAATAATCCTCAGAGCAAATACTTAAATGCCCAGAAAAGTAATTCCAATCAAAACGAGTTTACGCTTGAGGCGACTGAAAAGTTTATCCTATCTGACTTAGCATCTGGTAAGATTGCATCGTTCAAAGCCAGGCTTCATCCAGGTCAGTATGAGCGTAAAACTGAAGATATCAGAGAGCGCGAAGTCCTTGACAACAATGTCACAGTCAAGGTAAAGCGAGTTTTGTATTTCCATCAACTTAAGCCTGGTGCAAAACAACCAACATTTTTAGAATACTTGCTCTTTGGTAGTGGCACAAATGAACAGCTAGCCGCTCATTTGATTACCGTTCCCCCAGATTTTGACCAGATTGTTGCGCTGAAGACTACACTACCATTGACCAATACGGAATTAGCTAAAGCCGTGCGTTTGGTTTTGCCGAATCGACCAACTCCAAATGCTAAGGAAAATCTGAGGCTAGTATTCAAGCCAGGAGAAAAGCTGGCTGTGCGAGTTAACGGTAAGGAGCCGAACAAAATTATCGAAGCAGGACAGCAATACTTCCTAGAAACCGAGGATTTTCGGAAATAGGATTTATAATCATTAGGTTAGCTCTGTAGACTTATATTTAGGCGATCGGGAAACAGAGAGATAAATCGTTTTAATTACTAATTAGGATAATTGATTTAATAAGGGAACTTACGCATCAAAACCAAAGAAACCAAACTAAAGAAACCGGGTTTTTGCCGTTGCTGCGGGTTCTCACCAATTATTCTCGCCAAAAACCCGGTTTCTGACCACCCGTAAACCCAAGAAACCGGGTTTTTTGCCGTTTCTACTAGCCCTGACGCAGTATTCTCGCAAAAAAAATCGGTTTCTAACCACCCGTAAGTCCTAATAGCAATAGGGGCGGACAATATGCCCACCCCACAGTTGCTAGATATTACTTGGATATCAGACTTAAATTTTCAATACCCCCAGGGGAATTCGAATCCCCGTCGCATCCGTGAAAGGGATGTGTCCTAGGCCTCTAGACGATGGGGGCGCGTTGCGTTTGCTTGTGTTCCGCACCTTTATTACCTTAACTAATCTTTCCCAATCTGTCAACCACTTTGCGAAAGTTTTTTTTCTACTCGTCCGAAAGCTCGTCACAGTAGGCTTTGAGGATGGCGGCGCAATTGCCGATCGCCCCGAGATGAGCAATTTCAAAGCCGTGGGTGTTCTGAGTGGGGAAAGCCAAACAAGCGGCGCGGGCTACGTGGCCGAACTTCATGGCGATCGAAGCATCGCTCCCAAAACCGCTAATTACCGCCAACTGCACCTCTACATCGGCTGCTGCGGCTGCTGCGCGCAATTGAGCGTTCAATCCTTCATCGTAGACTCCGTAGCCGTCCTGAACCAGCAAAACCGGGTTTTCGCCGTCACTAATCGGGTATTCCGGTGCCAGAGGGCAAATTTCCAAAGCGATCAGCGCGTCCAACGGCTGGCGCTGCGTGAAATACAAAGCTCCGATCGCCCCAACCTCCTCCTTCGCCGACGCTACCAAATAAACATTCACCGCAGGCTCTTTCAAACATTCCGCCAGAGCCAGCAAAATCGCCACTGAAGCCTTGTTGTCCAGAGTGTAGCTAGCGATCCAGTCCTTCAACCGCAGCGGGCGCTTGCGGTGCTTTCCCACCACCATCCGCGTGCCCGGTCGAATTCCGGCCTCGGCTAATTCCTCGGCGGTACACTTAGTTTCGATCCAGGCATTTTCCCACTTTAAACAAACATCTTCCTGCTGAGCTTTCTGAGGAGATTCGTGAGAAACATGGCGGGAACCGAAGCTGAGAATGCCGCTAATTGTTTGCTTGTCTCCGAGCAAATCCACCACGCCTTCGCCGTAAACCCAAGGAAACGAGCCGCCCAATCTGCGGACTTCCACGCGGCCACTCTCGCCTATTGTTTTAACTAGGGCGCCAATTTCGTCTTTGTGGGCGGTAATGGCGATCGACTTTTCGGGATTGCGACCCTTAATTAGGGCGATCGCATTGTCCGCGCGATCGACGATCGCATTCACTCCCAGGGCGGCGAATTTTTCCATCAACCGCTGGTTAATTTCCGATTCCGCACCGCTGGGTGAGTGCAGCATTACTAATTCTTCGATTGTTTGGAACAGGCGATCGAACTCTAACATTTTTTATTTTCGTTTTTAGGAGCGAATTTTGACATATATTAAAGCACATTTACCACTATTTCCCGGCGGTACACTTAGTTTTAATTCAGGCATTTTCCCACCTGAAAGAAACATCTTCCTGCTGAGCTTTTTGAGGAGCGTAGGAATGAAGCAATTGGAGGCAGCAAAGGGCTATTGAGTAACAAGATTCATGCGATCGCGTGGATGCGTTGGGCAATCCGTTGGGGTTTCACCTCGCCCCCAGACAAGCTGGTGACGCCAGAAAAAGCCGACCAACTGCAGCCATTACTGGTGGGGGATACACTGCTGGCTAACAAGGGCTATGATGCAGATCGGGGCGTAATTGACCCCCTCAATGCCGAGGGGAAGAGTGCCGTGATTTCACCTCGGCACCACCCCAAGATCCTGCGAACTTACGATACGGAATTGTACAAAGCCCGTCATTTGATTGAAAACTTTGCCGCCAAGCGGCTGCTGTATCCGGCAATCGCGACGCCCTATCACCCGTCAGGCGGTGAACTTTCCGGCGTGCGATTCTTCTCGCTGCTGGGGTCATCTGGTTGAATTGATGACACGCCCTAAATTAACTTGACAGTGCCGTAAATTAATATGCCTGACCTCTTGAGTACCTTCTTTGCGAATAATTTCATTCCTCACGGGCATTGTTACCTCTGGAAACCCGGGTTAGTCTGGCTGCACTTAACGTCAGATGTAGTGACTGCCCTCGCGTATTACTCGGTGGCGGTTGCCATTGTTTACTTTACGAATGAGCGTAACGATCTGCCTGCCCACACGGTGACGTTGCTGGTGGGTTTCTTTTTTATCTTTGCCTTATGTGGCACAACCCACCTGATGGAAATAGTGACTCTTTGGCACCCCTTCTACTGGCTTTCAGGACTGATCAAAGCGGTCACTGGTGCTTGGTCTTTATATACGTTCACCTTTTTACTGATTCCCTTAATTCCAGTGGCGCTCGATGCGCCAAGTCCAGCCCAACTCGCCCTTGCAAACCAGGAACTAGAGGAGAGCCGCCGCTGTATCGAGGCGATTAATGTCGAGCTAGAGCAACGGGTGCAGGAACGCACCGCCCAATTGGAAGCGTCTAATCGCACCAAAGACGAATTATTGATGCGCGAACAAATGATTCGGGCAGAGGCAGAGGCTGCCAACGGTGCCAAGGATGAGTTTCTCTCTATTCTTTCTCATGAACTGAGAACTCCTCTCAACGCCATCTTAGGATGGTCAGCGATGTTACGGCAGCGAGCCCTGAGTCAGGATAAGGTCCTGCAGGCTTTGGAGACGATCGAGCGAAACGCCAAGTCTCAAGCCCAGCTAATCGAAGACATCCTCGATATTTCTCGCATCATTACGGGTAAACTGCGCCTCCAAGTCCGTCCAGTCAACCTCGTGCCCGTGATTGAATCTGCGATAGAGTCTGTACGCTTGGCGGCTGAGGCAAAATCAATTCGCCTGCAAAGCGTGCTCGATTCTCAAGCGAGTTCGCTCTTGGGTGATGCCAATCGGTTGCAGCAAGTTGTGTGGAATCTACTTTCTAACGCCCTCAAATTCACGCCTAAAGACGGGCGAGTCGAGATTCGTTTGGAGCGAGTTAATTCTCATGCTGAAATTACTGTCAGCGACACTGGACCCGGCATCAGCTCGGACTTTCTACCGTTTGTCTTCGATCGCTTCCGCCAGCACGACAGCAGCACCACTCGCAGTTATGGGGGGTTGGGTTTAGGGTTAGCCATTGTGCGTCAATTAGTTGAATTGCATGGCGGGACTGTAACGGTAGTGAGTCCAGGGATAGGACAGGGGACGACCTTTACAGTCACACTGCCCGCGATGATTATCCCTCAACCACCAAGCGATCCAGAGCCATTAGACTCGATCGTGGAGGCGAAGCGGAGGGTTGAGGCGTCGCCGAGCCTTGAAGGCTTACAAATCTTAGTGGTAGATGACGAGGCTGACGCGCTAGAGTTGCTGAGCACGATTCTGCAAAATAATGGTGCTGAGGTCATCGCTGTTGCTTCCGCCAAGCAGGCGCTGACCATTATCGAAACCGCAACTGATCGCAGCCCCCATGTTTTAGTGAGCGACATTGGGATGCCGGATGAGGATGGCTACTCCCTGATCTGCAAGTTGCGTCAACTTGAAGCGCAGCGGGGCGGTGAGCTACCCGCGATCGCGCTGACGGCCTATGCCGGGAGTGACGATCGTCGGCAGGCACTATTAGCAGGTTTTCAGATGCATTTGACCAAACCCGTAGATGCTGCCGAGTTAGTGGCGGTCGTTGCCAGCGTCACCGGGCGTACAAGCAGGTGCTAAAACCCTGGTGTATTGAGCTCGTCCTTTTACTGCTTTTGTCGCAAAAACTGTTCAAGAACAAATGTCGCCTTTGAGAATAATTAATAATTGGGTTCTTGTCAGCTTGGGGTGAAGGCTAGCGGTTGTGCCGAACCAAGCTTGTGAGTGTCGTCTCCAGCACAAACCTCTGTTAACTTGATTCAGACAACAGGTCTACTGTGTCAAGGATAGGAAGCACTCTGAGTGATTATCGAGTAGAGCCTGCATGAGTCCTACATTCTCTAGGGCGCCAATTTCATATTTTTTGTGAGCGGTAATGCCGATCGACTTTTGGGGATTGCGGCCCTTAATTAGGGCGATCGCGCATTGTTCGCACGATCGAGCCAAGCATTCACTCCCAGGGCGGCGAATTTTTCCATCAACCGCTGTTTAATTTCCGACTCCGCACCGCTGGGAAAGTGGAGCATGACTAACTCTTCAATAGTTGGGGACAGTCGATCGAACTCTAACATTTTTTATTCCCGTGTTTTGGAGCGCATATTGGCATATATTAAAGCATATTTACTATTCTAATCAACAAAGAAGTAACTCTATGTACTGATATCTTGCGCCCGATCTACCAAATAGAATAAGCCTAGTTCGTTCACTAAAGATCTCGCCTTTCATGTTTAACCACCAGCCATAAACCAGGTTTCCAAGCGGTGCAAAATGTGAGGTAGTACCGAGAGGCATCTCCAGCAGCTAACGTTATTTTAAAATTTAAAAACTTTTCAACTTCTCGCTATGCTTTTCCATAAACTTCAGCAACTCGTGCAGCGCAAAATTAGAGCAAAAAAGTTAGGGATAAAATTTAACAGAGTTGCTAGCTTTCAATTGCCCCAACAATTAATTGTCCAAGGAAAACACCATCAAGTAAACGTGCCTTCAGAGAAAGGCATGAACGGAGAATTTATAGAAGTGCTTTTAGACGACTGCTACGGAGTCGAGCAATTATCTGAATCCCTAATGACAATTATTGATGTTGGAGCCAATGTCGGCTTATTTCCGATTGCTGCGAGGAACAGGTTTCCCCAAGCCGTAATTCACGCCTACGAACCTAATCCCTACCTAGAAAATTACCTCAAACATCAATCTAAAATCGCAGATTTTACCTATTTTATGGAAGCAGTAGGAGACCGAGATGGTAAAGTAGTCCTGGACATTCGGGAAGTCTCGGGAAAAACCCGATCGACCGTTAGCGAAAGCGGCGACATACCGATGGTATCATTTCGTAGGGCGATCGAGCGAATTGGTGGCAGCGTTGATTTAGCAAAAGTAGACTGCGAAGGTGCAGAATGGCTTTTATTTAAAGATACAGAGATTTGGCAATTTGTGAAAAACCTTTCTTTAGAATATCACTTGTGGTCTGGTCAGACTCACGCCGAAACCCGACAAGTTATTCAAAACTTAGGATTTCGGATCAGAAAGCAAATACCAATAGATAAATGGTACGGCTCGATCTTAGCATCCCGAACCCGCAACCCTCAATGATATAGCAGATGTTGAACGAATAAGGAAGTTGGGCAACCGAGTCGCTTTCTTCAGATTTAACGGAGGTCAGTCAGAAGGTTTTAGTTATCTCTGAGGGGGTGACAAATCTAGCTAGGAACCATGCCTTAGACTGGTTGCAGCCCGCTCGTCCATGTCGATAAAAGTGACCCTGATTACGAGTTAACTTCATTAACTCTTCTATTCGGCTTGTCTCATCCCGATGCGTGCAAATATGCTGCCAGCAGGTAAAATAAAGAGAGTAGATCGGGGAAAAAAATCAGCATAACTCCGGAAGAACAATTACGCCGATCGGCTTGTATTCAGCAAATAGCCCAAATCAAGAACAAAAATACAGATTCAGAAGATAGAGGACCTGAGAAGGGCTTGAGAAAATAATGTAAACGTTTTAGGCAAGCTCGATCGACCCTGCGGGCTATTTCAATTCTTCCGCGTGAAACACTACCTAGAAGATATCCTAAGCTGTCCTGTGAATTTGGGAACGGAGAAAGCTGAGAAAGCGTATTTACAATCGCCGGTTCTCCAGGAAGTGCTCTGCAGCTTCTAAAAATTGGCGACTTAGCATTTAATATAGCTCTGGTCGCTGTCAAATAAATCAGCATTTTTATCTAATTTGAATAAAATAAGCAGGAATACTGGCACCCTCGGTTTAAAAATTACAATCAGGGATCATACTTAGCAAAAAAATGCTGAGTTAGCTATTCCATAACAATTTATTAAAATCAGCTTTATCTAATTTGAATAAAATAAGCAGGAATACCGGCACCCTCGGTTTAAAAATTACAATCAGGGATCATACTTAGCAATAAAATGCTGAGTTAGCTGTTTCGTAACAATTTATTAAAATCAGCAATTTTAGCTTTCTAAGCCACCACAAAAGCCAAATGAAATGCTAAAAGTTAAAATATGAAGCAACAACGGTATAATCAACAACAAATTGAATCGTTCGCCCAAGCGGTATTGAACGATGGCTATTGTGTGTTGCGCGATCACTTTTCCACCGCAACACTGAAGGTTTGGCGCGAAGCTTTTGCGCCCTTGCTACACGATCATATCGAGCGCGAAGGTAAACTTCGCAATCGCGGCCCAGCTCGTTATTATGTTACCCTTCCTTTCAACGCTCCCTTTGCCGATCCCAGTATTTATGAAGATGAGGATGTGCTAGCACTGGTTGAGCGTTTGGTGGGCGAAGATGCGGTGATGTGCCAGTTGGCGACAGACACGCCGTTGCAGGGTTCTGACTATCAAGAGGTGCACCGGGATGCGCCGCCGCTTTTCCCGGAAACTGGGATAGAAACGCTGCCATTCCAACTAGCGGTTAACTTCCCACTCGTCGATATGACGCTGGAAAATGGCCCGTTTGAGGTGGTGCGGGGCACGCACATGATACCGAAGGCGGAAGGGTTGCAGCGCATGGAGTCGGGTGAGATCAAGTTAGAGCCGGTTTTGATGAAAGCGGGAGATGTGATGATCCGCGATGTGCGGGGGCTTCACCGAGGCACTCCTAACCGCACGGAAATACCGCGCCCGATGGTGGTGATTGGCTACAGCCGGCGCTGGTTAAATCGCCCGGAGGTTTGCATTCACATTCCCCGTGCTTCCTTCGATACTCTTTCGGAACGTGCCCGCCATTTATTGCGCTTTAATCCGATTGTTGAATCCCTGGAAGAGAAGCCGGAAGTTGAGGTTTATCAAGCGTTTGCTTACTAAAAAATAATGTGATAGGCGTTCGCTCTGTGACATAAAAAGGGCGATCGCTTTTGCTTTTTTTTGATATTCAACCGTTTGCAAAAGTCTCGAATTGGTAATGTGTCTTAAACACAAGCCGTTAACTAATCTGTGTTTCTCTGTGGTTAAAAAAAAGACTTTTAGAATTTACTTCGCCAGTTAATTTTATAGGGAAAACTGCTGCAATTACATTTGAGGATTTTATCCTCCAAAAACCAGTACCGAAACTAGGGAAAGCGGTTTGTGTAGTGAGGGAAAATTGTAGTACACCTATGGCAAAATAAGTAGAGAAATCAATCAAAAAATTAGGGGGGAAATTAATATACTTATCACCCTATTCACCGGATTTCTCACTCATTGAGAATTTATAGTCAAAATTTAAAAATATTCTCCGTTCTATCAAAACGACAAATTATCAAGAATTAGGAAAGGCGATCGAGTTTGCATTCAGTCAAGTTTCTCACAATATCTTTGGAACTGGTTTGCACGCTGCTGTTTTTGTACCTGATCTATCTGAGAAACGCTCGATCGGGGTTTGGAGCACGGGGCTACAGCGGCATTCTTTTTGCCGACTGGTATAACTACTCGGAATGCACAAATATTGCAATTCCTCAAGCGCTTGTGGGAGAGGGCAAATTAGAATTGGGTATAGAAAAATCTACAGGAAGCATCGAAGCGGCTGTCCCGTTCGGCTTGCCTGCTGCAGGGTCGGGCTGGTAAAGTTGGATACGATCGCGCCCAAGTCGTTTAGCTTGATACAGCGCTTGGTCGGCTGCGGCAATCAGAATTTCGGCTCCCGATTCAGATGCAGGAACAATACTCGCTACGCCCAGACTCAGAGTGACATACGGGCTCACCTGAGAACCAGCGTGAGGAAGCTGCAAAGCTGCGATTTTGAGCTGTATGTGTTCGGCTATTACCACGGCGCCTTGAATGGTGGTATTTGGCAAAATAACGGCAAACTCTTCGCCTCCGTAGCGAGCTACTAAATCGGCGGGGCGATTGACTGCATTGCCGATCGCCCCGGCGACTTGCCGCAAACATTCGTCTCCCCCTGGGTGCCCGTAGGTATCGTTGTAAGTTTTAAAAGAATCAATATCACAGAGAATCAGGGACAGAGGCGTTTGTTCCCGGGCTTGTCTGCGCCACTCTACTTCTAAATACTGATCGAATCGGCGGCGGTTTGCTAGCTGCGTGAGTTCATCTAAACTGGCCAAGCGTTCTAACTTGAGGTTGGCCGCTTGCAACTGCTGGTAGAGTTCTGCTTGCTTGATGGCGATCGCCAACTGGGTGGCCAGAGAAGACAGCAAGTCTACTTCCAACTGCATCCACTGGCGGGGACTGCACTGGTGGGCCATCAGCAGCCCCCACAACTCGTCTCCTTGCACTAAAGGCACTACCAAATAAGCTCTCACGGCGAATTGTGCGAGCAAGTCAATTTGATATTGCGGCAAATCCGCGGCCAAGACATCGGCGATGGGTCGGATCGCCCGATGTTGGTACGCTTCGTGATAGAATTCGTCAAAACAGAATTTTTCCAGGGTTTCCCCCAACATCGGCTTGCAGTTGGGAGCTACAGATTCCACTGTTACCGCCCCCGTCGCCGGGGAGAGGCAGCAAGTGCCGGTACAGGGGTTGAAGCGGACGATCATCACTCGATCGGCCTGAAGGAAGTGGCGCACTTCGGTCACTGTAGTCCTGAGCACTTCGCCCAAATCCAGAGACTGGCGGATGTGCTGAGTAATCGTCGCCATCAGCAGTTCTCGTTCGTTCTGCTGCCGCAGCGCCTCTTCTGCCCGCTTGTACTCGGTGATATCTTGAGCGGTGCCGAAAATTTGTTTGGGCCAGCCGTCGGCTGTGCGGGCGAACACTTGATCGCGGCCGCGGAACCAGCGCCATTCGCCCGATCGATGTTTGAGCCGATAGTCCAACTCCAAAATATGCCCGTCTTGGGCCGAGGGAAATTTTTGCTGGTGGGCTTTGAGCCTCGGCAAATCTTCTGGGTACACCAAACTCGAGTACAAAGCAGTTTGCATCTGTAAAATTTCTTGGGGAGTGTAGCCCAGCAAATTAGAAGCTTGACCGTTGACGTAGACGTTGCGCTGTTCGGTCAAATCGTAGATGTAGAGCAAATAAGGCGCCGCGTCAGCAATCTGCTGGATGAAATGCTGGCTCGATCGCAATTCTTCCTCGACCCGCTGACGCACTTGCACTTCTTCCAAAGCTTGATCGCGCATGGTGCGGTAAGCTTGGATGCGGTGGGTGAGGTCGGTCACGTCTTGAATCACCAACAGGGCGTAAAACGATTGGCAGTTTGATGGCACAAAGCCGTAAGGCGAAGCTGAAGTCCTCATGTTTGAGGGCGATGCGTCATCAACAGCTTCTGCTTCTGGCAGCATATTTTCTGGTTCCAACTCAAGAGTCGATCGAACCAAGTCAGGAATATCCTGTTCTGCACAGCCCGGTGAGAGTGCAGGAACAGCAGTCACAGTAGTTTGCTGGATGCGCTGCAGGCTGTCTTGCCAAGTTGCCGGAATCAGGTATTTGTGAATTTGAGAAGAAAAAATTGTTGGCGGGCCTCCTGCAAAGATTTGCTGGAAGCGATTTGCGTACTTTAGCTGGCTCAGGTGAGGAAAATAAGTTGTGATCTTTGTTCCCAAAATTTCGTCGCGGGGAATTTTCGTCCAGTCTTCGAGACAGGTATTCCAAAACAGCACCACAAAATCATCTCGCAGCAGGCAAGCGCCGACTGGTACGCTGTCTAGAACTCCAAACTTTTCCTCAATTGTTTTCTTCTCCTCGATCATAGACCCCCGGCAAGTTGATTGATAGCAGCCAACAAGGTGTCAAAGGAACTGACATTGAAAATGAGAATGATATCTCCTTCAATCTGAAGCCTTTCAATCATGAAAGTCGTCTGGGCTAATAAAACAACTGTATCAGTACCTAAACCCCCAGATGTCAGCAAAGTAGCAATCGTCCCTTCCGTGTAATTGGGAATTGAGTAGTTCAGGCGCTGCTGAAGTAAGTTGCTGATTGCGCCCATGACCCCATTAATTACAATATTTCCCACTTCACTGAGGGTACCTATTTTGACTGAATCGAGATCGTGAGTTCCAGCTTCTTCCCCTGTGAGCATCGTCACCAGCATAGCAGCGCTGTCGGTGGGAAAGACTAGCTGGGCAAGGCCTCCAAAGGATCCTGTGAATTTTAGCTGGACGGCGGCGATTTGCTCGCCGTTGAGGTGCTCCTCTAAAACTTCTTTCACGTCGTGAGGAGTCAGGATTTGAACGTAGGGAATTTGCAAGCGAATCGGGGAGTCGATCATGTCGTTCAAAATCCCTGCTGCTTGACCTATACCGATGTTGACGAGTTCCTGCAAAGCATCGAGCTGTCGAGGGCTTAATTTCATTGGGTGCTCTCCTGGCTGGCACTGAGAGCTTTTTTGATCCACCCGATCAGTTCGTCTGAGTTCGGCATTTTGTGAATGACTGCCAGGGCTCCGAGTTCCATGCACTCGGAGTGGGTAGTTGCTTGGATGTCTGCGGTAATTACGATGACTGGAATTTTATATCCTCTATCGCGGATGGCTTGCAGGACTTCCCGACCTTCCATTTCCGGCATCAGCAGATCTAAGAGCATACAATTTGGGGCTTTAGTGCCGAGCAGTTCTAGAGCTTCTGGCCCGCTGGATGCTTCCAAAGTTTCGTATCCTTCAGCTCGCAGCATTTTGCAGATTACTTTGCGAGTCAACCACGAATCTTCGACAACGAGAATTGATGTCACTACGTTCTCCTCCTTCTAGTGTTTA
This sequence comes from Microcoleus vaginatus BM001213989, assembly GCA_036700245.1. Classification (GTDB taxonomy): domain Bacteria; phylum Cyanobacteriota; class Cyanobacteriia; order Cyanobacteriales; family Microcoleaceae; genus Microcoleus. Next base: position 56,025 of record JAUBOM010000020.1, read on the forward strand.
GGACTGACCGGCGTTGCAGGTACTACTTTTATCTTGACTGTAATTTAAAGTGCTGGGACGGTGTGCGATCGAGATTGACTCGGAATTCCTGTTCTTAAAAACTAACGCATTAATGTGTTGGATCGTCTAGTATCTTGGACTATGGGAAGAAAAAACCCGGTTTCTGAATGAAACCAGGTTTGCGGGATCTGTATTGCTCCTAACATGGGCGCTCAATTATAGATTACTAAACGCTTCCGGAGCGACTCTACTCGCTGTTTGGCAGTGGCATTGTCTGGATCGCAGGCGAGAGCTTGTTCGTACATTTCCAAGGCTTGAGCTGTTAATTTCTTGCGCTCGTAGGCGTGACCCAGATTGTTGAGACAGGTAACGTATTCTGGCTGCAACTTCAGGGCTTCTTTGTACTGGCGGATCGCGATGTCGTACTGTTCTTGCCCGAAGTGTGCAAAACCGAGGGCGTTGTAAATAACGGCTTGATTTTCTTCGCCTTCTAAGTCTTTGGCTTTCAGGGCTTTTTGAAACAGTACGATCGCCTGGGAGTAAAGCTTCTTATCTAGATAGATACTTCCTAATTCGTAGTATTCCTGTGCTGTTCCTTTTTCTATAGTCAGCTTATTTTCTAAGCGTTCGAGAGACATTTCCAGCTTCCGAGTTTTAAGAATCTGGCGCACTACAAACCAGGAAGTGCTGCCGAGTATAGCGAGCAGGACTGACAGGTAAACAATGAGCAAATTACTATCCATTTTTTTCTTAAAATTAGGTAGGTCTGGGGAAGGTTTTATTTATTTTAATGCGCTAGCAATCTCAGAGATTTGCTTCTGCAACTGTATAAAAAACAAGGAAAGAGCGATCGATCGGCCGATCGCGATTTCTGAAAAAGCAAGAATCCAGAAGTAAGAACAAAGAAGGAAATTTGGTCTCAACCTCCTAGATTTATCAGGAGTTTTCCTTCTCTGGCAGACAGTTAAATCTTTCTTACTTCTGCTTTCTGCATTCTGAAAATCAAGCGAACTTTCACGCTCCGGCTCGATTGGCCATTTCCACAACTTTACCGAATGTTGCGGGGTCAATGATCGCCATTTGTGCCAGCATTTTGCGGTTGATTTCGATGTTGGCTTTCTTCATGTTGCCGATCAGTCTGCTGTAGCTCGTGCCGTGCTGGCGCGATGCGGCATTGATCCGAGCAATCCACAGGCGGCGGAAATCGCGTTTGCGTTTTTTGCGATCGCGATAACCGTTACGCAGGGCTTGCATCACCCGTTGGTTAGCTGTGCGGAACTGTTTCGACTGTGAGCCTCGGAAACCCTTGGCTAATTTGAGAATTTTTTTGCGGCGCGCTCTGGCGACATTACCGCGTTTTACCCGTGTCATCTTTAATTTCCGTTAAACTTTACAAGTATGGAAGCATTAACCGCACGTTAGCATCGTTGGTTTCGTCGATGACGACCAGCTTAGATAGACGGCTTTTGCGAGCTGAACTTTTGTGCTGTAGCAAGTGGCTTTTGTAAGCTTTACGGCGCACAATTTTACCGCTGCCGGTCGCTCTAAAGCGCTTTGCGGCTGCTTTGCGAGTTTTGAGTTTTGGCATGGACTGGTGTTATTTGGACACAAGGTTCTACCCTATCACGTTTTTGCTACTTTCTGCAAGGTCGATTTGCGACCTGGGGGCGGCGCTGCATTTGCTGCGATATACAGGATGCGCGATCGGCTAATCTCGATCGTGTTGATGGGCGATCGATTACGATCTGGGCATGGAGTTTGAGTGGGATGAGTCAATCGATTTTAGATTTTAGATTTTAGATTTTAGATTGAACAATTGACCCCACTGATAAATCCGGGGGCAAGTGAAGAGGATTCAGAGCTTTTTTATAGCTCCACGGATGAATCCGGGGCCCCGGACAAAAAAAATGATTGATTGTCAAAAGCAGCAGCTAACCGTGCTTATGCACGGTGTCAGCTTTGAAGAAGCCAAGACCGTCTTTGAGAATGTGCTGGGAGTTATTTTTGATGATGAAGATCACTCAGTGGGTGAGAAGCGAGAGATTATTATTGGGCACTCCAGAAACAATCGCTTGCTGTTGATTTCTTTCACCGAACGTTCTAATACCATTCGCATTATCAGTGCCAGTTTAGCCACTCCAAGAAAGCGTGAATATTATGAGCAAAACGCCTTTTGAGGAGTCACACAATTTAGATGACAAACTTCTAGCTGAGTACCACTTTGAGCAGCAAAGCGCAACCGCTTTGCTGCTCAAAGTGGAAAGCAACTGCTAAAAGTTGTGGTTTTAGATGAAGATGTAGCTCAAGTTTTTACAACACCAGAGTCGGTCGATAAGGTGCTAAGGGCATTAATTGAGTCTATCTCACAAGTTACAGACGGCGACACAGCCTAACATCGAATTGGCGCTGTCTGTGAGTAGTTTAAGAAGAAAACCGTTTAAGATACGGGAGCGTGAACCAAATTCGATATCGAGGGCTCGATCCTGATTATCGCAATCGTTGTGTCGATCGGCTGATTGAGATTATCTTTGATATTGATGACTACAAAGGTTCAAGGAGACTTTTCATTCCATGAGACTGTTTATTACTGAACTCGGCGCTGATCTCGATACAAGCGGAGGGCGTAAACTCCGGCGGCAGTTGACTGCAATTCTTTAATTACTGTTGCCATTTCGATCGGCAATTCTTCAATTTTTGCTACCAAAACCGGATGTTCCGGTGGCAGCAAAATCGGAGCGACCAGCGCTGCAAAAGTTATGTCTGCTGCCGATATTGTATCGCCGACTAAATACGTTTTGCCGCCCGCTAATCTTCGATCGACAATCTCGAAAATTTCTTTGATTCCTTGCAGCGAACTGGCGGCGGAATCTGCTGTTATGTTGTAGACTTGCCGCACTTTGGCGCTAATCAACGGAAAGGCTATTTCAAACCCAACTCGCTCAAACTGAGGCGTACCGTTGCACCAAGCTTTTCGCATTGTTTTGCGATCGCCCGATCGATAAAAATATCCCCAATTTCGAGTATCCGCTCCCAGTCTAGCATCAAATAACTCTTGAAGTTCTTCGACTTCTCGGCGCAATTCTCGCTCTTTCGGATACAAACACTGACTTTCTGGACTTAGCGTATCGAGGTAATGCAAGATGTCTGTTGAATCGGTAAAGTTGCCAGATTGGGTAACTAAAACGGGAACGCTGCTGCCTCCGTATTTGCGGGTTGCCAAGCGGTGAAAAACTGGTACGTGTCTTTCTTCGGTGTAGGAAATTTTTAGCAAGTCAAGGGCCCACCGCACTTTTTCGCTGTAGTGGCTGATTGGAATGGTGATGAGGCGGACGACTTCGGCATTGGCAATTGTTGAATGATTCATAAAGTAATTGAGATTTGTAAATGTTGGCAGTTTTTTTGCCTTGGCGTTATTTCGGACAAGCGGCGTAAAGTTTAAGGACTTCAGTCCTTACTACAAACAGTATTTTGGGTGAAAATTTATCGATTTACTGCTGTGCAAGATATGCTTGAGAAAGCTCAGCGGGAATCGGCACTGGTCTGCGAGTTGATAGTGCAATAAAACAACCAGATTGTTGGGCGATCGCAGCGACTTTACCAGCTACAATTATTTCAGCATCCATCATCCACTTAAGCGATTTCATTTTACTCATCCAAATTTTACCAGTTGGTTTATCGAAAATATTAATCGGCTGCTTGTATTCAATTGCTGTTTTCACCAGCAGCGGAGCCACACCGTTTTCCAGCATTTTTTGTATGGGAAAATAAGGAGCAGCAAGTGCGATCCGCAAGTCTTCCAACCAGCGGATGTAAACAATATTGCTGACGATTCCTGCAAAGTCGATATCGTAAGTTTGTACGGGAAAGCTTAATTCTATTTCCAAAGGTCTTTTCTGTTGGCGGGATGCTTGCATTTTAGGTACTTCCAGTCTATTTTAAATAAGCGAAAAACTGCCTCGCTTGGGGAGGAAAATTGGAGGTATAGCCGACCGATCAGCGTTACTAGCTTCTGCCTAGTAACGAGTAGATTAATCAGCCGATCGCACTTTTAAGACCGAACGGTCTGTTTTATATCAAAAAAAATTATCTGGTTCTAAAGTTGACTGTCGAGATATCCGTGCAAATGCTGAACGGCTCTTTTGAGATGAATTGCATCCCCGTAAAGTTTGCTCATCATCACTGCCCCTTCCAGCGTTGAAATCACAATAGTTGCGACTGCATCAGCTTCGACATTTTCTCGCACCTCGCCTTTAGCAATTCCTTTGTTAATAATTTTGCAAATCAAAGTGCGCCAACCGTCCATTGCTATTTGCACCCGCTGACGCAAAGCTGGATGAGCGTCATCGCTTTCAACTGCTGTATTTAATAGGGGACAGCCACCTGGAATTGGAGGATTTTCGGCAAAACTGCTAAATAAAGATATAACAGCTTTTAGCCGATCGAGCGAATTGTGTTTTCCCTTCAAAGCTGTGAGGTATTGTTTTCGCATACATTCAGCAGCAAAATCAAAAGCCTGCAACGCTAACTCATCTTTGCTCTTAAAATGGTTGTAAATTCCTCCTTTTTGCAAGCCTGTAACGCGCATAATGTCTGACATGGAAGAACCTGAGTAGCCGTACTGGTTGAACAGTGCTGCGGCTTCCCTGAGAATTTTTTCTCTGGTTTCTTGAGCTTTTGACATTTTTATGGCGCTAACCGACTTATCGGTCTTTTTTAGAGAATAGCAGAGCGAACCGTGAATGGCAAGGAGCGATCGACAATTAATTTAAAATTTAACTTAAAGCCGATCGCCCTAACCGTCGCGAACCATCCAAACGAACATCCCCAGCAACGGTTCCACCGGGGGTATAGGACAGTCATTGAGGTCAATAGAATTATGAAAACATTTCACTTTTTCAGCCCTCAGCCTCCAGATTTATTGTCTCTCACTATTGAAGGTGAGCGGCTACGATTAGTGCCAATCTCTGATGAATTTGAACAGGATATCTTTAAAGAGTTCACCAGTGAAATTACACTCTATATGTTTCCATCACCTGCTGAAGATATTGAGGGAACACGCAGCTTCATAGTCGAAAGTAGGCGCAGTATGCAAGCTGGTAATAACTTACTGTTCGCCATTTTATCAAAAAAAGGAGAGTTTCTTGGCTGCTGCGGTCTTCATGCCGAAGGTAAGGTCACAACACCAGAACTTGGGATTTGGCTTAAGAAGAGTGTCCACGGAAGTGGTTATGGTCGAGAAGCTATTCAAACACTGGTCAACTGGTCACGGAATAATATAGATTTCGACTACTTCATTTATCCAGTCGATCGTAAAAACATAGCAAGTTACAAAATCCCTGAATCTTTGGGTGGTCAGATTGTTGGTGAGTTGAAGGTTCAAACTCCGAATGGCAAAATCTTAGATGAGGTAGTTTACAAGATTGACAGAATTAATAGTATCATCTAATGAATTGAGTTACGCCAGTCTAACAACTCATTCCATGAGACTGTCGGCTGCAGGTGATAATTATGGCGATCGCATAGGACTAATAATCAGTTCCTATCGCGCTTTTTTAGAACCCGTAGCTGTAGCCAGGGGCAATCCTTCAATTAGGGATTCAGTCAAATATACACTAGGATCGATGGGTTCAGTTGGTGGCAAGAATCGCCCTGCTTCTACTGTGGTTAAGTCAAAATCGCGTTTAGCTTTTCTGAGCGTAAATTCACTGTAGGACATTGAAAAGCACCAATTTTCTTGATGTAGCAGTTTATTAAATTTGAAATCAAAATCATGGCATACAGCGATTTTACACTGCGAAAGGTTAAGCAAAGCTTCGGATTGACTGCAGTTGAAGGGGGCCGATTTTTGCCGGAAGTCGAGCCGATCGCCCCCAGTCCGATTTTAGCAGGTTTGTTGGAAGATACAGTTCCCTGGGCGATCGCAGTAGGAACGGAAAAAGCCAAATCAGAACTAATTATCGCTCCCGCGCTTTTGGAAGTCAAACGGTTGCTGAACCACCAAACCAGCGTATTTTCAGGTACTGATTTCACAGTCGATATCGCGGCGGGATTAAATGGAGTTTGCGGCTTTTTAATCAGCCGAGCTCCTGAACAATTTGAGATAGAAGCACCTGCGGTTGTGCTGGTAGAAGCTAAGCGAGATAACATCAACAGCGGTTTGGGGCAGTGCATAGCTGAAATGGTGGCGGCTCAAAGATTTAATGAAGCCAACAATAACCCTATTCCGACTATTTACGGTTCAGTAACTAGCGGCACTGCTTGGAGATTTATGAAACTCGAAGGGCAAATTGTTATTATTGATGTCAGGGACTACCCGTTTCCCCCTGTCGAGACAATTTTGTCCATGCTTGTCTGGATGGTACGGGAAGGTTGAGAAGAAGTCATTAGTCATTAGTTATTAGTCATTAGTCATTAGTCATTAGTCATTAGTCAGCAGTTAGCATTGAGTAGTCAGTAGTCAGCAGTTATTTGCGATCGAAACTAATAATCAGTAATCAATAACCAATTCTCAATTCCCAATGCCCAATGCCCAATGCCCAATTCTCAATTCCCAATGCCCAATTCCCAATTAAACAAAAAAAAATAGGCTAGCCATATTTCACAGCGCCTATCTCAATCACAATTTTAATGGCTCCCCGCAACGCCGTCTTACCTCAGCTTTTGACCTGGTATTCTACCAGGTGGGTACCGTGGCCCGTGCTTAAAGTTTCTGGGTACAAGCCCAGTTTACTGCTGCGCGAACATCTTGATTCCCTAGAGTTAAGAGTTATAGATCAAAAAAACATTATTGGCAGTCACCAACGTCGCAGTAGAACCTTTATTTAATATATACCAACTAACCCGATTTTGGCAACCTTCGAGCAATTTAACTTGGATACCAGATGGATTCTACGGTTTGAGCGAGATCCTCTGCTGACGATCGCCCCTGAGCCACCTTGTCCGCGTCGAGCACAACTGTGACGTGACCGAGTTTGCGGCCGGGACGCGATACTTTCTTACCATACCAATGTACAAAAGCACCGCTGATTTGTGCCAGTTGTTTTCGTTTGGCTAAATAGTCGGACTCAGCCGACTCGTAGCCGAGCAAATTTACCATCACAGCGCCTGCACATTTCAGCTCCGAATTGCCTAAAGGCAGGTGACAAACTGCGCGCAAATGCTGTTCAAATTGTGAAGTTTCGCAGGCATCGATGGTAAAATGTCCCGAGTTGTGGGTGCGGGGTGCAATTTCATTGACTAACAGCTTATTGTCGGTGGTTAAAAATAATTCTATGCCGAATACGCCGACAGCTTGCAAACTGTTGAGGAGAGAGCGGGCGATCGCACAAGCTTCTGTTTTCACATCTGAACTAATATCAGCAGGTGCAATCACCAGGCGGCAAACTTGATGTTGCTGTTGGGTTTCTACGATCGGATAAATTGCAATTTCCCCAGTTGCCGATCGAGCTGCAATTACAGCCAACTCGCGATCGAACGGTACAAACTCTTCCACTAGCAAAGACTGACCCTTGAGCTTAGCACGAATTGACTCAAAACTCCCCCGATCCCTAACAATAAAAGTACCTTGGCCGTCATAACCGTGGCGGCGAACTTTGATGACAAAGGGAAAGTCGATCGATCCAGCATTCGAGTCTGCTTCAATCTGCACGCTGTCGGAAACAGAAATTGCCGGAAAGTCGATCGCAACCGCCTTAAACAATTCCCGGGGCAAATCCGTGCTGCAATCCCATTCCCAAAACCTGGGAGTTGGCAAACCCAAACCTTGTAAATAACAGCGTTGAACGTACTTATCCAACAAAGGAGAAAGCGACGACAAACTCGGCTGAAATAACACACCTTGCCGTTCTAGCGGCCGCAAGCCCTCCAAATCCACAAACTCATTTTCAAAAGTAATAACATCGCAGCCATCCGCCAATTGAGCCGTAGACAAAACATCATCAACAGCCCCCAAAACAGCACCAGCAGCAACAGAAACTGCCGGGTCAGTAGCATGGGCAGTTTGCACTACCAATTCAATACCTAGCGCCCTAGCAGCATCCCCCATCATCGAAGCTAACTGGCCGCCGCCGACAACGCCCACCCGCTTAAATTTGGCAGATGAACTCGCAGCGGTTTGATTTGATTTCATGTGAGTAAAATTCCGCAGAGTCAACCTGCCTATCTTATCGCTATTTGCCCCCGGATGAATTACAGTAATTGAAGGGTTAGAAACCAGAAAATAGTTTTAATTGCATCATTAAATCGAGGCAGAACTCAGAAAAATTGGGCGGCTAAAGTCTTTAATTATTGCACGATCCCAGCCGTTGCGAAACAGCGCTCGAGCCCCACCCCTCCAGAAAAGTGCCACATCTAGCAATTGGCGATCGCCAAGCATGGCATAATTGACAGCACTGCAAAAAGCAGATAGAAAGGTGCAAACACTGAAAATCAAAGATTCAGGGAACAAAATTTATAGGTGAGGATACTGTGAAAGTTTTAGTTGTGGGAAACGGAGGTCGCGAACACGCGATCGCAAAAAAACTGCTAGAATCTACGCGGATTAAACAAGTATTCTGCGTACCGGGCAACGGCGGCACAGCTACCACCGAAGGCTGTCAAAATCTGTCGCTCAACATCGACGACTTCCAAGGCATCGAACGCTTTGTGATGGTCAACAACATCGGATTAGTCATCGTCGGTCCCGAATTGCCCCTATCGCTAGGCATAGCCGACTATTTCCAACAGCGAAAAATGATGATTTTCGGCCCCACCAAAGCCGGCGCCCAAATTGAATCCAGCAAATCCTGGGCCAAAGAATTGATGCTCGAAGCAGGCATCCCAACACCCAAAGCTGCCGTATTTACAGACGCAGAAGCAGCCAAAGCATACGTTCTGGAACAAGGAACCCCAATAGTCATCAAAGCAGACGGACTCGCATCAGGCAAAGGAGTAACCGTTGCCACCACCGTCAAAATGGCTAACAGCGCCATCAACACTATTTTCCGAGGCGAATTCGGCACCGACAACATCCGAGTCGTCATCGAAGAATTCTTAACAGGTCAAGAAGTCTCGATTCTCGCCCTCACCGACGGCATCACAGTGGAACCGTTGCTGCCGGCCCAAGACCACAAAGCTATCGGCGAAGGCGACAAGGGAGCCAACACCGGCGGTATGGGAGCCTACGCCCCAGCGCCCATTGTCACCCCGGAACTCATGGAAAGGATTCAAGAAGAAATTCTCGAACCCACCCTCGCAGCACTGCAAAAACGCAAAATCGATTACCGGGGTGTACTCTACGCAGGTTTAATGATTACCCCCGAAGGAGAACCCCAAGTCTTAGAATTTAACTGCCGTTTCGGAGACCCTGAAACTCAAGCGGTTTTGTCGCTGCTGGAAACTCCTTTGGAAGATTTGGTGCTCGCCTGCTGTCAGCAGCGTCTCGGTGAATATTCTATTCGCTGGAAGTCGGGGGCTTCTGTTTGCGTAGTTTTGGCTTCTGGGGGCTATCCTGGAAGTTATCAAAAAGGCAAAGTTATTACAGGTATCGAGGAAGCTGAAGCCAAAGGAGCAGAAGTGTTTCACGCCGGCACCCAGTTGAAGCACCTGCAGTTGGTGAGCGACGGCGGCCGGGTTTTGGGCGTCACTGCGACGGGAGAAACTTTGGAACAAGCTATCTCCAAAGCTTATGCAGCAGTTGATTGCATCCAATTTGAAGGCGTCTACTGCCGCCGGGACATCGGCCGCCGAGCGCTGGGGGATAAAAATTAGGAATTGCGCCCTATTGCCGCCATCCGAAAGCGAAGCAATCTCAATGTAGAAATGTAACAATGAAGTTTGGTATCTCTGCGGTGGCGGTAGCGGACAAGTCGCTGCAGAAAATTCGATCGGGAGCCAACTGAATTGATCTTGCTTTTAATATTGAACTGGTGAACTGGTGAAATGCTGGCCATACTAAACAAAATCGGAGAAATTATTGCCCGCTGGTGGTCGGATTTTACCCTCCAGACCCGCCTGATGGCCGGTGCTACCCTCGTAGTGTCGTTAATTATGAGCGGCCTGACATTCTGGGCCGTGAATACTATCCAGCAAGACGCCCGACTTAACGATACTCGCTACGGCCGCGACCTCGGCCTGCTGTTGGCTGCAAATGTGGCGCCGCTGATTGCCAAAAACGATCGCTCCGAAGTCGCCCGCTTTTCCCGCCAATTTTACAGCAGCACCTCCAGCGTCCGCTATATGCTTTACGCAGACGAAGCGGGGGATATTTTCCTGGGGATACCCTTTTCGGAATCCGAGGTGCAAACTTCCCTGACGCTGCGCCGCCAGATCAAACTTCCCGATAATTTTCTCGCCGATATTGAGGCGAGAAATTTAACTTCTTTGCCTTTGGTGCGGCAGCATTTGACGCCAGATGGAGAAGTTACCGATGTATTTGTTCCGTTAATTCATGAAGACAAATATTTGGGAGTTTTGGCGATCGGCATTAACCCCAATCCCGCAGCAGTTATCTCTTCAAACCTGACTAGGGATGTCACTTTAGCAGTATTTGTCACAATTTGGGTGATGGTAATTTTGGGGGCGGTATTTAATGCTCTGACAATTACTCAGCCGATCAAACAATTAGTCTTTGGGGTGAAAAACATCGCCAGCGGGAATTTTAAGCAGCGAGTTGACCTGCCTTTGGGGGGAGAATTGGGCGAGTTGATCGGCAGTTTTAACGAGATGGCCGAGAAACTAGAAAGTTATGAAGAACAAAATATTGAAGAGTTGACAGCGGAAAAAGCGAAGTTAGAAACTTTGGTTTCAACTATTGCTGACGGGGCGCTGTTGCTGGATGCAAATTTGCAGGTGATTTTAGTTAATCCGACGGGGAAGCGGATTTTTGGATGGGAAGGTAAAAATGCGATCGGAGCCAATGTTCTAAACATTTTACCTGCAGAAGTGCAGCAGGAGTTGGCCAGACCCCTGCACCAAATAGTGGCGGGCGATCTCGAAGGCGGCGAATTTCGCATCTCTATGAGCGAACCAGTCAACCGTACAATTCGGATTGTTTTAACTACTGTCATTCTGCACAAAGCGCCGGGTGCCGAACCCCTATGCAGAAGCTGCGTCCGCCACGAGGAAGATACCTGTACCGAACCGCAACGCCCGGTAGCTGTAGAGTGTACTTTCTACGAGCAAACCTCCAAGCATCAAGGTTCCGGACATTACCGGGAAAGCCTCAAAGGCATTGCAATGACAGTGCAGGACATCACTCGCGAAGTTGAACTAAATGAGGCTAAAAGCAATTTTATCAGCAATGTTTCTCACGAATTGAGAACGCCTTTATTTAATATCAAATCTTTTATCGAGACTCTCCACGAGTACGGAGAAGACCTTCTAGAAAGCGAGCGCAGGGAATTCCTAGAAATTGCCAATCGAGAAACCGATCGACTAACTCGTTTAGTTAACGACGTGTTAGATTTGTCGCGGCTCGAATCCTGCCGAGTTTATCACTTGGATGCTGTTGACCTCCCGCAAGCTGTGGAACAAACCCTGCGGACTTATCAGTTGAATGCTAAGGATAAAGGGATCGAATTAGAGCAACAAGTTGACCCGTATTTGCCGCCTGCTTTAGGTCATTACGATTTGCTGCTGCAAGTATTTGCAAATTTAGTAGGAAATGCCTTAAAATTTACGCAACCCGGCGGCAAGGTGGCAATTCGAGCGTATTTGCTAGAGTCGGAGGCGGTTACCCACAAAGACGGCCTATCCGGGAACCACAATTTGTCACCGAATGCCGGACATTTTCCGGTAGTCCGGGTTGAGATTTCTGATACGGGAATTGGCATCGATCCCGAAGACCAACAAGCAATTTTCGATCGCTTTTTCCGGGTAGAAAACCGAGTACACACTTTAGAAGGAACGGGATTAGGTCTTTCTATCGTCAGAAACATTATTGACAAGCACCACACTAAAATTAATTTAGTTAGCGAAGTTAATGTGGGTACGACTTTCTGGTTCGACTTGGCAGTTTATCAGCCGAAACAAACTCTAGAGAGGGAAAATTCTTGGCCAGTGGAAGCAACTGTGGAGAGTGAAACAAGTTCGAGTCATGTTAGATCGATTCCGGTTGCACCCGAATGATTGTTGACTGTTGACTGTTTAGTTAGATGTGGATTTTTTAACCGCAGATATCAGCAGATGAACACAGATGAACGCCGATTCGATTTTATCTGTGTTTATCGGCGTTTATCTGCGGTTAAACCTGCATTCCTATTGTTTCCGGTAGATGGGGTTCTAATTACGTCAAGACTTAAGAAAGAGTTTTTCGAGCACGTTCCGATCGCTCTTCTGCAGTATCCATAACATCCGCCATTTTATCCACCATTTCCCCTGGGTAATTTTCCAGTACCCGAGTAGAAAGCGAAATCCGGCCGCGACTTTCATCGAGGTCAACTACGAGTGCTTTCAGGGGTTGACCGGGAGCAAAGAGCTTTCCAAGGTTATCAATATATTTTTGGCTGACTTGCTTGATGTGCAGCAAACCGCTCACTCCTTCCAAGTCCACAAACACGCCAAAAGGCTTGATGCTGCTGACTTTTCCTTCCACCAACTGACCGATTTGCAAATCCCTGAAGGCATTCGATTGAGTAGCCATCCGCTGGGAAAGTACGAGTTTTTCTCGCTCGCGATCGATCTCCAAAAAATTTACGCTCAAAGATTGACCGATCAGGGATTCTAGGTTATCGCGTTCCACTAAGTGCGATCGGGGAATAAAACCGCGCATTCCCTGAACATCTACAGTCACGCCTCCCTTATTTGCGCCAGAAACCCGCACCTGAAGAACTTTACCGGTTTCCTGCAATTCAATTAAATCTTCCCAAGCTTGCTGAATTTGTAACTGCCGCAGAGACAAGGTAACTTGGCCATCTGCATCTTGTTCGCGGATAATCAAAAAGTCCCGTTCCTCGTCCAGAGGAACCACTTCCGACAAATCCGTTACTGTTCTCAAAGCAGCCTCTTCGATCGGCAAAAAAGCCGAAGACTTGCCGCCGATATCAACATACGCGCCGTTTGAGTCGTACTCGAACACTTTGCCGCGCACTACTTGTCCCTTCTGGAACTCGTAATTGTGCTGTTCGAGGGCTTTAGCAAAATCATCCATTGAAAAGGATGCTTTTGCGCTTTGAGAACCTGTAGATTTGGAATTCATGTCAGTTTAGTTGTCTGTTGTCAGTAATTTAGTTGTCTGTTGTCAGTAGAAAAATTTTCCCACTCGGACCATCTTCCCATCTCCCCATCTCCCCATCTCCCACTCTCTAAGCTGGTTGAAGTTGCTGATGAAATAGCTGCTTCACCTGCCTCCACGAGTCGGCTGCTGCCGTAGCGTCGTAACTGCCGCGGTGGTCGCAGAAGAAGCCGTGATCGGCATTGTAGCGGAAAATTCGGTGAGAAATACTGTGTTTTTGCAATTCGGCGGCGATTTGGTCAACTTGTTCTAAGGGAATGCTGGGGTCTTGAGTGCCAAAAAAGGCGTAGAGAGTGCCTTTAATGTCTGCTGTGCGGGCGATCGTGGGGGCTCCGCCGCCGGGGGTTAGAGTGGCGATACCGGCGCCGTAGAACGACGCTGTAGCATTGATTTCGGGCAAAGTAGCGGCGAGGTAGGCGACGTGTCCTCCAAAGCAGAAACCTATGCAGCCAAAACCTTGTTGTTTGACAGAGGGTTGAGTTTTGAGGTAATCAATGGTGGCTTGGATATCGCCGAGAAGTTCGGAAGCTGTGGTTTGTTGTTTGTATTCTCTGCCGATTTTGATAGCTTCGGGTGTGTAGCCGGTTTCAAAGCCGGGGGCTTGACGTTGGTAAATGGCTGGGGCGATCGCCACATATCCTTCTTTTGCTATTCTTTCAGTAACTTCGCGGATGTGCGAGTTGACGCCAAAGATTTCTTGAATCACAATAACTGCGGGAAATTGCCCGGATGCGGCAGGTTGAGCTAGGTAAGCGGCGATTTGCAAATCTCCGTTGGGAACTGTGACGTTAGCTGTGCGAATTTCTGAGTGTGTCATAGGGATTTTTAGTGCACTTTTTGCTCTCTAGCAATTCTATTTCATTTGTGAATAAGATTTTTTCAAACGAACCGCGAAGACGCGAAGAACACGAAGGAAGAGAAGAGAAGTTTTTTATAGAGTTTGTTGGCATTATACCAATATTTCTGGTTCAAACTGCCCCTAGAAGCTATGTTTTTTTGCTACAGATTCTCTTCTCTTCTCAATCTTCGCGTCCTAGCGCTTGCGCGCCGCTTCGCTAACGTGTCTTCGCGGTTCGTTTAAAAATTCTCTATTAGTAACTAATCCCCCAATTTACAATATCGCATTACCGGGAAATCTCTGCTTTAAAATAGGCATTACCGGACAAGGTTTTTGCTCCTGCAAATTCTCGGGTTTGTTCCAACTAAAAGGCCCTTTCTTCTCCGCCGACATCCACAGTAAACTTTTTGCTCGCGTCATCGCCACGTACAGCAATCTAAACTCTTCTGCTTTTTTCAAATAATCTGCTTGTTCCCAGGCTTCGCCCAGATTTGGTAAAGGATATTTTTCGTGCAAACTCGCTCTAATTTGCGCTCTCGCTACCTCGGATAAAGTGAAATCTCCTAAGAATCTAGCTTGCGGCAAAACTCGCAAATTTCCGGGGATGGTTTGTTCATGCAAAAAGGGGAGAAAAACGCAATCCCAATCTAATCCTTTAGCTTTGTGCATGGTAATAATTGTTAGTTGACCTTTGCTGGTGTAGCGTTCTTCTATTTTGTCGTCTGCATCGACAGGTTCAAATCTTTCGGAACTGACTATTTCGCTGATTACACCCAAAATATTGCTCATTGAATTGTTGCCGGCTGTTTGGATTGCTACTCGTTCTGCTAATTTGTCGGCGGTGGCTAATTCTGTTTGGTCGTATTGCAGCGCCAAGGCTAAAAATGATATGATTTGGTAGGGTGGCAGTTCTAAGCGAGCTTGCAACAAACTGCAGCAAAAATAGCGGCATTTGCGAACTGGTTCTGACTGCTGCGGGTCTAGCGGGCCTGGGTAAAGGAATTGTTCGGGGCTGGTAGCAAAAGCATTGTAGTCTTGTTTGGGGATGAGTTGCCGATCGCTCAAAATCTTTAATGCTGCTTTCAGGTAGTCTGGAGAGTGCGGGCGATCGAGAAATTGCAGGAGTGTTAAGATTTCCCAAGGTACTTGAGAATGCCGATCGCGCTCTCCCACATCCTCAATTTTAATTCCGTATTGGCGCAAATCAAAGCTTAATCCGTTTTTTTGAGGATTTTCCAGCACTTCTTTGATAAACTTGCCTTGTTTGTTTTCTCGCACCAAAACAGCCATCGATTTAAGATTTTCTAACGGCAAGTTTTGGCGATTTTCTCCATCGCTCGCTTCACCCCTAGCTTCGAGATTATTCTCCTTGCTTCCCCATTCAAAATCGGCAGGTAAAAATTTCTCAACTAACTCAATTACCCGCTTGCCAATTAACTCAACTGTATGGTAAATATCGCGGGGAGTATACAATTCTAAGCCTCGACCCAGGGGGGCGGGATTTGCATTTTGCTGCGGGTCATCGCTGGGTACTGGCTTAATAGTTTGGTCGCGAAAAGGTTTTTCTATTTTCG
Organism: Microcoleus vaginatus BM001213989; assembly: GCA_036700245.1. Lineage (GTDB taxonomy): Bacteria > Cyanobacteriota > Cyanobacteriia > Cyanobacteriales > Microcoleaceae > Microcoleus. The sequence continues at coordinate 71,647 of JAUBOM010000020.1, forward strand.
CTAATTCCAAGCCATTTACCCATTGCAACATAAAGTTAGCTGCATCGATAATCACCTTGGTGCTGCGACCTGCACCGTCCATTGTTGCTAACTTATTCTTGATTTCGCACTCATCACAAAATTTGTTAAAATAAATGGGATCGGCAGGAGTGAAAGTAGAATTAATCGCTTGATTTGGGTCGCCAACTCTGATAAAATTTGGAGGTGAGTTAGGACGATCTGGATCGATCGCCAATGTTTCCAAAAGCTTAGTCTGCAAAGGTGTCGAATCCTGGGCTTCGTCTTCAAAAACGGCAAATACTTGCTTTTGCTCGATCGCCCTCGCTTTCGGATTGTCCAACACACGCAAAGCTGCTAAAATCATCTCGTCGTAATCGATGAATTCCCGACTCCTCAACAAAGCCTGATATTTTTGATATAAACCCCCAGCTACCGCTAAAATTTCATAACCGTCCCCAGAAGCAACAGTGCTCATCTCTAACAACTGTTCGGGAAACAAACCAGAAGATTTCGCTTCGTGAATCACAGTTTTAGCTAACTGTGGTAAAATCTCGGTTCGCAAAACTGATTGTCGCCGCAGCCTCTCGGTTTCCTCTCCGTCGAATTGCTGTCCTTCCAACAAAACTTGATATCTGCGGGGATTTTCGGCTATCCACAGTTCTACACAAGTGCGAATTAATCGGTGACTTTGAGTCGGAGTTACTAAAGTCGAATTTTCTAAATTTAAACCCGACAAATCGGGATGGCGCATCGCAATATTTAAAGCTAAACCGTGCAAAGTGTGCACGGCAAAACCACCTTGAGATAAAGATAATTCTGCCAACCTTTCTCTGATTTTAGCTTTAATATTTGCAGCAGCCGATCGCGTAAATGTCACGACAATTAACTGGCGGCGGTTGTAAAGCTGGTTGCGGGCGATCGCAATTGCCGACGCAGCAGCCATTCCCGTAGACTTCCCGGCCCCGGGAACGGCAGAAACAGCAAGGGGGCCGCCTTTCCAGTCCGCCATGTCCTGCTGGCCCGCACGCAAGGTTTTGCGAATTTGATGGCAAGCTTGTTCTCGCAAAACGGCCGCAGCCGCTGAGTTTGAAAGCGCTGAGGCGGCCTCGGGACGATCCGTATCGGCTGTCGATCGCATAAAATCACTATCAAATTCATCTGTCATTCGAGTTTAGATTTTAGATTTTAGATTTTAGATTTTAGATTAGAAAAATATTTGTCGCCATCAGCCTTTTTAAACGGTATCAGAAACCGAGTTGCTTTAGTTGCGATCGCTACGCTTATAATCGCTGATTTAGAAAACAAGAGCGGAAAATGCATAGGCTTAACTAACTAGACCTGTTTAATCTTTGGCGACACAGCTACAAGCTCGAAAGCACCTGTAGGTGTCGTGACCCTCAAAACGTAGTTGTAACTTAGGCTGGCTATCTCTTCACCCTTCGGCACTGGTTGTCCTGTTTTGTCCGGTGATTAGTGAATAGCGTATGTCCAGAACCCAAACCGTCAATCGATTTTAGATTTTAGATTTTAGATTTTAGATTGAATAAAGCGACCTCGCTCATAAATCCGGGGGCTTGCGCTCAGGAGCGAGGAGCTTTTTTCTCGCTCCACGGATGAACCCGGGGACTTGCGATCAAATTGTTTTCGGTCATCACACAGATATTTATTGGCTTTCATCTGCGTTCATCTGCGTTTATCTGCGGTTAAAAATCCCAAAGTATTCAACCTCTACCGTTTCCATTTCAGTATCGGCTAAACTAACGCTATCTATTTGAGCTTAAATTAAAATCCGCCTAAAATTCAATACCCAAACCTTTTTTACAGGACAAACCCTCAATGAAAACTCACCTCAAAACCAATTCCTCGCCGCACAAGTCAAACCCAAGCCAAACCAACAGCAGCACAACTCGCTTTGCTGTGGTGGTATTCTTAACTTTATCTTCAGCCATTGCTTTGCCAAGCTGCGGAGGAGCTGCACCGCCCAACGCTACAGGCGGCGCAGCTTCACCCAGCAGCCGTGAAAACCAATTTGCCGAATCGGCTCCACCACCCCCATCCGCAGCCCAGCGAGCAGCCGGAGGGTCAAAAACTGCTGCTGCACCAAAAAAAGCAGCAGAAACTCCGGCAACCCGTCCCCAACTGATTAAAAAAGCCGAACTCAGTGTAGTTGTCAAATCTATTGACGCCACCACTAAATCTGTTACTAATATTGTCGAAAAACAGCAAGGCGATATCTTGGGTTTCCAAAATCAAAAGCCTCCGGATTCCAGCATCCGCCAAACGGCGTCTGTGGAGATTCGCGTGCCTCAAGAACGCTTAGAAACTACTTTGGAGGCTTTGGCAAAACTCGGAACTGTAGAGAACCGTGCTCTGACGGCTCAGGATGTTACCGAGCAATTAGTTGACAGCGAGGCTAGACTGCGGAACCTCCGCAAATCGGAAGAAATGGTGTTAAAAATTATGGAGCGATCGGGTTCTGTCGGCGATGTGCTCAAAGCTTCTCAAGAGTTGAGCAATATTCGAGAGTCGATCGAACGCATTGACGCGCAGTTAAAAAGTTTGCGAAATCAAGTAGCCTATTCGACTATTAGCTTAACTCTAGAAGCAGCAGTATCGGCTCAACAAACTCCGGAACCTTCTCTAGGTTTGCGGGTTCAGGAAACTTGGGGGAAAGCGACTCATTCTGTGGGCGAATTAACGCTCGGTTTGTTTGGTTTGGGTATTTGGCTGTTGGCTTATAGTCCTTATTTTCTGTTAATTGCGGCTGCGGTTTACGGCTTTAATCGGTTTAAGAAACAGCAGTCTGTTACGAAAATTCAAGAACCGAAACCGCCGGCTGCAAATTAGTCATATCGATTCCGGTTGCACTCCTTATCATTGTTGACTGTTGACTGTTGACTGTAGAAGGAGGGGCCAAAAAGATGAAAATTGCGCGAATTATTTGTTGGCAGCTTGATTAGACTTTACGCCCGACGATGAAGCGCGGATTTGATATCATTCCGGCGCAGTCGGAATTGATATTATGTAGCAGAAGGAAGAAGGCAGAATCAATCTTCAGCTCATGTTTGTGCAATTAAAAACGCCCTCAGCCTCGGGCGCGGTTGCTGTATCAAATCCGGCTTAAATCGCCTTTATTTCTGGACGCATTCCGACTCCTAGAGACCGGGTTTTTTACTGGCTCTGCGGGCTCGGGCGAAGTAGACGCGCGATAAAACCCGGTTTCTACCCACCCGTGCGTAAGTTCTAGCCCTTTATTTCTTAGTCCCTCTCTGCTGGAACGAAAGTTTGTGTAGGAGCGATTTCAATCGCCGAGTGTGTAATTCTAATCGTCTATTTGCCATCCATCTTTGGTATAATCTTCATCCACAATCTTTTTGGGCCGCATCACCAGCACAACTCGCCCCAAAATAGGAATATCCGGGGATTGTTCAAACCAGTACAATTCTAAATTGCCGGCGTTATCGGCGAGGAAATAACTCTCAGGATCCCACTGTCTTTGGGCTCGATCGGCAATAATCAAAACTTCTTCAACTTTGCCTTGCAGCGGTACCGGCAATCGATCGCTCATTTCCAAAATTGCCACCGGATCTTCAGCGTTCAAAATTACCTGCCATCCGGGAATCGCCACCCAAGCTCCGGCTCCGGAAAATTTTACCATTCGGAATGGCTCGATTTCCTCCGGCAAAGGCACTGCCAGCAAATCTGTCGTAGAGAGTGGCAATTTGCCCACAACGGGGACAACTCGGGGCAATTGTTCCTCAGAATCGAGCCGGTAGACAGGCAAGCGGGGCGCTTCCCGTCTGGCAACTACGGTAAAATCGACGAGCAACTGCTCGATTTGCGCCCTAGCGGTTTGGCTGCTAGCTAATTTTAAACCGCGAGCAATTAAGCGCGATCGCTCTTGCAAATCGCTTTTCTGTCTCGCCAATTGCCAGCATTGGTAAGCCATAGCATCGCCGGGAGTGTCTGTGAACCCTTGGGGGAGACTCCCGAAGTGCGAAAACTCCTTGATTGCTTTAGCAACTTGGCGAGCATCGTCAACATCCAAGTTGTGGGTTAGTATCAAAGCGGCCGCCCCGGCTCGCTCTACCTGAGAGAGAATCCGAAACTCGTATAAGATATCACTACCTTTGGTCAGGAAGTGCGATCGAACCAACTCTGAAGCTCCAGCATTTACCATGCTCGTGTAGACTTGGGCTGCGACGCTCACTTGATTTTGCTGAATTGGCTCAAAACCTGTTTCTTCAAAAATTCTTTGAGAGTTGTAGCCAGCTTTTAGCAGTGCTGTGCAGGCGTGTCCCCACTCCACCCAAGTGCCTTCTTTTCGGCGGAGCGAGCGAATTAACTTTTCGACATCCACAGCATTGGTGGAGGGTGCAGATACAGGAGGAGATGAATCTTGCGGTGTATCAGTCATAATTGAATCAAAAACCAGCGCTAAGTTATGTGTGATTGGATACCGGCAAGGCTCGTGTCGCGGCAGAGCGATAGATTGAGAGTAAGTGAGTTATGAGACTATTGTTACAGAATAGTTGCTCGCCTAAATTTACAAAGGGGAGTTTATCGTATTGTTATGTATAATGCCATTCCAGAGCTAGATCAAATTAAACGCCAGCTCATGACCCTACATCGACCGAAAAAGCCCAAAATGCTGGTAGTAGACGACGAACCAGACAATCTGGATTTACTCTACCGCACTTTCAGACGAGATTTTAACGTGTTCAAAGCTGAGAGCGGAATTCGCGCCTTGGAAGTCCTCGGCATCGAAGGCGAGGTCGCCGTGATCATTTCCGACCAGCGGATGCCAGAAATGAAGGGAACCGAGTTTCTCAGCAAAACCGTGCCCCAGTTTCCGAATACGGTCAGAATTATTTTGACTGGTTTTACGGACATTGAAGACTTGGTGGATGCCATTAACTCAGGACAGGTTTACAAGTATATCACCAAGCCTTGGGACCCGAACGAATTGAAAATGGTGGTGCAAAAGGCGGCCGAGACTTATGAAGTTCTCAAGCAGCGGACTGAGGAATTGGATCGCGCCCAAAATCAAATACAACTGTTAGCAACAATCATGCAAACGGCTGTAGATTATCCGAGTTTGGAAGCAAGTTTACAGCCAATTGCTACTGCTATAAGCGATAATTTTTTGGCGGATGCTTGCATTTTGCAACTGGTGGAAGGAACTGTTTTAATGCCAGTCCAAGGCAGTCACACCACCAGCCAAACTGTGGAAAATTGGCTGGCAGATGACCCTCTGGCTCGAGAGGCAATCGCCTCTCAAACTATTCAGGGTGCTGTGAATATTGCGAACGACACAGCCCTAGCGAGCGTGCCGCACTATCAGAAATCCGGCATTCAAGCTCACCTGAGCGTTCCGGTGATTCACAAAGGTCGATCGATCGCCCTGATTTCCATCCAGTGGAAGCAGCCTTGTTCCCTGCGTCCCGATGAACTCACAACAGTTCATCTCGCCGCTCAAGAAGTTGCTTTGGTATTGACGAGTTTTCAGGGTAATTAGTCCTCAGTGTTTAGTCCTTAGTCATCAGTCATCAGTCATCAGTCATTAGTCCTTAGTCCTCAGTGTTTAGTCCTTAGTCATCAGTCATCCGTCGGCTCTGTTTTTTGAGTCCAAAAGGATAGCCAACCAATGATTAAAGACAAAAGATCACCGATCGCTAACAAATAAAAAAGCATTAATGACTGGCGACAGCATGACATGAATGGACGGATTAATTATTAGTTCCGGCTGACCTTTTCCCCAATTACCAATCACCTTTCCCCCCAATTACCAATTACCAATTACCAATCACCTTTTCCCCAATTACCAATGACAAATGAGTAATGACTAATAACGCCGAACAAATTAAAACTATATTTAATCGAATTGCACCAGTTTACAACCAATTGAACGACTGGTTGAGCTTTGGGCAGCACCGAATTTGGAAGCTTATGGCGGTCAAATGGAGCAGTGCCGGCCCCGGAAATACTTGTTTAGACTTGTGCTGCGGCAGCGGGGATCTAGCTTTGCTGCTGGCAAAACAAGCAGGGCTTACCGGTTGCGTATTTGGAGTAGATTTTTCTGCGGAACAATTAGCCGTTGCGGCCAGGCGCGCCAGACCTTTTCTCACCCCTGCAAGTCCCATTTCCTGGGTAGAAGCTGACGCCCTAGACTTGCCTTTTGCCGACAATTACTTCGACTGCGCCACCATGGGTTACGGGCTGCGCAACGTGACAGACATCCCCCGCAGTCTTCAGGAATTGCACCGCGTGCTCAAACCCGGTGCAAAAGCAGCTATTCTCGACCTCCACCGCCCCAGCAATTCCCTAATGCGGAGCTTTCAGCAATTTTATCTAGACACTCTCGTAGTGCCCATTGCTCAGCAATTTGGCATGACTCAAGAATATGCCTACATTAATCCTAGTTTAGAAAAATTCCCGATCGGCCAGGAGCAAGTCGCGATCGCCAACAAAGCCGGATTTGCCACCGCCACCCACTATCCTATTGCTGGAGCTATGATGGGAGTATTGGTACTGGCCAAAGGAATTGAAAATTAAAAATGTTTGCAGTCTAAATCAGCTATCTAACAGTAGGGTACACCGCTGGTGCGTGCACCTTACTAAAAATGCTGGTATTCTCAATCATTACTCTAAGCTTAGGGTGCACCTAGGAGTGTGCGTACCTGACTAAAAATCCTGGCAGTTTAAATCATCCCTCTAACAGTAGGGTGCAAAGCTCCCTGTGCACCTTACCCTATTTTTAATCCCTTATGAATCCGTCTGACATTTGGCTGTTGGTTGCCCCACCTGTAGTGGGAGGAATTATTGGCTATTTCACTAACGATATAGCTATCAAAATGCTGTTCCGCCCCTATCGAGCTATTTACATCAAAGGGCGGCAGTTGCCTTTCACTCCAGGCTTGATCCCCCGCAATCAAGAGCGCTTGGCAAAGCGAATTTCCGACACAATTATGGGTTCGCTGCTGACGCCACAGGAGCTGCAAAACTTAGCGCGCCGTCTCCTGCAAACCGAGCGGATGCAGTCGGTGATTCTCTGGCTGTTGCAGTTGGCGCTGGATCAGGTAAAAGCAGACGCAGAGCAAAAAACCGCTAAAATTCTCGCTAACATTCTGCGAGATTTGCTGGGGGAATCTGTGCCGCGAATTCTCAAAGTTTTGGCGCGCCGGGAAGATTTTTTAGAAGCTCAGCTCAATCAAATTTTTGACCAAGTTTTGCTGGAGCTTCAGCTAACAGAATCTCAGTCGGCTCAGCTTGCTGATTGGTTGTTACAGGTAGTAATACCCCCGGAAGTGCTGCGGCAGGCTTTAATTGACTTTTTGACCGATCGCAATATTTCGATCATCGATGAAGGGTTTCGAGAAAAAAGCAGCGGCACTTATTGGGTAGTAGCAAATTTGTTTGGTTTGCGCAACACTTTAACTCGGCTGCGGACTTTTTGTCTGGATGACAGAGAAGCGACAAATCAGCGGTTAGCAGAGTTAACTATTTCTTTGGGAATTCGCGGGCGAATTCAGGAATGGCTGCAAAATTTGTCGATGCAAAATTTACCGGTTTCGACTGTGAGACAGTTGCGAAAAACTATGCGCGACAGTGTTCGCAGTTACGTTCAAGAGCGGGGTACAGACATACTTGACGGGTTGAGCAAATCTATTGACTGGGAAAATATTTCGCGGTTGCTTCTGAAGCGATTGCAAACTTCCGCGGTGATGAGCGCTTCCCTCGGAATTGTCAGCCAAGAACTGGCTTTGGTTTTAGAGCGCTATTTAGAGCGGGATTTAGAAAATATTGTAGCTCAGGCTATCCCGATTTTGAATATTGACCAGGTGATTGTCGATCGAGTAAAAGGTACTTCTCCTGAAGAGTTGGAGTTAGCAATTCAGGGAATTGTCAAAAGCGAGTTACAGGGAATTGTAAATTTAGGAGGCATTTTGGGTGTTTTTGTCGGCTGTTTGCAGACAGTTGTGCTTTTGATTCAGCGGTGATTTATTTCGACAGTTGTGAGATATTTGTTGTAGTCTAATATTCACTAGACTTGCGCACACAGTACCAAAAACCCGGTTTTTCGGCAGTATTTGCCGCGTCAGCCAGAGGATTTTTGGTAGAAACCGGGTTTTTGTGGCCCAATCGTAATTTACCTATTTCCTAAATCTATGCCAGCCCCAAATTCGGACGATCGCGCATACATCCCAAAAAACCCCCGCAACCTCAGCCGCCAACAATACGAGCGTTTAACCGCAGAAATGGCCGCTCCCTACCGGCCTATGCGACAGTTTGTCTACGTAGCTTGCGGCGCTTCCGGCTTTATCGGCGGCTTGGTTTTCCTCGCTAAAATTGCCTCTGGCCGCGAAATTGGTTCTGCTTTGCCCAATTTTGCCCTCCAAGTCGGAGTGGTGGCTCTCATGGTGTTCCTGTTTCGCTGGGAGCAGCGCGCCGAGCGCCGAGCCCCGAAGAGGAAGTAACAAAAATTTACAAATCTAGACAAAAATCTATCTGAGGCAAATAAAATTTAGAAATATAAAGAAATTATAACGAAATCCTGGTTTGCGATCGATCCCTGTCAAAATACAAGAGTGGGTTCAATTGGGGTCAGCAAATTTAAAGACCCTAATCATAAACCGCTTGTAATTCGTTCAATTGGGGTCAGCCTTCATAAAGACCCTAAATATATAAAATAAATTTAAGCCTAGCGCCAGCCTTCACTGATAGAAGAGCTGGCGTTCGGCATTTTCCTAGGAGCGGGAGATTGGTATATGTGTCACAGTCGAATTAGAAAAAGATGTTGGGAGATTTTACTATGAGCAGGTCATTTTTCAAAGGGCGGTGGACGTTATTTTTAGCAGCAGGGGCGGGAATTATATTTTACAGCAGTGCTGCGGCGGCTGCCGAAAAGGTAGTGCTCAAATACAGTGCGATCCGAATGACTTTACCAGTCAGCGAATTAGAAATTTTTGCAGAAACTGGGAAAATGTCGCCGGGGTTAGAAATGCTGCTGGGAAAAGCAAAGAAAAACCCGGAAGCGGTTCGCAGCAGTCTGACGAGACGGGTGAAAGTCAGTCAAAGCTTTTTGGATCGGACGCTCAATAGTAAGGTTGGGGAAATAGTTCTCGATGAAGTGGGTCAGGTAATTCGCACTCCTTCTGGGAATGCAAATCGAGAAGCTTTGCGCGAGGCCTTGGTGCTGGCTGCAACTAATGATAACGAGATTACGCTGCTGGAAGCGATGAAGAATTATCCGACTCCAGAAGTTTACGTTGAGGGCGATCGTTTAGTTGAAGCTTACGGCAAACTTGTCGCTTTGTCAGAACAATTGGGCGGCGTTTCAGAACGGCTGCAAGACATTTTGAACAAGATTCGGCTCCCTAGATTGTAGCGGATTGCGTCAAGGAGGGTTGAGTCGTGCGATCGCACTTGGGTTGCTGAACCTGCCTCAATTACAGGGGAGTCACATTTTATTTGTACAAAATTTGCCTAATTTTGACACCAGTTTGAAAAAAGAATCCAACCGCAGACCAGCTCCAAACCTGACGGTAATCACTCATTCCCAAATCTCACATCTCACATCGTATAACTGGGGTGTAAAATCTATCTGGGGATAGATGTCAGACCGTTTACAAAAGCTTTATAGGAGTACCAGTATTATTACTGAGAGAAGTATTTGAACCAAAAAATGTGGGAAAGAGCTTGTATATCCCCCATAAACTGAGATACGATCGGGTGGACATTGCAGAGTATCTATCTTAAGATAGACAAACGCTGTCAGAGTCAGGCGCTTGGGGAAAAACGGCTGGTCATTAGTAAGCTCGTGGTATAACAAATGCCATTGCGCAACGAATTCCTCAAAACTCTTGACTAAAAAAAGTTGAAAAAAAAAGGTGAGAGGCTGCATTAATTAACAGCACCTCAAATCCAAATAAAATCTTAATTTTCAGGGGCCTACACTTTCACTCGCTCCACTTTATTTACCGGGTAAGACTGGCAATATGAACAACAATCCTATTCGTTCAAAAGACCGTTTTTTGGTTTTCGCCGCTCCGGCGATCGAAGATGCTGAAATTGAAGAAGTGGTGTCAACCATGAAAACAGGCTGGTTGGGTACAGGCCCTAAAGTCATGAGTTTTGAAAATGAGTTCAAAGCTTACAAGGGTTCCCAGTACGCCATAGCAGTCAATTCCTGTACGGCGGCACTGCACTTGAGCATCCTCGCTGCTGGGCTACAACCGGGGGATGAAGTCATTACTACTCCGATGACTTTTTGTGCCACAGTTAATTCGATTGTTCACGCAGGCGCAACACCGGTACTGGCGGATGTAGATCCGGTGACTATGAATATTGACCCCGCTCAAGTCGAAGCTAAAATAACTCCAAAAACAAAAGCAATTTTACCGGTTCATTTTGCAGGCCGTCCCTGTGACATGGATGCGCTTTGCGAGATTGCTCGCCGTTACAGCTTGAAGTTAATTGAAGACTGCGCTCACGCGATCGAAACAGAATACAAGGGACGGAAAGCAGGCACATTTGGCGACTTCGGATGCTTCAGCTTTTATGTTACCAAAAATCTCACGACGGGTGAAGGAGGAATGATTCTCGTCGGCCGTCAAGCAGACGCCGACAGGCTCAAAATTTTAGCGCTGCACGGTATGAGTAAAGATGCTTGGAAGCGCTTCGGAGACTCGGGTTACAAGCACTACCAAGTGGTGGAAATCGGTTTTAAATACAATATGATGGATCTGCAAGCTGCGATCGGCATTCATCAAATGAAACGAGTTGCTCCTTATTGGAAGCGGCGCGAGCAGATTTGGCAGCGCTACAACGAAGCATTTGCGGATCTGCCGATTACTTTGCCCGCGAACCCCGAACCGGATACAATTCATGCTTATCACCTGTACACCATTCTGGTAGATGAAGCCAAAGCAGGAATCAGCCGCGACGAGTTTCTAAACGCTATGTATGCTGAAAATATCGGTGTCGGCGTACATTACATTAGTATGCCGGAACATCCTATCTATAAACAAATGTTTGGATGGCAGCCGGAAGACTATCCGAATGCTAGGTACATCGGACTGCATACAATTAGCTTGCCAATTTCGGCAAAATTAACAGATGCAGATGTGGAAGATGTAATTGCTGCTGTTAAAAAATGTTTGGCGCTCGGCCAAACTAAAAGTGTAGTTTTAGCAGCAGCAGCAGCCTAACGTTTTCAAGCAAGCCGCGATTAAAACAACCCCTAACTGCTTCGCTAAAGAAAGCAGTTAGGGGTTGTTTCTCATAAATGTCAAATAGCCTGTGCAAGGTAATGATATTAAGCTTAGTGGGGAAACTTCCCAGGCATTTGGGACATGAAACGAGTCAATAAACCGCTCTCTGAGGAAGTTATAGCAATCGCGCCCGACGATTAGGACCTTCTTAATTGCACTTTCCTTCAGGGGGCGACTATGAGGCTAAAGTGCTTGCCTTATAAGCTTTATGGCGCTCAATCCCTTCTGATAAAATGACTTTTTATTGCGAACCAAGTTCAGCATGGACTCTACCCACTCCTGACAAGAGTCAACAGCAATTAACCAATTTTCGCCATATAAACCAATCCAAAACTTGCTATGTCTTCTTCTATTTCTATCTGGTTCTTGAGGACGACAGACATATTTTTCTTGTCCTTGAAGCTGAGTTCTTTTCCCTTTTATCCCTCTTTTGTCACTTCGGGGAGAGGGTAAAATTAAGCAGCAACCAAATTTGTCCCTAATTGAGCCTGATAAAGAGTCTAAAAATCATTCATAAAAGAGTTGATCAACCAATTTTCAAGTGTTAGATAACTCCTCAAAGCGTCTTTGGTCTGGCGGTGGTCGGGTTTTTTTTTGGGAGAACTCAAGTCGGGCAACTCACGCTAAGTTTTGTATGGTATCTAAGTCAGTTTTCTCTCATTAGATGCCAGTTTTTTCTCATGAGAGCGCTGGTGGGACGATGTGCTATATTCTGAAAGTGACTCAGTTTTTTTGATATTCATCAAATTCCTCTGTCGTTTTTGAGCGTGAGCCAGAGCAATTTTTGGGGGATACATCTCATGGTTACACTATCACGTATAGCCTCACCCACTGTCCAATTCATCGATGATTATTGCCAAAACTATCGAGATCTGTTTGATGATGTGAGAAATTATGAAACATTTAAACTCCTACATCTCGGACTGTTATCAGAACTCCCCCGTAAATCCTTGCCCAACATAGCCAAAGCGGTTGGACTATCTAATAGTCAATCTTTACATCACTTTTTACAGCATTCGACCTGGGAGCATCCAGCTTTAAGCTCGGCCCGCTTACAATTAATTCTTCAGTTAATTGGAGAACAAGAAATCATCGTGTGTATTGATGAAACCGGAGATCTCAAAAAAGGCAAAGCCACTGATTATGTATCCAAACAGTACATTGGAAACTTAGGGAAAACAGCTCGGGGAATTGTTTCCGTTAATGCCTACGCAGTTGTCGGAGTAATTACTTATCCATTGCTGGTTAAAATCTTTAAACCCAGGGGGTGCCTTCTACCTGGAGATATCTATAAAACCAAACCTCAGCTAGCTGTCGAAATCTTGCAAGAACTCAAAGCACTTGGATTTAAAATTTCCTTAGTATTAGCGGACAGTTTATATGGGGAAAGTGGAGATGTAATTGGCACCTTAGAGAAGCTAGGGTTACATTTTATTGTGGCAATTCGCAGCAATCATGGTGTCTGGGTCGCTCCCGGACAAAGAGTGCGTTACAATAGCTGGAAACCATACCAGCAGAAGCTATCACACCGTCAAGCCGAGTCCCGATTTATCGCCTGAAATTATACCCCTCTTCTGTCACAAAGCGTCAGAGTATAATAGAACAAAATCTCTCAAACCTGA
>JAUBOM010000205.1:0-3153 GCA_036700245.1 Microcoleus vaginatus BM001213989
ACCCCGCGAGGGGATTCAATTCAACGTAAAGCCGTCCTAAAAGGACGGGGTTTCAAACCCATAGTTCTGATGATTGACGACGAAAAACAGCAAGATCAAGATCCTAACTCAACTGGGGAAACCCCAGAGGGTTCGCCAATGGCAAGCGAAAATCCGCCGGCACCAGAAAACTCGAACGGCTCTGCAGATTGGGAGCTCGAACTTGCTCGAGCTTATCAAAGTGCTCAGGACGATCGCGCTCCAGCAAACGCATCCGGGTCTACCGCCACCGGCAGTTCAACCAACAGTCCCACTGCAGACGCGGCGGAGCCTTGGAAGAGGGAACTGGCGCAGGCAAACGATGAAAAAGAGGCTTTAAAAACTAAGTTGCAAGCCGCATCCGCTCAACTAGAAGAGCTGAAAAATCAAAATCTCCGCCTAGCTGCAGATTTTGAGAACTTCCGCAGGCGCACCCAAAAGGAAAAAGAAGAGCTAGATTTACAGGCAAGGTGTCTGACGATCAAACCCCTGTTGCCGGTAATTGACAATTTCGAGCGCGCTCGATCGCACATCAAGCCGCAAACCGATGGCGAAATGAACATTCACAAAAGCTACCAAAGCGTTTACAAGCAAATGGTAGACAGCCTCAAGCAAATCGGGGTTTCTCCGATGCGTCCCGAAGGCGAACAGTTTGACCCCAACCTCCACGAAGCTCTGCTAAGCGAGCCAACAGACGAACACGAGGAAGGAACAATTATCCAAGAACTAGAACGCGGCTACATTCTGGGCGATCGCGTCTTGCGGCACGCCAAAGTGAAAGTTGCAGCGGCTGGGCTATCTGTGGTAGCCTCAGATGAAAATCCCGATAGTTCGGAAAGTTAATCGGGATACAAGCTACTGCATTCCTCAAAGTCACTGACCCCCGAATTCTATTCGGGGGCCATAAGGCGGCAGACTCACCAACTTCTTAATTGATGACTAAAAGCAGGTCAGCGCTTTTTCAAAAAATTATGAAAAATGTTTTTACCCGATCTTTGATATTGCCTGATTGACATCAAGTTTATTTCCTACAAATCTGGTCTGGTGATGCTTGTTTGAACAAGCTGAGTCGTTTTTCCTCCCCCAACCTGTAGTTGGAGGTTTACAAACATCCCACAAAGTTTTATGAGGCGCTATGGGAAAAATTATTGGAATTGACTTAGGCACGACTAACAGTTGCGTAGCTGTGCTAGAGGGCGGTAAACCCGTCGTGATCGCCAATTCCGAGGGCGGCCGCACAACTCCGAGTATAGTAGGATTTGGCAAGGGGGGCGATCGCTTAGTAGGTCAATTGGCCAAGCGACAAGCTGTAACTAATGCTGTAAATACTGTCTACAGCATCAAACGATTTATCGGACGGCGGTGGGACGACACGGAAGAAGAACGCTCCCGGACTCCCTATACCTGCATAAAAGGCAAAGACGACACCGTTAACGTCCAAATTCGGAACAAGGTTCACACTCCCCAGGAAATCTCGGCAATGGTACTCCAAAAGCTCAAGCAAGATGCTGAAGCTTATTTGGGACAAACAGTTACGCAAGCCGTGATTACAGTGCCAGCCTACTTCACAGATGCCCAGCGGCAAGCTACTAAAGACGCCGGTACGATCGCCGGCCTAGAAGTCCTGCGCATCGTCAACGAACCGACGGCAGCAGCCCTGTCCTACGGGCTGGACAAGCAAAATATAGAACAGAAAATCTTGGTCTTTGACCTGGGCGGGGGTACTTTCGACGTTTCGATCCTGCAACTGGGAGACGGAATTTTTGAAGTCAACGCTACCTCCGGTAACAACCATCTCGGAGGAGATGACTTTGACGACTGTATAGTCCAATGGCTGGTAGAAGCTTTCCGAACTCAAGAAGGCAGTGACCTCTCAGAAGACAAAATGGCTTTGCAGCGCCTCCGAGAAGCTGCGGAAAAGGCGAAAATCGAACTCTCCAACCGGGACTCCACCTCAATCAATTTGCCCTTCATCTCCTCTGACGAAAAAGGGCCCAAGCATCTGGAAATGGAACTTTCCAAAGCTAAGTTTGAATCACTGGTGGGTCATTTGGTGCAGGCGACGATCGATCCGGTGACTCAAGCGCTCAAAGACGCAAGTTTGACCCCGAAAGATATAGACAGAATTATTTTAGTGGGAGGTTCAACCCGAATTCCGGCAGTTCAACAGGCAATTAGCAAGTATTTTGGGGGCGTTTCTCCCGATAAATCGGTCAATCCCGACGAAGCTGTAGCCGTAGGCGCGGCAATTCAAGCCGGCGTGTTGGGCGGTGAGGTCAAAGATTTGCTGCTGCTGGACGTGACGCCGCTCTCCCTGGGACTCGAAACCTTGGGCGGGGTGTTCACCAAAGTAATCGAGCGCAATACAACTATTCCCACCAGCCGATCGCAAATGTACAGCACGGCAGCAGACGGGCAAACCTCCGTAGAAATTCACGTGCTCCAAGGCGAGCGGGCATTGGTTAAAGACAATAAAAGTCTCGGCAAATTCCTGCTCAAAGGCATTCCCCCAGCCCCCCGCGGCGTACCTCAAATCGAAGTTACCTTTGAAATCGATGCCAACGGGATTCTCAAAGTGGCCGCTGAAGACAAGGGAACCGGAAAAGAACAAAGCATCCAAATTTCCAATACAGGGGGATTGAGCGAAACCGAAGTCGAGCGGATGCGGCAAGAAGCCGAACTTTACGCCGACGAGGACATCAAGCGCGCTCAACTCGTTGAACTCAAAAATCAAGCTGACACCCTGGTCTATAATTATGGTGTAACTTTAAAAACCAGCGCCCAACTGCTGAGCGACGACCTCAAGACCGAAGCCGAAACAGCAGCAGCAGCCTTGCGGGAGGCGATGGCTAACCCCGAGATCACAGTCGAGGAACTCACGCCCGCAATCGAATCTTTCAAGCAACTGCTATACTCCCTCGGGACAGCAGTCTATTCCGTGTCCCGCAGCGGGGTAGCCCCGTCAGGAGAAGCGGTTGAAAGCGAGATGATGTCAGAAGTAGAATCAGAACTAGAAGAGGTGGCAGCTACCTCGGACAGCATTTCGCAGACAGAAGAGCTGCTGGTAGCGCCCCGAGCGCAGCCGGAACCAAAGCCGGAACCAAAGCCGGAACCAAAGCCGGAACCAAAGCCGGA
>JAUBOM010000205.1:3253-8410 GCA_036700245.1 Microcoleus vaginatus BM001213989
AGCCGGAACCAAAGCCGGAACCAAAGCCGGAACCAAAGCCGGAACCAAAGCCGGATAGACAGTCAAAACGACAGCCAACTCCACCGCCAAGTCCACCGCCAAATCCACAGTCAAAACAAAAACCGAAGGTTCCGGAACCTGAAGTTGATGATATGAATCCTTTCCTTTAAAACAGAAAAGCTAAAAATTAAAAGTTAAAAATTAACAATGAGAATTTTTAATTTTTAATCGGCAATTTTAGGAAAGGTTGCCCGTTTCTTTTTCGTACACTTTTTGTTATTTACCTCCAGGCAAGCAGCTCTATGGCCGGTGATTACTATGAAATATTAGGCGTTTCTCGCAGCGCAGACAAAGAAGAAATTAAGCGTGCTTACCGCCGCCTAGCTCGCAAGTACCATCCAGATGTCAACAAAACAGAGGGTGCCGAGGAGCGGTTTAAAGAAATTAACCGCGCCTACGAGGTACTTTCAGAACCGGAAACCCGCGCCCGTTTCGACCGTTTCGGCGAAGCAGGCGTGAGCGGTGCTGCTCCGGGCTTCCAAGACTTCGGCGACAGCTTTGCCGATATTTTTGAAAGCTTCTTTCAGGGTTTTCAGGGCCCGGGGGGCGGTCAACAACAAGGTCGCAGACGCAGCGGGCCGGTGCGCGGAGACGATTTGCGCCTAGACTTGCGGCTGGAGTTTCGCGAAGCAGTGTTCGGTGGGGAAAAAGAACTCCGCATCAAGCACCTAGAAACCTGCGAAACTTGCACAGGTACCGGCGCCAAACCGGGAACCAGACCCCAAACCTGCTCGACTTGTACCGGCAGCGGTCAAGTCCGACGGGCTACCCGCACTCCTTTTGGCAGCTTTACTCAAGTTTCTGTTTGCCCCAGTTGCAACGGCACCGGGCAAGTGATTGAGGACAAGTGCGAAACTTGCGGCGGCCGGGGCCAGAAAGAAGTGATGAAAAAGCTGAAAATCACAATTCCGGCTGGGGTTGACAACGGTACTCGCTTGCGCGTTTCCAATGAAGGGGATGCCGGCAAACTGGGCGGGCCGCCCGGGGATCTTTACGTGTTCTTGGCTGTGAATGAAGACCCCCTATTTAAGCGGGAGGGCACTAACGTTAACTCGGAAGTTAAGATTAGTTATTTGCAAGCAATTTTGGGGTGCCGGTTGGAAGTGGAAACTGTAGACGGGCCGACGGAATTGTTGATTCCTAGCGGAACTCAGGCGAATACTGTTCTGACTCTGGAGAAAAAAGGGGTGCCTCGGTTGGGAAATCCAGTCAGTCGCGGCGATCATTTGATTACGGTGTCTATTGACATTCCGACTAAGGTGACTGCTGAGGAACGGGAGTTGCTGATGCAGCTTGCTAAGCTGAAGGGCGATCGTACCGGTAAAGGCGGTTTGGAAGGATTTCTGGGCAATTTGTTTCAGAAATAAGCAATTTTTGACACCCATGGGTGTCAAATTTTCCTGTTTGAGGATTCCCCGGCAATTTGTTTCAACAGCCGTCAAAAATTTGTGCGCAGGTGCCCACAAAAATGGCAGGTGGGACGGTTCCGGGGCAATTTGTTTCAACAGCCGTCAAAAATTTGTGCGCAATTGCCCACAAAAATGGCAGGTGGGACGGTTCCGGGGCATTGCGTTTCAGCAGCGGTTAAAAATCTGTGCGCAATTGCGCACATTTTTTCCATAAAGAATAATAATCAGTGTCCAATTGGACACGCAACTTCGAGAAAGAATAATAATCAGTGTCCAATTGGACACAAAATTTTAGATTCTCCAGTTTCCACGCAACTTGTTTAGAAAACAAAGGCTTTCAGGATTTGAGATTGCAAAAAGCATTATGAATTCAACATCGAAAATTGAAAATCCCAAATCCCCAGATGCCCAAATCGATCTGCGGGGTACTCCGTGTCCTCTCAATTTTGTCCGCACTAAACTGCGCTTGGAGCAAATGGCACCGGGTGCTGTTTTGGAGGTGTGGCTGGACGCTGGAGAGCCGATCGAACAAGTACCCGATAGTCTCAAAATGGAAGGCTACCAAATTCTCGAAACGCAATTTGTCGCGGATGAGCCGGAGTCGGGCTTTTTTGCAATGAAAGTGCAGCGCCCAGAAAACAAGGAAGCAGGATGAGCCTGAATTCGCCCTCGATCGTCGGTACTGTAATTGCTGTTCAGGCTAACTTCTACCAAGTGAGGTTAGATCCCCCTATCTTGATTGACGGGAAAAATGCTCCCCTCGCTGATTCTCCGACTCTCCTGTGCACTCGTCGCACTCGACTGAAAAAAATTGGTCAACAGGTGATGGTGGGCGATCGCGTGGTGGTAGACGAACCCGACTGGACTGACCGCCGGGGTGCAATTTCTGAAGTCTTCCCGCGCCGAACAGAACTCAACCGCCCGCCTGTAGCTAATGCCGATTGCATTCTCCTCGTTTTTGCCCTCGCCGAACCCGACTTAGACCCCGCATCATTAACTCGGTTTTTAGTGAAGGCAGAATCTACAGGTTTAGAGGTGAGTTTGTGCCTGAACAAATGCGATTTGGTCACGCCCCAAGAGTTGGAACAGTGGCGCGCTCGGCTTTCAGCCTGGGGCTACGAACCAATGTTTATTAGCGTCCGCAGCGGCGCAGTAGTCCAGAAAGTGACCGAAGAAAGTCCAAATGAAGTTTCTGCCCAAGAATCAGCTTCCCAGGACTTAAAGGAGAAAATAGAGGGATATAACGTGATTTTTGAGGATAAGTCTCTGCTGGCAAATTCTGTTGATCGGTTAGCTTCGTTAAATCCCGTACATAGCCCGTTGCCGAACTTCCTTCTGCAGCACTTGCAAGGGAAAATAACGGTAATTTGTGGCCCTTCAGGGGTTGGCAAGTCCAGCTTGATCAACCAATTGATCCCGGCCCTGAATCTGCGAGTGAACGCTGTTTCCGGCAAACTTGGCCGCGGGCGTCACACGACTCGCCACGTAGAACTATTTGAACTCCCCGGTGGCGGACTTTTGGCAGATACTCCGGGCTTTAATCAGCCGGCTCTCGAATGCGACCCGTCCGAGTTAGCTGAATATTTCCCAGAAGCGCGCCAGAGGCTGGCTTTGGGTAGCTGCCAGTTTAGCGACTGTTCGCACCGAGATGAGCCTAACTGTGTGGTGCGGGGCGGTTGGGAGCGCTACGATTATTACTTGGATTTTCTCTCCGAGGCGATCGTCCGCCAGCAACAAGAGCAAAACTCTAGTAGTGCGGAGGCGAGTTTGAAACAGCAAACCAAGTCGGATGGTACCCAGCAATACGAACCGAAGCTGCAAACTAAAAAATATCGCCGCTCTTCCCGCCGCCTTCAACACCAGTCGCTGCAAGATATGTGTCAAGATTTAGACGAGTTGTGAGGAATTAGTCGATCGCGATCGGTCGATCGGCCCCGGAGCACAGTACATTAATAGCTAAAATTAAATGGCCTTAAATTTGTTAAAAAAAGTACAACAGAAGCAAAGCCAAGCCGGTTATGCAGGAGTAAAAATACTGTGAATATTGTAGAACTGTTTAAAGACGGTGGCCCCGCCATGTACCCCCTGTTGGTGCTATCCATTTTATCTTTGAGTACCATTATCGAACGCTTGTGGTTCTGGGCGAGCCTCCTCACCAAGGAAAAGCAGATAGTCAACCGCATCATCGAAGCCGCCCGCAGCGATTGGGGGGCGGCTAGCGAGATTGCCAGACAAGCTAACCGACAGCCGATCGGGCGGTTTCTATCTGCACCTCTGCGCCTGTACAATCCTGAACCAGACTTATTTCGACTCGCACTCGAAGCCGCAGCCGATGAAGAGTTGGCTTCGATGCGGCGCGGCGACAAAATCTTAGAAGCTGCAATCGCTCTAGCCCCTTTGCTGGGCTTACTGGGAACAGTTTTGGGCTTGATTAACTCGCTCAGTTCGATCAGTCTGGGCGACATCGGTACTGAGGCAACACAAGGAGTGACATCGGGGATTGGCGAATCGCTGATTACTACTGCTTCAGGGATGGTAGTAGCCATTTTTAGCTTGACGTTTTATCGCATATTTCAAGCTTTTTTGTTCAATCAGGCAAAAATATTTCGTAAAGCTGGAAATGAACTGGAATTGCTCTACAGGCAATACTGGCAGACGGCTAAAGCTAAGGATCGATCGCCCGGTGCCGAATACAGCAATTCTTCCTTTGGTTCCGATGGTTTGAACAAGCGTTCTCTCAATTCTCAAGAACCGGGAGAACGGAACCGGGAGCCGAAATTGAAAGGTTCCGATCCGGCTGAAGATTCACCCTCTAATAATTAAAACTCCTGAGATCTGATGAAGATTAATGTAGATACTCCTGCTGAAGAGACTCGGATTGAACTGGTGCCTTTAATTGACGTGATATTTTGCATTCTGACGTTTTTTCTCCTGGCGGCTCTGCAACTGACTCGCCAGCAAGCAATTAATGTCGATTTGCCTAAGGCGAAGACTGGACAAACACAGATGCGAGAGATGCTGATTGTCAGCATTGACGATTTCGGGCAAACTTATATCGACCAATTGCCTGTTAATTACCAACAGCTCGATCGAAATTTAAAGAGTTTCCAAAGCAAAAATCCTGGGGGGTTGATGGTGCTGTACGCTCCTCAAAATGCTAGATATGCCAAAGTTGTCGAGGTTTTAGACAAATTGAGAGAGGTAGGGGGCGATCGAGTAGCCCTAGCAACTCTTCCTAGTTCAGCTTCCTCCCCGCTGCCGAATCCCTCGGTTCCCAATTCTGGCATTCCTGCGGCACCTCCGATCGGCAATTCCGGTCAACCTCTGCCGTCTCCTCTGGCTCCGGGGCAGCAGCAGCTCAATCCCAATCAGTTTCAATCTCCTCTCCCGGCTCCGGGGCAGCAGCAGTTCAATCCGAATCAGTTTCAATCTCCTCTGCCGGCTCCGGGGCAGCCTAGCAACCTTGGGGTAAATCAGGGCATTCCTCCTGTTTCACCTGCACCCCCTGCTCCCAATTCCCAACCTGGAGCCGCCACTGCACCCTAGGATGGCGGGCTCTGGAATTAGTCAGAAGGAAGAAGGAAGAAGGAAGAAGGGAGAACAGAGAAATTCTCCCCCTCTCCTCATCTTCCAATCTCCCCCTCTCCTGATTTTTCAATCTCCCCCTCTCCTCATCTCCCCCTCTCCC
>JAUBOM010000206.1:0-8269 GCA_036700245.1 Microcoleus vaginatus BM001213989
ATGCAATGGAAGCTGTGCTTCGCACAGCGGCTTAACCGCCTTGGCGGTTGCTATACATTGACAAACACCGCTCCTTAATTTCATCCGAATAACCTTTGGGAGAGTAGGACTCAACAAATTGACGACCGCAGTCGCGGCAAATGTAGTTTTGTTTACCGCGTCGATGACCATTCTTACGGACGTGGGTAGATTCACAGTTTGGGCAATTCATCCCTCTATTATGCAACGCCGATACTTGAGTTCTCTTGCACTCAAGTAAGGTTCCAGATGTGCTATTCTGGTCATCTTTTTGTTTGAATCATTAACTCATGAAGACGATTGTAGTTCTTTTTGCTACCAGTTTTCATGAGTCGATCACCTGCACAGTGTTCGATCGCCCGCACAGTGTTCGATCGCTTGCCATCATAACGGGGGTAACTAACCCGGATTTGGTATAATTACCATAGGTTCATCGGAATTGACCTTTACGATCAAGGTTTAAGCGTCCAATAAACCAGTCTGCGAAATTGTCCTACATTTCACCACTTAAGATCTGCCAGTTAAACGCCAATTTAGGAATGCAGTTGCTACTTAAACGTCAACTGCTGGAGTTCTTTTTGATTCCAGTTGCCTAACCTAGCTGCAGCTTCATAGGTGCTTTGCAAGAACTCTAACAACGTCTGATCGGGTGATTCTGCCTCACGAACAGCGTCATAGGGCAAAATAAATTCACCCAGTTCCTTATTGTAGAATGCAGCATCGGGACGAACCTCAGCCTGCTTAAACCCATCGGGTTCTGGGTACGCATAGGAATAAAACGCTGGGTATGATAATCCGGCTCCGGGCCAAAATCCGGCACTACTGACTTCCTGGGAATAGGCTTCCTGCGCCACTGCATCCGGTAGATTTGGCACCCCTCCCGGATGCTCAGGAGCCGATCGCCCCGAAAAGCGAGTCACTGCTAAATCAAAACTCCCCCAGAAAAAATGAACCGGACTAACCTTGCCGGAAAAATGTGAGCGAAATTCTCGGAAGACGCGATCGGACTGTAGCAGCACTCGCCAGAATCGATTGGCATAATCCGCATCATAAGCAGCATGGGTTTCATCCTGCTCAAATTGAATCGGATCTGGAACTTCGTTCGGTTTGGTGTTAATGGTGATATGAAGGTCGAGTGCTCTGAGCGTTTCCATCACGTTCTGGTAGAAATCAGCAACAGAGCGAGGGTAGAGAGCGATCGCCCGTCTTGCCCCTTCGCTGGTTTGAATCAGCAGCTCATGATCAATGAAATCAAAGTCGATTTGAAAGATCCGGCTACCATAGGGAATCGTGGAAGTGGTCACTCCCCGAACGGTTAAATAGAGAGGAATATGCCAGGAATGATTAATCCACGGAGTTTGGGCCAATCGGATCTTGCCGATGATTTGCGTCCACATGTGTAGGGTGGCATAGGTATCCTGCCATGCGTCCAGGGGTAAACTCGGCCAAATATCCGTTGAAGTCAGGGTAGGCTGATTTGACATCATGATTTCCTCGCGAGTAGAAAAGGGGCGCGTAATCAATAGTTCTTCTGTTGTTCGTCGGTAAAAGACCACAGCCATTGTTCTCCCAATTCGGCTGAACTAATCACCGCATATCCACTTTCTTTGTAATGGCGGCGAGCGTGTTCATTTTTAGACGAGTCGCAGCACAGCATTTTGCCGCAGGTTTGACAAATTCTCAAGTGAACCCAGCGATCGCCAATCCGAAGGCATTCCTCACAGCGGAATACCGGGTGATTGGCTTTTGAAATCATAGTCTCTAGCGTCAATTCGTTCAGGTGTTGACAATTGAAATACTCACCGGCCTGAAGGCGCGGTGATTCTTGACGCTTCATCGGGTTCTGCTACCGAAATAGTCTGACAATCCCTCAGCTTCCATTTAGAGTCGTGGCGATTCCCCATCCCGACTTGAGCTATATTTCTAGCCGCATTTTCATCTCTATCCTGCTCGGTACCACAATTCAAACAGAGCACTGAGCGAATAGATAAATCGATTTTACCCCATTTGAAACCACAGTTTGAACAGACCTGGCTGGTGGGTTCCCATCGGCTAATCACCTTGAACTCTCTGCCAAACTTTTCAGACTTAGCTTCGCACAAAGTCCTGAATTCTCTCCAACCTTGCAAGCTGATTACTCTAGCAAGTTTGCGGTTCTTAACCATGCCCGACACATTTAAATCTTCCAAAACAATCACTTGGTTTTCGTTGACTATTTTGGTCGATAATTTGTGTATAAAATCTTTACGGGCATCAGAAATACGATTATGAAGCTTGGCGATCTTGATTCTAGTTATATTCCTTCTTTTGGAGTCATGAGGTTGGCGAGCTAACTTGCGTTGCAGTTTGCGAACTTTCCGGTCTAGTTTTTTATAATTAGGACTTTCGGCTTTTGCGCCATTACTCATTACCGCAAAGGTTTTAATCCCTAAGTCGATACCAATACTTGGATGCAAAGCCTCGGATTGAACTGGTTCGACCTCTACAACAAAGCTTAAGAAATAGCGATTAGCGCAATCCTTGATTACCGTGACCGAGCTAGGTGCTGACGGCAACTCCCTAGACCATATTGGCTTGACAATTCCAATTTTTGCTAAGTAAACGCCACCGTTTTTCTTCAGGGAAAATCCACGAAGGGTAAATCTTGCCGATTGACGGCTTGTCTTTTTTTTAAACCTAGGATACCGTACTTTTTGCCCTTTTCTTTTCCCTTTGTAGGAATCAAAGAAATTTTTAAAAGCCGTTTCTAAATCGGTTACAGACTGTTGCAAGGGAACGCATGACACCTCTTCCAGCCAAGTCCTTTCCTCAGTCTGTTTTGCCTGAGTAATTACTATTTTCTGAAGTTCTGTCGATTTCGGCTTTTTTTCAGATTGTTTGCAAAGTGCAAGAGCATCATTCCAGACAACGCGAACACAACCGAATAACTGAGCCAAGCTCTGTTTTTGTTGGTCGGTCGGATAGATTTTGTACTTGTACCTTGCTTTCATTGTTTACTATTGCTTGATTGCTTTATTGTACCATGTATAATCAATACAATTAACAGAAAATTAAGAGAATCAAAGCCGTCCTATAAGGACGGGGCTTCAGACCCAGTTCTTTGGTGAATGTGCAAGATATGTACTTGATCAAATGGAATACAGCCATGTGCGAAAGAGTTGGGTGAGGCGCGGCATAATCACGTAGGTGAGCAGGGCAACCGTTAGACCTGTAACTAACAACGTTCTAAGCAATACCGGAAGCTCTGCTAGGAGCGGTACTAGCAAACGATTGAGAATAGATATCGTGAAAAACACTCCCAGCCATGTTACGATCGCCATTTTGTAGCGCGGAGGTGGAGCCTTCATGGGTTTGTTAGGAAGCGTAAACCAGGTTTCCAGACCCGTTAGAGTTTGAATTGCTTCTGGCTTTTCAATTAAGGGTTGCAGTCGCTCAATCCATTCTTGCCGAATATCTGATTCAATCCAGGTTTTGAGATTGTTGTAGCAATCGAACTTGAGAATGACAACGTATTCAGGATGAGCATGATCATGAGGTCGAATCGTGCTGACACCCAAATGTCCCTTGAATTTTCGTGCATCTGCGGCGATGCCATGAAACCATGCTTCATAACCTTGTTCACGTCCTGGTTTCACGATATGAGAAATCACGGCGGTGACTAGATAGTTTTCTTGACTGGTATTGCTCGCCAATGGTTCTTCCAACATAGAATTTAACAGTCCGGGAAATTGGATGGTTAAAACAGAAAAACAGCTCTTAACGTGCCTGTATAGACTCTAAAACTGAAACGTCGTCCGGATGGTGCCAACAAAAATCGTGTCATTATTGCTGTTGTGTTCAGGGTTGGTAATGACGATTACACCAGGAGTGATTGAGAGATGGTCGTTCATTTGAAATCGGTAGAAGGTTTCAAAGTGCAATGAGGTGCTACGATCGATTACTCCAAACTGATTGCTGATCACTCCAGGCGGTTGTCCAAAAACAAAGCCTAGTAAGTTTCCTTCCTTACCCAAATCTGGAAATCCAAAATTAACTGCGTAGTAAAAAATCTCAGCATTAGGAGCATTGGAGAGGTCTTGCGCCGATGCCCGGAGATATCCTATCCATCCTCCCAATCTGAAAGCAGGGTTAACAAGCCAGGAAGCCGTAAGACTATAGCTATCCCCAACAATGCTGGTACTGTTTCCATTAAAGGGATCATTGGTAATGGCACTACTTGTACCAATATCAATTGAATTCAAAGAACGAGCATAGGTTAAGCCCAAACTTAAGGATTCTGTGGGTTTGAGTGTCAGTTGTGCTAAGGCAGAGTAAGAACCATTAAATAATCCAGATCCCGCAGTCGGGTTGCATTGGTGACAAGTTAAGGCTGTATGCCAGTTATCAAGGACTTTCTGCCAACGCTGGGTATGCCACTAGGTCAGGCATCTAGACTTCATAAGTAAATATGCTCCTTGGCAAAGGTTTTTCGAGCTAATCTACATTTAGTGTGAAGTTTTCACATGAGACACTAGATATAGGAGTTGACTAATTCAGGAAGTGCTTAACTTGTCACGAATGGATTGCTGGGGACAGCCAGTTAATTGCGATGGGTCGTAAACTTCGTATGTATAGCGAGTCTGTCCAGCCAAGTCGGTCGTGAATGAGCATTTAGGGTTTTGCAGAATGCCTTAAATAGAACACGCACAGCCCATGCCTCCCCAAAATCCGGCTAAACTCCCAACCTTGCTTAGTAACGCTGACGACAACTGGCTACTGGAACGCTGACTTGGAGAACAACAGCCTAAAGAGGAAGGTCGATAAGACGAAGCCGCAGGAATCGTTGTTTTGTTATGGTAGCCCCCATAATGGGCAACGGGAGACCAATCCGGGCTAACAGGTAAGGGAGGTGGGGCTAAGGTTTGGAATTCATCGGTTGCATATACGGGTTTGCCATTGACAAGGGTTAAGACCGATTCCAAGCTTTTGATGCGTTCCTCTGGAATCGAAAAGTAATCCTCCGAGAGAACCGCCAAGTCGGCTAACTGACCGGGTGCGATCGCGCCTTTATTTCCCTCCTCATTGGAAAACCAAGCCGCGTTTGCCGTGTACATCCTCAGCGCTTCCATGCGGTCAAACCTATTTGCCTCTGGATACAGCGGCATACCACCAACTGTCTTACCACTAACCAGCCAGTAAAGACCCACCCACGGGTTATAACTGGCAACTCGCGTCCCATCTGTTCCGCCACTGACAGGGACTCCCATTGCTAGCATTTGTTTAATAGGAGGAGAGTTGGCTGTCACCGTTTCCCCGTAGCGATCGCTAAAGTACTCGCCCTGATACGCCATGCGGTGCTGAATGGCAATTCCTCCATCTAAGGCTTTCACCCGTTCGATGTTGCGTTGCGAGATAGTTTCGGCATGGTCTAAAATCCAGTGCATCCCATTGAAGGGTATCTCGCGATTGACAGTTTCAAAGACATTGAGAAAGCGGGCGATCGATTCGTCGTAAGTGGCATGGAGGCGGAACGGCCAGCGATTTTGAGCCAGCAGCGTTACCACTTCCGTCAAGCTAGACTCCATCGTTTCTGGGAGATTCGGTCGCGCTTCCACAAAATCCTCATAGTCAGCAGCAGAATAGACGAGCATTTCCCCCGCACCATTCAGGCGATAAAAATCATCCCCTTGACCAGGAGTAGCAATCTTACTCCACTGCTCAAAGTCATTAAGTTCTTTACCTGGTTGCTGGGTGAATAAATTGTAAGCCACCCGAACCGTCATTAAACCTTGCTGGTGGAGTTGATTAATGATTTGATAATCATCCGGATAGTTTTGTCCGCCTCCCCCTGCATCAATAACGCTGGTGATGCCTAAGCGATTCATTTCGCGCATATAGTGGCGAGAGGAATTAAGCTGGTCTTCTGGACTCAACTTTGGTCCCTTAGCAAGGGCAGCATAAAGCAGGTAGCATTGGGTTTGGCGATCAGGAGTCCGGTGGGATTGCCGTTGCGATCGCGTTGAATCTCTCCTCCCGTTGGATTGGGAGTATTCTTGGTGTAACCAAGGGCGCGTAGTGCTGCCCGATTGAGTAAGGCAGAGTTATAAAGATTGAGGATGAAAACGGGAACATCTTGAGACACCGCATTGATTT
Organism: Microcoleus vaginatus BM001213989; assembly: GCA_036700245.1. GTDB lineage: Bacteria > Cyanobacteriota > Cyanobacteriia > Cyanobacteriales > Microcoleaceae > Microcoleus. The sequence continues at coordinate 6,151 of JAUBOM010000206.1, forward strand.
CCTCAAGAGTCGGCATTCGACGTTCAGCAAACTGAAACTTCGTCCAGCCCCCCACAACTCGCACCCACTGAGGTGCTGGTGTCCTTCGTGCCTGTTCTCGCAACATTCGCAACGCATCTGCTAAAGACGGCACCCCATCCCACCTTAGCTCCATGTTGTAGTAAAGACCGCCACGAATCAGATGAGTATGGGTATCATTAATGCCCGGTACAACCGTCCGACCTTTGGCATCAATTATCTGGGTATTATCACCCTTGTATGCCATTATCTCTTTATCCGTGCCGACTGCTAGAAAGCGACCTTGACTAATCGCAACCGCTTCGGCAAAAGAACGTCGGTCATCTTGAGTTGCAATGCGAGCGTTCGTAAGGATTAATTCTGCCTTTGTATCTGCATTAAAAGCTGTGGTTGCAAACGTGCGGCGCTGTCCTAATAAATAGGACGAAATCCCTGCTCCTAGGGTTAGTTGGAGAAAATCTCTCCTTGTTGTTCTGCGTTTGTTACTCATGAGAACAATTCAAAATCTAAAATACAAAATTGGTTAGGCTAGGAAATAGGCGCTGCAATTGGCAAAGTTCGCTGCATCTGAAAACTTCACACTAAATGTAGATTACTCCCTTCCCGGTCTAAGAATACCTATGTTGAGATAGCAAGGGGAGCAGGGGAGGCAGGGGGAGCAGGGGGAGAAGAGAATAGGTAATCTTCTGGCGGGAAGGGAGTAGCTCGAAAAACCTTCGCCAACGAGCATATTTACTTATGAAGTCTAGATGCCTGACCTAGTGGCATACCCAGCGTTGGCAGAAAGTCCTTGATAACTGGCATACAGCCTTAACTTGTCACCAATGGGCGTTCACGATTGGCAGAGCCAGCATTTGATGTTGCTGCATAGCTCGTCATTAGGTTTTTGTAGTCAGGAATAAACTCTGCAAGGAGATTACCTAGCCCTTCAATATCGTTACGCCAATCACGGTGCAATTCACCCACAACACTAAACCAATTGACCAACTGAGCGCCAGCACGAGACATCCGATCCCAAGCTGCATCGCGACAGGCTTCATCGAAGGTGCCAGAGGCATCGGTGACAACAAAAACGTCATACCCTGCCTCCAATGCTGAAAGCGCACAAAAAGTGACACAGACATCGGTGACAATTCCGGCAATGATCAATTGTTTCTTGCCGGTTGCTTCTACTGCTTTAACAAACTCCTCATTATCCCAAGCGTTAATCTGTCCGGGGCGCGGAATGAAGGGAGCATCAGGAAACTTCTCCTTCAGTTCCGGCAGGATGACTCCATTGGGACCGTCCTCAAAGCTAGTGGTCAAAACAGTAGGCAGGTTGAAAAACTTGGCTATACTTGCTAGCGCTAGTACATTATTTTTGAAGTCGGCAGCACCAATATCACGCACAAGGGAGAACAGTCCAGTTTGGTGATCCACCAGTAAAACCGCAGCATTATTCTTGTCTAGACGATTGTACTTGAATGTAGACATTAGGTAATTTTCCTATTTGAGTGATTGGTGAATGAGGAATTGCAGAATGAAATCAAAAGCTAAACATCTCTGCTTGTACTTTTAAGTGAAATGTCTGTTTACCCTCAAGGGTTGATGACGTAAGCGATCACGCCATGAACTAAGTCTGCAAGACAACCCCAAATTTCAGCACTTAAAATCCGTGAGTTAAGCACAGAGTTAAGATTTTCGCGTCGCGTGCCCAAAGATCATTCGCCCAGTTGCACCTTGAATATTCATGCCTTCAAGCATGGAACCGTGCAATTTACTTGCTCGATCTATTTGCATGACTGTTTGCATAAATTCAATATAGGTGGTCGCCTTCAAGCTGTCGCCTATAGCAAGTTAAAATTTTTACAGTGCAAATTGATAGATTAACCATGCCATCGCGGAGTAGAAGGCGGGCTCTAACTTAAGTTAGAATCCGAACTTGATCGGAAGTACATTCATACAACCGATCGACCATCAATGTCTGAATGCAAAATCCGGTAGCGATGTCCCACACCTTTGATGCGGGCGACGACCTGTTTGCCCCCCGGATGAAGCGGCTGTTACTACGAGCTATTGCCGTGAACCGACGACGACAGACCCTGGCTGCCTCAACGCTTGA
>JAUBOM010000371.1:0-1371 GCA_036700245.1 Microcoleus vaginatus BM001213989
AACGCCTGACTTTATACTGCAAATCCCTGATTTTAACGCTCACAACAATTAGCTAATTTTTTAGCGTTTTTAACAAAACCTAAATTGATTTAATAGTCAAGTTGTGGCTTGGGGAGTTGAATTAAAAATCAAATTTCAGAAGTGCGAAAAAATTGGCAGCGTAGCCGCCGTTATGTCAGCCTTGACAGGCGCATAAATTGCTGTTGTCGGACTCGCGCTTTGCAATCGGCTAAACTGTTGTTGTCTCATAAAGCTTGACAGTCGAATAAAAATTTACCCCCTGACTCGGTTTACAGCAGTCGCTTGGTTTACAGCAGTCGCTCGACTCCCACCTATTAATGGCGGTTATAATTCACCACCTGATTAATACAAGCAGCAATCTCTAGGCGTAAAGAGCGATCGCTGATATATTCCCACAAAAAAATAGTTCGCCGTGCCTGTCCCATACTTTACCGCTCTTATTGAGGCATTTGGGCTTCAGTAGCCACTCGCGAGTCGTTCCTTATTCCATATCAATAAGGTTTGAACTGCGGGTAAGCAATATGCTCAATATTGATGGGGGGGGATATTTTTTGTCAGCACGTAAAAGCCCGGTTTGCGATCGCAAAACCATTGCTTGCTACCGAGAGAGAACAGCCTTAACCTGCCTCAACAGGCAAATGCACACTCGGCACAAAAAAGCAGCAAGTTGACGGAAAAATTCAGGTGTTTGTAGGATATTTTCGGGTAAATACAGGTAGAGTGCATTCCCTGCAAAAGCCTGCACTCTACCTGATTTTGTACAGCAAATGCCTGATTTTATCCGGCACTTGCCTGACTTTAGGGCACCCAAAAATTAGCTAATTTTTTTGGTGGCGGCTTCGATCGACGGTGCGAGTCGCGAACAGATAAGTCTGCTGGCGGGCGATCGAGCTTTCACATCAACCCGATCGCCTGGTTCATTCCGTGTCAGCACGAAGAAATCAAAAAACGGGGCAACGAGCGGCACTCCGCTTGAACCGGGCAAGCTCTGCCTCGCCGACAACTGCCACAACATCGGCTGTTGTGACTTTTCCGGCGTCGATCGCCTCCACAAAAACCGCCACAACAGCAGGAGCAATGTGAGCAATCGGCACAGTCTCAGATCGGGTAAAAATCAAGCGCCTTGATACCTAAGATTCCCCATTCATAAGGGTGCAGTGTTTTTATTTGTGTACGTAAAAGTCAGGTTTGCGATCGCAAAAACATTGCTTGCTACCGATCAAGAACAACTATAATCAGCCTCAACAGGTCAAGACACGAACAGCACAAAAAAGCAGCAATTTGACCGAAAAAGTCAGGCATTTGCAGGATATTTACAGGCATTTGCAGGTAAAGTGCACCCCCTGCAAA
>JAUBOM010000372.1:0-1370 GCA_036700245.1 Microcoleus vaginatus BM001213989
CTTATCTCAATGGTCAACTTTCTACTTGATGTATCTGCAAAAGTGAGATGCACCCCTGTAACTTCCCCACAAAAACAAACAGATTCATGGCCTTCGATGAATATTTTGAATGCCAGTTTTTTACAACATTTTGCCAAATTGAATGACCAGAGAATAGAAAGAAGTACAGAACATTTACTCAGAGATATTATCGCAATTGCGATTCTAGCTGTCATCAGCGGTGCAGATGGATGGGTGGCAATAGAAGCCTATGGTAACGCCAAATATGAATGGTTAAAAAGCTTTCTAGAATTACCGAATGGTATACCATCTAATCTCATGACATATTTAGTCGAGTATTTGCCCGAATTGAACCGCAGCAGTTTCAATAATGTTTTTTTAGTTGGGTAAATGCGATAGTCGGGGAATTAGAACTAAAGGTGATTGCCATTGATGGCAAAACAATGAAAAAATCTTATGACCGAAATGACCAGCAAAAAGCACTACATATAGTTCCTGCCTGGTCTTCATCTCATCAATTGGTTTTAGGACAAAAAAAAAGTCCATAAAAAATCTAACGAGCTGACAGCAATTCCGGAATTAATAGAAATGTTAGAAATTGCGGAAAGCGTAGTAATCATAGATGCCATGGGATGTCAAAAAGACATAACATCTCTGATTATCAAGAAAAAAGCAAATTATCTTTTAGCCTTAAAAGGAAATCAAAAACTGCTTTACGAATCTGTAAAAGAGTGGCTTGACTTAGCCCAAAAGGCATAGTTCTTAGGTAGAGAGTATAGCTATTACGAACAAATAGAAGCTGGACATCATCGGGTGGAAAAAAGACAAGTATGGACTGTTGATGTATCTGAGTTGCCACCACTCCATAATCAAGAATTATGGAGTGGATTAAAAACAGTTGTCATGATAGTTAGTGAACGACGATTGTGGAATAAAACCACCACTGAATCCCGCTTTTATTTGAGTAGTTTAAACAGTAATGCTGAGAAAATCGCCGATTCGCTCCGCAGTCATTGGGGTATTGGAAATAGCTTACATTGGACATGAGATGTTACATTTTGTGAAGATAAAAGCCGGATTCGTAAACAGAACTCGCCGGAAAATTTTGCACTTCTACGGCGTTTAGCCATAAATTTGCTGAAACTGGAAAAAACTTTTAAACAAAGTTTAAAAATGAAACGGTATCGAGCGGCAATGGATAATAATTATTTAGTTCAAATTTTAAACTCTGCCAACTAACGCTCGAAATTCCATACCGCTTGCTTGTGAAATTTATCCGGCTTTGAGAACTTCAGAAATTCTTAAACTTCTGATTTATAGCAACCGCCAAGGCGGTTAAGCCGCTGTGCGAAGCACAGCTTCCATTGCAT
>JAUBOM010000207.1:0-7882 GCA_036700245.1 Microcoleus vaginatus BM001213989
TTTGTTGGACGATCGCCCTTTTTTCGGTAGCAACAATGTGACGTTTGCCGAGTGCACTGCCGGTACCGTCGTGCCTTTGCTGCCGTCGCAGGTTGGTGTATCCATAGACGGTTATCCAAAAATTCAAGCTTGGTGCGATCGACTGCTTGCCCGTCCCTCATGGCAGCAAACTCAATTCACCGAGGCAGATTTGGCGGCTTTCGCCTCTCGAAGACAAAAATTTCTGGCACAATCTCAAGCCTAATGAACCAACTAATTGTCAAGCGATCGCTCTTTTTTCTAGCTATTTTCGCCTGCATCCAAATTCCCATCGCAGCAATGGGGCAGACCGCCGCCCGATCGAATTACCAAGCAATTAACGCTAAACAGTTCCTTGCCGATCGCAAAATTACCCTCTCCAATCCCAAAGATATCGCAGCAAAACTTTTTAGCAGCGACAGAGAATCTGAAGGCAGAAAAAGCGACCAAATTTCAGTTGAATATCCCACGCGAGAAACAGCCGTAATTCTCCAAACCGTCGTCGGTTTAGCTGACGATTCAGTTGCCGGAATGCGGCACCGCATCGAACTTAGACTCAGGCAAAATAAGTGGGAAATTGTCTGGATTGGCCGACAATCCAAGTGTCAACCAAATCGCGGACACCAAGATTGGGCAAGCGGCCTCTGTAGGTAGAAAAGTTGATTTATCCCGGTTCGTTTCGCAGAGAATACGGGGAATTAATGATGCAGTTGTTTTGCGATCCGATCGGAGATGGAATTCGACAGCGAGGTTGTTTAGGGGTATAAAAGTTTGGTGGCGAGTCGTGGCCCAATTGCCCGCTACAGCATGGCAGCAGCACTTGCTTGCGTGGAGAAAGAGAAGGAAAAAGGGAAGAAAATAAATGGGAAGTTGCGTTGATTGTCGATCGCTCTTTTAGTCAAAAAGAGCGATCGAACTCACAAGTTTACTTACACATGATCAAATTTCCAGCCGAGATGAATCCGGCCACAGGGGCTGAAATCTCAACCCAATTGCGGTCTTCTCCATTCCTATCTTTCACTAACTGGAAATTCGGTACAAGCGTTACTTGACCGTTAGCCGGTACACCACCTTTAACCGCAGCAGTCCTTGAAGGCTCAGTGCGGATAGCTAGACCCCTCGGCGCTACGCGAGGTTCTACTTGGCGGCACAAACTTACGGGACCCGTTGCCGGTGCCGGTGCTGGTGCTGGTGCCGGTGCTGGTGCTGGTGCTGGTGCCGGTGCTGGTGCAGGACTTGGACTCGTTGCCGGTGCTGGTGTCGCTGCTGGTGCAGGACTTGGACTCGTTGCTGGTGCCGGTGTCGCTGCTGGTGCCGGTGTCGCTGCCGGTGCCGGTGCCGGTGCCGGACTAGGGGAAGTTTGACTAATTGTGCTTGCTGTCGTGCACGAACCTAAATTAGCCTCGTTGTTGGGGTATCCGGCAGCTACATACCCTTTTACCGGAGCGGTAATTTGAATCCAGACGCGGCCGTCGGAGGCTTTAACAGAAGTAGCGCTTTGGGACAGCGTTACCTGAGTGTTAGTTGCTACACCGCCAACTCTAGGGGATTTGGGGTCTGGGTTCTGGCGAACGGCCAAACCTTGTTTGGGAGTGACTTGGCGACAAATGTTGCCAGCTTGGGCTATTTGAAAGGTTGCGCTATCTTCAAATGAACTATTATCAGCATCCTGACTCGCAGTGGATGTTGATGGGGCGGCAACACCGATCGCATTTGCTTGCACACAGACGGCTGCCATCGCGATCGCGCCCAGCAATGCAGCGGGTTTGTTCCAGTAACTCAAGTTTTTCATCCGTTCAACTCCTCATCTCATCAAAACCATTATCTTTATTGCAGGTCAATATAGCAAAAAAATCGATTTGTCTTCCAGGAAAATGCTGTAGTTAACATTTTTTATGGCTGTAAGTCAAGTTTTATCTACATAATTTAATTTTTGCTGAGAGTTAAGCCAAGACCAATTAAGCTGCTACGCCTATAAATTGCTCGTTATGGCAGAGCGAGGGAGGGGGAGAAGACCAGGGGGCCCGATGGGGACAGCGGGGAGACTGGGGGAGTGTCCGAGTGTCCGAGTCAACAGTTAAGTCTTAACTGTTTAAATGCCTGAGAGTTTACTAGGAATGCAAGTCTTTTGTTGTCCGTCAATATCTTGTCAGGTGTTGGTTAAACCATTTAGCTGCCAGTTGTTGCAGTTGAGTAATATTTTGCTGCATTTGAGGTGAACTCAAGGCAGCTTCGAGAGCCAGAGGCTGCTCTCCATGCTCCAAGATTCTGAGTGACAGGCGATTGGTGCGATCGACCCCATCGTCGTAGTGCGGTGCCGCAAGCCGCATACAGTCTTTCAATCTCGCTCACATAACTCAACTGTCGATCGCACCTTACTTAAAATTGCGGCAAACAGCGCAAATCGCTAGCATTGACCCGATGGCTGCCCTCAATTTGATAAAATCTTCCCAAACGGAAACCCATCGGCTTTAGACCTGGTTGTGTTTTTGTGGCTCAAGCGACCGCGCGATCGGCCAATGACAGTTGCTGTAGCTGTTTCCAAACGGTTTTGTTTCTGGGGAGACATTTCCCTTAAGGATTCTAGTCGTCGCAACGTCGGCTTGTAGTTCCTTGACTTCAGGTGCCCTTGGTTCTGGCTTTTAAGTGAGAAACTTGGATCGTTTCTTTGTATTTACTCGCTGACGCTTTACTTTGCGTGCTGCGGTGCGATCGCCTGTCTATTTAAAGATACAAGGGGCGGGTTTAGCCCACAAAATAGACAACCAGCACAAAACCTGCGAACAAAACCAGCCCGCTCAAATCAGAAACCTAATATTTGCGCCAATTCTGATTTAATTATATTGATATAGCAACCGCGCTAGACGGTTACGACGTTTTAATTGCTGAAACTAATGCGGTAGATTCCTTCTGAATGGGAGCATATTAATGATAGTAAAAATCATTTTTTGTGGGTGCGAGCGTCCCGCTGGCTCGCACAAGGAGAGTAAAAGCAAAACTGAGATGCTTTCTTCTTCCTTCTCTCCGAGATAGCTAAAGCTTTCTGACTTCTGCTATATAATGACCAAAGCGTTAAATATTTTTGCAGTGACAAAAACTACTAACAAAAAAGCCGTCAAATCCTCTCACTATCCCTTTGACGGTCTATCTTTAGACGATCGCAATCCCGACTTCATTCAGCTTTTGTTGCCAATCTGGGAATGGCTGTACCGCTACTATTTTCGCGTACAAAGCGACGGCTGGCACCACGTACCCGCCAGCGGAAAAATGCTCGTTGTCGGTTCTCACAACGGGGGAATCGCCGCTCCAGATATGTTTATGTTCCTCTACGAATGGTTCCGCAGGTATGGAACCGAACGCTTGGCCTACGGATTGATGCACCCGACGGTTTGGCAAGTTTCTCCTGATGTTGCTAGCATGGCGGTTCAGTGTGGTGCCCTCAAGGCGCATCCGAAAATGGCGATCGCAGCTTTGCGTAAAAATGCCCCAGTTCTAGTCTATCCGGGCGGCGCCCAAGATGTTTTTCGCCCCCACCACTTGCGCGATAAAATCTACTTTGCGGGACGCAAGGGATTTATCAAATTAGCATTGCGAGAAGAAGCGCCAATTGTACCAATTATATCCCACGGTGCCCACGATACTTTGATAGTTTTGGCCGATTTGTACGAACAAGTAAAGCAATTGCACGAATGGGGGATGCCGTGGTTATTGGGCATCGATCCGGTGGTATTTCCGGTGTATTTGGGATTGCCTTGGGGACTGAGTATTGGGCCTTTGCCGAACTTGCCTTTACCCGTGCAAATTCGGACTCGCGTGTGCGAACCGATTGTATTTGAGAGGTACGGTTCGGAGGCGGCGCGCGATCGCGATTATGTTGATGCTTGTTTCGATCGAGTTACCGCTCAAATGCAAGGGGAATTAGATTGTTTGGTTGGCAATTGAGAATAGCAGGACTATCAAATTATTATAGGTTCGATCGCACTTCCAAAGTCGATCGACCTTCTATTTAAACCAGCCTTCGTTACACTATATTCTCACACCACATTTCGCTACAAACAGCAATGACCGAGATCATCATTTTTGATGCTCCGACTTTTCCGACTTTAACGCTCCGATTTTTCCGATTGACCGGGGTATGGTAGGGCTGTTACAATCTGGTATCAGAAGGCATCTAACTAATATCTACCATATACTCGGTCAGAGCAAGTATCTAAAACCAAGCAATTATTTTATTCTCTTCCGCTGCAGATTACTTGTAAATCCTAAAGATATTTTAAGTCAATGCCCCAGAAAGTCCACTTTATATCGGGACTTGCGCGATCGGGATCTACCTTACTATCCGCCATCCTGCGGCAAAACCCCCGGTTTCACAGCGCCATGACTAGCCCTGTGGGGGGTGAGAGTCGATCGAATATTGGCAGCGATGAGTCAAGAGCGAGAGTTTTGCGTGTTTATTTCCCACGAACAAAAACGGCAGGTGATTTTCAGCAATTTTACTTAAAATTACCACTCGCAAGCCCATTAGCATTGACAATCCCAAACAAAAATTATCACAAAATTAACCATGACTAAGCAAATCATTTTCGTAGACTCCGCCGTACCAGACTATCAAACCCTAATAGAAAGCGCCGATACCGCTCAAGTTTTCATTTTAAAGGAAAATTTGAGCGGGGTCGAACAAATTACTAATACCTTGGCTCTTCAAAGCGATATAGAAGCAATTCATATCCTCTCCCACGGTAGCCCCGGCACTTTACACCTCGGCTCAGAAACCTTAAGCAATCAGAACTTACCCCAATTGGGCAACAAAATTAAACTGTGGGGGAAAGCGTTAACAAAAAATGCCGACATCCTCCTCTACGGCTGCAATGTAGCAGCAAAAGAAACCGGATTAAAATTTATCCAAAAGCTGCATCAACTAACAGGTGCAAACATCGCCGCCTCCAACAACAAAACCGGGAATCAAGCACTAGGCGGAGACTGGGAATTATTCGTCAAAATCGGCCAAATCTCCACCCCCCTCGCCCTCACCAGCGCAGCAATGGCCAGCTACCAGGGCATCTTAGGCTTTACTGTTTTCAAAGACATTTATCCTGGGACTGACGGTTCAGGCCCTAAGGGCTTCATCAACCTCAACAACACCCTATATTTCACAGCCGATGACGGTACCAACGGCGATGAATTGTGGAAGAGCGATGGCACTGCAGCGGGTACGGTTCTCTTTAAGGACATTGATCCTGGGACTAACCGTTCAGGCCCTAAGGGCTTCATCAACATCAACAACACCCTATATTTCACAGCCGATGACGGTACCAACGGCGATGAATTGTGGAAGAGCGATGGCACTGCAGCGGGCACGGTTCTCCTTAAGGACATTTATCCTGGGACTACCAGTTCATATATCTATAATAGGAACTCCATCAACATCAACAACACCCTATATTTCACAGCCAGTGACGGTACCAACGGCTTTGAAGTGTGGAAGAGCGATGGCACCGCAGCGGGCACGGTTCTCCTTAAGGACATTTATCCTGGGAGTACCAGTTCATTCCCTAAGGTCTTCTTCAACTTCAACAACATCCTATATTTCCAAGCCGATGACGGTACCAACGGCTATGAATTGTGGAAGAGCGATGGCACCGCAGCGGGCACGGTTCTCTTTAAGGACATTAATCCTGGGACTAACGGTTCATACCCTATCAACTTCATCAACCTCAACAACACCCTATATTTCAGAGCCGGTGACGCTACCAACGGCTATGAATTGTGGAAGAGCGATGGCACCGCAGCGGGCACGGTTCTCGTTAAGGACATTAATCCTGGGACTAACGGTTCAAGCCCTGAGAACTTCATCAACATCAACAACACCCTATATTTCACAGCCAATGACGGTACCAACGGCAATGAATTGTGGAAGAGCGATGGCACTGCAGCGGGCACGGTTCTCGTTAAGGACATTAATCCTGTGACTAACAGTTCATATATCTATGGCAACTTGTTCAACTTCAACAACACCCTATATTTCAGAGCCGATGACGGTACCAACGGCTATGAATTGTGGAAGAGCGATGGCACCGCAGCGGGCACGGTTCTCGTTAAGGACATTAATCCTGGGACTGAAGGTTCATTCCCTAGCAACTTCTTCAACTTCAACAACACCCTATATTTCACAGCCGATGACGCTACCAACGGCGAGGAATTGTGGAAGAGCGATGGCACCGCAGCGGGCACGGTTCTCCTTAAGGACATTTATCCTGGGACTGACAGTTCATACCCTGAGAACTTCTTCAACTTCAACAACACCCTATATTTCAGTGCCGATGACGGTACCAACGGCACTGAATTGTGGAGCTGGGCACCCGCCACCATCACCAACGTCACAGCCACCACCGCCGACGGCACTTACGGCATCGGCGCTACCATCAAAATCACCGCCACCTTTTCCGAAGCCGTCACCATCACCGGCACGCCTCAACTGCAACTAGAAACTGGCACAACAGACCAACTTGCCAACTACACTACTGGCAGCGGCACCCCCACCCTCACCTTCAACTACACAGTTCAACCTGGAGATACCACCCTCGACTTACAATACCTCACCACCACCGCCCTCGCACTCAACGGCGGCGCCATCAAAGACAGCGTTAACCTCGACGCAGACTTAAATCTACCCGCCCTTGCCTCACTCGAGTCCCTCGGCGGCAGCAAAGCACTGGTGATAGAGAGCATCGCCCCCACAGTCACCAGCATCACCCGCAAAACCCCCACCGCCACACTCACCAACAGCAACAGCGTCATCTACACAGTTAGTTTCAGCGAACCAGTTAAAAACTTAGATATCGGTGACTTCACCCTGAATAAAACAGGCACTGTCAACGGCAATATCGCCTCAGTTTCAGCAGCGACAGGTACAACTATTGATGTCACCGTTAACAGGATTAGTGGTGATGGCAATTTAGGTTTAGACGTACCCGCCACAGCCACAATTAATGATATTCCCGGTAACGCGCTGACAGCAGCATTTACCACAGACCAAACCTATACAGTCGATACAACTCCACCCACTGTCACCATCAACGAAGCAACAGCACAAACCGACCCAACAGCTACTTCACCCATAAACTTTACCGTCACATTTAGCGAACCTGTGACAGGTTTCGACGCTACAGATATCGATTTAAGTACAAGTACAGCAACGGGAACATTAACGCCAACCATCACAGGTGACGGCCCTGTTTACACAGTTGCAGTCAACGGCATGACAGGTAGCGGCAACGTCATTGCTAGCATCAAAGCTAACAGCGTTACTGATCCGGTCGGCAATAACAATACTGTTAGTACCAGTACGGATAATAGGGTCACTTACAACGCACCTGCACCAGAAATTCAAGTTTTAGACGGTGCAACGGATATAGTTGATGGTACTGCAAGTGCTATTAACTTTGGCAGCGTCACAGTCGGCACGACTCTCAACAAAACCTTTACCGTCAAAAATCTCGGTACAGGAGTTTTAAACCTCAGCAACCCTACCCTACCAACCGGATTTAGCCTAGTCGGAAATTTACCGACAACTCTCGCCGCGGGCGCGAGTGCTAATTTGCAAGTTCAAGTAGATACAGCCACGGCAGGAAATAAATCAGGTACGCTGCAATTTGTCAATAATGACAGTAACGAAAATCCCTTTGATTTCGCGATTTCAGCGTCAGTCACAGCCCCACCATTACCAGAAATTCAAGTTTTAGACGGGACAACAGATATAGTTGATGGTACGGAAAGTGCGATCGACTTTGGCAGCGTCACAGTTGGCGGGACTCTCAACAAAACCTTTACCGTCAAAAATCTCGGTACAGGAGTTTTAAACCTC
>JAUBOM010000207.1:7982-8171 GCA_036700245.1 Microcoleus vaginatus BM001213989
TGCAATTTGTCAATAATGACAGTAACGAAAATCCCTTTGATTTCGCGATTTCAGCATCAGTCACAGCACCGGTACCAACGCCAACTCCTGCACCGGTAACAACCCCAACGCCTGCACCGGTACCAACCCCAACTCCTGCACCGGTACCAACCCCAACTCCTGCACCGGTACCAACCCCAACTCCTGCAC
>JAUBOM010000373.1:0-1365 GCA_036700245.1 Microcoleus vaginatus BM001213989
TGTTCGCATTTAAAATCAGAAATTGCCCCGATCTGCCGCCTGTCCAAAGCCACAGCCAGCCGCAGAAAAGGATGTAAGTTACTAACTACTTCCCGGTATTTTTTCGTCAGAATCACAAAATTATCGTGCTTTTTTTTCGGTGGATTTTTCCGGTGATAGCGAGCTAAATTTGCAATTACTTCAATCTCTGTTTCAGTGTATCCCAATAACTCACCATTGCGAATTAAATAGTAAGAATGCTTGTGGTGCGCCGAATGACTGACGTACAAACCGCAGTTGTGCAGAATCGCGGCCGCCCACAGCAACTCGCGTTCTTCGGTTCCCCAATTGTGCAGAATTCCTTGAGTTTGATCGAAGAAATTGAGCGCAAATACTGCGGTTCTTTCGCTTTGTTCTAAATTGACTTGATATTTGTTAGCCATGTGCAGAATGCTGCGCTGCCGGATTGAACCTTGATAGCGCAAGCGGTTTTCAATCAAACCGTGCGCCAGCATCCAGTCAACAATTACCCCTTCTCTCAAAGAGCGATCGCACACAGTCAGCGATTCAATTCCTAATAGTGTCATCGCTTCCTGCAAAATCAAAGATCCTGCCAGAATAATTTCCGCCCGCTTATCCGACATTCCCGGGATTGCCAGCCTTTCCGAGTAAGAAAGTTTGCGAAAACGATTGACTAAATCGCGCAAATCTTTTAAACTTAACTGATATCCAGCCAGCGGGTTCGGAACAGTTCCCAACTTTTCTCGAGCGTTAATTGCAGCCAGAGTTTCGATGGTTCCAGCAGTGCCAATCAAGCGCAAAGGTTCGCCAGCATTGAATTGAGAGCGCAATTCGTCGATCGGTCTTTCCAGAGAAATCCGAATATAAGCTTGCAAATAAGCAAACTCCTCCCTGCTAATCGGGTCAGTTTTGACAAATTGTCCTGTTAAGCGAACAGCACCAATTTTTGTACTGGTGAGACAGCGAGGCTCAGAACTGTCTCCTAAAATCAACTCCGTAGAACCGCCCCCAATATCAATAATCACCTGTGACTCATTGTTAAACTCCATCCCCGAAAGAACGCCGAGATAAATTCTCCGGGCTTCTTCCTGACCGGAAATTAAACTAACATTCAGGTCTAATTCTTCAGCAACTTGTTTGAGAAAATCCCGCCCGTTAGGAGCTTCCCGAACAGCACTCGTAGCCACAGCGATAACTTGTTCAGCATTGAAAGTTTGAGCAATATTAAGAAAGCGACGCAGAGTCGCGATCGCCCGCACCATAACCTCGGACTTCAAGCACCCTGTCTTAGCCTCGCAATCGCCCAACCGAACCGTATCTTTTTCTCTAGCAATAATCGTAAATGCGGGCAATTTAGGATCGATC
>JAUBOM010000208.1:0-8024 GCA_036700245.1 Microcoleus vaginatus BM001213989
CAACAGTCAACAGTCAACAGTCAACAATAATTCCGGTGCAACCGGAATTGATATCAGTTTCTCAATGCGATAATTCAACGCTTTGTAGTGGTGTTTGAAGTACAACTCCACATTCCCTCAGTGTTCCCACAATCCCAGCAACTTGACAGAAACATCTGAGTAATGCGCTCTCACATCCCCCTGCACTTCGGCTATCCGTTCCTCAAGTAGTCGAGTCGTAATTCCTATTTTATAGAAGCTGTTGCCGTCAGCTTTTACCTCAACAAAGTAGAGCGAGTTCACTCTTGATGCGCCTCAATTGTTCGCGGTAAACATTCAAGCCAGCCAAGCGTTCGTCCAAACAAGATAACTCTTCCGCGCGGGCAACATCTACGGAGCGATCTAACTTAACTAACAGGGAATTGAAAGCCCCTGCTTATGCTCGGTCAGAAATCAGGGAGTATTGGATTCTAGATATCAATGCCCGTCGATTGTATGTGTTTCCGGAGCCAGGGGCAGAGGGTTATTTTAGCGCGGTTGTGTTGGCAAAGTCGGATTTAATCGCACCTTTGATATTTCCAGATTGTAAGGTGTCTGTGGAGGATTTGCTCAACACTCCTGCAGAGCCGAGTTGTGAGTGAGGAAACTTTAAAAATTTCTGGACAGACTGAAACAAACTTGCAGTGCTGTATGAGCCATCAGCTACAGACAGGAATTTTCAACGCAAGCGTTGTTTTTTGGACGTTTGCTACAACACCAAACTCTAGCTTAAATGCTTGTAGCGAAGTCTACATTTGATTGTTTTTATAAGTACCTCTAAAGAATTGTTTGTAGATTCTCCTGAAGACGGAGGATAGCAGGAACGAAGGTAAATAATATACAAAATGTACAGAGTTATTAGGGAATCGAAACGAAGAATTTAAAAGCAGTCTATTTGCACCTGATAGGAAAGACATTCGACTTACGCACTTGCCAACGTTGAACAAAGTGGCAGTATGCGGCGTACTCTTGTGTATTACCTCAGGTTAATGACTACTTGATATTTGATACTTAATTAATTAAGTTGACCTGATTTCTTCTTTCTCTGTTCTACCTGTAAGACCATAATTACCCAGTTGTTATAAGTACCTCTAAAGAATTGTTTGTAGATTCTCCTGAAGACGGATGATAACAGCAACTAAGGTAAATAATATACAAATAGTACAGAGTTATTAGGAAATCGAAAAGCACAATTTAAAAGTAGTCTATTTGCGCCTTATAGAAAAGACATTCGAGTTACGCACTTGCCAAAGCTAAACAAAGTGGCAGTATGTGGCGTACTGTTGTGCCTGACTTCAGGTTAGCGACTACTTGATATTTGATACTTAATTAATTAAGTTTACCTGATTTCTTCTTTCTCTGTTCTACCTGTCAAACCATAATTACCCTGTGGCTAAACGTCTCCTTGTAAATGCCACAGAGTATGCCTAAAATTTTCCCACTTTAAGATATTTGTCCTGCTTGTAGGTCATGGCCTATAGCCAGACAGACCTACTCTTTTTTACCTAATTATCCACTTCTTTAAGAACTGTCATGGTTAACTTACTCAGACCGCCCAGTGTTTCTCCAAGTTCTCGCTTCGGTACTGTAACTGGTTTGTGGAGAGAACAGTCTCTTTACGACAGGAGGGCGCTTAAGACTGGTATCGTCCATTTCGGGCCTGGTCGTTTTTTTAGGGGCCACCTCGCCTACATAATACATAACTATCTTGCACAGAAAAATTCCCAAGAGCAGAGATGGGGGATTTGTGGGGTTAGCCTCAAGAGTCAAGAGACCATTACTAGGCTGAAACCGCAGAGATTCCTTTACACTTTGACCAAACATTCTAGTTGCGCTCAAAATCGTGAGGAAGCGGAAGTTATCGGTTCTATCAGGGAAATAGTTAATGGTAGAGACAAGTGCGAGTATGTGCTTGAAAAGATGGCGTCTCCCTCTGTGCATCTGGTGACTCTGACAATTACTCAAGGAGGCTACCATCTAGACAAGAATTTTAATCTCGACACAGCGAATGAAGACATCGCGCACGATCTGCAAAATCCTTCGACTCCAACTACTGCAATTGGCTTTATCGTAGAGGCGCTACGCCGACGGCGCGATCGCTCAATGACCCCCTTCACCACCCTTTCTTGCGACAACCTCCCAAGAAACGGCGATATCCTGCAAAAAGCAGTGCTAGCTTACGCTGACCTGATCGATCCTCAACTTGCAGAATACATCAGGGATAACGCGGTGTTCCCTAATTCGGTTGTAGACAGGATTGTGCCTCAAGAACACGAATCCGACTATAACTACCCCAGCCGACTGTTGCAAGTTCGCGATCGCGCACCGATTGTAACCGAACCATTTTGGCAGTTTGTCGTGGAAGACAAATTCACAGGCGATCGCCCCAAGTGGGAAGATGCGGGAGTCATTATGACTAGCGACATCACTCCCTTCCTGTATATGAAGTCGAGATTCTTGAATGCAGTACACTCCTTCATAGCCTGTTTAGCTGTAAGAGCAGGTATAAAGTATATGCACGAGGCGATCGCCCTACAGGAATTCCACTTGTTTACTCGGCATCTCATGGACGACATCGCAGCAGCAACACCAGTGCCTCGCGAGATGTGCGAACAATATATGGAACAGGTGTTACTAAGGCTCAGTAACGAGGATCTTCCCGATACTACTGAGAGAATCTCTTCAGAAACCTGTAGGAAAGTGGGCAAGTATATATTTCCGATACTTCAGGATGCTTATAGCCGAAAGGTCAGCATGAAGCGGATTATACTTCCTGTTGCGGCGTGGCTGCTTGCAGTCAGAGAAGGGGCGAGCGAGTCTGGTCAGCCCTATTATGCCAAGGATACCCAAAGCGCAATTACAGCCATTCAAAAAGGCGCAGTAATTAGTGGGATTCTGGGATTGGAGAATTGCGAACAGACAGAGGTCGTAGATAATGAATGCCTCCAAGCTTTGCGAGATATCCAAACCCAAGGATTATTGACTACGCTTAAGAATTACAGTGAGGGAGGCTTTTTGAATGAAACCGTTTCAGCATGATTTGGTGGTGCTTTTCGATCATGACGGAACTGTCGTTGATAGTGAAACCATAGCGCTTAAGAGCGCATGGAGGCTGACAAATGAAGTGGCTCGCGAGTTCCCTGGCGCTCAATACTATGACCTTGAGGACTTTGTCAAAAGCTTCGCCGGGAAACCCTACAGGGAAATACTCAAAAAGCTCTACCCAGACTCATTAACCAGTCTTAATGAGCGCGATATTGACAGGCTAGTGGCTGAAGAAGAAAAGAGAGCGATCGAACGGCTTACTATAGAGGCAAAAGCCACGGTCGGAACGCCCCAAGTGCTGTCTTCCCTCCGCGACGACGGAGTTGAATATGCACTTGTAAGTAACAGCAGCTTACAGCGGCTGAGTGCTTGCCTTAGTTCTGCAGCCCTGACCGACTATTTCCCCAGCGAGCAGATATTTAGCGCTCATGACTCTCTCCCGGTTCCGCGCCCCAAGCCGCTTCCTGACATCTACCTATATGCAGTCAAGTGTCTGGATGCAGAAGTTTCGCATTGCGTGGCAGTTGAAGATTCTCTCAGTGGGGTAAGGGCTGCAGTTGCCGCTGGAATTGGGCGCATTATCGGTTATGTAGGGGGAACTCATATAAGCGAGGATGAACGAAGCAGCCGTGCAGAGGGTCTTGAGTCGGCTGGTGCCCACCAAGTTATCGATCGAATGGAGGATATTATGGGCTTATTATCAGCAACCCCAGTGTAAGGAAACGGGGCATCAGGCGATCGCTTGATGCCCTTAGTTAGGATGGTGAAAAATGGCGTTGCTGAATATCAAGAATTCTGGGCCATCGAACGCTTCACCTTATGAATCCACCCTTGGTTCAGACTCAAAACCTGCGAATAAGACAAGTCCGTATCTAACACCAAATCAAACACAAACGGCTTAACTAAACGGGGAAACCATCGATGAAATAGCCTTCCCATCGTCAACCGCAAGAAAAACTCAGCCTGCAACAACTTCGCGCGAGGAAACGAATAATTTGATAACTCTTGCAAAGCATGGGCATCCGGGACTCGCTGCTCTGAAAATAGAGGCAAAACCTTCCCCCAATCATCCCCATACTGCTCTAACAATTGTCCCAAAATCAGCACATCCTCTAACGAAGAATTGCACCCCTGGCCAATCGAGGGAGATACCGCATGAGCAGCATCGCCAATCAGCAACACACTATCGCCCTCATGAAATCGATCGCAGCGTACCGTTAGCACCCTTGCTACTGGACGCTTCAGCAACGCCTCCGCTTCTTCCAACGACATCAACTGACCAAACAGCGGGCAATTTTCCTGAAAAAATGCCTTGACTTCTTCTTTCGTGGATAATCCTTCTAGGGGATTAGTTTCAGCATCAAAAACAATCACGCCATTCAACTGGTCTCCTGGCTGGGGTACCATCACCATCCGGGTTTTATTATTCAAATTCCAGGCATGGATTTTATTCGGTTCTAACTCCACTCCTCCAGTCGGATTGAGCAGACTTAAAAACACAGATTTATAGGCATCCGGAACATAGTTTTGGGAACACGGCAAGCCTGCATTCTCGACTAAATACTCTCGAATTGGCGATCGCGCTCCATCAGCACCCACCAGTAGATCGTAGTGAACGGTAAAGCTATCTCCTTCTGAAGGTTTCAACATCACGGTTTTAGCCGTTGCATCCACAGCCAGAAATTCACAGTTGAAATGTACTTTAACCTGATTCGGACTAGAGGTTTCGGTTAATTGCTTCAACAGAATCGTCACGAGGCGATTGCGATCGATTGTGAGAACCGGGTTTTGGCGAGGAACCCATCGGGGTTTGCCCTTTTTCCGATAAATAATCGTCCCGTGACAGAACACACTTTGAGCGGCGATCGCCTCCTCTAACCCAACAATTGCTCGAAGTGCTTTTCTGCCCCGTTCCTGAAGGGAGAGGGGAAATGTGCGGTTTCCTGAAACAGCAGTCAACCGAGAATCGGGACGACGTTCATAGATATCAATATGGTAGTTGCCCCGACGCAATAAATAATGTGCCAGTAGCAGTCCAGCCGGACCCGCTCCAATAATCACAACGTTTTGAACCATAGGGGTTTACCGAATACTATGAGTTGATGTACCGAACTTTATTATGCTTCCCCGCAGAGCCCCGACTTCTCAATCAAATTGATTCAGGGCTATCAGGGTTTCAACAAAGAAGTCGCGGATCTGGGTTGTCTCTTCATCTGCGATCGGCAACCCCTGAAAAGTTAGACATTCTCAACAATAGCTTGGGCGACAACTTCGTCGGCGATCGGTCCTGCGATCAACTTCCCATGCAGAGCCGCCAAAATCGCCTCCACTTTTTTCACACCTCCTGCAACACCAATAATCAGCCGTTGAGCAGGTTGTGCGATCGGTACGCCGGCAACTCGGCTGTTAGTTACCTTAATGTCGGCAGAAGGCTCCCGCTATAACCGAGGGGGATTTATCGAGCTCGGCGAGTACCCCCGATGGTTTAGCGGCGAGATGAATGCCGACCCGCTAATAATTGAGGGATAGCGAATCATTATAATTCTACCCGTGTTTGTGTTGGGTAAAATGTGGTATCATTCTACCATGTTAGTAATAGAAGCAAAGTTAAAAGGAACTCAATCACAGTACAGTAAGTTGGATGAAGCAATCCGCACCGGACAATTCATCCGCAACACTTGTCTGCGATATTGGGAAGATAACAAAGGAGTCACTAGGAATGACCTCCAAAAGCTTTGCTCGGTACTAGCTAAAAACAAGGAAACCCCTTGGACGAAGAAGCTTAACTCTCAAGCTAGACAGGCTCACGCTGATAGAGCGTGGTCTGCTATTGGGCGTTTTTATGAAAACTGTAGATTGGGTAAGCCTGGTAAAAAAGGCTACCCCAAATACAAGAAGTTCAGCCGTTCCATTGAGTACAAAAACAGTGGATGGAAATTATATGCTGATAGAAAACAGATAACCTTCACCGATGGTTTTGAAGTCGGAATGATGAGCTTATGGAGCTCTAGGGATTGGGTCTGGTATTCAGAAAAACAAATCTCTAGGGTTCGAGTTATCAGACGTGCTGATGGCTACGGAGCTCAGTTCTTAGTGGACTGGAATAGAAAAGAGGAGCATGAGTTTCAAGGCAAAATGACGGGAATCGACTTAGGGCTTAAAGAGTTCTACACTGATTCTGATGGGAATACTGTAGATAACCCTCGATACTTGAAGAAATCCGAGCGAAGATTAAAAAGCCTTCAGCGTCGGGTTTCTAAAAAACACGTCAGGGGTAAGAAACAGTCTAATAGATACCATAAAGTTCGTAAGGCTTTAGCTAAGCAACATCTTAAGGTAAGTAGACAGCGTGAAGACAAGGCTCGAAAAGATGCTTTGGCGCTAGTTAAGTCTAACGATTTAATTGTCTATGAGGACTTGAAGATACGCAACATGGTAAAGAATCATCACTTAGCTAAGTCCATCAGCGATGCTTCTTGGTATCAATTCACACAATGGCTTCAATATTTTGCCAAGGTTCACGGTGTCATTGTTATCGCTGTTCCACCTCACAACACGACTGTTGATTGTTCGTGCTGTGGAGTAAAGGTCAAGAAGACACTTAGTAATAGAACACATAAATGTAATAAGTGTGGGACAGTTTTAGACCGTGACCACAATGCCGCAAAGAACATTTTGGTAAAAGGATTCAAGTTATTAGCCGAATATCTAAACAGTACCGTAGGGCATACGGAATCTGGAGCCAAAAGCTCTTTCATCGCAGGGAGAAACTAACCTCTGGCTCAAGAACGGAGACGAAGAGAGCTCTAAGTTGGCTCGATGAACTGCGAACCAAGAATTCTTGGGAATCCCCCACTATATTCGGTACTCCGAATTAGTGGTGGGAGGATGTCAAACATTGAATCAAGATTCCTTGACGATCGTATGCCCAACCTGCAATCTCCCCAACTGCCCCCTATTCGATTAATTGGGTCACTTCATCGTCATTAATAAACCCATCTTGATGTAACTTAGATGCACAACAACTTACTATTTTCCCTATAGTCCGCCAGTAAGCTCCAAGTTAAACCCCGTAATGTAGCTAGCCTCCTCGCTCATGAGAAATGCCACACCGTTAGCAACTTCTTCAAGGCTCCCCAAACGCCGCATCGGTACTGAATTAATCATTTGCTGCTCTACCACTTTAGGATCGGCATCAAAATACTCTGACCCTACACCTGCCTGCAATTGTGTCTGCCGCGTCCACATCACGCCCGGACCAATCAGCGCAGGCGAAACCGCATTCACCCGAATGTGGTAGGAAGCCAAGTCTTTTGCTGCTGTCTGAGTTATCCCAATTACGGCAAACTTCGAGGCTGAGTAGGCGAGCATATTTGGAGGACCAGCCACTCCTGCATAGCTTGCCATATTGACGATCGCTCCTCCACCCGAATTGCGTAGGTGTTGTGCCGCCGCCTTGAGGACGTGAAAAACTCCGACAACATTAATGTCAATGACCTTTTGAAAATCCTCCTCGGGATACTCGTCGGTTTTGGCAAACACTCCTTGATAACCCGCATTGTTGAAAATATAGTCGATCCGCCCAAATTGCTCTACAGCACCAGAAAAAGCTTGAGCAACGTCATCAGGATTGGTGACATTGCAGCGAAAGGTAGCAACTGGAATTTTATAGGCTTCCAATTCGTGAGCAACCTCTGCCATCTTCGCTTCGTTTAAGCCTAGGATTACTACACCTGCACCATCTGCGGCAAAACGCTGTGCAGTAGCCCGACCAATATCACCAGCACCGCCCGTAATCAGAATCGTTTTACCAGCAAAGTCATAGCTTGCTCTACCTGTCATATCTTCAACCCCTTGTGAATATATGTTGCAAATATTCTTTAAGTGTTCATTATTTAAGGTTACTTATAGCCTTTCTCAGAAAGATGAGGTACAATAACAGCAGTGTGTAAACCAGTTAA
>JAUBOM010000209.1:0-8019 GCA_036700245.1 Microcoleus vaginatus BM001213989
GGCTCATGTTTTTTGGGGGTAAAATTCCATTCTAATTTAAGAGCTATCCCTCGACAATTTCTTTTTGGGAGATGTCTAATTGAGTTGTGACTTAGGGCTTTCAGAGTGAATCAAGCTCATAGTGGCTTTTATTGCTTCATAAGCTCGGTCACCGCTTAATTAATTGCTATTCGCTATGCAATTTTTCGCTTTAAGAGTGAATTAAACTCATAGTGGTTTTTGGGTGATTCATAAGCTCTGCTGCGGGGATTTGGAAAAACTATCACCCCAAAAAAGTTCATGCAAATTATCGGACTTGACATTAGTAATGCCTCAGTTTTCGCTTGTCTTTTTACAGAGAAACTAACTGAACCTAGACAATTTTATTACGATTGTGACTTTTACAAATTTTAAGCTACGGCTTCTGGAATACGTGGACTGTTAACCTTAATTGGTGATGATTTAAGCGATACGATTGCGATAATGGGACCCACAGGAGTTAACTACCAATTACTTTGGGGAACTCAGCTCAAGAGAGCCGGTGTAGAGGTTCGCCTCATCGGGCATCAAGAGCTGCGGTCATTCCGCCAGTATATCATTTAGGACTTCCTGACAAAGATGATGATGCCGATGCTTTGGCGCTGGCGATTTATGGATGGGATTACTTGGAATCACCACGTCGATTCGTGCAAGTGCGATCGCTTTCCCATTGTTGAAATCCGCCGCTTGGTTCTGGGGATCTCCCACCTCAGGTGTTCAATTAGATGGTTAGAAAGCAATCCGTCTCTTCCGTTTAATCGTTATAGATACTTATCCGCAATAGTTTCACTTGTTTGGGTTGGGGGAAAATTTTGAATTGTCTTTCCCTATCCTATTTAAGTTTCTTTACAAATTAAGGAAGCCAATCAACTTTGGGGCTGTCTCTCAATTAGGGAGGTTGACAATATTTTAATTGGGTAAACTTTATAAATTTAATAATGAGACGAATTTATTCGGCTTAAGATTATTTAAGCGGTGTAAATTCAGCTTTAGAAACTTTAACAATTGTGAAATCCGAGCGTTAATTAGTGGGCATTCTCCTGAGAAGTTAGCATAATAAGTCCGACTGACTCAGACAACTTGCTATTGAGATAATTTATGCCAAGCACCGTTTACCGAAACGCAGTTATTGCAAACTTTTCGGCATCTTTACTACTTTCTTTTCGCTCCATAACGCGTTGCAAAATGGTCTCTACTTTCGCAGCAAATACAGCATTTCCTCTCTGCCTCGGTCGTGGGAGATCAATATTACAGTTCATGGCTATTTGACCATTTTCTATTAAAATAACTCTGTCAGCTAGCACGACTGCTTCTTCTACGTCGTGAGTGATCAGTAGCGCGGTAAATCCTTTTTCTTGCCACAAATTTTCTAACAATTGCTGCATCTCTATACGAGTCAAAGCATCTAACGCGCCGAGGGGTTCATCAAGCAGCAGCAAGTGGGGTTCGCAGGCGAGGGCTCTTGCTAAAGAAACTCTTTGCTTTTGACCGCCGGAGAGTACAGCCGGCCAATCGCTGGCGCGATCGCCAAGCCCTACAGCGTGAAGGACTTGCATCGCTTTATAGCGAGTGCTTTCTTTGGCATTTAGTAGCCCTAATTGCACGTTGGCCAGCACTTTTTGCCAAGGTAGTAGCCGTGCATCCTGAAACATTATTGTCACTTTGGAGTTAAGTTGTTTAGACGGCTTTCCGTCTAGAAAGACCGTGCCTTGACTGGGAATTTCTAGTCCGGCGATTAAGCGCAGCAAGGTACTTTTGCCACATCCACTGCGACCCACAATTGCTACAAATTCTCCGGGATTTATTTCGAGGTTGATATCCTCCAAAATTTCAATATTTCCAAATGACTTCTGGAGTTTTACTAATTCTAAGCGCATTCCTGAGATCTCTGATTCCATTCTAAAAAACCTCCATATATCTCACAATTCATTGCACAGGGTCATAACAGTTAACAGTTAAAAGTTAAGTGTTAACTTTATTTCGCTTTCTAAATTTGCTGTTAAGCAAGTGTTAATTAGCCTGCTGCTCACCGATTCGGGTGAAGAGCAGATTAGCATGTCTAACTTTAAATCTACTGTAAGTCCGTCAACGTATCGTGTTTTCAGATTAAACAAAAGTATTGCATAGGTATCTACAAAAAGCAAGAGAATTTTTTCCCAAAATTCGCGAACTTTGATAAATAATTGTGAAGAACAAGCAAACCCTGTTCCTGTAAAGGTTCTGCTTGTTCTAGCGACCCTCAGGGGTAAGTCTCCTTCCCTTACTTCTGGGTGAACCCGCATCCGGTGGGGAACAGGTTTCTGTTTTTGAGTCCCGTGAGAGTCTGCTGTATTCGGGGGAAATAACCGGACAGTTGATTTGGGCCGAGATTAGCGATCGCCCAAAATTTGTATAAGAGTTAACAAACCTTACATCTCAACTTACTTGCTTTTTAAAATTGACCGTGCTAGCTTACTATCTATAAAATACGCTAAGTCTACGGATTTACCGTACTTATGAGCTATTCCGTAAATCTTTCATTTTTAAATGAGTCAAAAATAGGAGGACTATTAAATGCCTAATGTTGTTGCGATCGCAGGTAGCCCGTCTCATCCATCCCGGTCTTTTGCGGTGCTGGAATACGCCCGCCGCGCTGTCGAGAAAGAGGGACTAAGTACGGCATCTATCAACGTCCGCGATCTCCCCCCAGAGGTATTAATTTACGGACAATTCGCGAACCCCGACTTAAAAGCAGTCAATGATTTAGTAGTAGAAGCCAAGGGCATAATCATCGCCACACCTGTTTACAAAGCAGCCTACACAGGCGTACTCAAAGCTTACTTAGATTTGCTACCGCAGAAGAGTTTAGCTGGTAAAGTTATTTTCCCCATAGCCACCGGAGGTACGCTGGGTCACTTATTAGCAATTAACTACGCCCTCAAACCAGTGTTATCCGACCTGGGCGCTAGTCATATCTTGGCTGGTGTCTATGTTTTAGACAGGCAGATCCAAAGTTATGACGAAACAAGCGTACAACTTGAAGAGGAAACAGAACAAATTCTGCGATCGCAGTTGCAAGAGTTTGTTGGTGCCCTGCAAACTGGCAAACCCGAATTAGTTGGAAGTCTCCGATCGGAAAGTTAGCAACAAACAATATTATTGCTTATGCTCAAAAGACTGATTTCATTCCTTGCTCAATTATGGCGATCGCACTTTTCCCTAGCAGTGCTATTTCTATCCGGAATAAAATGGACTGATATTGAGCCGACCAACCTGACACCAGCCGATGCCAGAGCTGCCTTCCAGCAAGGTAACGTAGATGCTTGGATGATTTGGAACCCCTTTTATGCAGCAGCTCAAGCGCAAAGAGATGTTCGTATTGTTAAAGATAGTAAAGGACTAGCAGCCAACCGCGATTTTTACTTAGCTAATCAGTCATTTGTTTACCCTAATTTCAAAATCATTGAGGCAATTAGAGAAGAAACTCAAGCAGTAGCGACTTGGGCTGATGCGAACCTTGAAGAAGTAACCAAGATTCTCGCTCCCATTCTGAACGTTGATGTTTCTATCTTAGACGTAGTCACTCGACGGCCCAGTTATGGATTTGAACCGATCAAAGCTGATATGGTTGCCGAGCAACAGGAAATTGCCCATACTTTTTTTGAACTTGGCTTAATTCCCAAGCAGCTCAAAGTTGAAAAAGTAGTTTGGAAACCAGGTAATTAAAAATCCCCGCTTGTGGGTAAGTGTTGGAGACCGAGGCAGCGATATCTTTTCAGAGATCCGATGTCTTAACAATAAATACATTCCTATTTTATTTGATGCTGATAGGATTCCTAAAATGCTGACTTCCGCTCCTATAACAACGATCGCGATCGTCGGTGCTGGCTTTAGTGGTTGTCTCGTAGCGACTCACCTGTTGAAAACAGCCAACCGACCCCTGCTGATCGAGCTGATCGATCGCAGTCACGAGGGCCCTGGAGTTGCATACAGCACCGATGACACCAGCCATTTGCTGAATGTATCTGCAGGCAAGATGAGTGCCTTTTCCGACGATCCCGGTCATCTGCTGCGCTGGCTGCACTGTAACCGCAGTGAATTAGCGGCATTCCTGCGCAATGACCTGAACGCCAGCAGTTTCATTCCCCGTCATATCTACGGGCTTTACATTCAGTCGATTCTGGAGGAAGCTGAAGCCGCCGCATCGAGTAACGTGCGGCTGGAGCGCGTCATCGATGAAGTGGTGACAGTGGAGCCACAAGCCTCATGTGCGATCGTCTCCCTGCGCAGCAGCCGTGCTTTCGTGGCAGACAAAATTGTGCTGGCACTGGGAAACGCTCCAGCAGTTCCCACTGCATCGCAAACTAAGGACGATGACACCCCCTACCTCCGCCATGCCTGGTCAGCTTCGGCCTTGGCAGGGCTTGAGCTTGATGCGCCGGTGTTGCTGATTGGCACTGGACTGACAATGATGGATATGGTGGTGTCGCTCCACTCGCGCCACCATCAAGGCAAAATTTACGCCGTGTCTCGCCGGGGCTTGTTTCCGCTGACCCATCGATCGACCAAACCCTACCCCGCCTTTTTGACCCCAGACACCGCGCCCAAAACGATTCGGGGCTTGCTGCGGTGCATTCGGAGTGAGGTGCAGGCGGCTGCAGAGCAGGGCTACGACTGGCGATCGGCGATCGATTCCCTGCGTCCCATCACCCAGCAACTCTGGCAACAACTCGGCCGCGTCGAGCAGCGACGGTTTTTGCGCCATGCCGTCCCCTATTGGGATGTGCACCGGCATCGGATTGCCCCTGAAATGGGGGATGTTGTCCGGGAAATGCTGGAATCAGGGCAACTGACAATTACCGCAGGGCGCATTCAGGACTATCAAGCGGCACCTGATGGGGTTGCTGTTACCGTTCGCGATCGCCAAAGGCAAAGGAATCGGGTCTTGCAGGTCAGCCGCGCGGTGAATTGCACAGGGGTACAAACAGATTATCGCCGATCGCCCCAATCCCCGATCGCCAATTTGCGTGCCCAAGGGTTGATCCGCCCCAACGACATCGGTTTGGGATTGGATACAGCCGCTGATGGTGCCGTATTAGATGCTAGGGGCAACCGTTCAAGTGTGCTCTATACTTTGGGGACCCCGCGCAAAGGTGATTTATGGGAAACGATTGCTGTCCCAGAACTGCGCGACCAGGCACGGGCACTGGCTGCGACGGTGTTGTAGTCGCCGCCAGTGCGGGGAGTAGGTCAAAAAACTTCCTGGCGCAATTGGGGAAAAACCTTTGCAACTTTGTTCAGGACATAATCGCCGTAAGTGCCGCGAAACTCTTGACACTCCCCAGCCTGAAGGCATGGGGATTATTAAGACCATAATTTAAGTCTTAAAGGCGCTGACAAAGCACCCCTACCGATTCCACTTAGATCGAGTCCAAGTATCATCGCTACTTTTCTACCAATATTCCCACAAGCGTTGCAATCTGCATTAATTAGCCAACCTTGAGCCGTCCGGTATAAACCACGCTTAACCCGTTTGCCGCTTGTCAGCAACCCTTCAGGTTTTTCGCCGAATGTAGGTAGCAAATCACGATCGACAAATGAGGCTTTCGACGAATAGGATTCTTCTGTTTCAACAAACCTCAAACCATACTGCTCACAGAGTTGAGCAATTCTATCTTTTAGTCTGCCCGTAGGGATTTGCACAAACTTTTGATTAGTTTTGCTTCCCATATTGGCAGAGTTTTTTTGTCCCTTATTCCAGCCAAATACAACCGTTCCTATTCGATTTTTTAAACAGTGATTAATTACCTTTATGGATGCCTTATTGACGGCATCTCGCATCTGACGATTCCGTCTTTCGGTTAAGCCTGCAAGTCTTTTAGACCAGTAACCATTAGCTTTCCCTTTCATTAGAAAGGCAATCCGTTTGTTGTATCCTTGGTTAACTGACTTTAGGTGTCTACCATCAACAATAAAACTTGTGCCGACCTTGCTCACGCAGGTCAGCCAGTTATCTACGCCGCGGTCAATTGCCAAAAAATTGGCAGGGTCTATATCGGCCTGGAGCTCGGTCGCTTTATAAACAAATTCTAGATAAAAGCAGCCATTTCGGGGAAGAATGCGGTACTCTCGAATCGCTTTGAAATCAAGATTAGAGGGCATCGGTAGAAAGAACGCATCTAACCCAAACCATGTTTTGACCTTGTTTCCTAGGGGAAATCTTAGCATTCCATCCTTAAGCTTTACCGACCTTCCCGTAAACGTCACAAGCGCCATAGGGTCTTGGCGATATCCCGTTTAGGGCGTTCTGTAATCACCCCATTTTTAAACGCTTTCACTAATCCTAAAAAAGACTTGAAAGACTCTGCCACACCTGTCAGAATTTGTTGAGCGGTATCAGAGTAAAACGCTTGGTAGTGCAAATTCCTGTTCTCAGTTCCCAAAACTTTGTGCAATTGAGATTGATTGGGGATTTTGCCAGGTTTGAAATATACCTGACGAGCGTAATAAATCCCGCAATTAGAAAGTTTTGCAGCCTCCGAACACAGATACTCAAGAATAGCTTGAATATTTGAATCAGCTCGAATTAGGTTTGGTTGGCAACCAAACATGAGTTATCCTCCTTGTTGTATTATAATACAGCAAAACACCGGAGAAAATCATGAATAAACGTTGAGATTTTAGGATTCAGGAATTTGAATTTGAAATTATTGAGCAACACTGTAAAGATGTAGGTAGGACTAAAACTGATGTACTTAGAGAGTTAATCAGGAGCCTCAAAGTCAAGGAAAAGCCGTCAAGCTTATGACGGGGCTTCAGCCCTCCGCTACGCTCCGCCCAATTTTCTTGGTCAGGCGATCGAGCATATCGCCAATGTTACAAACAAATGAATTGGCGATCGGGGGAGCATCAATCCAGCCTGATTTTGTCTTCACTTGCAACCCACCTAAATCATCCTGCTTGAGAATCGTGAGCAAACCATAATCGGTATGCTCTCCCACTCCCCAGGATTGCCCTTGCGGATTGCTTTGTGGTGGATAGTTGAAGATGCGAAATAAAATCAGGGGATCGGTGGTGTAGCGATCGCGAAAGTAAGAGGCGTCTTTGCTCAAACTCAGGGCAACTCCAGCCATTACTGCGTGACCCAGTTGCGTCATAACTGCTAGATACTCCAGCACTGTGGAGCGAAACAAGGGAATCTCTGGAAACAGATTGGCTCCAAACATGGGAACACCTGGTTGAACAGCCGGATGGGTTTGATTCAATTCCGATCCGAAATAAATTCCTTCTTTCAAATCTGGTTTACCACCCGTCAGTTTACCTCCAACCGGAAAGTAGCCGCGCCATGCCCGACCTCCCAGCGCCATCCGAATTTGCATTTTGGTTTCTAAATCTAGAGCGAAAAACTGACGGCTCAGTTGCTCCAAACGGTTTTGCAAGCCTTTGTCTACACCATGCTCAACAATGTAAAAAAAACCTGTGCCGCAGCAAGCTTGTCGGATAGAGTATCTAGGCAATTATCCGATACCAGCGAACTAATATCGATAACGGGAATCTGAGAAACATCTACTGTTAATTCAGTTGCCATAGAGATGGATTATAAGTGGTTAAGATTGAACGCCTTTTATAATTTGAATTGTTCGTCCACCGGAATTTGATAGCCATTTGCCAGTCGATTGGTAGCGTTTGCGGTTGCCACGATCGCCATCAGTTCCCCAAATATGGCATCATCCATTCCCTTGGCTCGCGCTCCGGCTGTATGAGATGAAATGCAGTATGGGCAACCATTTGTAACGCTGACAGCAATGTAGATTAACTCGCGGGTCAGGGGATCGAGTTCTCCCGGACCCGTCATCACCTCCTTCACATTCTCCCAGGTACGTTGCAGGGTAGGCGGATGGTTGGCGATCGCTTTCCAAAAGTTGTTGATGTACTCGGTTTTGCGGGTCGCGCGAATGTCGTCATACCTGGGGGGGTGACAAAGAGGCCTAGGAGATAGACCGAATCAGGGTTGCAGCCCGC
>JAUBOM010000374.1:0-1361 GCA_036700245.1 Microcoleus vaginatus BM001213989
AACCGTATCTTTTTCTCTAGCAATAATCGTAAATGCGGGCAATTTAGGATCGATCCGCGCCAGCACCATGTGAAACGAGTTAGTACCCATATCAATAGCAGCAAGAATGCGATTTGACTCCGCAGAAGCAAGTGAATTAACCATTGGAGTATCGGGGTTGACAGATATTTATGATTATTTCACGAATCCAGTTAGGCATTCTGTTAAATTAGCAAAAATCTGGAACTGCGGACGGGCCAAGACTTTTATCGGTTTAAAATTCCCGGCGAGATGCCCTCGGCAACAGAGATAGTAAGTGATTGTGCCTAAAATTTGATAAAATGTAGAGTTAAAAATATCAAATATAGAATAGAAATGCTGAAAGAGCCCGATCGCCAACCCGAATCCACATTGCTAACCGTCGTGAGGCTTTTGAGATGGGACAAACCAGCAGGAAGGCTGATTTTAATGATTCCAGCCCTGTGGGCCGTATTTTTAGCAGCAGACGGGAGGCCGCCCGGATTATTGGTGGGCGTGATTGTGTTGGGTACCTTAGCCACAAGTGCGGCGGGATGCGTCATCAACGACTTATGGGATCGGGATATCGATCCGTTCGTAGAAAGAACGCGATCGCGCCCCCTAGCATCGCGGATCCTCACAGTGCAAACTGGAATAGGAGTGGCATTGATTTCCTTGGGGCTAGCAGCGATTCTGGCTTTGTATCTTAATGCGTTAAGTTTCTGGCTGTGTGTGGCCGCCGTACCAGTAATTATCTGCTATCCGCTGGCAAAAAGAGTTTTTCCAGTGCCGCAATTAGTGTTATCAATAGCTTGGGGTTTTGCAGTGTTAATTAGTTGGAGCGCCGCCGTTGACCACTTAGAATTAGCGACGGGGCTGCTGTGGGGTGCAGTCGTGTTGTGGACGATGGGATTTGATACAGTTTATGCGATGAGCGATCGGGAAGACGATTTGCGTTTGGGGGTGAACTCCAGCGCGATATTTTTTGGGGAGAATGCAGCTAATGCTGTGGGTTTATTCTTTGTGGGTACAGTCGGTTTGTTAGGAGCAATGGGAATAAATCTGCACTTGCACATTGGTTTTTGGATGGCAATAAGTGCGGCGGCGATTTTGTGGTTTTTGCAATATAGTCAACTGCGGAATGCGGATATTCCTAAGCTGGTTTACGGTCAAATCTTTCGCCAAAATGTGTGGGTGGGGTTTGTCATATTAGCGGGGATGATTGTTGGGGAGATTTTTTAGTTTTTTGTAGGGCTTGGGGCGCCGGGAACGGGTGTGAAACTCGAAGGATTTAAATGTGACCCAAGAGGAAAAAATCGATTTAATCCTGAAAGGCTGTGTCTCTGTGCTTTGTATCCTGTGTC
>JAUBOM010000375.1:0-1358 GCA_036700245.1 Microcoleus vaginatus BM001213989
TCGGTTCATTTGTCAATGGCCACAGTCTTTCAGCAGGTTGCAGTTCGGGTGAGTGGGAAGGCAGACAATATAAATGTATGCCGTCGGGGATTTTCACGCTTTCACGCTCAATGCCATCCGGCTCCATCCACTACTAAAACCATTCTTTTTTTCGAGCCTACTTTCCAATGTCGGGCAAAATTTGCTAAAACTCGCTCGAAAAGCTGGCTATTAACAAAGGGTAGTATCCACCAATAGGTTTCTCCGCTACTCGGATGTACGAAACCATATAACCATAACCATTGAAACCGCCAGTTAACCACAGCCGTAGCATTACTAAACTCATCCACCCATTCTCGCCTCAACACAGGTTTCAATCCGAGCCGATGTTCGTCCATTGACCAAACTTCTACGTCGCTTTCTGGGTTCTCCTTCTTGATTTTCAAGACGAACCGACGCAGATTTTTTTTTCCATTCCTGCAAGTTCTGCGGATATCTGATTCCTTATGTTCCGGGCGAGGAACTCTCAGTCGAAACTTCATTGAGTTGAGATATTCCCACCCTCTTTGACGACAGACTTTTTCACCCTTAATTTCACTCATCCAGTCAGCTACTTTACGACCATTCCACAGTCCGCCATCAGGGGGTGGCTGTTGTAGGACTTGCCACAACCATCGCTTGTTCCACATCATTCAGCAGAGGGTCACGATCGGTATTTTGGCAACGCTGATCTCCGAGGGATTCTGGTCCTAAATGGTTGTAACCTGAGACTAATTCATAAATCCAACCGCGACTATAACCTGTCACTGCCATCACTTCTGCGGTAGTTTTGCTACCAGCTAGCAGCCAAATAATTTGGTAATGATGGGCCTGGGTTGTTGTTTTAGCTTGACGGAAACGAGCTTCTAGCTCTTCCATACTCAGATGAGGCGCGATCGTAATTCGTTTTGGCATTCTTTATTTAATGGGGGTGGTGTTCCTACTGATTATATCATGGTCAATCGACCGGACATGATATGAGCGGAGATCGCGCAGTCCTCACCCAATTTTCCTCCACAGATTCTATAGATGCGTGTTTAAAAGGCGCGGCGCGTGTTTCTTTATGTGGAGTGCGTGTTTAAAAGGCGCAGTGCGTGTTTCTTTATAGTTAACGGCGGCCAACTGACGCTCGTGTCGCACTCTTGACACAAGAGTGCGTGACTTTAGTCAATCAATGCAGATAACGGCATTGGGGCAGTGCTGTTCAATGAGGGGGCTCCCAACGCTCCATTCGCCCCGTCCCCCAGACCATCCGAGCTTGTGGGGAAGGAAAGGAGTCAATTCCCTGGGGGGGTGACGACCCGCCCCAAACCCATAGTTAGTAAGGATTGAGCCAATTT
>JAUBOM010000210.1:0-8006 GCA_036700245.1 Microcoleus vaginatus BM001213989
TTATCCATGTTAGAAATTTCCCTTCGCCTGGTTATTTACTACCTAAAACACAAGGTCGTGCCCCTGCCGTCTTGAATCATCCCCCAATTGTGCAACGCCTTCTATGTAGTAGAAGGGGGTGCAACAGCCCGATCGCGAGAGGGGTAAATTATGTTTTAAAAAATTTTGTAGCGACAGATATCATTAACTCAAGCACAGATGATTTTCTCAGATACAAAAAAGTTATTTAATTATGGAACCAGAATATCCTACAGCTAATGATTGGTATAAATCTCATCGCCTGGATTAAAAAAATCTCGGGGCGAGTGGATAGCTTGTAATCATCAGGGGATAATTAGTCACGATCGCGATTATCGGAAAATGAAGGAGGCGATCGAGCCGAGCGGGCCCAAATTAAGTTATGTAATCGATACGGATATTTGAAAGTGAATTTATTGAACCCATTAGGTTTGAGCCAGCCAGAATGAGATCTTTAAAATCTCACGACTGGCAACCAAGATATGAATTGTCGCTCCAAGTTCAAAACTAGGAAAAAGTCCAAATTATGGTTAATTCGGGAGCAGAACTTAGCTTGATTACCAAGCAACTTGGCGAAGATTTAGGCTACACTAAAGCACCGCGAGAGATTAACAATCAAGCTGAAGGAGTTGGTGGCAGTATTGAATATCTACTACGACAGATAAAAATACAGTTGGATGGTCATATTTTTCCGGCGCCTGTCGCTTGAGCGCAAACAGATTTTTGCCAAGAAATCGTTTTGGGGAGAGAGGTGGTGTTTGATTTCTTTGATATAGAATTTAAGCAAGCTGAGGAGATGATTATTTTTAAGCGGCGAACACAGTGAACTGCCTCGATCAACCTTAAGTTACTCTTTTTTCTGTGCCGAGTTCAGTGCTTCACTCTAAATTGCACAAGTTGGGCTTTGAGTCAAGGGCACAGGGGGAAAGCGCGATCGACCTTTCTAGTTTACCCGATCGCGCGTGTTGGTCGATGATTGAGTGCGATCGTCTTCGTGTGTTGATTTTTGGGTAATATCTATTGTTAAGCTCAATTGTTTAGGGCTTGGGGGCGATCGTCCATCTATACATCTATAATACCTGGTGCGTGCGGGAACATCCTCTGAGGGCTGAAGTCTGATATGCTTGGGAAAGCAAGGGCTTGAGTTCATTTGGAGTTCATTGGGGGCGATCGGCAAAAATCCCCCAAAGTTATGGTAGACTCCTCAAAAAGATTTGTGGCAGTCGCTTGTGTCTGGGCAACTAGGAACTGAAAATTATTTACAATTTTAAAAAAGATGTGAAACAATGCAAGTAGTTATATTAGCTGGCGGTTTGGGGACACGTCTCCGAGAAGAAACAGAATTCCGCCCCAAGCCCCTAGTTGAGGTGGGCGGGCGTCCGATTCTCTGGCACATTATGAAGACCTATGCCCACTACGGATTCCTGGACTTTATTGTGTGTTTGGGCTATCGCGGCAACATGATTAAGGAGTATTTCCTGAATTATGAAGCTATGAATAATGATTTTACTATTTGCTTGGGTCGCCAGAATTGCATTACTTATCACGAGGATCATAAAGAGCAAGATTTTAAGGTGACGCTGGCTGAAACAGGATCGGACACTATGACTGGGGGGAGGGTGAAACGTGTAGAGAAATACATTACTGATGATACCTTTATGGTGACATACGGTGATGGAGTTGCTGATATCGATATTGGGGCGCTACTGGATTTTCATAAGTCTCATGGTAAGCGGGCAACTGTTAGTACAGTGCGTCCGATATCGAGATATGGTATTTTAGATGTGGACAACCAAGGCAAAGTTCTGGAATTTACCGAAAAACCTCAAATGGATGGCTGGGCTAGTGCGGGATTTTTGATACTTCACCGCAGTATATTTGAGGATTTGAGCGGGGATGATTGTTTTTTGGAGCGAGAGCCACTAGAGCGGTTAGCGGCCCAGGGACAATTGATGGCGTACCGCCACGAAGGTTTCTTCTTTGCGATGGATACTTACCGCGAGTATAAATATTTGAATGAACTTTGGGATAATGGAGAGGCTCCTTGGAGGGTGTGGGAATGAGTGAATTTTGGCGCGATAGATCGGTATTGGTGACAGGTTGCACTGGCCTTTTAGGTAACTGGTTAGTGGCTGAGTTGCTCGAAAGAGGAGCCTTGGTAACGGGATTAGTCCGTGACTTGGTACCCCAATCCCGACTTTATGCTGGAGAGTGGTATCGGCAAATTAATATCGTTCGCGGTTGTGTCGAAGATTTGTCAACGGTAGAACGAACGATTAATGAGTATGAAGTAGATACGGTGTTTCACTTAGCAGCTCAGACAATTGTGGGAGTTGCAAATAGAGAGCCGTTAGCAACTTTTGAAACAAATATTAAAGGCACTTGGAATATTCTAGAAGCTTGTCGCCGCGTTGGAGGTGTGAGTCGAATTGTCATAGCATCGAGCGATAAAGCCTATGGAGACCAGCTAGTATTGCCTTATAGCGAAACAACTCCGCTGCAAGGAGAACACCCTTACGATGTTTCTAAAAGCTGTGCTGATTTAATCAGTCGGGCTTACTACGTCAGTTACGGTTTACCAGTGTGCATTACTCGCTGCGGCAACTTTTACGGCGGGGGAGACTTGAATTTTAATCGCATCGTTCCGTGTACAATTCGAGCGGCATTACGAGACAAGCCAGTAGTAATCCGCAGTGATGGCACTTTTATCCGCGACTATTTCTATGCGAAAGATGGGGTTTTAGCTTATCTCCATTTAGCGGAACAAATGGACAGGAAAGAAGTTTTGGGAGAGGCGTTTAATTTCAGCAACGAGTTGCAAATTTCTGTGCGGGGCATGGTAGATCATATTTTGAAATTGATGGGTAAGACTCATTTGGAGCCTGTGGTATTGAATCGGGCTAATAATGAAATCAAACATCAGTATCTCTCTGCAGATAAGGCGCGGAAAATGCTCGGTTGGGAATCTAAATATCCTCTAGAAGAAGGGTTGAAAGAAACAATTGAATGGTATCAAAATTTTTTGAGGGAGGAAAACACCTGTGTCCTCAGCGTGTGATAGAGAATTTCTGTGACTCGGGTTGTAATTTTCTTTCTCGTATTTGATAGTCAAGGGGTCTAATTCTGTGCCATCTAAATGTCGTTTTTGCAGTCACCCATTGGAGCATACTTTTGTAAATCTGGGGATGTCGCCGCTGGCGAATGCTTTTCTCTCTCAAGAGCATCTGAATTGTGCAGAGAAATTCTATCCGCTTCATACTTATGTCTGTGCTAATTGTTTTTTAGTGCAGTTAGAAGAGTTTGAATCCCCGGATAGCATCTTTAGCGATTATGCTTATTTTTCTTCCTATTCAGACTCTTGGTTACGTCATGCTCAGAAATACACAGAGTTAATGGTGCAGAGGTTTGGATTTGACGAAACCAGTCACGTAATTGAACTCGCTAGCAATGATGGCTACTTACTCCAGTATTTTCAGCAGAAAGGAATTCCAGTATTGGGGATTGAACCTGCTGCAAATGTAGCTAAAGTGGCTGAGGAAAAAGGGGTTCCAACTTTAGTCAAGTTTTTTGGCGTGGAAACGGCTAAAGAGTTGGTTTCCAAAGGCAAACAGGCAGATTTGTTGCTGGGAAATAATGTGTTGGCTCATGTGCCTGACTTGAACGATTTTGTGGCGGGGATGAAAATTCTTCTGAAACCAAACGGCGTCTTGACAATGGAGTTTCCTCATGTATTGCAACTAATTCAAC
Source organism: Microcoleus vaginatus BM001213989 (assembly GCA_036700245.1). Taxonomy (GTDB): domain Bacteria; phylum Cyanobacteriota; class Cyanobacteriia; order Cyanobacteriales; family Microcoleaceae; genus Microcoleus. The sequence continues at coordinate 3,766 of JAUBOM010000210.1, forward strand.
ACAATCTGTTTGACACGATTTACCACGAGCATTTCTCTTATTTTTCGCTGTTGACGGTTGAGAAAGTTTTTGCAAGTCACGGTTTAACTTTGTTTGATGTGGAGGAATTACCGACCCACGGCGGTTCTCTGCGGATTTACGGGAGGCATGAGGATTTTGAGAGTATAGCAGTTGGCGATCGCATTTCCCAACTGAAAGCTAAGGAAGTGCAAGCAGGACTAAATCACATTGAAATTTATGTAGGGTTTTGCGAACAGGTTAAGTCTACGAAGCGCCAAATGCTCAGTTTCCTAATTGATGCCAAAAACAAGGGCAAATCAATTGCGGGCTACGGTGCACCGGCGAAGGCTAATACGCTGCTGAACTATTGCGGTATCCGCACGGATTTGATTGATTATACGGTGGATTTAAGCCCGCACAAGCAGGGTTTGTTTTTGCCGGGAACTCAGATTCCGATATATCATCCCGATAAAATTCGGGAGACTAAGCCAGATTATTTGGCGATCTTGCCTTGGAACATTAAAGATGAGATAGTAAGTCAGATGGATTATATCCGCGAGTGGGGAGGTAAGTTTGTGGTGCTGGTTCCTCAAGTGGAGGTAATAGGGTGAAGTTTACTGAAACAAAGCTTAAGGGAGCTTATGTTATTGAGGTAGAACCCCTAGCAGATGAGAGGGGATTTTTTGCCCGCAGTTGGTGTCAAAAGGAGTTTACAGAGTTTGGCTTGACTTCTAACTTAGTGCAGTGCAATATTTCTTTTAACCTGAAGAAAGGTACTTTGCGGGGGATGCACTACCAGGCTACACCTCACGAGGAAGCGAAGTTGGTTAGATGTGTAAAAGGCGGAATTTATGATGTAATCATAGATTTGCGTCCAAATTCGCCTACTTTTAAAGAGTGGTTTGCGATAGAGCTAAACTCCGAAAATCGCAAGATGATATATATTCCTGAAGGTATGGCTCACGGCTGTCAAACTTTGGCAGATAATACGGAAGTTTTTTACCAGATGTCAGAATTTTATTATTCTGAATTAGCAAGGGGAGTGCGGTGGGATGATGCGAGTTTTAGTATTGATTGGCCGGAGATATCTCAGCGCGTGATTTCGGAAAAAGATCGAAGTTTCCCGGATTTTGTGCTATGAAAAAAGTGCTGGTTACCGGTGCGGGGGGTTTTGTTGGCAGACACTCGCTCAAGACGCTGGTGGAACGCGGGTTTGAGGTTCATCCTGTCGCTTCTAAGACTTTGCCGACTTTAAGTTCTGACTGTACGTGGCATTTGGCCAATTTGTTAGATCATACATCCATTAAAGAGCTAGTTTGTCAAGTAAAGCCAACACATTTGTTGCACTTTGCCTGGTGTTATACTGTACCCGGTCAATATTGGAAATCTGAAGATAACTTTTTGTGGGTTCAAGCAAGTTTGGAATTATTGAGGCAATTTCGAGAGCAAGGGGGCGAAAGAGTAGTGATGGGCGGAACCTGCGCCGAGTATGATTGGAAGTATGGTTATTGCTCGGAATTTGTAACGCCTAGAAATCCAGATACTCCCTACGGTATTTGTAAAAAAGCTTTGCAGGAGATAGTGAACTCCTATTCCGAGACGACAAGTCTCAGCAGTGCTTGGGGACGTATTTTCTTTCCCTACGGTGCTTACGAGTATCCAAATCGGCTGGTTTCTTCAGTAATTCTTTCTCTGTTAAAGGGAGAGCCTGCTCGCTGCTCTCACGGTAATCAAATCCGGGATTTTCTGTATGTACAGGATGTGGCTGATGCTTTTGTGGCTCTTTTGGAGAGTGAGGTGACGGGATCTGTTAATATTGGATCGGGACAGCCGATCGCGATTAAAGATGTTGTCTATAAAATAGCGGATGTAATTGGGCGATCGGATTTAGTGCAGTTAGGTGCTATTGCGTCTGCAGCGAAAGAAGCGCCTTTGTTAGTGGCTGATGTGACTCGTTTATCGAATGAGGTAGGCTGGCTGCCAAAATTTAATTTGGAAATGGGATTAAGGCAAGCTATAATCTGGTGGAATAATTCAAATTATACAGGATTAAAAATTGAGTAAAAAGTGATGCTAACATATACAAAAAACTATAAATATTTCGCCGTAAATGGATCTTAAGTATGCAGAGATGCCCTGTTTGCAATTCTAACTTAATAGCCCCCTTTTTGGTTAGAGGTAGCGTACCCGTCCACCAAAACTTAGTGATGGCAGATATAATATCTGCTAGGGAAATAAATCGCGGCAATCTAACTCTAGCAGTTTGTGAAGACTGTGGGTTTATTTTTAATCAGGAGTTTGATGGTTCCAAGTTAAGCTATGGAAAGGAGTATGATAATACCCAGACTTATTCGCCATCTTTTGAGAGTTATATTTGCGAACTTGCCCGCTCTCTAATCTATGATAAAAATGTTCAAAATTGCTCGGTTGTAGAAGTTGGCTGTGGCAAGGGTTCATTTTTAAGGAAGCTAGTAGAATCAGAGGAATGGGGAAATACTGGTTATGGATTTGACCCAAGTTATGTCGGGGCAGAAATTATTTTTGACGGTCGCCTGAAGTTTGAGAAGCGTTACTATGACTCAGAGTGTGCTAATATTCATGCTGATGTAGTTGTTTGTCGTCACGCGATCGAACATATTCCCCATCCTTTGAGCTTACTCTTTTCTGTCCGACAAGCTTTGGTTCATTCTCCTCAAGCTCGCGTTTTCTTTGAAACGCCCTGCGTCGAGTGGATACTCCGCAATCAAGTAATATGGGATTTTTTCTACGAACACTGTTCCTACTTTACAGCACAGTCTCTAGCGACGGCTTTTGAAGTATCGGGTTTTCATGTTGAGAGCGTAGAGCATATATTTGAAGGGCAATATCTATGGTTGGAAGCTACCATTCCGGCCGAAAAACCTGCGGTTACTAAAAAACCGGCATTCATTTCAATTTTAGCTAACCAGTTTGCTAGATCAGAACGCGAACTGATCGGCAAGTGGGAAATTAAGATTCAAGAATTAGCTAGCCATGGAAAAGTTGCTCTTTGGGGAGCTGGAGCTAAAGGTGTAACTTTTGCTAATACGATCGATCCAGAGCGTAAATTGATTGACTGCATTATTGACCTGAACCCTAATAAACAAGGTAAATATATCCCTGGGACTGCTCACCCGATTGTCAGCTATCAAGATATAGCCGTTCGAGGAATTACAACTGCTATCTTGATGAACCCGAATTATTATCAAGAAAACTTAGTATTATTAAAAGCATCCAATTTAAACATTGACCTATTAGTGGAGTAAGTTATGAAATTGACAATTGATACGACTGAAAAAACACTCACTTGTGAGATAGATCACCAGAAGCAGGTATTAGACCTTTACACAAAAGAGGCTTTTGAACTGATATCGCTTCAGTGGGTTAAAGTTGGATGGAATCAGAAATATTCTTACACATTTAGTTGGTTTGGTCGCCCTTTGCTGCAACTCCCTGAAGATTTGATTCGCATTCAGGAAGTTATCTATCAGGTTAAACCGGATGTAATTATTGAAACCGGGGTGGCTCACGGCGGCTCGCTGATTTATTATGCTAGCCTTTTTAAAGCAGTAGGCAAGGGTAGGGTTGTAGGAGTTGATATTGAAATTCGCCCCCACAATCGCAAGGCTATAGAGGAACATGAACTCTCCTCGTTCATTACTTTAGTGGAAGGCAGTTCTACAGATATCAGTATTGTAGAGCAGGTGAAAAAACTGGTAACTCTAGGGGAGACTGTCTTGGTGATTCTTGACTCGTGTCACACAAAACAGCACGTTGCTGACGAGTTAGAGGCTTATTGTAGTTTTGTAACACCAGGCTCGTATATAATTGCCACCGATGGGATCATGAAGGATTTGTATGATGTGCCGAGGGGAAATCCTGAATGGACTTGGGATCATCCTACAGCAGCCGCGGCTGAGTTTGCGGATCTGCATCCTGAGTTTGTGCTGGAGCAACCTAAATGGCCGTTTAGCGAGAGCGATTTGACAGACAATGTGACTCACTGGCCTGGAGCATGGTTAAAGCGTACTTAGGGCTTGCTGAATAATCGATCGCGTTTTACCCGCTCTGGGCGAAGAACTCGTGCGATCGAGAGTAAAGTCGCCGTGATAAACAGGTAAAATAGGTCAAAACCCGTGCATCACTATCTAGGGCTTGCTGAATAATTGATCGCAAACTATGAACAGGAGCGATCGATATATTCAAACTCAACTAAAGATAAG
>JAUBOM010000021.1:0-77327 GCA_036700245.1 Microcoleus vaginatus BM001213989
TTAACTGGTTTACACACTGCTGTTATTGTACCTCATCTTTCTGAGAAAGGCTATAGTTGCGTTTGTATATAGAATTAAGCCTCACCTCGTCCTGTAAAAGTTCATTAATGAATTCAGCACTTTTTTGCGGGTCATCGGGCAACTCAATAGTAGCATCTTCCCAATTCATCAACTCATCCATTAAAGGTGTAGTTGGACGCTTCCCAACTACCGCACCGCCAGTCGCAGTACCATAAAACCAACGCTGTGTAATAAACGAGTAAGGAAACCGACGCATACCAGGATAGAGCGTGTCAAATGCCAAGGTGAGTTTGCTATGTCTGAGAATGTGAAGTAGCAGCCGAGTATCTGGCTCGTCTCTACGCAATTCGTAAGGCAATTTCGGAAATACCTCTTCTGTTCTGGGCGTAGATTTATAGTAAATTTGTTCAGAACCAGGTTGATTGAATTTATTGGAAAACACACTGTCATACTGTGAGGGTATCCGCCCGAAGCTTGTTAAATCTATTGAACGCTTGAGTTGACACGAACCCTGAACGAGAACATCAGCAGCAAAAGGGATCAGGGATACTGGTATACCAAAACTTTGTTTCAGTTCATCTATAATTTCTGGAAGTGCAACGAATAAATGATCTAAATGAGAGACATTTTTTGAATAAATTTCCGGTTCCCAAGAATCGAAAATATAAGCGATGACAACATCAAAACGCTCCCTCCACTTAGATATACTTGAGAGTAGTTCCAGATCTGCTCCTGATATCCCAATCATCAGTAAAACATTGGGTTTGTCCGACAATTGAGGTAAAAGTGGTAAATTATATAGACCTGCAGTAGACTTAACAGCTTTACGGACTATTCGACTGGCTAGCGGATAAAGTGTGGATGACCACTGGAATACATCGCGGGCAGATGGTGCCAAAACTTGTGCGTTGCAGGTTCGTACAACAATATTTTCTAATTCAAAAACAGTGTCCCAGAATACATTTGATATTAAAGCCCGTGAAGAAAGTACAAAAATATTCATAGCTCGATTTAAATTTTATTAAATGAATCCGCAGATTATACCAAAGACGAGGGGATTAGGGTAAATTCAATCGTCCTTGACGTAACAATCCTATGAATACAACCACGGGGGATTGGTCCTACAAAACGCTATATGTAGAGGCTTTGCGTCCAGGACTGTTTAATTAAATTTGAAATGCCAATTCCCTTGAATCGAGTTCCCAATTTACCTAGCTACTAGCTAGCAAATCTAGCCGATCGCACTTATGGCAACACTTGCAGTGGGTGAATATATCCGGAAATCCGTAAATAAATAACACATTTATGGTCTCAATGTCAATATAAATTATGATTTTTTTACAAGGTGTATTTTGCCGCGATCGTCGTGCTCGCGTCTAGAAAGAGCGGGTTGATAAATGCTAAAGTCCCTAGGATTTATGAACCTTTTCCTTCTTCCTTCTTCCTCTTCTTCACACTAAACATTTAACCACTCAAGGAGTACCCGGGGCGCCGGCAACAAAATAATTAACAAAAGCCCGATCGCTAGCAACCCCAAAAAATCCCGCCGATTATCTAATTCGCTGACATCATTCAACGCTGGTTCGTCGTTTAGTGGCGTCAAAAACAAAATAATCGCCCACAGCAGCAAACCCTGTTCCAAAAAAGAAAGCAGCAGCATACAAAGTCTAGCAACTTGCCCGATCGCCATACTCGCTCGCTGGCCGAACATCGCGTGCACAATGTGTCCGCCATCGAGTTGTCCCACCGGCATCAAATTAAACGCCGTCACGATCAAACCCAAATAACCCGCCACCGCTACCGGATGCAAATCGATCGCTGTTTCGGCATTCAAAGCACCGCCCAAGGTTAACTTGCTCAAGAGAGTCATCAGCAGCGAAAAATTGGGTTTGAAAGACTCAAAATTTAACATTCCCGACTTGTCAGACAGCGGTACAATAGTCGAATGATTCAAACCCCAAATCAATAACGGCAGTGTCGCAACTAAACCAGCAAGCGGCCCGGCAATGCTAACATCAAATAAAGCTCGGCGGTTGGGAATTGGGCTCCGTATTTGAATGAATGCGCCAAAAGTTCCCAAGAAAAAAGGAATCGGAATAAAATAAGGCAAAGTCGTGCGAATTTTGTAAAATCGGGCAGCTAAATAGTGGCCGGCTTCGTGAATTCCCAAAAATGTAATTAGAGAAAGCGAGTAAGGCAAACCCTGGAGCAATATTGACGGGTTGGACTGCAAAGCTTGTTCAGTAACTCCGGCCATTCGCGCCCCGACAAGCGTAGTCGTAAACACCGCGATCAAAAGCAAAGCTAATGCAAAAAACGGCCGGGTTACGGATTCGGTTTTGACAAGAGTTTCCCCTGATTTGTGGCTGGGATTGGGAACTATGGCAAAAAAAGGTTGACCGCTCAAGCTGTTTTGAAATACTACTAAAAAGCGATCGCCAAACAGCCTCTCCACATTCTCCCGAATTGCCTGATAAGCCGCCTCCGGGTTCGTGCGCAACTGTCCGCGACAAATTACAGCCTGCGGTCGAAATTCCAAATCTCGCAAAAAGTAAATTGACCAAGGAAAACAATCGCGCAAACTCGCTTCTTCCGCTGCATCGATCGGGCGCAGGGGCGGTTTTGGCTTTGCAGGTACAATCTCCGAGTCTGCTAGCTGCTCAACAGTTTCCCCGGTAATTTTCTTGCGCCCCAACTGTACCAAAAACCAATACAAAAAAGGGCAAACCAGAAAAGGTATAATTACTAACTCCGGCGGTACTGTTTTGCTCGTGCCGTTAACTAAAACCCAGCCACTCCAAATCAGCGCCGGCGCCATCATTACCAGCCACAGCAGCCATACCGGAGTTCGGGTGATGCGGCTGGTGCCCTTCTGTAACAAGTAGTATGATGTCAGCCCCAATACGAACAACCATAGTAAAAAGAACATAATATTTATCCCATTCCCTTCTGAAATACTTCCTTGAAACAACAGAGTTCAGTCTCCAAACAACCCAGACCCGTGCTGGACAATATCTTTGCTTTCCCGCCTAACCGAGATACTCTGGGTGCGACAGCTTATTTCATTGTAGAAAACCAATCGAACATCCTGGTGGATTGTCCCGCTTGGGATGAGATTAACCAAACCTTTTTGCTTTCGCGCGGCGGTGTGCGACTGCTGTTTCTCACCCACCGCGGCGCTATTGGCAAGGCGCGGGAGATTCAGGAAGCCACTGGGTGCGATATCCTGATTCAAGAGCAGGAAGCTTATTTGCTGCCGGGATTGAAGGTGACGGTTTTTGAGCGAGAATTTGCTGTGAGCGATCGAATGAAAGCATTTTGGACTCCAGGCCATTCTCCGGGTTCCTCTTGCCTTTATGATAGTCGTAGCGGTGGAGTGCTGTTTTCGGGCAGACATTTGCTCCCCAACCGAGAAGGTGCCCCAGTACCGCTCAAGACGGCAAAAACTTTTCACTGGCCCCGGCAAATTAACAGCGTCAAGTCAATTATCGATCGATTTTCGCCCTCCACTCTGCAATATATTTGCCCCGCTGCCAATACTGGTTTTTTGCGATCCAAAGGCTCGATCGATCGAGCTTATGAGCAATTAGCCAACCTGGATTTAGCCGTTTGTTTGCAGTCCAAACCCGACCCCTAAATGTATGCTGCAACATCAAACAATGGTTTGACGCGCTAATTATAGCGGTAAGATGCGCCCCTTCTTGGTGTCAACTTAAGACTGGAACCATTGATAAATATCGGTTTTACCTGACTCTATATCCCCTTCGCATCCCTCTTAAGAAAGGGGACGAAAGATCCGACTCTTGTCCCCCGGACGCGAAGCAGGCGCCGGGGGGATCGAAGCCTAATAGTCAAACAGCAGACTGGTATTACGTTTAACGTGTTTGTTGACACGAAGAAGGGAGCGCGGTTTGGCGCACCCTAGATTATTCTTCAGTCTCAAGCCAGAGAGAGGAAAGTTTGTATAGTGGCCGTTACAACCACCGATTCTTATGGAAAAAACCGAAAAACAAAAAATGCTCGCCGGCGAACTGTATTTAGCTGCGGATGAGCAATTGATTTCAGAGCGCCTGCGAGCCCGTCGCCTCGCCAGAACCTACAATTCTACCCGCGAAGACGAAGCAGACAAACGGTTAGAAATTATCGCGGAATTGTTCGGTGCAGTCGGCCCGAAAGTTGAAATCGAGCCACCTTTCTACTGCGACTTCGGCAGCAATATTTATGCTGGAAACGGATTGTATATGAATTTTGGCTGCGTGATTCTCGATTGCAATCGAGTTAATATCGGCGAAAATTTGCTATGCGGGCCCAACGTGCAAATTTACACCGCTTTTCACCCCACCGACCCAGAAATTCGACTTTCTGGCCTCGACCTTGCTGCTGAGATTAATATTGGCAATAATGTTTGGATTGGCGGGGGCTGTATTATTTGTCCGGGAGTCACTATTGGCGACAATAGCACGATCGGTGCAGGCAGTGTTGTTGTCAAAGATATTCCCGCAAACGTCGTGGCGGCGGGGAATCCTTGCCGAATCATCCGGCATCTACCTTGATGTGGTACGATCGACACAATCGTGCGATCGGCTCTTCGGAGCTTAACCCAAAAATTTTAGGTATTAGAACAGCCGATTTGAGATTTTCCACGTAAAATCCCCGAAAAAAACCGTGGAAGAAATGTAAAATCTCAAATCTCAAATCCCTTAATTTCTCGTTCCCGGTTTCCACACTACCAAGCTTTTCTTATGACGACTGCAACAGTTTATCCCAACGCTCCGGATCTCTGCACCGACGACTACATAGCAGTCGGTTTAGCTACCTGCTTCATCAAAGAAGAAGGCGAAGTTTTTGAAGTGCAAGTAATCGAAGCTATTCCCTCAGCAGCTTTGGAAGCAATTGTCAAAGGAATTCCCACATCCTATTTAATGGCTTGGGGGACGACTTTGGGAGCAGTGCTCGACGGCGAAACACCCAAAATGTTGCCAGAAATCCCGACCTCAGCTCAGTTTAGCGAAGAATTTGGCTTTCGGGCGATCTCCGCTGCCCGCACTTACAAAATTCGCCCCCAAGCTCAACTTCACATTCCCTTGGGAACAGTCCGCAACGACTTTACTTATTCCTTAGAACGCAAAAGAGTGCTCAACTCCGAGCGCATCATTCGCACTGAAGACAATGTGAAACAGCACGAACACACTCACAAGGTTCTTTAAACAAATCGCGCAACTGGGGCCATTTATCACAGCCTCAGCCAGCGAATGCAGGGAAAATAGTTTTGAGTTTCGACCTGTCAATTAAAGATTTAACCAGCTTTTCATTCATTAATGAAGGGAAAGCTTTTAATATTTCAATATTAAGACCAAGGTCAAACATCTCAAAGTAGGCTGTACCGCTGCACGTGCACCTTACCTCATAAGACAAACGCCGAACATCTCAACGTTGAGCGATCCGTGTACACCTCACCTAATCAACATAAATTATTAAGGACTGTTAAGAAAAGTCTTAAATTGTTGATTATTTTTTTTAATTACTAGAAAAGATAGTAGAATTTTTTATTGCAGTTTAAGAGTGTGAACCTGCTGACGGGAAAAAAATCAAAAATCCCCGCAATTATTCAATGCTAGTAGTTTCAGACTATTGGCAGGCTGGGAGCACATCGCAGGTGAGCTGAGGATTTCAATCTCACAAATTGGTCAAACAATGGGAAGCTTTGCGAGAGTTAAGTGGTGGAAATTAACTCGACTATTGCCAGGGAGATTTAAGGGCGAATACCATCTTCCCTACAAAACAGCGCTGTTAATTTTGGGCGTAACAATTATGGCAGCTAGCATCACTGGTTGTATCAGCTATCAAAGTGTTCGCAGCTTGATTATCACCAATTTAGAGCGCAATGCTTTGTTAGAAGTTAGGGAGCGCGCGAACAAGATCGATCGCTGGATCGGCACTAGAAAGGCTGAGATCGAAATCCTCGCCAACACTCCTCCGGTTCGTTCGATGGATTGGTCAGTGGCAGAGCCTTATTTAAAATCGGAAGTAAATCGACTGCAAGAATTCCAGCATTTGGCATTAATCGCTCCCGACGGTTCTTATTTCACCACAAAAGTGGGCAGAGCCTTGATTAAGGTTAGCGACCGCTCACACTTCAAAAAGGCAATGGCTGGGGAAGTCTATGTTTCAGATCCTACCATTTCTCGCACGCTCAAAAAACAAAGTATTGTTCCCATTTCGGCTCCGGTGTGGTCAAATTCGGCAAATCCTATTTATAAAACAGCAGAAAAGCCGATCGGAGTAATAAACGGCGTCATTAGCATCGACAGAATGGCCAAAGTAGTAGAAAAGCTGGAATATGGGGCAGGAACTTACACTTTTATTCTCAATTCTCAAGGAGTGCCGATTGTCCATCCCGACGCTCGATTAATCGGAAATATCGACAAATCGGCCCCCAGTCTTTTAGAGTCCGCAGATGCTAATTTGGCGAATGTAGCCCGGGAGATGGTTTATCAAAAAACGGGCATTTTGCTGACTCAAATCAACGACGCCAGAGTTTATGTTGCCTATCTTCCTTTAGAACAAGCTGAATGGTCGATCGCCGTTGTAATTCCCCGCGACAATCTCGAAAAAGAACTGCTTCCCTTCAATATACTAGCTGTAGCCGCCGCCGTACTTGCCGCTGCGGCTATTTTCTCCGCAATTGTGGCACTCAAGCTGTTTGCCCTAAATTGCATTCGCACTCGCACAGAAGCCTTTCTCCACCGCTTGACTGGTCGCATTCGCGCTTCCTTGCACCTCGATCGCATCCTGCAAACTACAGTAGACGAACTCGGTACTTTGCTGGAGCTCGATCGAGCAATTTTCGGATGGTACGACCCCCGACAAGATACTTTAGAATTTGGCTGGGAATATTGCCGGGAAGGTCTGCCCGGGGGCTTGGGAATCTTCGGCCCTCCAGGAGGACCCTCTGGAGATTTAGCTGCACGGCTTCACCGCTGCGAAACGATACTGCTATATAAAACCGCCGCCCCTGATGCCACAGCGTCTCAGGAACGCGCCCATATCGAACTCACAAACAGCCACTACGCAGCAGTACCCGTACTAACTCAGACTAATCGGCTCGGATATCTGTTCGCCTGTGCAAACCGGCGGTTTGCGACTCCCGACGAGGTGGAAGTTTTGGAAGCAATTGCAGACTCGCTGGCGATCGCAATTTCCCAATCCCAACTCCACGGGCAAATTCAAGAAGAACTCAAACTTTTGGAAGAAGTATTCGCCAAACTTAGAAGAACCGAAGAGCATTTAGTACAAAGCGAAAAAATAACAATGGTGGGTCAACTAGCCGCCGAAGTTGTTCAGAAAATTAATAACCCAATTAACTTTATTTACGGTCGCCTGATTCACCTCAACGATTATATCAAAGATTTGCTTAATATAATTCGCCTCTATCGCGAACAATATCCCGAACCTGTGCCGCGAATTGCCAAAGAAATAGAGGCCTGCGACCTAGATTTTATCAGCCAAGAGTTGCCGCAAATTCTCAATTTATTGAAAATAGGAGCCGATGGCATTCGCCAGATAGTCCTTGCTTTGCGGAAATTTTCGCTTCCTGACGAACCCAACAAAGAACACGCCAACCTTAATGAAAGCATCGAAAATATTTTACTGTTGCTAGAGAGCCGGCTGGAGAAAAAAATATTAGTAGTCAAGGAGTACAACAACCTGCCGCCAATTTTGTGTTATCCCGGTCAACTGAGCATGGTATTCGCGAGTCTCCTCAGCAATGCTATTGATGCTGTTAACAGTATTGAAAACTACGCTCAAATTATTACCATTAAAACACATATTGTCGAGGATTCTCCCGGTAGGTTTATTGCAGTATCGATCGCCCACAACGGCTCCCGAATTCCGCCGGAAACTCAAGACAGAATATTTGAGCAGTTTGACCATACTAAATCATTTAAAAATTTTACCGGATTGGATCTGTCGGTTTGCTATAAAATTATTGTAGAATTGCATGGTGGCAGCCTTACAGTTGAATCTCCGCTTCAATCTCCAATTAAATCTCCAACAGGGGGCGGTGCTGAGTTTATGGTAAAATTGCCGATCGTTTGATATCGCATCTTGCCGCCTTGGAAACCCGCCGCAAATCTTGCCAGCAAGCTCGGCGAAAAGCTTAATGTCGGTTTGTAGTGAGGACTTTAGTGCTGATAAAACCGACGGCCCAAGTCCTCACTAAAAACCTGATTATCATTTTGAGGACTAAGGCAAACTGTCACACTTCAGTCAGCTTGTATGGTGCGTCAGACTCGGTTATTGAATTATCAAGGGTGTGAGATTCCGGGGCACCTACCAATTGTGCCAGTTGGCCTTAGTGCTGATTTTTTAACTAAACTTGATATGATAGGATTAGGAAAATAATAAAGGTGCAACCACAGCAAACAACCAACCTCCCATTACCAAGACTTCCGCAACAATTAATAAAATATTTCTGTTCATTTTCAAATTAAGAGCGATCGACCAAAGAGCGAATTTTCTTCCACCAAGCAGCCGGCGAATCCTCCGGGCGATACGCGGCATCAAACATCGACAAAATTAGCGGCAAACCCCCCACCTTCGCACTCATCAACAAGTGCATTGCCAGACAAAACACCAATACCGCCCAACCAGAAGCGTGCAAATAATACCAAACCTGCGTCAATTCCCCCGCCGGCAGCCATTCTTCCTTAACCATACTGCCAGAAGCGAGCGAAAAAGTCAGTGCTAGCAACATCAACGTATTCACAATCCGGTGCAAACTGTACCACCAAAGGGGTTTTCCCAACTGCGTTAGTCTCCCAAAAGAATCAGGCTGCACCAAGAGTTTTTGACCTGCATGGAAACTGTACAATGCAAAAGCCGGCATTACCCCTAACAGCAACATCTTGCCAAAAGTGCCATGAATCCCGATAATATCTGCAATCCGAGGCAGGGGGACTTTGCCCAACCGCCCATCGTAGGTGTTGTAAACCAGAAATGCGCTCAAAATTGCTAAAAGGGCGATCGCAGCATTAACCCCGTGCAGTAACCTGAGCAGCAGTGGCTGGTACAATCTAGATTGCGGCATCGTTAATTTTGCTACTTGATAAATAATCTTTTACATAATACAGCTAAGCGCCGATTTTTTCAACCCTCGCCAATTGTGAAATAAATCTGAGATAAAAATGAAAAGATTATGATAAAAACGCAATACGATCAAAGCTTAGTGTAAACTAAAATTGTCAAGAGGAAAACTTTATTTATAACACCTAACACTTTACAAAAATGGATACAGCCACTACCATATTACTTTCCTTGGGACTAGCAGCAGATGCTTTTGCTGTCGCTGTCTCGAGCGGTTTAGCAATCAAACACATGAAGGTGAATAAAGCTTTAAAAATCGCTTTGTTTTTCGGAGTGTTTCAAGCTTTAATGCCCGTCCTAGGATGGTTGATCGGTCTTAGTTTTAGTTTTTTGATAACACCGATTGACCATTGGATAGCTTTTGGGCTTTTAAGTTTCATTGGCGGTAGAATGATTTACGAATCGCTGCAAAGCGAAGAATGCGAGAAAAAGTTTAATCCCTTAGATACGGGAACTTTGATAACGCTGTCGGTGGCGACGAGTATCGATGCCCTCGCAGTTGGCCTCGGATTTGCTGTCCTGAAAGATTCTATTGCTCTTGCGGTGACTGCGATCGGATTTATTACTTTCTTTTTAGCCTTTGCAGGCGTGTTTATCGGACACAAGTGCGGCAACTTGTTTGCTAATAAAATTGAGATATTGGGAGGAGCAATTTTGATTTTTATTGGCAGCAGAATCTTGTTTATGCACTTGACAGAGGTGCCATTAGTTATCGGTCATTAGTCCTTAGTCCTTAGTCCTTAGTCCTTAGTCATTAGTCATTAGTCGAACAGTGACATCAGAGTCTCCGGTGGCTCCAATTCCCAATCCCCAATTCCCAAATGCTACAATAATAATATTGCGTTAAAGGGTAAAAATTCCGTGCTGAAACTTTACGGCGGAGCCCGCAGCAGGGCGTCAATAGTCAAGTTCTATCTAGAAGAAATAGCGGTTCCCTACGAATTCGTGATCCTGGATCTGGAAGCAGGGGCACAATTGCAGCCAGAGTATCTCGAAATTAACCCGATGGGCAAAGTACCGACAATTGTTGACGGAGATTGGAAACTTTGGGAATCCGGCGCAATTCTGCTGTATTTAGCTCAAAAATATGGTAAGATGCCCGAGACTTTGGAGCAGCAAGCTGAAATTGTGCAGTGGGTCATGTTTGCTAACGCTACGTTGGGGCCGGGAATATTTACAGAAGCAAGTCGCGAAAGCGAAACTCCCCGCTTGTTAAAACCGTTAAATCACATCTTCGAGAAACAGCCGTTTTTAATGGGCGATGAATTCGGTGTCGCCGACGCAGCAGTCGGGTTAACTTTAGCCTACTTTCAGATGATGCTAATTCCAGACCTTACTCCTTATCCGGCCGTTGTAGATTACATCAAGCGGATGTCAGAAAGACCGGCATTCAAAAGTGCGATCGGCGGTAGCTGAAGGAAGGCACTACACGGATTTTGCCACGGATACACCGATGAATTATCGATCGTGAGTCAGGGCTCAGAGGCCCCTTGGCAGAAGGCATTCGGCAGAAGGAAAAAACTTAATAGCTAAAAACAGGGGCGATTTGTAAATTGCCCCTGTTTTTAATGAAATCAAACTTATCTGAATCCTACAGCCGCCTGCCACACAAAAGCCAGCAGCAAGAAAAACACGGGAATGACCGGCAAAACATTAACCAAAGGCTCAAAAATCGAATAAGCTTCGGGCAGTTTTGCTAAGAGTAATGCAGCTTCCATGAATCAACCTACCTATCCAACACAATTTTCATAATTGTCGCATATCTTCACCGCAGGCAATCATAATAGATCGACTCTTGGTGCGAGCCAGTCGGCAAACTCTTCAGTAAATCGATCGGCCAAAATCGCCTCCCGCATCCTCCCTGTAAAGCGAATCAACTCCGTCACATTGTGAATCGCCAGCAAAGTATACCCCAGCACTTCGTTAGCCCGCGCCAAATGGGCCAAATAAGCCCGACTGAATTTTTGGCAGGTATAACAAGGACAAGATTCATCCAGCGGAGCAAAATCCTCCCGGAATCGAGCATTTTTCAAATTCCAGCGTTCCCCACCAACAAAAGCCGTCCCGTGGCGGGCCAGCCGAGTCGGAATCACGCAGTCAAACATATCTACGCCACTCGCCACCGCCAGCGCCATTTCCCGATAAGTCCCAATCCCCATCAAATAACGCGGTTTATTTGGCGGCAACAGGGGCGCTGTCACCTTCACAATCTCCGCGATCAAATCCCCCGATTCCCCGACACTAACCCCGCCGATGGCGTAACCGGGCAAATCCAAATCTACCAACTGGTTCGCCGCGCGCGATCGTAAATCGGGGAAAACGCCCCCCTGCACGATCCCGAACAAAGCTTGATCCGGACGCGAGTGAGCTTGAATGCAGCGTTGCAGCCAGCGGTAAGTGCGATTTGTTGCCGCCTCCACCTCCTCCCGTGTAGCGGGGTAAGGGGGACACTCGTCAAAAGCCATAATCACATCGGCGCCCAACTGATTCTGAATTTCGATCGATCGTTCCGGCGTCAAATTAATCATGCGGCCATCGCGGGGAGAGCGAAAAGTCACCCCATTCTCAGAAATAGTCCGCATTTGGCTCAAGCTAAACACCTGAAAGCCTCCCGAATCCGTCAGCATCGGGCCCGGCCAAGCCATGAATTTATGCAATCCGCCAGCGCCTGCGACAATCGCTTCCCCCGGCTGCAAGTGCAAGTGATAAGTATTTGCCAAAACCATTTGAGAACCCGCCGCCTCAAGATGTGCCGGTGTCAAGGTTTTGACATTAGCTAGCGTCCCCACTGGCATAAATTTAGGCGTTTCCACAACACCGTGGGGAGTGGCAAAAACCCCTGCACGCGCTTGGGTATGGCTGCAATTAGCCTGACATTTAAAAGAAAATCCCGTCTTGTCTTCAGTCATTAGTCCCCGACGATTGTTAACCGCTACTCGGCCATCCGTGTTATCTAATCTATTGTTGTTGATATAGCTGGTAAAAGTATAGTCATTTATAGACATGGGAGGCTTCAAGCCCCTCCCCTTTCACTTTTACTTTGAGCGGATTAACCCGCATTGGCCCAACTACGCAGCTCTCTATCCCATTGCTGAACGCATTTGGGATTGCTTTTCTAAGGATGTTGTACGAAGCATTAACATCAGAATTAATTAATTGACCGAATGATGTTTTGTACAAACCTCTCTTGATACGCTTACCAGTAAACACAGGCTCTTTTTCTGTTTCTCCATAGACGGGAATTGAATCTAAACCCAGAAAATTTGCTCGTGACGTGTAGGATTCTTCCTGCACGATTACTTTAATCCCCACCAACCGAGCTTTGTATTCCAACATCTCAATCAATCGAGAGTGAGGGATACTGACAAAGTTTTGGTTAGTCTGCTTCCCTAGATCGATTTCAGTTTTCCACTGCGCGTTCTTGCCGATTACCAGCGTCCCAATCTGCTTTGCCGTCAAAAGATCAATAATTTGGCGGCTGGCATGATGCAAGTAATTATCAACTTTCTGATTGCGACAGCGAGTTAAGCGCTGAATCCGGGGTGATGTTCTTTGATTCCCTTTCAAATGGGACTGTAATCGTGAAGTGCGTTTATTGTAGAATTGGTTGATCGACTTTAATGGTCGCCCGTTAATCAACAAAGGAATAAATCCCGATTGATTTGAAGTTAGCGCCACCAAGTTATCCAATCCTAAATCAATACTAGCTACAAAGTTGTCGTTACCAACGGCGGACTCCGGTTCATCATAAATTACCTCAATTACATAGGAATCGCATTTTGGAACCAGTCTAACTTGACAAATCTGGTCGGGATGGGCTTTGGTTTTGATTAAAAGCTCAGTACCCGAAAGTTTAATGATTCTTTTTTTCAACTGCTTGCTACTAATGGCCTGAATAGTGTAGACGAGAAGATTTCGCCCTTTGAGTTTATCTTTGTACTTAGGCAATTTCGGGCGACCCGTGAATTTAGAAGGAGCGGCTTTATAAGCCTTAACCGCTTCAAAAAAAGATTTCCAATTCTTGTCTAACACCATCAAGATTTGCTGGCTTACTTTGGCAGGCAAAGCCTTGTATGCCTCATGAGACTTCATCAATCGGTTCATTTCGTTGTAATTAACATAGCCCCACCTATAAATAAAACTCTGTCGAATGACGTAGTTGGAAGCATTGTAGAGATTCTTGGATTTGAATGCTAGGGAGTCAATCTGGGCGAAACGGTGTTCCGTAGATTTAATGATGTGCCTTTCTGTTAATTGCATTTGAGGCTTCTGCTCTTTAGGTTATGTGTATCTTTTACTCGACCCTAACAATATAATACCATTGTTGTTTAGAAGTGCTTATAAACTCAATAAAGTTTTATAAGAATCACCGCCCTAAAAGGGCAGTGATTCTTGACGCTTCATTGGGAGATGCTACGGTCGTAGTCTTACTTTCCCTCTGCGTCCGTTTAGAGTCGTGGCAATATCCCATCCCGACTTTCTCTATATTTTTAGTGGCGTTTCCGTCTCTGTCGTGATGCGTCCCGCAATTGATGCAGACAACTTCGCGAACAGAAAGGCCTAACTTTCCCCATCTAAAATCGCATTCAGAGCAAACTTGACTGGTAGGCTCCCACCTACTAATTACCCTGAAATCGCGTCCAAACTTATCGCACTTGGCTTCGCAGAGAACTCGGAATTGATACCATCCTTGCCCACTAATTGCTCTTGCCAAGCGTCAATTTTTTACTATCCCCGAACAGTTTGGTTTTCTCTGACTATTTTGGTTGACAATTTGTGCAGGAAATCGGCGCGGCTGTCTGCTATCTTGTTGTACTGGCGGGCTATCCGAATTCGAGTCTTGTTCCTGCGCCTTGAGTCATGCGGCTGGCGGGCTAACTTCCTTTGCAACTTCCTGATTTTGCGGTCTGGTTTCGAGTAATCCGGGCTTTTTACCTGCGTTCCATCACTGAGGGAGGCAAAAGTTTTTAGCCCCAAGTCTATCTCAATTGATTGGTTCTTCGGGAGCGGACTTGCAAAACTTATTTCGACTACAAAACTGAGGAAGTAGCGGTTTGCACAATCCTTAATTACCGTTACCGATCCCGGTTCTGAAGTAATTCCCACAGGCGAAATCGGACTGACATCTCCTACCTTAGCTAAGTAGACTTGGCATCCCTTAATAGAGAACCCGGATTTGGTAAACTCCGCAGATTGGCTGTTGGTCTTTTTCTTAAACTTTGGTGTCCCAAGTTTTATTCCCTTTTTCTTCCCCTTGCGGGAATTGAAAAATTTTTTGTAGGCTACTGATAAGTGCCGCAGAGATTGTGGCAATGGAACGCAAGACACATTGTTAAGCCTACTCCGCTCTTGAGTCTTTTTGGATGCAGTTAATAAACCTGACAGTTGATTGTAATTGGGCAATTTTTCCGAACTTTTGCACAAATTTAAAGCATCGTTCCAGACTACCCGAATGCAACCGAACAACCGCAGCTCAACTCTGTCGTTGTTGGTCTGTTGGATAGAATCTGTAGCGATATCTTGCTTTCATAGCGGGGTTGATTTACTATCTAAAATAGTACCATATTGGCAGCGCACAAAATGGTACTATTTATGCATATTTTTATTTCCATGCAACTTATGCAATAGAAGAGTAAAGCCATCCTATAAGGACGGGGTTCCTACCCTGTTTTCTGATGACATCGCGACAAAAAACTCATGACCCCGCCCAAAAATGGATACAAGTTTCCGACAATCGTCGTGGAGAGCAAAAAATTTTAGATCTTAGTTCTAACTCCCAGATTCAATGCTGCAAGTAAATCTAAAATCTAAAATCTAAAATCTAAAATCTACTGACTGACGATTAAAACGGGGAATCATCCTCATCCAATTGCAGATCCCAGTTCCCGGAGAGAACCTGATCGACAACCGCATCCAAAGCCGCAGCATTTAAATTCCGGGCGACTTGCTCTTGCAAAGGATTGGAGAGGGGAATTAAGCGCAACAGCCGTCCGTCTTGAATCAAGTCAAAATAAGCACCATCTTCAGGGGACTGTTTCAGTTCCAGGTAATCAAAACTATACACGTTCAAATAAAGCGCATGGTTGGCAATCAGGGTAGAACGATGGGGGTTGGCGAAGACTTCGAGCACATACCCCTCCCCTTCGCTGTAAATCTGGCCATCTTGTATGTGAAGGTAGCGGACACGTCCTAAATCAAACAGCAATCTTTTGATATCGCGTTTGTTGACGACAATCCCTGTATCGATAATGCAAGGAGCAACTACCCTGTTATTCAATTGGTCGTGACTCATGGAGTAAAAGCCTCTGTTGTAGTATGTTCCCGTCTTGGAAATCAGGGAGTTAGCTAGAATTCTTGGTACGGGAAACGCGGATCTTGAGTGTAGTCATTTTAGATAGGGAGCTTCGGGATCGCTGCCTGCAGAGGTTTTCCGGGGAAAAGAGCTCGGACAGGAGGAATGCCCAATCCAAAGGACTAGGGTGTTACAGCTCCAATTCTGGCACACGCTAAGGGATTGACAACTGTATACCAGATGAAAAACTTTCAATCTTATGGTGGATGATAAATTGGTTCGGTCTACGATTGACTTTTTCCGGAATCAAGGTGCTGCCATCGCAGCCGCAGTCGCTTTTTATACTTGTTTGCCTGTACCGATGTCTTGGACTTTGGAGTTTCGGGGCATTGCTCGCTTGGCACCGACGATCGGGCTTTTGATTGGGGGGATGCTGGGAGTGGCGGATGTTGGGCTGCAGTTGTTGGGAATGCCTGCTCTGACTCGATCGGCCTTGGTGGTAGTCTTGGGCATCGCGGTGACTGGCGGGCTGCACCTAGACGGGGCAATGGACGCGGCGGACGGGCTGGCTGTACCCGACCCGGTACGCAGGCTGGAAGTCATGCGGGACAGCGTTACAGGGGCTTTTGGGGCGATGGCTGCGATCGCGATCGTGCTGCTGAAAACTGCCGCTCTCTCGGACTTGAATAACTATCGGTGGCTGGCTTTAATGGGTGTCGCGGGTTGGGGGAGGTGGGCCCAACTGGTGGCGATCGCCCGCTATCCCTATCTCCGGGCTGAGGGTAAGGGAGCTTTTCACAAAGAATCGATTTATTCTCCTTTTGATTTTATCCCCGGAGTGCTGTTGCTGCTGAGTTTGAGCGTGGTGCAAGTTGTCTTGGAGGGCGATCGGTGGCTGTTGGCGGCGGGGATGGCTTTGGGGGGAAGTGCGATCGGGATTTTTGCCGGAGCCTGGTTTAACCACCGTTTGGGTGGCCACACGGGCGATACTTACGGTGCTGTAGTCGAGTGGACGGAGGCTTTGTTGCTGTGTCTTTTGGCAGCTTTGGAAGGGTAAGTGATGCCATGTTGCCATAGTTTTAGGGAAGACTTTAGTCCTCAATTTACCAAATAACGACGGTTCTAGCAGGTGGAAATCCGCACTCAATAGGAATGATTTTGATCCTGTCTGCCTTCAAATGCCACGCTAGATTAGATACAGCAAACCTCAAACTTTAAAGAAAGCTATGGGATACTTTATTGCTGCGATCGTCCTCGGAATGTTAACTTGGGCTGGGTTCGAGATCATCCAAACAATCCGCAATTGGGAAACGAATCCCGAAGAAACTACCAGCAAAATTCAAGCTGAAATGGTCAAAGAAACATATCGCGGTCAATGTGGTGATTCGGCGCTGGAGGGAGGGAGTCAGGCTGTCGGAAACGCACTCCACGCCGGCCCCTGCGCCGCCGAAGCTGCAGCTTGCGAATCTGCTCCAAGTGCGATCGGTCATGTGGTAGAAGGCTTGTTGCACGTGCTACACCATTAATATTGTGTCTGCTAGCGTAATATCAAATCTGTTAGCATCGGAATTATTGATATCTCTAATCTATTCATCTGCGTGAATCTGCGTCAATCCCTTGTCATCTGCGGTTAACAATTTCTCTTTTTTTAACCGCAGATGATAGCAGATAAACACAGATTAACGCAGATGAATTATATCAATTCCGCTTGCCACATCGGTGATTGTTGACTGTTGACTGGATTTGACTATTCCGACATGATATAACCACACAAAATGAATGGAAAAGGCCATTTAAAATTTTCCATTCATTCTCAATTTTTACGCTTTCGGCTCAACCCAAACCGTCAGCCCCTCAACCCTCAAACCTTTGCCGCGAGTGCCGCAATATTGACCGTTAGCAGTAACAGGAGTATCGCCCACATTTTGAATGTGAGCCGTATAAAATACGTCATACTTATCAGCTTGCGGTCCTGTCAGTCGCGCGGCAAATCCCTCAATGCGCTTAGCTTGACCTCGGAAACCGGCCAACTCGCCTTCGGAGATCCAAGCAGTGTCGCCAACTCCTTCAACGTGAGCCATGTACTGCAAATTTAAACCGGGAACGGGAGGCTCTATTTTAATTTCAAATCCTTCGACGCGGCGGCCTTGAGCTTTAGTGCCTGCATATTCTCGATCGCTAAAAGTTCGATCGCCAATTCCTTGAATGTGCGCCAACACTTTTAAACCCACAGGCGCCGCTGTTTGGGAACTCGCAGACGGCGCGATCCAAACTTTGATACCCTCTATTCTCAAAGCTTTGCCGCGAGTGCCGCAATATTCGCCGTTGGAGGACACGTCGGTGTCGCCGATATTCTGAATGTGAGCGCTATAAAATACGTCGTATTTATCAGCTTGCGGCCCGCTCAACCGCACAGCAAATCCTTCAATTCGTTTCGCTTGACCCCGAAAACCCGCCAATTCTCCTTCGCTGAGCCAAGGAGTATCGCCAACACCTTCGACGTGAGCCATGTACTCGACATTTAAGCCGGGAATGGGCGGATCGATATTAAGTTGAAATCCTTCGACGCGCAGCCCCCGCCCCTTAGAACCCGCGTATTCTTGAGAACCGAAAGTTCGATCGCCAATTCCCTGAATGTGCACCAAAACTTTGATTCCCAAAGCGCCCTCTACTGCCACCGCTTGTTGAATGTCCCGAGGGGCCCCAAACACAATGTTCCCCGAACCCGTTGTTGGGAGGGACTGAGGTACTTCCACGCTGGGAACAATAATCACCTCGTGCATGGGGGCCGAAGGTGCGGGGGATTCCAAAATCTGGATCTGTGGCGCCACTGCAACTTGTTTCGGCGCCACATTTCCCGACGGGATGATAATCACTTCCGGTAAGGGGTCGGCGCTGATTTTTTGTTGGGGCGCTGCTTGAAATTCGGGTTCGACTTTAGCAGGTGCTGCTTTTACCATGTCAGCAATGGTTAATTTGCCTCTGGAAATGGCGACGGCTAATTGTTTGCCAAAAGCGGCGCTGACTGTTTCTTCGAGGATTACCCACTGTTCGTCGTCTAATTTGTCTTGCTGTTCCACCAAGGCCAGCACTGCTGAAACTGGGTGTTTGCCACTGACTAAGGATTCTGCGTCGGAATGCAGTTGAGTTGGGGTTGATTCGGAAATCGCGCGGTGCAGTTCGCGGGCTTTGGCCTGAACAGATTGTAAGGGCGCGAAGTCGCTTTGTTCGCGGTGGGCGATCGCCAATACTCGATCGATCACTTTCAAAGCTGCGTCGCGAATGGATGCTTTACCTTCGGAAGCTGCTGCTGTCTCGACTAAGTTTTGAATGTCTTTGAGGGAAGTAATTTCCCCTGGGGCGATGACGGAGTTGTTTGCTTCGAGAGCTTGTTTTTGCACAGCCGCAAAGTTGCCGCTGTAGGCGGCGACTTCTTGCAGCAAGCTGTCGGAGGGAGGAAGGCCGGAGTCTTGCAGTTGTTTTGCTGCCATTGACAGGCGATCGCCCAAACTAGCATATATTTCCGATAGTCTGGCTATTTGTTGTAACAAATCTTTATGAGCTAGTTCCATATGTCTTGCCGTAACTATTTAACTTGCTGATTATAGACGCTGAGCGTCTTCTGAAGGTAGAAGGCAGTAGTCATTAGTCATTGGTCATTAGTCAGATATTCCTTGAAGATTTTTCCACTCTGTCGCGCGAGGGCGCTCGGCCACTCGGACACTCGGACACTTGGATTCTCCCATCCCCCGCGTGATCGCCGTCACACCCGTGTAAACATTTCGTCACACTATGCGACTCCGGCTGTCACCCCTGCCCCCTAAAAATGTCACACAAATCGAGCAATAGCCGTCACTGCAAATTCAGTTAAAACGTTTGATACTGAGGCGTCAAACAATAAAGCGCAGAAATGTTATGGTACTGATTCGCGACCTCGCCCAACAAGCTCTCGCTCTAGGCTATCTCACTATTGAAGCAGAAAATCAACTGCGGCGGATGTTAACTACCACCAAGTATGAGCTGGAAGACTTAAATGCTTTTATGGCTTTGCAACTAGCAGCTATGTCTGGTTTGGTGAAACAAGAGTCTCGCGAGCTGAAACAATTTGAAATCTTTGGCGAGACGCGCTCGGAAACTTCCTGTTAGTAATTAGTTGGCTTTTGATCTGTTCAAATTAGTAGGGGACATTTCGATGGTGCAGATTCGTGAAGTTGTAAAACAAGCTATTGCCGCTGGATATCTTAGTTTGGAAGCCGAACATGAAATGCAGCAGATTTTTTCCTCATCTAAGTGTGATTTGGAAGATTTGAATGCTTTTATGAGCTTGCAGTTAGCTGCGATGGCGGGTCGCGTGAGGCAAGAGTCTTTGGAATCGATAAAAATGTCAAATCTTCATGAAAAAAATTAATCAGCTTTCTTTTGTCATCGGCTTAGATAAATATTAATTAGTAGCTCAAAAAAAGGCTCCTAGGAGAATTTAATTGGGCTAATTTCTATCCTCAACTAATTATTTTCAAAAATCTCGCTATTTGGGTTCGCTCGGTATTGAGCAAAATCAACTCAAATTTAAATAAATATTTAAGTCTCTACTGAGGGCTTTAGTCCTCAAAGGCAAGGCTTGGATAAGCCGAGCTGTCAAGGTGTAGTCAACGTACTTGCGTCGTAACCGTTGAGCATTATTCTTGAGATGTTATTTATTATTAATTGTCTATCAAATGAAGAAGATTTATCGATCGCCCGAAGCAGAACTTTCAAGGGTTTGAGCCACTTTTTCACCACCTTGACAAATCGAGATTGGATGAGTGCCAACAACTTACAGCGTATTCCCGGTTTATGAAGTAGGGACAACCGCCGGGCCCCGTGCCCCTACGGCGGAGATAGAGCTAATATTATGTGCCCTCATTCGAGGGCAATCAAATTGGTTCGTAGTGAGGACTTTAGTTCTCATAAAACTCCCTCGGAATTCCGTTGTCGCTACAAACTTTATAACGGTTATTTTACCAGACATTATATAATGACCGAAAGCATCCAGGATACAAGCCCCCGGATCCATTCCTTCGCAGACTCAGGACCCAGAAATAAAAAAACTGTATCCGATGAAACTTGCCCCCCAAATTTATCCGTGGGGTCAATGCTTCAATCTAAAATCTAAAATCTAAAATCTAAAATCGATTGACTGAGACTATTTCCGGCTCCGACCCTCTAACTTTTTAATTACTCTCAGAACAAACAGCGACATTAAAGCACCAATTAATGCCAGTTGCCACAATCCGCATCCTGCTGCAGTTCCTAAAGCTGCTGACACCCAAATAGCGGCGGCAGAGGTGAGGCCGCGAACTTTAACTTTGCCTATTTCCTGTTGACTTTGCCCCAGAATTTCTCCGGCTCCCAAAAACCCAATCCCGGCAGTAATGCCTTGAATTACGCGCTCTACAACATCTAGTCCGTTTTCATTTTTACCCATTGCCAGCGGGATTAAAACAAACAGTGCAGAACCCATACTTACTAGCATTTGACGCTCTCAGGGCTAAAGCCGCTGAGATTCTGCTGACACAGTAGGTTTGGTTATTACCAAAGCCTGACTCTCGCTACGGTGGCCAAACACCGTCTACTCAGTTGGTTAAAGTTTACACCTAACTTACTGGCTACTTTTCTTAAAATGTTAGCTGAACCATTCAAATCTGCATTAATTAAAGTTCCATCAGCAGAGCGATACAAACCGCGTTTAATTCGTTTTCCAGATGCTTTCCACTCAGGCAGTTTTTCACCGTATCTGGGCAGGGAGTCTCCATCAAGAAAACTGGATTGTGAGGTGTATGCTTCTTCGGTTTCAGTGAATTTAATACCGTGTAAATCGCAGAGTTGCTTTAATCGCTCTTTCAATTTTCCTAGAGGCATTTGAACAAACTTTTGAGTGTTCATTTTGCCCATGTCCGCATTGGATTTAAAACCTTGGTTCCATCCAATCACTAGATTACCGATACCATGCTTTAAACAATGGTCAACAATCAACTTAGCAGCCTTGTTAATACCATCGCGCATTTGGTGATTGCGTTTGCGAGTTACGCGGTCTAACCAATTATCCCAGTAACCTGCGGGCTTTCCTTCTTTTCTTGTTGCTACTTTCTTATTCCATAGCTGATTCATCGCCTTCATGGCGCGAGCATCAATCAAAAAGGAATTTCCTAGCGTGTCAACGCAAGCAGCTAAGTTGTCAGCAGTTCCCAAATCGATTGATAGGGCTTGGCTGCGATCTAAATCGTGCTGCTGCAACTCTACCTCGTAAGACATTTCCAGGTAGAAAGCGCCATTTTTAGGGAGAATAGTAAATTCTTTAACCTTTGAGTAATCAATGTTTGACGGCATAGGTAGAAAGAAGTCAGACATCCCAAACCAGCGCCGTACTGTCAGCCCCAAGGAAAATCTCAACTGATTGCCGACAAGTGCTGGCTTCGGTCCTCCAGAATTTGGGTAAGCGACTTTGAACAACTTAGACCCTGTTAAATAGCTCGGAGGCTTAGGCTTAAAGTGCAATTGACCTTGGATGTACAAAACTCTTAACTCTTTGAAACCTTTAAATGCCTCAGTGACTGACATCAAGGTTTGTTGCATGGGTGTTGAAGGCAACGACTTAGCAACCATTGATTTTGAAATTGACGGCTCAAAGGATAAGTCGAATTTTCCAGTCAGCAACCTTCCAGTCTTGAAAAAGATCTGCCGATCCAAGTAGACACCGCTGTTATACAGCTTCCCAGATTGTCGGCAAACATACTGCAACACGGCTTCAACTTCTTTAGTGGGGCACAGCAATACTTGCTGTACTCCCATTGTTTTTTTGACTTTAGCCAGCTCTTTTTTTCTGAAAATTAGTTAATTTGTTTAGTTTAGGTAAGTATAGTAGACAAATCAAGGGATATCAACAAAACTTTATCTTGCCACTTCCAGAGTACAAAACCCACAATCACGTCAAGTTCTTGCTTAACTACCACTTCGTCTTCATACCCAAGCGTCGAAAGAAAGTTCTAGTCGGCGACGTAGCAACTAGACTTCGTGAAATATTCTTAACACTCTCAACTGAGAAAGGTTGGGACATTCTAGCTTTGGAAGTAGCACCAGATCACGTACACCTATTTGTGGCTGTTAAACCGATGGACACTCCTGCTCTGGTGGTTAAACTATTTAAGGGTCGCTCTAGTCATCATCTAAGGGCTGAGTTTCCAGAACTAAAAAAACTGCCGTCTTTATGGACGAGCAGCTATTTTGTTAGTACGGCAGGTAATGTTAGTAGCGAAGTTGTCAAGAAATACATAGAAGACCCGCATCATTCAGCTAATTAAGAAAAAAAGAACACGGGGACTGAAGTCCCCGCGTCGCTTTCCTCTCAGGACTGAAGTCTCGATCGTTTCCCGCTTTCCGTATTATTTTTATGAGTTCTCAATCCCGCTGGTTTGTGTCTGAGTTGGCGTTCCCATCCAATAATTGGGCCAACAAACATGGCTAGGCACAACCTTAACAGTATGCCTAGCCAATTATCGGGAGCCCACAAGTTAGCGATCGACAATGTTTTACTGCAAATAATTAATCCGAAGATCCCAATATTAGCGGAGTACGATGTCCGATCGCAATCTTACTGCCAAATCTTGTTGCGGGCGAATCACGATCACATCAACGCTGCGCCGCCCCAACAATACACCAGCTAAAGCGCCGAGCCCAGCGCCTCCCAATACTTCTTCAGTGGCGATGGCTTTGTCGCCGGTAATGCCTGCTAGCGCTGCTGCTGCTGCTGCACCCAATGCTGCACCTTGCGCTAATGAACCTGTGCCACTACCTTTTTGGACTCTTTCGGTTCTGGTAATAATTCCTGAAGTTCCGTCAATCCGATAGCGTTGGCGGCGGCTGATAATTAACTCTCTGGCAACAAATTGAGTACCCATTTGATTGCCTCTTCTGACAGGTTGCAATGCCCCGACTATCTGGCTGCCTGCGGGGATTAATACTCTGCCTTGATCTGTGCGGATGTCTCGCGCTACTGTTAAAGTTAAAGGTGCGGTTTCTTCGCGGGTGACAACTATTTTGTCTTTTTCATAGCTAACTGGAATTACACTGCCCGACGGAATTCGGATGCTATTAAATTGTGAAATTCGTTGTTGAGCTTCTGCGGGAGTAGCTACCACCAGCGGCGCGCTGGTTGCAACTGTAATGCCCAGTGCGAGGATGGCTGCTGTTGCTGAACGCCATTTTTGAGAAGTAATCATCTGAATTGTCTCCTTGCTGCGGTTTTGGTTTACTTAGGAACGCACTAATGCTAAATTTGTTTCTGGTTTCGCATTCATCTGATGTTTTAATTATGGCAGGCTGGAATTCTACAAGTTGGGAAGATAAGGTAGATAATCCAGAATTTTAATATTTGTAAAAAAAGATAAAATCGGTAAGATTGGGAAGATAAGGAGGATAAAGGAGAGATTTCGATTCATCGTCCCCCTTAGCCTCTAAGAGTTAAGGTGAAATCCCAGCACGAAGCCTCGGGAAGGTTAATTGTTGAGAGCGTTTAAGGCTAACAATCCAGCACCGAAAGCTGGTTCGTATCGGGGCGAAATTACCTTAGCTTTTGGGGCGATCGCACTTATAGCCGCTTCAAACCGACCCCGGCAATTTGCCTCCCCACCCCACACACCTCCTACGAGCGCAATTTCAAATTCTTCTGTTTGGTTAAATAGCGCTGAAATGGCTATTTTTGTTGAAGAGGTTAATTCTGCCACAGCACTATTGATAATGCCGTCAGCGACGCGATCGCCCTCTGCTGCGGCTCGATCGACAATCGGCGCCAAAGCTGCAATTTCTTTGACTCCCCAACCGCGCCGGTAAACGACTTCTACCAATTCTTCTAGGTGATTTAGGCCTAAATGGTTTTGAAATTTTTCCGCAAGTGCTGTAAACTCTGCGCGTCCGTCATAGAACTTCAAAGCAGCTTGCAAACCCTGAATGGCGATGTCATATCCGCTGCCTTCATCGCCTAAAATATATCCCCAACCGCCGACTCGTTTAGTTTTCCCTTGACTGTTTTGCCCGAAAACAATCGAACCGGTTCCTGAAATAACGGTGATACCCACTGGATAGCCCGTGCCGCCAGCAAGTGCGATCGCGCAGTCGCTGCAAATTACTATATTTCTGGGCAGGAATGATTGGGTTACTGGTAAAGTATTCGTCAACTGCAAGTTCTGCACTACAAATTGCAGTATTTCAATATCTTTTGGACGCCCGACGCCTGCTAGTCCCAGACCGATTGCTTCTATGTTGAGATTGCCCACAGCCTCGATATTAGCGGACATAACTGCTCGTTCGATCGCCAATTGGATCGATTGTTTTGCTGCCTCAATTCCCAGCGTTTGATAATTTGACGGCCCTGCTTCGCCCCGTCCCAAAACAAGGTGGTTTTCGTCCATTAAGATGCAGATAGTTTTAGTGCCGCCGCCGTCGATGCCCAATACGTAACTCATGAATAATTTACAGAATAACAGAGCAACCCAGATTAACAGAGATATCTCTATTCTACGCTTTGTACAATCCGATTAAATCGACAGAGCAATGCTAATAATAATTAAACCTAATAAAGCTAACCAAACGAGATGGCGCTGACACCAATTTTTGATTGATTGTGGCCAGCCGCCGCTGATGTAACGGCTCGTCTGTGGCACAAGCGGCTCAGCTCGATCGTGATAAAGCGTGCATTCTTTGGCAAAGGGACGCTGGGGGTAGTTGCAAGTGTCGTCTTCGTGATAAATACAAGTAGTACACAGAAATTCTTCGGGTTGCGATCTATAAAGGGGGATACCCGGATGACCGAAAGCCTTCAGAGGGGTTTTGCAGTGCGCACAGGCGATCGCTCGGGCGTCTACAGGTTGGTGACAGCGAGGGCAATCAGGCATAAACAGCAGGTGATTGGGTAATTTTGTCGGTAGCTCATTAGCGGGTTTACCGAACGCCGATCGACACGCTCGACTCGCCATCAGGCGGCTGGATGCTCCAAAATAGAAAGGTAGGTCAGCGCTGATGTAACTTTAAGTGTACAGATGGTTTGGCAGCGACAGCAGGCGGCCTGAGCCGATCGGGTATAAAGGGGCAAACAGTAGGAAAAATATATGGATAACAATAGCAACTTACTCAAACAACTGGTAATGTTCGGCATTGGTACTACCTCCCTGGTGGCCGAGAAATTGCAGGAAGTCAGCGACCAATGGGTCAAAGATGGCAAAATCAATTCCGAGCAAGCCAAAACCTTTGTCGATGACATGACCGAGCAGCTCAAGTCCGAGCAGGGCAATTGGGATACGCAGTTGCAGCGGCAACTGCGGAATATCCTGCAAGATATGGGAGTTCCCCGACAGTCCGAAATGGATGAGTTGCGGGGAAGGCTCGATCGTCTTGAACGTCAGATGCGGGATTTAGAAAACCGTAACTGGCGCTGAGTTCGATCTGACCGGACGCTTCGCTGCTATCTTGTGATAAGATTGTCACCCGAAGGCAGAAGGCTCAAAAAGGCACTTATGTAGAAGCCACTTATGTAGAATTACAAACATTCTGACTTCATGCTTTTGCCTTTAAAATTATCTGACACCTGCCCTTGTTTGGTGGAAAAGTTCAGATAAAATTTGATAGTTTTTGTTGTACTAGATGTCTTAGATATCTGAGATATCGCGGTTTAAAGTATCAGGAGGATTAATTTTGCGAGGAGTTCTAGTCAGCTTGGGGGTAATGCTGGTTTGCTTTGTGTTTTTGATAGTCGCTCAAATGGGCGGTTCAGGGTCCCAAGCAGTTGCCGCCGAATTGAACAATCTTTTACCCGAGACTGCTATTGAGAAGTTGTCAGCGCCGTCTTTAAATGAAGATAGCTTGCTAGTAGCTGATGCTACTTTACCAGAGGTACCAGCTACTATCGCTGGCAATAACATGACTGATAATACTGATAAAACTGTCACCACAGATTCAGGTCTGAAATATGTTGAATTGAAAGAGGGTAATGGAGCGACTCCTAAAACCGGGCAGACGGTTGTTGTGCACTACACTGGAACTTTGGAGGATGGCACGAAGTTTGACAGTTCGCGCGATCGCAATTCTCCTTTTCAGTTCAAAATTGGCGTGGGTCAAGTAATTAAGGGTTGGGATGAAGGTGTCGGTACGATGAAAGTTGGAGACCGCCGCAAGTTGATTATTCCCCCTGAACTCGGTTACGGCGCTCGCGGTGCGGGCGGCGTGATTCCTCCTAATGCTACGCTGATTTTTGACGTGGAATTGTTGAAAATCGCTGGCTAGGTAGCTCAACTTAATTAAACGTAAAACTTTTACGGTGTTTAGAAACCCGGTTTTTTTAATAAACCGGGTTTCTGTGTAATATCACGCCCGGTAAATTAACCACAATATTTGTAGGGACAGGTTTCACCAACAATCTTTCATATCATTTCCGGTTGCATCACAATAAGAAAATCGAGTCAACAGTTAACACTCAACCATTAAGTTTTTCCACCCCTCCTTCTACAGTCAACAGTCAACAGTCAACAGTCAACAATTCCCGAGGAGTGCAACCGGAATTGATATCATTCATATCGACAATATCTATAAACCCGGCCCTACTCGATCGACAAAATTTTATAACCGCCAATTCAACAAACATAATATAAGCCCTGGTTAATTTAAGATCGCTTCGGAGATGCCAGATTGCGAAAGCAGGTAAATTGGGGGTCAAATAATATTTTGACGATTCCTGTGGGCCCGTTTCTGTGTTTGGTAATAATTACTTCTGCAATTCCGCGATCGGGCGAATCAGGGTTGTAATATTCATCGCGGTAGAGCATAATTACTAAATCTGCGTCTTGCTCGATCGATCCGCTTTCGCGTAAATCAGACATCATCGGCCGCTTGTTTGTCCTCGCTTCCACACCCCGACTCAACTGAGATAAGGCAATAATCGGCACGTTGAGTTCGCGGGCTAAACCTTTAAGACTTCTGGTAATTCGAGATAGTTCTTGCACGCGGTTGTCGCTGCTACCTTCCATTAATTGCAGGTAATCTAGCAAGACTAATCCTAGGGTTCCGCCTTGTTCTGCTTGGAGGCGGCGGACTTTCGATCGTATTTCTGTGACGGTAATATTGGGAGTATCGTCAATAAATAGCGGTAGTTCTGATAAATTGCCAATGGCTGTACTGATTGGTTCCCATTCGTTCTGACTGATTCTACCCGATCGCAATCGGTTACTTTCTATTTTGGCTTCGCTGGACAGGATACGCTGCACTAGCTGTTCTTTCGACATTTCTAAGCTGAAAACGGCAACCGGCAATTTCTCCTTTGCGGCGGCAATGTGGTGGGCGATGTTGGTACAGAAAGCCGTTTTGCCCATCGCCGGCCTGGCTGCAACGATGATTAAATCCGATCGCTGAAAGCCTCCTGTCATGGCATCTAAGTCATAAAAACCGGAGGAAATGCCGGGAAGTGCGAGGCCTTCATTGCGATTTTCTAGGTCTTGAAATGTTTGGTTTAGCGTTTCGCCGATCGACACTAAATCCTGTTGCGGACGTTCTTGAGTTATGCTGAAAATTTGTTGTTCGGCGCGGTCTAAGACTGTTTCTAGCGGTACTGCTGTCTCGTAGCCTAATTGTACTATGTTATGGCCAGCTTCGATTAATTTGCGGCGCTGATATTTGTCTTCAACTAAAACTGCATATTGGTCGATGTTGACTGCTGAAACTGTGCGATCGACTAATTGTGCTAATTTAGTTAGCCCTCCTACTTGCTCTAACTGGTTGCGGTCGGTTAGCCTAGTTGTTACCGTCATTAAATCGGTAGGTTGACCCTGGAAAAATAAGTCTAATGCCGATCGATAAATGACTTGATGAGCGGTGATGGCAAAAAAATCCGGTCGCAGAAGTTCGGCAACTCGGGAAATAGCTTCGGGGTCAATTAAAATCCCGCCCAAAATTGCTTCTTCTGCCTCTATATTTGTCGGCATCAAATCGCTCATTAGTCAATAGTCCTCAGTCATTAGTTATTAGTTGCCAGTGATTAGTCGTCAGTTTTGAATCCTTAGTTAGCAGTCCTCAGTCCTTAGTTAGCGGTACTCAGTTCTTAGCTAATGACTAATGACTAACAACTAATGACTGATGACTAATGACTAACAACTAATAACTGATGACTGATGACTGATAACTCTTAATTACATCGGAACAACTTGAATATCCACTTCGGCGGTAACTTCTGCGTGAAGTTTGATTTCAGCTTTGTATGTACCAGTTTGGCGAATTTCGGGTAGGGTGATGCCGCGCCGATCGACTTCTTGACTCGTAGAGTTAAAAATCAGTTCTGCTACTTCTTGGTTGGTAACTGTACCAAAAATCGCGTCTGCTTCGCCAACTTGCTTGGAGATGATGAAAGGCCCAGCCGATTGGAGGGCGGTTTTGCGGACTTCAGCTTGCTGCTTGAGCTCTAGCTGGCGCACTCTTTCTTCTTCACGGCGGCGCTCTGCTTGCTTGAGAATGCCCGGAGTGGCTCTAAATCCCATTCCTTGGGGTACTAGGTAGTTGCGGGCGTAACCCGGGGCTACTTCTACTACGTCGCCAGCTTTGCCGAGTTTGCTGACATCTTTATTTAAAACTAATTGGACGCGCTTGGCCATGATCGTTGGTTCTGGGGTTTTAACTGCAACTTTTTATAATAGCGAAGTTTGAGGGGCGATCGCAAGGAAGTTCGGCAACGGATTTTGTAACGGATGTAACGGATGTAACGGATGTAACGGATGGATGTTGAGATTCGAGGTTCGAGATTCCAGGTTCGAGGGAAGAAACAGGGATAATATTTTTAACGGGCAAATTCAGTTTGAAATTACGCCAAACAGGCTTGCTGTAATGAGCCAAATCAACTACCTTGCAATGTCTTACCGAGAACTCAGGCTTTATTTTCAAGGCGCTTGGCGACGATCGCTCGCGCTACAGTAGCAACTAACTCGGTCGGATCGATGGGCTTGGCTAAGTGTTTTTGAAATCCTGCTTGCAAAACTTGGCGCTCGTTCGCTTCTCCAGCATAGGCTGTTAAGGCGATCGCCAACAACTGCCGATACTCAGGCGCAAGCTGAGTGCGGATGCGATTTATCAACATATATCCGTCCATCTGGGGCATTCCGATGTCGCTGACGAGCACATCCGGTGCAATTTGTTCGATCAACTCTAGCGCCTCAGCAGCAGATGACAGCGAAATCACCTCTGCACCCGCTTCCTCAAGCACGAAAGCCACAAAATCTCGCGAGTCGAGTTCATCATCTACCACCAAAATTCTCAATCCAGCTAGCGGCAAGGATGAGAGATCGGGACTAGCAGCCCCATTAACGGCTTCCTCCTCCTGCCTTCTAGAATCATCATTTAATAGCGGTAATCTCACCGTAAACGTCGCTCCTTGACCAACTCCTGCGCTTTCTGCAAACACCGTTCCGCCGTGAAGTTCGATCAGTTGGCGGACGATCGCCAATCCCAATCCCAAGCCGCCAAATTTGCGAGTTGTGGCGCCATCTTCTTGTCGGAAATGCTCAAAAACATAAGGCAAGAAATCCGGAAGAATGCCTTTACCAGTGTCCGTGACTTGAATTTGAGCTTGGCCTTCGATTTGCCCTAATCGAACTTCAACTCGACCGCCTTCGGGCGTAAATTTCACCGCGTTTGACAGCAAATTCCAGACAATTTGCTGCAAGCGACTTGTATCGCCGACAACTTGCCCGACATCGGGACTTAAAATTGTTTGAATTTGAAGTTTTTTTGCTTGGGCTGCTAATTGCACGGTTTCCACCGCAGACGGAATAATGGTTGCCAGATTCACCGGAGCAACATTCAATCTGAGTTTCCCTTGCAGAATCCGAGACACGTCAAGCAAGTCTTCAATTAATTGAGATTGCAGTCTGGCGTTGCGCTCGATCGTCTCAAAAGCCTTGGCAGTTTGAGGCCTGTTCAGCTTGCCGCCGACGAGCAGTTGCGACCAGCCTAAAATCGGATTCAGGGGCGATCGCAACTCATGAGAAAGCACCGCCAGAAACTCGTCTTTAATGCGGTTAGCTCGCTCAGCTTCCGCGCGGGCAGTTTGTTCTAATTGGAGAACCATATCGCGCTCGGTTTCCACTTGTTTGCGCTCTGTAATGTCGATAACAGACCCGATATAACCCTCAAATTGTCCGCTTTCGGAAAATCTGGGAGCAGCCGCATCCATCGCCCAAGAATATCCGCCATCCTTACGCCCGACGCGATATTCAACGCTGTACAGTTCGTGGCGTTCGTTAGCGGTAAAAAATGCGTTTTTTACCTGTTCCCGGTCTTCTGGATGCAGCGCGTTTATCCAACCCAATCCCAAACCTGTTTCCTCACTTTGACCGGTGAATTCATACCAGCTTTCGCTCAAGAAATTGCAATAGCCTGTGGAGTCTGTTACCCAGACCATAAAAGGAGCATTGTTAGCCATATTGCGGAATCGTTCTTCGCTTTCTTGCAGCGCTGCTTCGGCTTGTTTGCGTTCTGTGATATCCCGACAGACAATCACCCCGCCTTTGATTTCACTGCTAGCATCAACTACCGGATAACCGCTGATACTGATCCAGCGACCTTCGGAATCTTCGCGGCGGACAAATACCTCTACATCATTGACATATTCACCTTTGATTGCTCTGGCTAGAGGTAGTTCAGCGTCGGGGAAGAAAGTTTTTTTGTCTGCCGTAAATAGTCCGTAGGTGCTCGACCATTCCTCAGAAGATTTTTCATTCGATAACGGACCGAATATGACTACGGCGGCTCGGTTAAACAGCACAAACTCCCCTTGTTGGTTTGCCAAAATTAAACCATCACCAATGCTGTCAATGATGACTTGCAGTAACTTAGTTTGTTCTTGCATGGCGACTTCTGCTTGTTTGCGATTTGTGATGTCGCTGGAGATGCCAATCAAGCCGATGACTTCTCCCGCCTGATTGCGGTAGGGAGCTTTCATTACCAGAAATGTCCGAATGCCATCGTGAGATTCTTCGAGGACTTCTGTTTTGCCGGATTCCATAATGCGCCGATCGTTTTCCGTGACTCTGGCTGCAAGTTCTGCTACTGGGTATAAATCTAGATCGCGACCACCAATTACTTCAGAAGCAGGTTTGCCCATTATTCCCAGCGTGGCTGGATTTGCATAAATAATCCGTCCTTCTCGATCTTTGACAAAAATTGGGGTGGGCGCTGACTCATTAATCAGATTCAAAATCGCATTCTTTTGCCGCAGTTCTTCTTCAGTGCGTTTGCGATCGCTAATATCGCTCCAATAAGCCGTAAGTCCTTCGGCCGCTGGATAGGCGCTCACTTCTATATACATTTGAAGTGAAGGGGAAAACTCTTCAAACTTCACAGAAACTTGTTCGGAAACAACTCGATGAAATTCTTGATATATCCTCGAATTGGATTCTCGCTCGGGGGCGAATACCTCCCAGATCGATCGACCTAACAACTCGTTTCTCGATCGAGAAAGCAGTTTTTCTGCTGTGGCATTAACGTAGGTATAGCGCCATTGTGAATCGAGCGCGATAAAGGCATCGGTAATACTTTCTATAATATTGCTGACTTGCTGGGAGGCTGCTTGCACCGCGAGTTCAGCATTTTTGCGCTCGGTGATGATTTCGCAAAAAATCATGATGCCGCCAATCTCATTGGTGTTGGTTCGCCAAGGGTGAATTTCCCAGCGCACCCAGTTGAACGAGCCATCAGGGCGGGGTAACCGATCTTCAGGGCACATTTCAACTGCTCCCGCCAGACAGCGCTGGTGGATTTGTCTGAAACGATCGGGCAAATTGGGAAATAGGTCGTAGTGCGATCGGCCCACAACGTTTTGAGCACCGATCCCGTAACTTGCCAGCCAGCGGTCGCTCACCAGCATATACCGCATCTGGCGGTCAAACATCGCCACCCCCGCAGGCGAATGTTTGACGAACAGCCGCAGTTGCTCTTCCTGTTGCCGCAGCAGATTCTCCGATTGTTTGCGATCGCTGATTTCTTTGAAAAGTAAGGCGACTTTCCGGCTCTGCGGCTCAGGAGTGCGGAACGCCAAAACCTCGAACCAGCGGTTCATGACTTCCGAGCCGTGCTCGAAGCGCAATGACTCCCCCGTCAGCGCGACTTTGCCGTACATCTCAAACCAATAATCTTCGAGATCCGGAACGAGCTGGCGCGCCGTTTTACCTGTAGCTTGTTCGAGTCCGGTTTGTTTCAAGAAGGCCGGGTTGACTTCTAAAAAGCGGTAATCGATCGGCTTTTCGTTGTCGTCAAACAGCATTTCGATGATGCAAAAGCCTTCGTCCAGGCAATCAAACAAAGTGCGATAGCGTTCCTCAGAGCGGCGCAAAGCAGCAAGAGCTTGTTTGCGATCGCTAATATCCATAAACGCTGCCACAGAGCCGCGAACTGCGCCCTCCTCGTCAAATAACGGCACCGCATTCACCAACCAATCAAAGGCCACCCCGTCCGATCGCACCATTTGAATTTCCACATCTCGCACTTCGACGCCGTTCGCCACCGCCAGTTGCATGGGGAGTTGTTCTCCCGGAATTTCCTCTCCGTTGCGGAACCGTCTAAACGGAAGGGCCCAGGCTTGCTCTCCGGTTCCAGAAACATTGGTATCGGGCGGCACTATCAACATCGACTGGGCAAATCGGTTAGCGCGAATTACTTTACACTGTGGGTCGTCCGCGATCGTAATGCCAACGGGTACAGCATCAAGTATCGATTGCAGTTCATTAACTCGTCGCTCTAGTTCCTGGTTGAGCCGTTGAATTTCTTTTTGGGTAGCTTTGCGATCGGTAATTTCATGCACCGTCACATTCACGCCCAGCACGCGATCGTCCTCGGCTTTCAGCGGATAGAGACTCAACAGCCAATCCTGCTCGACTCCCTGCGGTGAGTTCGTCCTGCGAACTTCGAGCTGTTTGAGCGGAACTTTAGTTTCAATAACTTGTTGGTAAAGCGGCTCTAAATCATCTGCCATTTCTGGCAAGATTTCGCGCAATGTTTTGCCGATGTGGGCGGCGGCTGGAACTCGGTTAATTTCTGCTAGCCGATCGTTGAGGCGGACAAACCGCAACTCGGTATCGATAAAGCAAAGTCCGATCGGCGCACTAGCATAAATCGCCTCGATTTCTGCTAGTTGTTGCTGCACAGTTTGCGCTTGTTTAATAAAAACAGCCCGAGCCGCCTTCTGCTCAGTCACATCTTGAAAATAAACCGCAAGTCCCGATGGGATAGGATACGCTCGTACCGCATACCAAGCATTGAGCGGCGGATAAAAAGATTCAAAACTAACTGTAACTTGGAAGGTGGCAGCGTGGCGATATTCCCGCTCAAACAAACTGCCCACTGATTCGGGAAACTCTTCCCAAATGCTGTTGCCAATCAAATCTTTCGAGGCTCGATTCAGCCACCGCGCCGCTTGCAAATTGACGTAGGTAAATCGCCAGTCTCGATCCAAAGCAAAGAACCCGTCCGAAATACTTTCGAGGGTGTCTGACAGTTGTTGCGCGGGCGCGTGAGTGACTGGTTCGGGCTTTTGTTGAGCGATAGCAGTGAAGGTTGTTACTACCGCATAGGGAGTCGATCGATCTCCCTGAAATAAAGGTTGAGAATTGAGCGTCAACCAAATCAATTTTCCCTGTGGCTGATAAAAGCCCATGATGACATTTGAGCATGGTTGCCCGGTTTGCAGCGCCACCATCGCCGGATGCGTCTCGCCGGGAAAATCCGAGCCATCTTCACGCACAGTCTGCAGCAGACTATTTATTGAAGTGCAGCCCTGCATCTGTTGTGCTGTCATCCCCAACAGCTCCTGGGCGTGAGAATTGCACCCCTGAATGCTACCATCTGCTAATTGCAGAAGCATCCCTACATCTGTTGGCAAAGGCGCGCCTGGGTAGAGGGGTTTGTTAGAATCCGTTGAAACAGAAGGGTCGATTTTCGGCTGGAGTTCAGTATTGCGTGGATTTTGCATCGGTTTCTAACAACGCTCGTTTTACTTTTGGCAAAGCCAATCGCGCACATGAATAATAGGGAAATAACCAGAGGAACTTTTGATTTAATCAGGGTGAAAATTCAAACCTAAGAGCGATGTGGATCGTCCTGCTGAAATATATATATCTAGACCATTTATTTTAGAGTAGAATCCCACGTCTTAACCACTGGCAAGATTCAGCACAGGCGACGGGCAATTTTTGGGCTGTTTCAAATGCGAGCAAGTATGGAACAACCACGATAGCTGGCAAAAGTATAGTCATTTATAGACATGGGAGGCGTTAAGCCCCTCCCCTTTCACTTTTACTTTGAGCGGATCGACCCGCCTCGGCTGAACTACGCAGCTCCCTATCCCATCGCTGAACGCATTTGGGATTGCTTTTCTGAGGATATTGTACGCTGCATTCACATCGGAATTAATTAGCTGACCAGTCGATGTTTTGTACAAACCCCGCTTAATCCGCTTACCAGTAAACACAGGCTCTTTTTCTGTTTTTCCATAAACAGGCATTGGGTCTAAACCCACAAAACTTGCTCTGGACGTGTAGGATTCTTCCTGCACAATGACTGTGATTCCCACCAACCGAGCTTTGTATTCTAACATCTCAATTAATCGAGAGTGAGGGATACTGACAAAATTTTGGTTAGTTTGTTTACCTAGACCGATATCGGTTTTCCACTGTGCATTTTTGCCGATTACTAGCGTTCCAATTTGTTTCGCTACCAAATGGTCAACTATCACACGACTAGCATGATGCAAATAATTATCAACTTTTTGATTGCGACAGCGAGTTAACCGCTGAATCCGGGGTGTGGTTTGACGATTTCTTTTTAACTGGGATTGTAGTCGTGCTTTTCGCTTGTTATAGAACTGGTTGATCGATTTCAATGGTCGCCCGTTAACCAACAAAGGGATAAATCCCGGTTGATTTGAAGTTAACGCCACTAAATTATCCAATCCTAAATCAATACTAGCTACAGAGTTGGCATTGCTGATGGTGGACTCCGGTTCATCATAAATCACCTCCATTACATAGGAATCACATTTCGGAACCACTCTAACTTGACAAATCTGGTTGGGATTGACTTTAGTTTTGATTAAAAAGTCAGTCCCAGAAAGTTTAATAACTCCCTTCTTCAACTGTTTGCTACTAATCGCTTGAATCGTGTAGACGAGAAGGTTTCGCCCTTTGATCTTATCTTTGTACTTTGGTAGTTTCGGGCGACCCGTGAATCTTGAAGAGTCAGCTTTGTAAGCTTTAACGGCTTCAAAAAACGATTTCCAATTCTTGTCTAGCACCATCAAGATTTGCTGACTGACCTTGGCAGGCAAAGCCTTATATGCTTCGTGAGACTTCATCAAACGATTCATTTCGTTGTAATTGACATAGTTCCATCCATAAATAAAGCTCTGACGAATGACGTAATTAGCGGCATTGTAGAGGTTTTTGGACTTGAAAGCTAGTTCGTCAATCTGGGCGAAACGGTGTTCCGTTGATTTAATGATGTGCCTCTCTGTTAGTTGCATTTGGGACTTCCGCTCTTTGGGCTATGCCTATTCCTTGTTCACCACTCACAACATAATACAATTATTGTTTATAATTGCCTATAAACTCAATGAAGTTTTACTACAATACCGAAACAATGGGAAGCTCAGCCCCAATGAATTATGGCTCGATATTGTGATATTTATTCTTGGTACTGGTCAAAATCGGTCTTTCATGCCGCGCAATCGAGCGAAGGTTTGCACTGGATCGCGGGTGTTGGTGGCTGATTGGAGATTGGGAAAATCCCAGCGCAAAAATGGGTTTGTGCTTTTTTCCAGGCCGATCGATGATGGTATTGTAGGTTGCGATCGACTGCGCGCTTCCTTGACTTCGCCCCAGCGCTGCTGCAGATCGGGATTGTCGCCATCTACGCTGATGGCAAATTGCAAGTTTTTCAGCGTGTATTCGTGGGCGCACCAAACTCTTGTATTGTCCGGCAAGTTTCGCAGTTGCCCGAGGGAGGCTACCATTTGAGTTGGAGTGCCTTCAAATAGTCTGCCGCAGCCTCCAGCAAATAAAGTGTCGCCGCAGAACAATTCGCCGCTTTCCCCTGGGTTGCTGGGGGGGAAATAGTAGGCGATGTGAGCTTTTGTGTGGCCGGGTACAAAGAAGATTTCGGCGCTTCGGCCACCAAATTCAACACGATCGCCCGCTTGTAAAAAGACTTGCTGTCCGGGTATTCTGCCTCGGTCTTCTGCGCCGCCGTAAACTTTAATTTGGGGAAAGCGATCGATCAGTTGCTGGTTGCCGCCTACGTGGTCGCTGTGGTGGTGCGTATTGAAAATTGCTGTTAATTCCGCTCCGAGCGAGATCAGTTGCTGCAAGACCGGCTCTGAAGCGGCTGGATCGACGACGGCTGCAGTGCGGCGATCGGGGTCGTGCAGCAAGAAAATGTAATTGTCTGACAGTACCGGAAGCCGATAAACCTGCATAGAAAACTGCCTCTCTAGGAAAAATATTATATAATTAAATTAGTCTGAACGCTATCGGAAGAC
Source organism: Microcoleus vaginatus BM001213989 (assembly GCA_036700245.1). Lineage (GTDB taxonomy): Bacteria > Cyanobacteriota > Cyanobacteriia > Cyanobacteriales > Microcoleaceae > Microcoleus. The sequence goes on from JAUBOM010000021.1 coordinate 37,053, forward strand.
TTAATGGCGAATTATCAATTCCGCACATCTATCTTTGGAAGTAAAACTCTAATACCTTCTTTCTGCTGTTGAGCAAATTGATTTACAGTCGGGTACGCACGATTTTTGGTTTTGGGTCAAAAACTGCAATCCCGTTTAACTATTGTGACATAAAAGCGATCGAATAAATGCGAACATCTCCCAACAAATCGAACTTAACAATTTCTCAAAGGGTCGATCGGATTGTAGCGTCTGACAAGATCACTCGCCGGGAACATTTATTTTTGACTTCAGCTCTCCTCTCAGATGATAAAATTTCAGAAGAGGATCGACATCAAATCAATCGGATATTTGATTATATCCAAATTGGTCGCCTCAAGTTTATCGATTGAACAGAAAGACTTGCTCCCTCAGCATCTGTCTGGAGTGTAAAAAGCGTTTTTTAGGAGTGCGAGCGTCCCGTCGGGCACAGCAAAGCCTATATATTTCGCTTGAATTCTCCGGCTCGCGCGGAGTGTGAAAGCGTCAGATGTGGAAGTCTCAAATTAACAAGGCTCTTGGCAATCCCAGCTACAAAAACAGGCAGAAGAAAATGAGTGCAGACAAACCAACTATTTTGGTGACGGGCGGAGCTGGATATATTGGCTCTCACGCGGTATTAGCGCTGAAAAACGCCGGTTACGGTGTGGTGATTTTGGATAATTTAGTTTACGGTCACCGAGATATAGTAGAGAAAGCTTTGCAGGTGGAGTTTATAGTTGGCGATACGAGCGATCGCACTCTTCTCGATAACCTATTTGCTAAGCACAAGATTGATGCGGTAATGCACTTTTCTGCATACGCTTACGTGGGCGAATCAGTTACCGATCCAGCTAAATATTACCGCAACAATGTCATCGGTACTATTACCCTTTTGGAAGCAATGATTGGTGCTGGGGTGAATAAATTGGTGTTTTCTTCTACTTGCGCGACTTACGGCGTACCGCAGAAAATCCCGCTCACAGAAGACCACCCACAAAACCCGATCAATCCCTACGGTGCTACTAAGTTAATGGTAGAACGGATTTTGTCGGATTTTGACGCTGCGTACAATTTCAAGTCTGTTTGTTTCCGCTATTTTAACGCGGCTGGGGCCGATCCAAACGGGTTGATAGGAGAGGATCACAATCCAGAAACTCACCTGATCCCGCTGGTGTTGTTCGCTGCTTTGGGGAAACGAGATTCGATCGCGATTTTTGGCACCGATTACGATACTCCTGACGGTACTTGCATTCGGGATTACATTCACGTTAACGATTTGGCATCTGCTCACATTTTAGGATTAGAATATTTGCTAAATGGTGGCAAATCTGATTTCTTTAATTTGGGCAACGGCGGCGGGTTTTCGGTGAAAGAGGTGATAGAAGCGGCTCGCCAAGTGACGGGAAAAGAGATTAAAGCTGTTGAGCGTGAACGGCGTCCGGGAGACCCGCCTTCTTTGGTTGGCAGCAGCGAGAAAGCCATCAAAACCTTGGGTTGGTCTCCAGAATATCCCGACATTAAGAACATTATCTCCCATGCTTGGCAGTGGCACCAGAAACGCCACAGCTCTTAGTATGTAGGGTCGGCATTGCGCACCTTACCATTACAGCAAAGTTTGATTGAATTCTTGTGGGGTGGGCGTCCCGCCCGCCCCAAAAATACAATATGCTAATAATATCTGCTAAATCGGGACAGCTCGGCAACCGACTGCTACTTTTTGCTAATTTCATTGCTTGGGCGATCGAGCATAATTTAACTGTTCTCAATCCTGCTTTTGACGAATATGCAGAATTCTTTGTGGGAACCGCTGGGGATTTTTTGTGTTGTTATCCTCCTCCATATTTTACCGCAGCAGGTAACAATTTTGTCAGAAGCAAATATTATAATTTTATTAAGTATTTAAGCAACAAAAAAATATTAAAAACGCAAGAAATAACCCGAAAACAACCTTTTAGTTGGCTCACATATCAGGACATCGAACAAATCAAGCACGGTTCAATTGTTTGTTTTCAAGGCTGGCTGTTTCGAGATGGCTGGTTTGTAGAAGATGTCCCCAAGTTACACAAGTATGCCGACCCGATTAGAGCCTACTTTGAACCATTAGAGCGATATAGAATCAATGTAGATCGTTTGATATTGAATTTAAAAAATAACTCTGATATGCTCGTCGGAATTCACATCCGCCAAGGAGATTATGCTCAGCATCAAAAGGGGAGATACTTTTACACAACTGAGCAATATTTAGAAGTCATGAATTCTGTGGTAAGGCTATTTGAAGGAAAAAAGATCGAGTTTTTGATTTGTTCTAATATTCCGCAAAATCCGAGCTTATTTGAGAATTTTAACTGTGGATTTGGCAGCGGTCATTTAATTGAAGATATCTATGCTCTGGCTGAGTGCGACTATGTTGCCGGGCCGCCTAGCAGTTATACTATGTGGGCTTCTTTTTATGCAGATAAACCTCTTTATATGATCCGCAATGCCAATAAAACAATTAACCTGAAAGATTTTGTACATTTTTATGAATGGCAAGGAATCTATCACAGTCGAGATGACTGGAGTGAGAGTTTTTGGGAGTGGACACACTGAGGTCAATAAGTAAATTAATAAGTAAATTAATGAATTCAAATAAATTAGCAGTTAAGGGATTTATCACTATTTTAACCGGTCTTTACTCTTTCCAGGATTGCGTTCATTTTCTGGCGTCTGTGAGGAAGTTTCACCGCGAACCAATTATTATTTTAATAGATAGAGTACCTCTAATTTTATATCCTTTACTTCAGGTGTTCGGAAATGTCATATTGAAACCTGCACCCGATCGCGAAAATCCTGTTTTAGCGTCGCGGCTAGCTAAGCTGGCTTTGTACCGGGAATCTCTGTTTGAGAAAACTATTTATATGGATTGTGATATTTGTTTGCTGTCGCCAATAGATGAGGTTTTTGATTTTCTTGACGGGGTGGATTTGTTGGTGACCGAAGATGTGCAGCCTGCGATTGCTAAAGCTGCAAATTTATTAAGAGTCAAGCAGGATATTCTGTCAACTTTGCAGTCTGTCGGATTGCCGCTAAATGAAAATAGCATTCAATACAATGGCGGATTTATCGCTTTTACGAAAAGCAGTAAAACTCAGGAATTGTTCACAAACTTTAAGAAATATTTCGAGATGGTAGTTGCACATCAAAATGTGCTACTCTTAAAAGACCAAGGTGCTTTTGCAGCGGCTGTTGAATCTGTGAAACCGAAAATGACAACTTTGTCGCCGGTTTACAACTACTTGGATAAGTGGAAGGAAATTTATGCGATCGACAAACCGATTAAAGTAATGCACTGCACTTATCCTTACCGCCCTCAGTACGCCAAGAACGTGACGCGATCGCTCTTTACTAGAATAGTCGATCGCACGGCTAAAATATTTTTACCAAATCAACTTAACAATCCTTGGCGTTTAAAATAATTAAAGTTGGTTGGCTAAGCTAACTCCATCAAAAGCAACAAAACTCAGGCAACAATATAAAAAAATTAGCCTCAACATCTCCGAAAATTTACCTATAATAAGTATTGCTGGCTTGAATAACAGTCCTGGGTGCATCACCCGTTTGTTTTACCCAAATACTTCGTTGCTGCCCTTTCCCCTGGTTAAAAACCCGGTTTCTTTGCTAGGCGAGCAAGTCCCGATTGCCTTGACAAAAGCTCGGTTAAGCAGGAAAATCAAACAAATGTTTTCAACAAAATCCTCAGTGAAAGTTTCATTAGTAGTGAGCGATTTGTCAGGAGGAGGTGCAATTCGTGCTTTTCTTTTAGCTCAAGTCCTGAGCGAGCTTAAATGTGATGTAGAAGTAGTGGGATTTCAGTTTGGCAAGGACTTGTATGCTATTCCTCCCAGAAACATCCCGGTATGTGCGATACCAGCTCAAAATTATCCGGGGTTTTTGATGGATGCTCAAAAACTTTGGAAAAAAATAGATGGGGATATTATTTATGCAGTCAAACCTAAACCTACAAGCTTGGGTTTATCGCTGCTAAAAAAACTGGCGACTCGCCACTCTATAATTTTAGATATAGACGACTGGGAACTGAGCTGGTACGGTGGAGATGAATGGCAATACCGTCCCTCTTTCAAACAACTTTATCGAGATATTTTTAAACACAACGGTCAATTAAGAGAACCCGATCATCCCCTCTATCTCAAGTGGATGGAAAGTCTAATCCACAGTGCTGATGCAGTCACCGTTGATACTGAGTTTTTAAAACAGCGTTTTGGTGGTGTATATATGCCTAATGGCAAGGATACTGCAATGTTCGACCCTGCTAAATACAATCCTGAATTAAGCAGACAGCGTTACGGCTTGTCCGGCTATAGAATCTTAATGTTTCCCGGTGCGCCGCGGCCTCACAAAGGCGTTGAGGATGTTTTGATGGCCCTCGAACAGTTAAATGAACCCGATTTAAAATTAGCGATCGTTGGTGGAAGCCCTTATGATGATTATGATGATAAACTTGTGAAACAATGGGGGCGTTGGATTGTTAAACTGCCAAGGTTTCCAGTCGACATGATGCCGTCCGTTGTAGCGGCGGCTCATGTTGTCGTTGTTCCTCAGCGAGAAACTCTCACAGCCGTGGCTCAGTTTCCGCTCAAGCTGACAGATGGCATGGCAATGGCTAAGCCTGTTTTGTCTACGCGAGTGGGGGATATTCCAGCAATTTTAGGGGGAACCGGTTATTTAGTCGATCCGAGTTCTCCCGCTCAAATTTCACAAAAAATTCAATGGATATTTCAAAATGTGACTGCCGCGAATTTGCAAGGAATGAAAGCTCGGGAAAGATGTGTGAAAAAATATAGCATTCAAGCAATGGCACCAATACTCTCAGATATAATTGCAGGTATGTCAAGGTAATTTTAAATCGACTCAATGGAGGAAGAAAAACTGGCTGTCATTAAAGAATATTTTGATATGTCGTATTGTTTAGCTGGGAATGCTTTATGTCTGCCAATAAGCTACTCCTAAAATTTGCCAGACGATATCCCGGCAGAATTATCTTAACTGTGATGCTGGGCTTTGCTGGCGCTTTATTTAACGGTATCAGCACTACTCTAATTGTACCAGTGCTTTTAAGTTTTTTAGAGGAAACTATCGAGCTGCGCGGCGCTCCACCTCTAATTAAAACTTTGATGCATCCCTTTGAGGGAATGCCCGAAAATCAGCGTTTAATGTTGATGACCGGGGCGATTGTGCTGGCAATTTTTTTTAAAAATGTTACGAGTTATATCAATACTTTAGTAGCTACTTCTCTGACGCGCTCTCTGACTTCTGATTTGCGAGAAGCAGGCGTGCGGTTGTTGTTAGAAGTAGATTTAGAGTTTTACTCTCAAACTAAAGTCGGGGATTTAATTAATAGATTGGGCGGAGAGATTGGTCGGACTGCTAGTGCAGTTAGCACGGCGATCGCAATGTTTACTACCTCAATGACTGTTTTGGTGTTTGTGGGTCTGCTGCTTTCTCTCTCGTGGAAACTGACGGTGACAGCTACAGTTTTGCTGGCATTAGTTGCTTGGGCAAATCAATATATTATTAACCGTTCCAAGCATTTTGGCTCCCAGCTTTCTGAAATGTCGAAAGATTATTCGGTTAGGGTGCTGGAAACCCTTACTGGGATTCGGCTGGTCAAGTCAACGGGGAACGAGGAAAGCGAGTATCAGCGGCTCAAGCATTTAATTCAAAGGCGAGAAGAAGCGGATTTTCAGGCTCAGGTAAATTATGCGGCGATCGGCCCAATTAACGAAGTTGTTAATTTAATAGTTATAATTTTGATTGTATTTATAGGTCGCACACTATTTGCAAATGAGATCGAGTCTATCTCTACAATTTTATTAACCTATTTATTGGTACTTATTAGGTTAATTCCTTTAATTTCTCAGTTGAATAGCGGGCGCAGTCAATTTGCTAGTACCTCGGCTAGTGTAGAAGTGGTTAATGATTTTTTGAGGTATGACGACAAGCCCTTTATGCTGAACGGTTCTGTGCCGTACACTCCTTTGAAATCGGGAATTCATTTTAATAAAATATCTTTTAGTTATCCTAACAACGAAAAATTTTTTCTTAAAGAAGTTGATTTATTTCTACCTCACGGCACTACTTTGGCTTTGGTAGGAGCTTCGGGTTCTGGCAAGTCAACTTTGGCAGATTTACTGCCGAGATTTTACGATCCTACTGAAGGTCATATCTCGATCGATGGCAGGGATTTGCGCGAATTTGAGATGAAAAGTCTGAGAAAAGCGATGGGTATTGTTAGCCAAGATACGTTTTTGTTTAATGCTTCTGTACGCGAAAATATTGCTTACGCTAAGCCCGATGCGAGTGAGGAAGAAATTGTGGAAGCGGCGAAGGGAGCGAATGCTTACGAGTTTATCCAACTGTTGCCGCAGGGGTGGGATACTCAAATTGGCGATCGGGGCAAGATATTATCGGGAGGGCAGCGTCAGAGAATTTCAATTGCTAGAGCTTTGCTGCAAAACCCGGAAATCTTAATTTTAGATGAAGCAACGAGTTCGCTGGATACGGTTTCGGAAAAATACGTGCAAGCGGCGATCGAGAAATTGAGCTGCGATCGCACAACCTTGGTCATCGCCCATCGCCTCTCCACAGTCCAAAAAGCCAACAAAATCGCCGTGATCAAGGAGGGACAAGTAGTAGAAATGGGTTCCCACAAAGAATTGCTAGCAAAAGGAGGTGACTACACTAAATTGTATTCAGTGCAATTTGCCGAAGACAGCGCTCGCGATGAAGCTCTAATTAGAGGTTCTTACGAAATTCGCACTAGCCTGAATTTCATGATAAATTTCCTCACAGTGCTAGTAGATGAAATGGGAGACTCTTCTGAAGAAAGAGAGGAGTTAATCAGTAAATCATATGACTCGGCTGCTAATATTGTCAAGACTTTAGAATCTATAGAATATATTATTAAGCGTCAGGCTCTTAAAAAGTAGTGAGTTCGCAGTTGGCAGTTGTCAGCAGTCAGCAGTCATTAGTCAACAGTCTGCACAGTCAACAATTACCAATTACCAATTACGATGTGTAAATATTATGTATTTTTTACCAGAAATATTTTACCGCAACCCAATGTAGCGAGTTTAGTTCAAGTTGCGCACTCTGCCAATGCCGCAGCAAATCTCGGTTATCCAGCAGTTTTGGTATACCTCCGCAAAGGCTGGAGTGCATTGAATCCGGTTGATTTGCTTTTTCCTTTTCAACCGAGGAAACCGGATGACAAACTTGCCAAAATTTACAATATTCAGGAAAAATTAAAAATAGCAGATTTGCCTGTGCCTTGGCCGATCGACCTTTTCGACAGCAAGTGGACGAGTTCCAGTACAATAGTATCAAAATACTATTTACCGATTCACCTGCGAAAATCAACTAAAATTGTCCACACCCGCGACTGGAACTTTGTCAAAGCAGCAGTTAAAAACGGAATTCCCGCTATCTACGAACAGCACCACCATGAAAACAAGCAATTTGAATCAGAAATTGTCCGCAATCCTCTGTTTCAGATTACCGTAACTGTTGCCGATACAGTGCGATACAGCATGATTTTGAATGGTATGCCGCCGGAAAAAGTAATTACGCTGCACAACGGTTTTAACCATTTGTTTCTCGCGAGACAAACAGAAGCTGCCCAGAATTGGCGACAGCAATTATTAGAAGATGACAGACAGCATTTAGCAGTTTATGCAGGCGGACTTTACCCGTTTAAAGGTGTCGATATGCTAGTGGATGTGGCCCTGGAGTTGCCGCGAGTTCAATTTGCGATCGCGGGCGGTGATTCATCCCAAGTAACAGCCTACCAGCAGTTAGCCAAATCCAAACAAGTTAACAACATTAAATTTCTCGGCTACCTCCCTCAAAATCAACTGGCTAGCTTGCTGCAAGCAGCCGATGTTTTGGCTCACCCTCACTGTTTGACAGAGGCCGCGACGTTCACATCTCCTTTAAAATTTTTTGATTACATGGCATCGGGAACTCCGATTGTAGCGACGGAGATTGCATCTTTAATGGAATTTAAATCGGGAAATATAGCAGCAACTTGGTGCGAACCGGATAACCCGCACCATTTCGCGCAAAGCATTCGAGATAGTTTAACCAAATATCCGAGAAAAAGCGAAGGTTATGCAGAAACAATGGATTTTGTCAAGCAATTTTCCTGGGAAAATAGGATAGAGAGAATTTTGAATTATGTGGATGACCAAGTGCGATCGCAAATCATTCATTAATTCTCATCCGATAACTTTAAAATCCTCCGGGGCGGGTTTTACCAACAATCATCGCCTAAAATTAATAATCTCATAAACCCGCCCCGCCCACACGCAAAAACCAGATTTATTATTAGATATGAACCCAAAAATTATCGGCACAATCACCACCTACCCAGGCATGAACCAAAGCGACTGGCTGTGGCAACAAACCCCCCAAAACTTCGGCAAATGGGGAAACCTTCAAATGCTCGCAAACCACCCCGAACCAGACTTTTTACTCATGTATCAATTCGACTTTTCCCAACCGCCTAAAAAGCAATCGTGGGTCGATAAAATACGTCGCTACAGGCATCACAACCAAGAAAATGACTTTCAAAAAAAAATGCGCGGTGTGCCCAAGGAGCGCATAATTTACCTGATCCGCGAGCCACCATTACCAGAAGTTATTGAAATTACCAAAGCCAACTACGAACAAGCCAAACTTTATTGCGGTTACGTTTCCGGACCCGACGATTTCGCGCCAAAACCCGATTATATGCCCGCGATTTGGTATCACTCTAACTCGTTTCGAGAACTCGATGAAATGCCTGCGCCGCCGAAAACTAAATCCTGTTCTTGGATTACTTCAGGTGTTAGCCGCACCGCCAACCACCGCCAGAGATTAGACTTTATCAAATTGCTGCGATCGCAAGAATTGGATTTTGACCTTTACGGGCGAAACTTGCCAACTTGGGCGCGCGGTAACGGCACTGTGAACAATAAATGGCACGCCGTCGCGCCATACTATTACAACTTAGCTATAGAAAATTATGCCGAAAACGATTGGTATGTCAGCGAGAAGCTTTGGGATGCCTTATTAGCTTGGTGCTTGCCAATTTATTACGGCGGTTCGGCGGCGGATAAGTTGTTGCCGGCGGGGAGTTTTCTACGGCTGCCCAGTCTGGATGAGAAGGGAGTAGAATTTATTAAAGAGGTTGTGGCTAATGCGGATTATTGGCATGAAGCCAGGGAGAAAATTGCCGAAGCCAGACAAATCATTCTCCACGAATTGAACCTGCTCAATTGGCTGTCTAAGTTTGTATCTAAGGAAATAGCGCGATGACAGAAAACCAAAATCAACCCAGAGAATACGATGCCGTCAAGGGCGGTGAATCTCAAGTGCCATTCGCTGCGGCTGTTTTAGGCGGGATTCCCGGTGTTAAGAGTCGTTTGGCTTCACCGATTGTCGAGGTGAAAATTGCTGCACTGTCTGAAGCGCTCAAATATGGAGATACAGGTTTAGATTTAATAATTGGGACACTGCAAGATGAATCAATAAAGGTGAAATTGGCTGCATATTTGCTCCTGCAAAAGATAGAAGATTTAAAGGAAAAGTTGCATTTACCAAACAATTTGCCTACTTTTGAGTTTGATGTCATCACCGTTGATCCTAAAGGAACAGAAAACAGTCGTAATACGTCCTCTGCTCGCTTCTTCCCAGAAGACTTAGGTAACGGAGTTATGCTGGAAATGGTTTATATTTCAGGTGGCACATTTATAATGGGTTCGCCAGTAACAGAGAAACTTATAGATGATTTTGCAAGGCCGCAGCATGAAGTCACAGTACCGGCTTTTTATGCAGGCAAATATCCCATCACCCAAGCACAGTGGCAAGCAGTGATGGGAAACCAACCCTCCTATTTCAAAAGTGAAAAACTTCCTGTAGAACAAGTATCCTGGAATGATGCCGTCGAACTCTGTAGCAAACTATCGCAAAAAACCGGGAAAAAGTATCGCCTCCTGAGTGAAGCAGAATGGGAATACGCCTGTCGAGCCGGCACAACAACCCCATTTCATTTTGGGGAAACTATTACATTCAATCTAGCGAATTACAAGCAAAATGAGTTCTGCCGTGTTCCAAAATCGCCAGTTAACCGTCGAAAAACAACTAATGTCGGGAGTTTTCCTCCGAATGCTTTTGGACTTTACGATATGCACGGGAACGTTTGTGAATGGTGCAGTGATAGGCGGCACAGTAGCTACATCGACGCGCCTTCTGACGGGAGTTCTTGGGAAACTGGTACAGATGATAACCGAGTTCTGCGTGGCGGTTCCTGGGAAGATGAGGCTCCCTATTGCCGTAGCATGAGTCGTTATTGGTATTTGGCAGGTGAGGGTCACAGATACTGGGGTTTTCGTGTAGCTTGTTCTTTGGATATTCCTATTTCCTAGCCTCCCCTGGATCGCCCTCCTCTACCATTTTACTAAATGATTCGGCGGTGGAAACCGCAACGACACAAACAAAGTCCGCCTTCGCGAGACTATAGATATGAATGGAATTTGCACGCTTGCAAACGACACAGTTTACGACCAACTAATTGCTTTGCTCAACAGTATTGAAGTTATCTTAGGCTCAAATACTCCTGTCTGTATTTATCCTTTCGACGACAAAATAGAGCAAATCAAAGCTGAAATTGTTAACCGTCCCAACGTCTTTATTTATGAAGATAGCGCATCTATTCAGCGATGGGACAAATTCATGCAAGCAGCCGCACCCGAGCGTTTGAACCGCAAAAAATTCCGGCTTTACGGCGCACATCGGCGCTTTTGCGCTTTCGACGGCCCGTTTGAAAAGTTTATCTACATGGATGCGGATACTCTGGTGATGAATTCTTTTGATGCGGTTTTTCAGAAGTTAGAGGAATCGGATTTTGTGGTTTATGATTTTCAATTTCGCGACCCCACTAAAGTATACAATATTCAGTCACCAAAACTCCTCGAAGTTTTTGAGCAAAACCGGATAGACTCGAAAATATTTTGTTCGGGATTTTACGCCAGCAAGCAAGGATTGTTTGAGCAAGATACTAGGGAATGGCTGTTAGCTCAACTGCAATCGGGCGAGGCGGAGATTCTCTATGAAGGTGCGGGAGAACAGCCGTTGCTCAATTATATGGTGATGAAAACGGGGATGAATAGCTATAATTTTGCTTATAGCCTCCCGGATGCCGAAAAAACTGGGTGCAGCGTCACTTCCAAACATTTTGAAGAGCAAGATAGGATTTTGTACGACAAGGGAAACCGACTTACTTACATTCATTATATTGGTGTGCCGCCGGATTTAATTCGGAGAGTTTGTGCGGGCGAAAATATTGAGTTTCCCTATGGCGATTTGTTCCTGCATTACCGCTATCTCCGCGAACCGTCCAAGCGTCCAATTTTTGCCCAAGCGCCAAAGTCTTATAGTGAGGTTTCTGCGCCGAATTTGTTAAAAAGGGTATTGAGAAGGTTGAGGATAAATGTATGAATCGCGGTATTTATATTGTTGCGAATGATAAGGTGATCGAAAGTGCGATCGCCCTTTTAAACAGCATACGTCTGTACAATTGTCAAGTACCAATTTTTTTGATTCCCTTCGACGACAATTATCAGCAAGTCGCAGCCGCACTCAGCAGTCTCCACGGCGTGCAATTGTTCCCAAATCTGGAGTTTGTGGAACAGTTTACCAGAGAAATTGGCCAAACGTTCGATCGTAACTTTTTAGCCCTTCCCAACAAAATGCGAAAACTCGCCGCCTGGTTTGGCCCCCTTGACGAATTTCTGTACATCGATACCGATATCATCGTCTTTGAAGACATCGCAGCCAACTTAAACAAACTATCAGAAGTAGACTTTTTTTGCTGCGACTACCACCACCTCAGCGAAAAAGTGCGAAATGTATTTTTACCTGCTGTAAAACAACAGAATATCTTTACCGACTCACAGCTTCAAGATGTATTCAACAGCGGTTTTTGGGCCTCCCGAAAAGGAACTATTACCGAATCGCAAATGTATGAAATTTTGCGAGAATGTTCGCAGCATCGAGAATATTTTGACTTTACTCAAAATGTCACAGACCAACCTATACTAAATTATATCATTCTTAAGCTGATTCCCAAGCGCTGCAATCTTGTTAAAGATTCAGCAACCGAACCTGGAAGCTGGGCTGGTTCCAAGCATTTTCAAGAAATAGATTATGTTCTTTATGACAAAGGCAAAAGGTTAAAATACATTCACTGGGCTGGAATACCAATTAAATCGGGTAGTCCTTATTGGAAACTTTGGAAACATTATCGTTATCTCAATGAGGAAAAACCAAATTTAGTAGATGTTTTTTTTCGGGCTTTCAGTAGGTGAGGATAAGGTCATATGTTTTATCATTATCAACAAGCTTGGAAGAACAGGCAAGATGCCTGTTCCACAATTCATAAATTTTGTTGTGTTTTTGATACCAAAAAAGCTTGGAATAACAGGCAAGATGCCTGTTCCACAATCTATAAATTTTATTTCTTGTGGTGTGGGCATCTTGCCCGCACCTAAAAAGCAATATATAGGCGCTGGGTTACTTATTAACTAAAAAACTATGACTGATGGCATTTATATTCTAGCAAACGATGTTGTTTTCGACCACTTAGTCGCTTTATTAAACAGTCTCGAAGTCAACGGGGCAAAAAATATTCCTGTTTGTATCATTCCCTATGATAATCGACTGAAAAAAGTGCAAGTAGAAATTGCGACTCGTCCTCATGTCACCCTGTTTGAAAATAGCGATTCAATCATTTTCTGGGAAGACTTTGCGACTCAAGCTTGGAAAACTCATGCAAAAGCTCAAAAAGTTTGGCAAGCTAACGGTTGGAAACCTGTTCAATGTTTGGAAATGCACCGAAAATTATGTTGTTTCGACGGCCCTTTTGATAAATTTATCTATTTTGACGCAGACACTCTGTTAATGGGTTCTCTAGATTATATTTATCAAAAGCTTGATGATTTTGATTGGGTAGCAAACGATTTTCAATACAAATCTGACCTCAATTATATATTTGATTTGTCCTCCCCAAAATTACCTCAGATTTTAAATATTGACGAACTGCAATCTCATACTTTTTGTGCAGGTTGGTTTGCGTCAAAAGCCGGGGTTTTCAATCAAAATAATTGCTCTCAATTTTTAGAAAAATTAACATCAGGAGAAGCGGAAATTATGTCTTTAGGGAACCCTGACCAATCTTTATTTAACTATTTAGTCGCCCGTAGCAAAATATCTTTTTACAACTTTGCATATGCTCAATCCGGACAGGTAACGGGAAATCATTGGTCTTCTCAATTTGATGTGATAGATAATGTTTTATATGATAAAGGACGGCGGCTTACTTATTTGCATTACATGAGTATTTCGGCTGCCAAAATTAATCAATTGTGTGCTGGTGAAGATGTTGAGATTCCCTACCGAGACGTATTTCTGCACTACCGCTATTTGAATTCGCCGGAAACACAGCCAAAACTCGCACGTTTAAATTTGTTGGTTCGCTTGCAGAGAAGTCTCAAAAGTTGGGGAATTCAAAAAGTTAACAATGTTCAATTTAAGTTGCGGAATTTATGGGATAAATAGTATCTAACTGTACAAAGACTGAATCCACTCCCATTCGCGCCTTAAACCTTCTTCTAAAGCAACCTGCGGCTGATAACCTAAGATTTTCTTGGCTTTAGACACATCCGCGCTAGTGTGCCGCGCGTCTCCCGTCGCAGCTTCGGTAAAATCTATCCGAATAGGTCGATCGACTATCCTCTGTATTGTATCAATAACTTCTTTCAAAACCACCCGACTTCCCCCACCAATATTAAAAACTTCCCCCGCAGCTTCCGGAACCTCAGCCGCCGCTAAATTCGCAGCAACGCAATCGCTGATAAACGTAAAATCCCGCGTTTGCAATCCGTCGCCGAAAATTGAAATCGCCTCGTCAAACAAAATCGACTTAAAAAACTTGTGAAAAGCCATATCGGGGCGCTGTCTCGGCCCGTAAACAGTAAAATAGCGCAGGGAAGTAGTCGGAACGCCAAAATTTTTGTAATAAAGTCCGCACAAACGTTCACCGGCTAACTTCGTAATTCCGTAGGGAGAAACCGGCTGCGGACAAGCCTTTTCATTCGTGGGGAAAGCTTCAGCATTTCCGTAAATTGAAGACGATGAGGCATACACAAACTTTTGTAAATTGGGCGCATCTTTTGCCGCTTCTAACAATACTTGGGTAGCGTTAATATTGCGTTCCGTATAACTGCGGAAACCGTCGCCCCAGCTTGCGCGGACTCCCGCTTGCGCCGCCTGGTGAAAAATTACCTCTGCATCGGATAAAAGCAATCGCCAATTCAGAGATAAAATATCTCCCTCAATCAATTCAAAACCGGGATATTTTTCTAAATGTGCAGTGTTTTTCCGCTTCAATGCCGGATCGTAGTAATCGTTGAGCTCGTCAACACCTATCACCGTGTTCCCTCTCTTTAAAAGAGTTTCTACTAAATTAGATCCGATAAATCCTGCTGCACCCGTAACAATAAAAATACCCATTCGATTTTATATTTTAAATTTTATATTTGAGATTTTATACAGAAACTACTGCCACAAAAATTACTGCATAAGTTATGAGCCTCTTTTTTCTTTCCCTCTGCGTTCTCTGCGTTCTCTGCGGTTCGTTCAAAAAGAGTCAAATAGATAATCTTAGACAACTATCAACCCCATTCCTTCTCAAAAAAGAGGGTTGACAGTTAACTTTCATTGTTCAAAAGAATCCAGATCCAGCGCTTGGGAACCTCCGCGTTCTAGCTCGATCAAAAGCTTGCCCAACTGAGTCCAAACTAGCCAGCCCGTGAGTAGCGTCAGCGGCAAAGCTAGCGCATAACAAAGTAGTTTTGGGAAGCCAAAAATCTCCATCCCCGAAGCTAAAAATACACAAATTCCTGCGGCCATTCCCAGAAAAGGTATGACCAATTGCAGCCTTGGCAGGTTAGCCAAGGTGCGAGTAGAACGATTTTTAGACCACTGTTGTACGGCTTGTTTGAGAGTTGCTTCAAATGCTACGCCGGAGGCCATACCTGCTAGTAATCCCGCCGACATTAAAAAATAGGGAGGCTCTGGAAAATAATACACGAATAATTCCTTAATTTGGGTAGTTGGAAGTTGGGAAATCATTAGTCATTAGTCATTAGTCATTAGTTAGTAGTTAGGAGTCAGAAGGAAAGAATTTTCGCCTCTGCTTTCTGAAATCCGCGTATCCGGCACTTCCCTGTGGTAAAGAAAGGTAATTGGTAATTAGTAACTGTCTTTTGACTAATGACTGATGACTAATGACAAAAATTAAAATCGAGTTAGGGTGGCTGCTCCTGCTGTGGAAAACTCCGCCAAAGCGCCTAGAGCAACGTTGAACAGGCGACCTGGTTGCAAGTCTTCCTTGACTAAGTTCCACAGGCTGCGAACTTCTTCGGTGTGGAGCCGATCGTCCTCAATCAAAGCTAAGATTAGCTGGCGTCTCAAAAACGACCCTTCCTCTGACAGCAAAAATTGCAAGCCTAGTTGGGCGGTGGGGAGCAAGTCGAAACTGCGATCGGATCTAGCGATCGCGATCATGTCCTCTAACCTGTTCCACTGGAATTTGCCATCCTTGAATAATACCTCAATCAGACGCCGCCGCAGTGCTGGAGATTCTCCGTTCAACAAACGCCGCGCTACATAAGGATACGCCACCTCGACTATCTTGAAATCTGGATTCAGCGTCAGGGCCAAACCTTCTTCTGTCACCAGAGAGCGAATAATTAAGGCAAATTTCGCCGGCACTCGGAAAGGATAATCATACATCAACTCCGAAAACTGGTCTGTAATCGTCTTGAAGTTAAAATCTGACACCTTTTCGCCGACGATATCGCCGAGCACAGATTCCAGCGCCGGGACGATCGGCATAATATCTGTATCTGGAGTCAAAAAGCCAAGTTTGACAAAATCCTTGGCTAACTGTAAGTAATCTTTGTTGATCAAATGAACGACAGAATCAACCAAAGTTTCTTTAGTTGTTTCTTCCATTTGATCCATCATCCCAAAATCAATGTAAGCCATGCGGCCGTCCGCTAAGGCAAAGAGATTTCCCGGATGGGGGTCAGCGTGAAAAAATCCGTGTTCCAGCAACTGCCGCAAACCGCTGCGGACTCCGACTTCTATTAAACTATCGGTATCCAAACCTGCGGCTTTAACACGATCTATATCTGTCAGCTTGATGCCCTCAATCCATTCGAGAGTGAGAACACATTTTGAAGTATAACGCCAGTAAATACTCGGAACTTTTACTGTCGGGTCGTCGGCAAAATTTGTAGCAAATTTCTCGGCATTCCGTCCTTCATTGATATAATCAATTTCCTCGAACAATTTGATACCGAATTCATCGACTATTAAACAGAGGTCGTGACCGAGATTCAGCGGCAACAATGGGCCCAACCATCCAGCCGCCCAGCGCATTAAATAAAGATCTAGGCTCAAGACTGGCAGCAAATTCGGTCGCTGAACCTTGACTGCTACTGCTTCCCCGGTGAGGAGGCGAGCTCGGTAGACTTGACCGAGACTTGCCGCGGCGATAGGTTCGGGGGAGATTTCGCTGTAGGTTGCGCTAATTTTGCGATCGAGTTCCGCTTCAATTATCTCGAAAGCTCGCGCGGAGTCAAAGGGCGGCAATTGATCCTGAAGTTTGATCAATTCTTCGAGAAAGTCTTTGCGGATCAAATCCGGTCTGGTAGAAAGGGCTTGGCCGACTTTAATGAAAGTGGGGCCCAAGCGAGTGAGTATTTGTCGCAGGTGGGTGGCCCGTTCCGGCTGGTGTGCTGCGGCGGAGTGCTGCCAACTGTCCCACAGCATCCCCAGCACAAAGCCTGCAAAAGACCAAATAACGGTAATTGCGCGCCAAATTGCTTTCCAAGGACGGTTGCGGTAATACTGAGCGATCGCTTGTGGATCGTAGCGTCTAGCCTGAGTGAATTGATACTGAGGCACTCGTTTATTTTCCTCTTATCTTCAGAAAATTACAGGTTAAATTGAGAATTGGGCATCGGCCATCGGGCATCGGGCATCGGGCATCGGGCATCGGGCATCGGGCATCGGGCATCGGGCATCAGGCATCGGGGATGGGAAGTCGAAAGTTCAAACATTCTTTATTCTTCCTTTTTCCTTCTTCAGGCTTGACTTCTTCCCTCCGACCTCTTCCTTCTTCCTTCTTCATCATTGACCGATCGCATTCCAAGTTTTAGGCGAGCGGAAAATGCACCCGTTCGAGGCGGATTGCTAGCCTAAATTTGTTTCTTTTCATTAAATATAGTACATAAAAGTACAAGTGATCAGTCAAAATACTTAACCTCTCTCCCTGACCGCTGCACATTCTCACAACCCTGCAACCCTGCAATTCTTTTATCCTCCTGCGTTTGCCTCGCTTTTGCCCTCGCGCCAAAGCTACCGGATGCGATCGCTATGAGCCAAGCAATCTTTGAGCCCATAAATCGTCCGCTCTTGTTGATCCCTCGACAGTTCCGGGAACATCGGCAAAGACAAGACTTCGCGACAAACTTGCTCAGCCTGTGGCAACTGACCGACAACATAGCCCAAAGATTTGTAAACAGGTTGCAGGTGCAAAGGTAACGGATAGTAAACCATCGAACCGATGCCGCATTCCTGCAACTGAGCTCGCATCGAATCTCGAAAATCGCCAGAGGGATTTTGCGCGTCTTCTGGACTTGTCAGCCGGATCGTGTATTGATTCCAAACTCCTTTTGCCAAGGGCAATTCTTTGGGGACGGCAACTCCGGGCACGCGGGAGAGAAATTCGCTGTAAAGTGTCGCGATCGAACGTCGCTGGGCGTTCCAACTGTCGAGATATCGCAGTTTAATGCTGAGAATCACCGCTTGCAGGGCATCTAAACGGCTGTTGTATCCGATCTCTTCGTAGAAATACCTAGAAGACTGTCCGTGTTCTTTGAGCATTCGCATTTCTGCTGCGAGGGCTGGATCGTTTGTCGTCGCCGCGCCACCGTCACCGCAAGCGCCTAAATTCTTGGTCGGATAAAAACTGAAGCAGCCGACATGGCCGATGCTGCCGACTTTTCGAGACTGCCACTGGGCGCCGACCGACTGGGCGCAATCTTCAATTACGGCTAAATTGTGCCGAGTCGCAATTTCCATCAACCGAGTCATGTCTACGGGTTGGCCGAAGATGTGCACTGGCATAATTGCCTTGGTTTTGTCGGTAATTGCGGCTTCGAGGAGCTCGACATCCAGATTAAAAGTCCCGCTGTCAATATCGACAAATACAGGAGTCGCGCCGACGGCGCTAATTACCTCAGCCGAAGCAAAAAAGGTAAAAGGAGTGGTAATGACTTCATCGCCGGGGCCAATTTTGAGAGCGCGCAAAGCCAAAATCAGGGCATCGGTGCCGGAGTTGCAGCCAACGCACTCGGAAACGCCGATGTAGTCGGCGAACTCTCGTTCAAAACTCTTCACGGCCGGGCCGCCTACGTAGCCGCCAGAGGCAAGCACTTTTTGCACCGCTGCGGTGATCTCGTCGCCAATCTGCGCGTATTGGCGGGTTAAGTCGAGGGGGGGAACATTATTCACTCTTCACACCACAAATTTCAAGCATTATCAAAGCAAATTCTTGCAGCAAAACTGTTTCCCAGAAACGTTTATTCAAATATCTTATATTTGGACAGGCAAACAATCACGTTATCGAAAGGGTGGGCCGGTGTTAATTCCGCTAGATTTTATAGATTTGGGTTGGGCTTTGGGGATGGTGGCGATCGCGATCGGGCTTTCGGCGTGGCAGGGATTGGGATTGGAGGGGGCGATCGCGATCGCGGCGGGGCGCACCCTAATCCAGCTAATCTTAGTCGGGTACGTGCTCGCAGTCGTATTTGACCCGGAGGGAAAAAATCCTTGGCTGGTTTTAGCAGTTTTAGCAATCATGCTGACAACAGCTAGCATGGTTGCCAGCAACCGCATCAGCAAAAAAATCAAGAACTTACTGCCCTTAGTTTGGGGTTCAATTTTTATCAGTACGGCCTTGACTCTCGCCTATACAAACTTGCTAATTTTGCAACCTCGCCCTTGGTACGAACCGCAATACCTGATTCCTTTAGCGGGTATGATTTTGGGCAATGCGATGAACTCTGGGGCGATCGCGGGCGAAAGACTTGTCAGTACAGTTAATAGCAGCCAGTTAGAAATAGAAACCCATTTAAGTTTAGGTTCGACACCGCAGCAAGCAGTAAAGCAGTACCGCAAAGATGCGATCAAAGCTGGATTAATCCCGCTTTTAAATACAATGACGGTGGTAGGAATCGTAACTTTACCCGGGATGATGACAGGTCAAATGTTGAGCGGTGTCAGTCCTCTCGGTGCAGCATTTTACCAGATTTTGATTATGTTTGTGTTAGCGCTGGCAACTGTAATCGCAACTCTGCTTTTGACTGAGGGATTGTCCCGGAAGTTTTTCAATCAAGATGCACAATTGATCAAATGGTAATTGGGCATTGGGAATTGGGCATTGGGCATTGATAATTGGTAATATCATGTAGGTAAGAACTTACATTTTGCACTATTTTTATGAACAGGCCGGAAAGCCTGTTCATAAAAATAGTGAGTTATCTTGTGGGGTGGGCTTCTAGCCCGCCCTAGTCATCACTAAGGAGAATAGCCATGATTCAAACTGCAACTAAACCGCTAACTTTTGAAGAATTTGCGGAATGGAAGCCCGAAAACGGACGCTATGAACTGCACAATGGAGGGATTGTTGAAATGTCACAGCCATTAGGAGGACATGAAAAAGTTATTGGTTTTTCAGCAAGAAAATTGACCGTGGAATTCGATCGCCTAAACCTGCCGTACTTCATCCCCAAACAAGCATTAGTTAAGCCACCAGAAAACGAATCTGCTTATTCCCCCGATGTTCTGATCTTAAATGAAGCCAATTTAGCATCAGAACCTTTGTGGCAAAAATTCTCTACTGTGACTCAAGCAGCATCAATTCCGCTGGTTATTGAAGTAGTTAGCACCAACTGGCAAGATGACTACATCAGGAAACTGGGCGAATATGAACTAATCGGGCTTCCTGAATACTGGATTGTGGATTATTTCGGTTTGGCCGGCCGCAGGTTTATCGGGAATCCCAAGCAACCGACTATTTCGATTTATCAGTTGGTTGACGGCGAGTATGAGGTGAGTTTGTTTCGGGGAAATGATAGGATTGAGTCGCCAACTTTTCCCGAGTTGAATTTGACTGCACAACAAGTTTTTCAAGCTGGATTGACTGCGGGTGAAATTGCTGGGGGTGCGTGAGTGTAAATATTGCGATCGTTCTGACTGACAGATTTTTCGCCCTCACGCACCCTACAACTACAACTATTTCGGTTCGTGACTCGCAATCCGCTTGCCTTCGTCATCGTACACCTGCAGCGGGATTTTGGCGTTTTCGGCGATCGCCTCCAAGGCTTTTTGCAATGTTTGAACGTGCTTTTCTACAGCTTGGCGAGTCTTAGTAGCGTTGTTGTTTTCCGCTTGGATGAAAGTTTGTTGCAGTTTCTGCACGTAATTAGGAGTCATCTGCACCGCAATCAAATCTTTGCTAACAGTATAGTCGCAAATCTTGGGGTTGCCTTTACAAGTTCTATCTAAATCCGTGCGGGCTTTTTGCACTTTTCTTTCTTCCTGCAACCTTACTTCTGCTTGCTGCAAGGAAGTTTTGTAGGAAGCGATCAGCGGTTGGGCTTTCTGGGAATATGAAGTTGCCGCCGGCACTTGTTCCGCGTAACTCAAAGCTCGGCGCCAGTATTCTGATGCTTTAAACCAGGCGTTTTTGCCCTCAAAAATTCGAGCTTCCGCTGCTAAAGTCACAGCTTGAGTATAGGCATTTTCCGAAATTCCTTCGACATTTTTGCGCTCGCGAGCTTCTGTAAGCTTGGTTTCGTATTTGGGAACTAACAGTTTAGCTTGTTGGTAAGATGTCGTGCCCGTGGGAATTTCTGATAGGATTGCGAGGGATTCTTCCCAACCTGCTTGCACTTGATCCCAAGTCTCGGCTGTCTGAGCTACCGCTTCGCGAGCTTCTGCTATTTGGGCTGTATTTTTGGCGGCACGCAGCGTTTTTTCGGCTTGTTTCTCTGTGCTTAACTGCCGATTTCCTGTTGCTAAATTCTTCCGGAATTCCTTCGTTTTTCTCTGAGCAAACGGATAAACAGGGCTGTCTGTGGGGATTTCTCCGAGTTGGGCGATCGCACTTTGCCACAGAGCTTGCGATTCCTGCCCGTCCTCGGCAGAATAAGGCGGATTTTGGGTTTTCTGGGCTGCTGACTGTGCGAGGCGCGCTGCATCGATCGCAGAGTTTAAATGCTGATTTTGCAAACGGTAATTTTCTAGGGCGCTTTGAGCTTCACCGCGATGACTTGACCATGAAGGAATCGGTTCTAAAAGGGCGATCGCCTGTTTTAACTGTCGCTGCGCTTCTTCGGGGCTGTTGGCAACTTTTGACGTTTTCAGAGTCTTCGTCGAATTCTCGCTCAACTGTTTGGCATTAGCTAATGCAGTACATTCTCCGATGACGCAGGGGCGGCTCAGCAGATAATAACCGCCTCCCAAAACTAGCGCCGCGATGCTGACGATTCCAGCAGCAGCCAGCATCGCCAACGGTGAATGCTTGGGTTTTTGGGCAACTGTTACCGCTTCCATATCCAGCGGATTGAAGGGATTGTCTGCAATATCTGTCGGTATTGCAGCTACCTTAAAGGCGATCGGCTCGGAATTGCTAGAACTCTCAGACAAATCGGGAAAATATTCTTCACCCCCCGCGTCTTTAATATCCGTTCCTAACGGTATCTTTTCCTCTACATCCGGCGTCTGAACCGCATTTTCTGTTAAGACTATCCCCGTTTCTGCTGCGGGGATATTCTCGGTTTTTTTGAACAAATGCACTGTTTTGGGTCTTGACAAAACAGGGTGGTGCATGGTAAAAGAATGGAAAGCATAAGGCTGTTTTTGCCCGGTAATTTTTAGGCAAAGTCCAATCTGTTGAATAGCTTCCGGTTCAATTTCGAGAATTGCTGCTTCTAGCACCGCAAAAGTCGGTTTTGCTTTGAGAACTAAACTGCGCGGGTGTTCTCCCACAACCGTTAAAGATTCATCTCGAAAATCGCAACTAATATAAAGCGGTAAATTTTTAAATCCGGCTGCTTGCAAGTGCTGCTGCAACTTTACTTCGAGAATTTGTGCGTTGCTTTGTCGCGTTGCTACTGTCATATTTTTCCTCTCTCTGAACTCACCACTTTCGATTTTAGATTTAGAATTTTAGATTTGAGATTGCGGAACTGTCGGGATTTTGGAGTTGTTTAAGCTTTGGCACCAATTCATTCCAAATCTTAACTCTTAAAATTCTACTTGCCACAAAATCTCAACTCTCAAATCTCAACTTGCAACGCCTGTCCATAACTTTCGCTGTAATAAACCTGAGTCACGTCAAAACGCCCGCCATATTGTTTCAAAGGTGCTGCTGCATAACCAAGCGGCAGCAAACAGCAAACATCCACTTCTTCGGGAACTTGAAATGCTTCTTTCACGTGAGCGCTGACAAAACCTTCCATCGGACAACTGTCTACCCCAAAGCTTTTAGCTGCAATCATTAAGTGAGCTACTGCGAGCATTGTATGCCTGTTTGTCCAAGTTTCTAGGGACTCGAAGCAGGGACGGTTATCGAACAATTGCGGGATTGCTTGTCGCATATAACCGGCTAAATCGTCATTGATTGCGCCTGCGGCTTTGCCCAATTCGATGACGGCTTCAGTGTTTTCGTGCCCGGTGGCGCGTCGATCGCCACAGCAGATTAATACTGTTGGGGCTTCTACCACTTGGCGCTGATCGAAGGCGCAAGCTTTTAATTTTTCCTTGCTGGCTGGGTCTTGAAGTACAATAAACCGCCAAGGCTGCAAGTTGTAACCCGAGGGCGATCGCACTCCCAACCGCAAAATCTCTGCCAATATTGCTGGGGGAATCGGATCGGGTTTGAAGCTGCGCGCGGCCCGGCGGCTTTCGATCGCGGTTTTAACATTAACTGAAGGTTGGATTTCAATTGTCATGGATAATCGTAATGGGTAATTGGTAATTGGTAATTGGTAATTGGGTATCCGGTATCGGGTAGTGGAAGTTGAAAGTTACAAGTTCAGTCCTGGACGCATAACCTAATTATTTAGGGTGCGCCGCGGGCAGCTTACGCCGATTAGGAATTGGGAATTGTACCAGTTCCTCAAAGAATGTAACTCTAAAGAATATCCCAACCATTATGCAGTCAGTCATTCCCCATTTTTTAATCGAAAATCGAAAATCGAAAATCGAAAATGGTATCATCCCAAGCCCAACTCGCGCTTGAGCAAATTAATCGACTTAGAGCCGATGTAATTTTCGCAGCATACCAGTTGCGGGGGACGAATAATATCTTCTCTGGCGGCGTTAATGGCAGCTTTTACTGTAGCAAAACTCGGTTGGTCGCAGAAAATTGTTCTCGCCGATCGCACGATCTTGTCAATCTTGTAGTCGTCTGACAGCAAGGCCGTCATCACCAGCAAATCCTCTCCCCGGATGCTGTGGATGATGACTTGGGTCGATCGCAGCATTCCCGAACTCAGGCTGACAAGACCCAAATAACTGTCTTTCGGCAAACCCCCAACTAGCTTGATTTCCTGGCTGTAGTCGTAGATGTCTACGGGAATAACTCGCACCGAACGCGGTGCCGAAATCGATTCTGCTTCTCCGATAAAATATCGGCTGGTGATCACAGTTCCCGAAGAGATTTGGTCCAAAAAAGTACCTAGCTGTTCCATCGGCACTAACTGTATGGGAATGCGGAGAGCTTGTTCGAGTTCTTTCGCCATCAGCTCGCCCACGCCGATGTCTTCTGTGGGGGCTGTGACGACCACTCGGGCGCTGCACCTGAGCCGCCAGTCAATTTCGGCCAAAAATAATTCCCTCGCTTCGTTGAGCGTACAGCCCTGTCCCAGCAGTTGATCCAGACTTTCTTGGACTATTCTGTTGGCAAGGGGATATTCTTCGTTGGGTTGCTTGCGGACTTCGTTGCCTTGAGACAGGACGTAAATGCCCGATCCTGGTTGGGCTACTACCAGTCCGGTATTTTCGAGCTGTCGGTATACTTTGCTGATGGTGTTGCGGTGCAAACCCGTCTGCATGGCTAGCTGTCTGGTGCTGGGCAAGCGGTGTCCGGGTGCAAATTGTCGCGAGGCGATCGCAAACCTGATTTGATTGAATAGTTGGGTGGATGCTGGAATTTCGCTATCTGTTTGAATATGAAATTGAACCATTATTAAAGGCTCCTAGGACTTCAACTTAGTATTTTTATAACGTCGAGTACCGCGCATAGGATTGCTCGGATATCTCTGTATATAGCATAATCTTATTTGGCTGCTCTGCAGCAGCCGTTATGCCGAGCGGGCGATCGCGTCTTCGAGGCGCTCGATCGCAGCCTCCGGAATTCCCCTCAACAATCAGATACATTCAAGTCTTAGTTTTATTTACTCTCAGATTTTGAGATCGCTTACTGTTTTTGGGCCCGTCAGGAAATAAGTCCGCATTTCCCCTTGACCTTTAATATCGATCAAGCCGCGCTCTTCAAATTCATATTTATCCCGCAGCAACTCATAAGTATAGAAGCTAACTTGAATGCGACCTGGTACGCCGTGAGATTCCATGCGGCTGGCTGTATTCACGGCATTTCCCCACAAATCGTAAATGAATTTTTTAGTGCCGATTACCCCTGCTACCACCGGGCCGCTATTAATCCCGATCCGGAGGTCAAAAGTCGCCTCTAGCTTTACATTTAATTCGTCAATTGCTACTAGCATATCCAGCGCCATTTCGGCGCTCGCTTCTGCGTGGTCTGGGCGTATAATGGGAATACCGCCTGCTACCATGTAAGCGTCCCCGATCGTCTTGATTTTTTCTAAGCCGTGCTTCTCAGTCAGTTCATCAAAACTTGAGAAAATTTCATTCAGCAAGTATACTAATTTAGTTGCAGACATGGTGGTAGAAATTTGGGTAAAATTCACCAAGTCAGCAAAAAGAATTGTTGCTTTTTCAAACTTGTCTGCAATTACCCCCGGTTCGTCCTTCAACCTTTCGGCTATCGGTTCTGGCAAAAGGTTTAGCAGTAAATTTTCAGTTTTGTTCCGTTCTTTCCTGAGTGCAGATTCCATTTTCTTACGCTTGGTGATGTCGTGAAAAAACACCGAAATGCCGTCGCGACCCGGAAAAACCCGGACTTCCCACCACACTTTTAAGGGACGATAATATTTTTCAAAAATCACTCCAACTTGTTTCGCTACAGCTTTATGATACTGATCGTAAAATACGGAATTTACTAAGTCGGGAAACTCTTCCCAAAAATTTTTACCAAAAAGTTTTTCCGGCGATCGCTGCAAATATTGCGCTGCTTTGTAATTGACGTAACTAAATCGCCAGTCGGTGTCTAAAGCAAAAAAAGCATCGCTCATTCCTTCTAAAAAATTGACAATTTGCTCGTCACTTGAACGGAGCTTTGCTTCTACTTGTTTGTTCTTGATCTGTGCGCGCTTTAATTTAGTCAGATTTATTCGCAACTCCATTTGGTTGATAATTTGCCTTCCTAAAGTCTGCAGCGCTTCTAGCTGTTGTGGCGTAAGATTACGAGGAACTGTATCTATCGCGCACAAAGTGCCGATCGGGAAACCGTCAGGAGTTACTAGCGGCGCTCCAGCATAAAATCGAATTTTTGGCCCGGAAGTTACTAGCGGATTCCCCGCAAAGCGATCGTCTTCTAGAGCATTGGGTACAACTAGCAATTCCTTGGGATTTAAAATAGCGTGGGCGCAAAAAGCTGACTCTCTCGGAGTTTCTGGCGCTTCCACACCGACTTTTGATTTAAACCACTGTCGGTTAGAATCTACTAAGCTTACTAAAGCAATAGGAGTTCCGCAAATATAAGAAGCTAAAGCTGTTAGGTCATCAAAAGCTTCTTCGGCCTCTGTATCGAGAACATTGTAGCGGTAAAGTGCTTTTAGCCTCTCTTCTTCATTGCTGGGAAAAGGTGCAGCTTGCATCGGCGGCGGCGAGGATACACGCTTGTGAAAAGTGCGCGCCAGTATCCGTGCTGCGAATTTTTGGACTTGCGCGGCAAGTTTTTCAACTAGCATCAAAAGGCTTATTTGCCAACCTTTATTCATATTTTTTTATTTTTGCTCACACTTGATTGAACTGGGGGCGCTCTCTCTAATTGCATAGATACTTATGCACTTACCGCAACTAACTCTTCAATATCCAGAGCTTTTGTTGGCAATTTCCCTGTCAATACTTCTCTACCCTCTTCCCTGACAAGTATATCATCTTCTATGCGTATTCCCCGGACATCGGCGAACTTTTCCAACTCATCCCACTTAACAATATTTTTATACTTGGCGCGAGTTTCAGAATTATTCAAAATTGCCGGAACTTGATAAAATCCCGGTTCGATCGATACCAGCATTCCCGGACGCAAAACTCGATTCAGCCGCAAAAAACCCAACCCAAACCGACTGCTTCTCGTTCTTCCTGCTTGATAGCCAGCCAAATCTCCTAAATCTTCCATATCGTGAACATCCAAACCGATTAAATGTCCGATTCCGTGCACAAAAAACAGCGCGTGAGCGTCCATTTCTACCAACTCGTCAACATTGCCCCGCAAGATACCTAAATCGACCAATCCTTCCGCCATAACTCGAGCAGCTAACAGGTGAATGTCTTGATATTCCACCCCCGGACTAATGGAATCAATACAAGCATCGTGCGCTGCCAAAACCACATCATAAATTGCTCTTTGGGTCGCAGAAAACTTGCCAGAAACCGGCCAAGTGCGAGTCACATCAGCCGCCCATCCCGTTGATGTTTCTGCACCGACATCTGCTAACAGCAAATCTCCTGTTTGTAGGGGATTGTGATAATGTTCACTGTGCAGGACTTCCCCGTGCACAGTCACGATACTGGGATAGGCATAGGTCATATTTTCCGAAATGATGACACTTTCCATTGCAGCGCGCACCCCTGCTTCAATTTGAGCTTTTCGAGTTGCCGCCATTCCCGCTTTGTGAGCTTCTATGGTGACAGCCGCAGCTTGACGCAATTCGGCCAAACTGGCTGCATCGTGGCTCAGGCGCAGAGATATGATTGCCTTCGTTAATTCTAGGTCAAGTCCGGTTGGCGATTTAGGCGGTGCCAGAGGGCGATCGAGAATTTGAGACTGTTGCAACTGAGTCAAAGAATCCTGAACGGCGATAGTTGCTGCATTGGTCGCTCGCGATTTCAATTGGGCCATTGGGAAAGCAGCATCAGCTCCAATTAGTTCGGCAATTTCTGCTCTTTTCGGCATTTCTCCGTGCCAAAGAGTGCTGCTAGCAGGCGCATCATCTAAGAACAGTTCTAATTTGCCCGCTTCTAAGCGAATGGCAGCATTTTCTAAGGGCAAACCAGCAAAATATAGAAAGTGACTGCTGGCGCGAAAAGGAAAAGCCACAGCCGGATAGTTGCGAGGAATTCTGCTGCCAGACCAGAGAATTGTCGGAAAATTAATTAAAGTGGCCAGTTTTTGGCGCCGTTGGTGTAAAATATTTGCTAAAAACTTATCACTTTTTATAATTTTCATGGGTAAAAACCGATTATTTTGAGTTTGGTTGGCAGTAAGCCGGGAGTCCTTTGATTCTGGGCATTTTTGATTCTGGGCATTAAAGCACTAAAGTCCTGACTGCTAACTTGGCAGTCTTTTTTGGGAAAAAGTCTCCTCTTTATTTTATTCTTGGCTATCATCTGTTGGGTTGCCTTTTTGATCATCTTTGTCGCCATCGCCGACATGATTTTGTGCAGCAATTACACGGCCAGACTGCTAGGACAAAAAGGCTGAAAGTGCGACTGCGGCGGCAATTAGCCGGGCCTGCGGCTACACCCGCGATCGGAAAAATTTGTTGGCCGGGTTTTTGTTAAATTCGTGACATGAGCGATCGCCTCTCTTGACTGTTTGATATTTTAGACTTTAAAGTATAAGTAAATTTACAGAAAAAAACATGAAAACTTCTCACAAAGCTCCTCAAACTTCCGTGCAAGTACGCGACTGGCCGATAGCACACTTACCGGGATTGAGCAAGGAAAACCAAACTCAACTGGAAGAGTGCAGCATCACCACAACCCAACAACTAATTCGCATGACCAAAACACCGGCTGCGAAAGCGTTACTAGCGCATCAATTACAGGTTAACATTCAAGATGTTAATAAATGGGTAGCGATGGCAAAATTGGCTCGAATTCCGAGTGTAGGCTGTCAATATTGCGGGCTGTTACTTCACGCCGGGGTTGCTTCTGCGGATCAATTAGCTGAAATGCCCGTAGAGAGATTGCACCAACAAATCTTAAAACTGCACGTAGCGACAATGCAGCGCAATGACTTGACTCCTGGGGTCGATCGCGTGCAAAAATGGGTTCAACAAGCTAGATTAGTCAGGAGTGATTAGTCATTAGTCATTAGTTAGTAGTCAGTTGTCAGTTGGCAGTTGTTAGTTGTTATTAGCAAACAGTCAACAGTCAACAGTCAACAGTCAACAATCAACAATCATTATTATGTCAATTCAAGTTTACGGAATCCCGAACTGCGGCACCTGCAAAAAAGCTTTCCAGTGGCTCCAAGATAGCGCTGTTACTTACGAGTTCATTAACACAAAAGAACAGCCGCCGACTAGCAAAACAATCCAAAGCTGGGTAGCTGCTTTGGGCTTTCAACCCATGCGAAATACTTCCGGTCAATCTTACCGCGCTTTGGGCGAGGACAAGAATAATTGGACTAGCGAACAGTGGGTAGAGGCTTTTGCAAAGGATGCGATGCTGCTGAAACGTCCTCTTTTCGTTAAAGATGGAACGGCTGTTTTAGTAGGTTTCAAAGAAGACGCAATTAGAGAAAAATTGGGGCTTTCAAAGGGCTGAGTTCAGCCTTTTGTTCGCCGCAAAAACTTAATTTTGCCTACATCATCCGAAAAACCCCAACGCTCGTAAAACGGCATCATGTTCGGCAAACAATTAAGATAAAAATGCTCTACAGTTTGCAATTTTGGATGATTTAAAACTGCATCCATCAACTTTGCACCCAGTCCCATCTTTCTGTGTGTCGGCTTGATAATGACATCAAAAATCATCGCTCTGTAGACAAAATCGGTGAGGACGCGGGTAATGTCAATTAGTCGTGAAGCGTAGCTATCCCGCAGGGAATCGCACTCATCGACCAAACCAATGATAACATCAGTAGAAGCCAGCATTTTCACAACATCGTCCCGCGTCCGCTTGTCGCTCCAAAACTCGTTTTTGTATAAATCCATCAAGTCGGAAACCTGGCTTTCCGTCAAAGTTTCGATAATTCGGTACCTATCCATTTTATCGGTCATACTCAACTTTACCGTAATCTAGTTTAATTGCGCGATCGGCTAAATCAAAATAGCGGTCATCGTGACTAATCACAAACACCGTTTTCCCCCGCAGCTTCAACTCCGGTAGCAACTGCTTGTAAAAAATATCCCGGAAAAACGGGTCTTGATCCGAAGCCCATTCATCAAACAAATAAATCGGTCTATCTTCCAAATATGCCGTTAGCAAAGCCAGCCGCTTTCGCTGTCCCTGAGACAAAGCCGTAGTTGACAAAACTCCATCTTTCACCTGAACTTTATTTTCCAAATGAAACTCTCGCAAATATTCAGTAGCCTGCTTGTCCAAATCGTGATTAGTCATCCCCAAAAGCCTTTCAAACAGATAAAAATCAGAAAAAATCGCAGAAAAATGCTGCCTGTACCACTCTCGATTTTCCTCAGTAATTGGCTGACCATCTAGGAGAATTTTTCCCGATTCAGGAATGTACAAACCAGTGATTAACTTAGCTAAAGTAGACTTTCCGCTGCCATTCCCGCCAATTATAAACACCAATTGACCCGGATGAAACTTCAAATTCAGCTCGCCCAAACTAAAATTGCTGTCTTCTTTTTCTCCCGGATAGCTGTGAATTACTCGATTTAACTCCAGCGTCTCCCACTGAGCCGTGTCAGGCAGTTTAACCGTTGAATTTATCTCAGCTTGACTTGCCAAAGCCAATCCCATTCTCTCTATCTTTTCCACAGAAGTATTAAC
The DNA here is from genome assembly GCA_036700245.1 of Microcoleus vaginatus BM001213989. Classification (GTDB taxonomy): domain Bacteria; phylum Cyanobacteriota; class Cyanobacteriia; order Cyanobacteriales; family Microcoleaceae; genus Microcoleus. The sequence continues at coordinate 67,335 of JAUBOM010000021.1, forward strand.
ACGAAGAAGCGCCGGCAACCTTTGCAAAATATTGTTAAACGGAGATATCAGATAGGTACTTGTCAAAATATAAGCTGACAAAACCGGAGTAGAAACTGGCACAAACTTGGGTACAGCAAATAAAAGCAAACCCATTAACATAAAAAACAGCAACTGCCCAACTCCCATCGCAACTGCACCAGTATTCAAAGCAGTCACGTTATAATCGCGGGAAGCATCAGCACTCCCCTGTAATTCTTCCGTAAAAAACTCTTGGCGGCGCAAGGAATGCAGTTTGAGTTCCTTAATTCCATCAGTAATACTGCGAAAATGCTTAAACAATATATCTTGTTCTTCTCTGGCTAAATCGAAGAATTTCCGCATTTTATTGATCAACAACTGCACCGTGCCAATCATCAGCACCAGAAAACAAAATACAACAACAAAAACTGTACCCGAAATCGTGCTTAAATAAGTTAAGCAGCCGATAACAACGGCGATATCAACACAGAGAAAAGGAATCAAAAATATAGTATTAGAAAGCGTTCCCACATCATCTGTGAGAGTTGCCAGCAAGCGGTTAGCGCCCAACTCTTCCAAATTTCGCAAAGGAGTAGACAAAATGCCACGGCTCAAACTCAGCCGCAGATTGTAAACAGCTTCTTGAGAAAGGTAGATTAACAAAAATTGGGATACAAAGCCACTCAAAAGAGCCAAGATTGCTAATCCCGCAAAATACCAGACTAAATTACCATTGGAATTGTCGCTGATTGCCCGATTAATTAGGGAAATTAACATAGCGCTGCAACCGCCGCTGATTAAGCCTGTGAGTAGGGCGATGGAAACATTTAACCAAGAAGCCTTTAAAAGTAACCAAATTACATTCATAGAAGTTTATTGAGGTTGATTTTTGACGGTAGTCAGAGCTCGATCGCACCCTTACCTATTTTGCCAGTTTTTTCAAGATTTAGGGGCAACCACGGCGGGATTGCCCCTACAAAAAACTATATATGGACACTCTGCGTCCATGACTGTCTATTTTGCCAAGTTTTTCCAAAAATGTCCTCATCTTCTCTACACATAGCGCGACAGATTAGGAGCGAAAACTTTAAACCTTAATCCCGGTAGCGTAAATAAAATAGTTTTCTGTCACCTTAACTTCAGATTTAAACCCTATTTTAGCTAATTTTTCTAAAAGCGAATCCGGCTGGTAGTAAACTTTATAAACTTGAAATTCTCGACCGTCATTTAACTTGCGATTTTGGCAAATACTGGTTTCATCCTTCAGAATATGATTTGTGGCCCAAGAGGTTTTTTCAAATAAAGAGTCAACGATAAATACTTGTCCCCCCAAGCGAACCGATCGGTAAACTTTTCCCAAAAACTCATCCACTAAAGTTGGGGGTACGTGAGAAAGCCAAAAAGCAAAGAAAACTAGATCGTACTCGCGATCGGGTTCCCATGAAAATAAATCGATCTGTCGGTAAGTAACTTGAGAAGCATTTAGCTTTTGGCGGTTAATTTCGATAACTTCTGGCGCGGCATCAAAAGCATCGATATCCTCGCCCACCTGCAAAAGTTCAGCAGTCCAAATACCCGTACCGCAAGCCAACTCTAAAACACTTGCAAAGATGCCAAGTTTATGCAAAGCTCTTTTAACAACGGCAACCTGATTAAACCAACGCTGGTTAATTTCCGCTCCGCGATCGTAACGACCTATTCTGTAAAACCATTCATCATATTCGCTAGCTCTGGCACGGTAGTAATCAACTTGTTTTTGGAGGTTTTCTCCCATTGTAATGTTCGTTTCTTAATAGCTATATTTTGGTTAGCCCGTCATAAAGTTAAGCTTCGCATCCCCCACTAGAATAAATTTCATTCCTGTACTTCCGTTTCCTGGGTTTCAAATACTACTTTTACATAAATCTCACTTATCGACATTTGCACTCCCACCGAAGCAAAAGAAACTGTTGCTGTTTCTCCCTCATATTCCCTAAATAACCACTCATTCGATTCACTTTTAATATACTGTTCGACCAAAAACTCATATTGGCTCACCAATACATATTCCCGCAATTCAGGAATCGAGCGATAAAACCGAAACTTATCCTCTTTATCGAAATTATTGGTAGACTTAGAAAGCACTTCCACAATGAGCATCGGATTGAGGATCTCATCACTCCGTCCCTCGGTAAAAACTGGCTCCCCTTCAATAACCATCACATCCGGGTAAGTTCCCCGTCGGTACCGAGGAATCCACAACCGCAAATCGTTGTGAAAAAGCTCATAGGGCTGCCCCTCAAGCAAATTTCCCAAGACTCTACTCAAATTTCGGATAATCCGGCTGTGATTAATACTACCACCACTCATTTGTACAATTTCTCCATCGCGGTATTCATTTCTAAACTCAGCAGTTTCCTCTAACTCTCGGTACTCATCTGGAGAATAAAACTTTTCCTTACTTTGTACTAACATTGTTGCCTCTGTACTAACCTTTATCTGCGTTAATCTGCGTTAATCTGCCTACATCTGCGGTTAAAAATCCTAACAAACAGTATATCACAGCAAAAAAGAAACGCCCAACTTGAAAAAGTCAGGCGCTTTCCGCTATTTCAAAACTAGGAAAAATTAATCCCGGCGAGACAACAAATTAGATTCAACTTTCGCCGCCGAAATCGGTACAACATGACTCAATGCTGACTGCAACATGGGAGTTTTCGTAACAGAATCATTGGCTAAATTAAACAAAGGATTAGACAAAATTCCCGCCAAACTGGTCGCAACTAAAGTGAGTACAACGCTGACCTGCAAAGGCCGCATTCCCTGAAGGTTCCAGCGAATTTCGGGATAATTTTTCACCGCGTCTGACATCTCTTGAGGTTCCTTCACTACCATCATCTTGACAACACGGATGTAGTAGTAAATCGAAACCACAGTGGTAATTAATCCCAGGATAACTAAGCCGTAAAGTCCAGCTTGCCAGCCTGCCCAGAACAGATAGATTTTGCCGAAAAATCCAGCCAGGGGCGGAATTCCGCCGAGAGAAAGCAGGCAAATACTCAACGTTAAAGTTAGCAGCGGGTCTTTTTGATACAAACCCGAGTATTCGCTAATTTGGTCGGTTCCAGTCCGCAGGGAGAACAGAATGATGCAGGCGAAAGCGCCCAAGTTCATAAACACGTAAACCAACAGATAAAATATCATGCTGGAGAAACCGGCTTCTGTGCCTGCAACCAAACCAATCATTACAAAACCGGCTTGGGCGATCGACGAATAAGCCAAAAGCCGCTTCATGCTAGTCTGGGCGAGGGCAACCACATTTCCCAACACCATGCTGAGAATGGCTAAGGCGGTGAATACGAAGTGCCACTGTTCGGTAAGTGCGGGGAAAGCACTTGTTAACAAGCGGATTGCTAGGGCAAAACCGGCTGCTTTGGAACCGACAGAAAGGAAGGCAACAACGGGTGTAGGAGAACCTTCGTAAACGTCAGGAGTCCATTGGTGGAAGGGAACTGCAGAGATTTTGAAGGCGATTCCGGCGATCGCAAAAACCAAAGCAATCACCAAACCGAGAGATTGACCTTCATTCACAGTAGAAAGGTTAGCCGCGATCGCACTCAGCTTAGTTTCGCCGCCAGACAACCCGTACAGCAGGGAAATACCGTAGAGAAACACTGCCGAAGAAGACGACCCAATTAACAAATATTTCAAAGCAGCTTCATTGGAACGCGGGTCGCGTTTTGTGTAACCCGCCAGCAAATAAGACGAGATACTCAGAGTTTCCAACGAAATAAAAATCATCACCAATTCATCAGCGCCGCTGAGGAACATTCCCCCCAAAGTAGCGGTCAGCAAAATGCTGATAAATTCCGCTAAAGCAGTACCCGTTTGCAGTACATAGCGGACGGATATCAAAATAGTGACAGCCGTAGTCAAAGCGATAATTGCGCGAAACACTAAACTCAAGGCATCGCTGTTAAAACCGCCCAGAAACGAGATGGTATCCGTGTTATCCCACTGCAAACACAAAGCAGCGACGGCGGCCAGCAAACCCGCAACGGCAACGTAGGGAGTCCAAGCCGAGGAACTGCGGCCTACGATTAAATCGCCAACGAGAACCACCAAGAGGGTGATGATGACAATTCCCTCTGGCAAGATAGTTCCAGCATTTAGCTGGGCGGCAAGTGTAGCAAAATCCATATTTTCACGCAGGTTGGGTAATACAGACCGAAAAGCCTGTGATGGACACAGAACTCGTAAAAATTCTTTACCAAACACAGATTGTATCGCGGAAGCTCCCTCGTGCTCTCTGCGTTGCGAGTGTGAGCTTTTGTATTACACTATAATACAAAGGAGTAGGTTCGCAGTTGCGCGTTGACTCGCCGGCTGCGGGCAACTGCGAAGCAGTTTTAATGTGCCGCTTATGCCATCCACAGAATTCGATCGCCCCGCACTTACAGCCCGCGCCGTCGCAGCATCGGTGTCTGTTGCCTCTGCAGCCGGCATTCGGGTAAACGACCCCCACGTGCTTGCTGACGCCTATTCCGTGCGAGTTCACCTGAAACCTGCACCCATTGTGGCTCGGATCGCTACCCTAACCCCCGTAGTGCGATCGCCCGTCGAGTCTTGGTTGGTCCGCGAACTCTCTGTCGCTGCCTTTCTGGCTGCCAAAGGCGCTCCTGTAGTCCCTCCCAGCGATTTTTTACCCCCGGTACCCCACCATTGCGACGGTTTGACGATGAGCTTCTGGCACTACTTTGAACCAATCTCTGATGCTTTGCCCGATGGGGCGACAGTCGGACGAATGCAAGCTGAACTGCACGCGGTTCTGCGCGATTACCCGGGCGATTTGCCGCTGCTGGCGCCGCCCCTCAACGATATTCCGCGAGGGCTCGAAAGGCTCGAACAGCTTGGCAATATTCTGCCGGAAAGTGACCTGACGCTGCTGCAAACAACTTACGATCGCGTGCTTGGCGAGTTAAGCAATTCAGTCAGCGTGTTGCAGCCGCTGCACGGGGATGCCCATGGCTTAAATTTAATTCCAACTGCGAAAGGATTGCTGTGGAACGATTTTGAGGACACTTGCACCGGTTCGATCGCCTGGGACTTGATTAACCTCGACGATGAGGGGATAGCCGCTTATCCGAATGCGCCCGACTTTGCCACCCTGGAACCGTACCGTAAAATGCGACAGCTACACGCGATCGTGTGGGTATACGCGATTTCACCCGAGTTACCCGACTGGCTGGCACCTGCTAAAACCATGCTGGATAACTTGCACATAGTTAAGTCCTAATCATCTTTATTTTGGAACAGGCTAGGGAAGCCTGTTCCTGAATATGCTGCCACTTTAAAAACGCCGATTCAAATTGAGTTTTAGTAAAAACTATTTCACCATATCGGTAGCACAGGGATTCTGAGCATTTATGCAAAACCGATTATTGATTTCTTAATTGAGGTCAAAGACCTTGCTAAAGTAGAAAGTTAAACCAGTATTCGCCATGGCTGACTCGCTAAGTGCCTACAAACAGCAGCTTCTCAATGACTTCAACAACCGCCCCGACTACGAGAATGAATTTCACAAACAAGCTGCAACTCGGTTAGTAGAGTTGGCAAACCTGCGATCGGGCAAGCTTGTTCTAGATATCGCCACCGGAACAGGTTTAGCGGCGATTGCGGCCGCGGAGGCTGTTGGTTCTGCAGGCAGTGTTTTGGGAACTGACTTTGCTTCGGGAATGTTGCGGCAAGCTCAGCAAAAAATTGCCGATTTAGGATTGACAAATATCGAGTTTGAGGAAGCAGACGCAGATGAGCAACAATTTCAGGAAAGCCAATTTGATGCAATTTTGTGTTCATCTGCGATCGTCTACCTGACAGATATTCCAAAAGCCCTCAGTCAATGGCACAATGCTCTGAAATCAGGCGGAGTTGTCGCCTTTTCCTGTCTTGCAGAAAGCTCTCCAACTTCGTCTGTATTGTTTCGGGAAGTGGTGCAAAGATACGGCCTTACCATTCCGAATCCAAACGAGTTACTTGGAACGCATGAGAAGTGTTGTCAAATACTTCAATCAATTGGATTTGAGGATATTAAAATTACGAATGAGCAATTCGGCTTTTACTTGCAAGATGCAGAAGCTAGCTGGAATGGCAACGCAAAAAGCGCGTTTGGACTTCAGGAAGTGCAATGGTCAGAGCAGCAATTGGAACAGTGCAAACACGAGTATTTGGCCGAAGTGAATGCAGTCTCAAGTGAACAAGGCTTTTGGAACGATGTCACAATGTTTTTTGTAATTGCCTACAAATCTCATACACCAACTTTGTGGGAAATATCAAGCTAAAGCAAGAGGAGAAATTATGCCTGTAAGTAAACCTATCGTAGATAGTATTTGCGTCGAGGCTTCAGGTATTGGTAATCCTGGTGATGTTGAATACAGAGGCGTGCATACAGAAACCAGGGAAGTAATTTTTCATAAGCGTCCCATGTCAAATGGCACGAAGGAACTCGCAGAATTTTTAGCAATTGTTCATGCCCTAGCTCATCTCAACAATCAAGGTAGGAACATACCTATTTATTCCGCTTCGGAAACAGCTATTCTGTGGGTTAGAAGCAAGAATCTGTGGACAAACTTGGAACGAAATGAAAATAACGAAGAAATATTTAACTTAATTGAAAGGGCATTAAGTTGGTTGAAAAATAAAGATTACACCAATGCTGTCCTGAAGTGGGATACTTCAGCTTGGGGTAAAATTCCTGCTAATTTCGCTCGGGAACACCCGTTAATAAATCCGTGCCAACAGACAGTCCAACAACAGGAAACACTTAAAAGCAGCGTTAATTTAACAGTGTCGAGAAGCAGTGAGCAACGAGTTAACATTGTTATTTATGGAAAAACTTATCCAGTCAAAGAGCAGTTGAATAAAGCCGGACTGAGTTGGAATGGTAAGGCGTGGATAGGAGCTTTGGCACTGGATAAGATTGAGACATTGAAACAGTTATGCCGTCACTACGACCTCCAGTATACGATTAAAGGAGATGGATTCACAGAGTCCAGGCTTGCCAGAGGTTCTCGCCCCATCCCGAGTTCCAAGATTGCGGCCGTCATGGGAGAAGGAAAGTTTCAATGGGAAATTGAAGAGACTTTGGATATTGAAGGTTTGCGACACCGACAAGGCAGATCGAAGGATCGAAGTTAGAAAAGATGAAATCAGTTCAATATGGCACCGCACTGTGCGATCGTCAGCAACCCCGCGGCTGCAAAAATAGGGTGTTGTCACACTAGCTATCGGTGATGTCACCGGACATGGCCTGGAGAGTGGCATTCTGATGCTGATGGCGCAAACCTCAGTTCGCACTCTGCAAGAGATTCGTGAACTAGACCCCGTTCGATTCCTGGATGTACTAAACCGTACCCTCAACAAAAACGTGCAGCGCATGAATTCTGAGAAAAGTCTGACGCTGGCGATTTTGAGCTACTCCGAAGGACTCATCAGCATCAGCGGTCAGCATGAAGAAACGCTAATGGTGCGAAAAAATGGAGAGGTTGAGCGCATCGACACGATGGATTTAGGCTTGCAGATCGCTTTAGATGATGATATCGCACGCTTCATCAGTCACATCCTGATTGAGCTAGAACCTGGAGATGGCGTGGTGCTATATACTGATGGCATTCCAGAAGCCTATAACATCGGCAAAAAGCAGTATGGACTTAAGCAACTGTGTGAAGTGATCGGCCACAACTGGCACAAGTCTGCTGCTGAAGTTAAGGATGCGGTGATTGTAGATGTACGGCAACATATCGGTCAGCAGAAAGTGTTTGATGATATTACGTTGCTAGTCTTTAAGCGGCAGGCTGACGTTACTGAAAATGGAAATTTAGTTAATCATATCATTTCCCAAAAAATCTGCTACAATAAAGCTGAAAGTTTGAGGAATTTTTTATAAAAGTAAACTACCAAGAAAGAATTGATTTAACAGCAGACGAGTTAAGAATAATTCTCTCGCAGCAGCGAACTCTACCTAATCTACAAAAAATTCAGGCACTTTATTGGTTAAAATCTGGAGCGCTTCAAAGCCTTACAGATGTAGCTGAACGTTTAGGTGTACATAGAATTACTGTACATAGATGGTTAAAACAATATATCGCAGGCGGTCTGCCAGAACTGTTAAAAATACGGTCACCAACTGGTAGACCCCGAGTAATTCCCTCAGCGGTAATAGCAGGAATTTCAGAAAAATTAAGTGAAGAATCCTGTGAGTTTAAGACTTATAAAGAAATTGGGGAATGGGTAGAAGATAACTATCAAGTATCAGTCAAATATAAAACATTACACAAGCAATTACACTATCGCATGAAAGCCAACTTAAAGAGTCCAAAGCCTGTGACTAACGAAAAAGCTCAGGAAACCGACGAGTTTAAAAAAACTAAAAAAAACTGCTCAAAATAGCTTGCGAGTTAGAGTATAATACCGCAAATCCAGCAAAAAAGAAACTCAAATATTGGTGTCGTATTAATTCCGGTTACACCGGAATTATTGTTGACTGTAGAAGGAGGGGTGGAAAAAGTCAATGGTTGAGTGTTAACTGTTGACGCGATTTTATTATTGTGATGCAAGCGGGAACGATATCAAGATGAAACTATAATTAATCTAAAAACGCCTCATAAAAACAAGATTACAGCTTTTATTGTCAAGGAACAGGTAAAGTAAAAGAGAATTTTAAAGCTGATTATTTATATGGGTCGTTGCCCGACAAAGCTGATAAATACTATACCTCAACAAATATCTAGCTCAAGACATCAAACTTGCAAACTTAGCTGCATTGCTAGGGATGAGTAAATTTTATTTAAGTCATCTGTTCAAAGAGGCGATCGGCACGGCTCCTTATGAATATTTGCTGCAACAGCGGATAGTGATAGGGGGAAGCAGTTGTTAAAACAAAAAGAGCGATCGATTATAGAAATTGCCTGATTGGTGTGGCTTCAATAGCCACAGCCATTTAAGCAAAAAGTTTCGGCAGCTTACGGGTATGGCTCCTACAGCTTACCTTACCAACTGATAATAAGCGGCAATCCAGGTCGAAAATCTACCTGTTGTCCCTGCACTTCTCCATCAAAACCCAGCTCCACCAAATACTCGGTTCCTATCCGTAACTTTACCTGATTTGTCTCAAGCACTGCTTGAAGTTCAGGTGACGGATTATTGGCAGCAGGGCTGACTAATTCTACACGAGTAATTTCGCGTAAACCAACACTATGCTCCAAAGGCTGTGACTTCTGGCCCGAGTATAGATCTGGACGTTGACTAAAGGAAATTTGGAAAAGCATCGGCTCAGTCAACACCTCACTATTTGTTGCGACCGCGATACTCCTCGTTTCAGATAAATAAGGTGGACGATATGCCCAACTAGAAAATGCAACTGTGTCCTCAGAACCTTTGGCTGGACGCAAACAGATGCCAAATGGACACGCACCATTATTCCGATTTGTCGATCGCTCCCAAAGACGAGTCTGATGAATTGGCTCAGACTTCGCCTCTTCTGGATCGTGAATCCATAACAATTCCAACATTGCGTTATGGAAAAAGAAACAGCGATTGGCTGTACCTTGTCCGTGATGAATGCGAGATGCACCCTCAACTAAACCGAATGAGGATAAACGATTAGCTTCGGAAGCACCAATATCAGTAAGGATGAAAAGATGGTCAAATTCAAATGTCATAGCATTGTTCAGAGAATCGATCGATCGCTCAAGTAATTTTAATCCCCTGTGATTGCTTTTTTTTCCGATAGCCCGGCTTATACTGTACAGCGTACTGTACCAAAGTCCCAAACCTCTACTGAGTCAATCTTTCCGAATCTAAAATCTAAAATCTAAAATCTAAAATCGATAGTCCCAAACCTCTACTGAGTCAATTTTTCCCAATCTAAAATCTAAAATCTAAAATCTAAAATCGATAGTCCCAAACCTCTACTGAGTCAATTTTTCCCAATCTAAAATCTAAAATCTAAAATCTAAA
>JAUBOM010000021.1:77427-84248 GCA_036700245.1 Microcoleus vaginatus BM001213989
ATCTAAAATCTAAAATCTAAAATCTAAAATCGATAGTCCCAAACCTCTACTGAGTAAATCTTTCCCAATCTAAAATCTAAAATCTAAAATCTAAAATCTAAAATCGATCGATCGCCCCAAGCCGGACATAAGCTTCAAGTTACAACCAGATTGAGGAACCATCAGACCGCATCCAGCAGTCTCAACATCCAGTTAGCGACAATTCTGCTAAAGTCAAGTCATCCAAGGAGTGCATCTTGTAGAGACGCGATTCGCAGCCTCTGCCCCGAAAGCAGTAAAATCCCATCAGCTTGTCACCTGCAACCCGATCGGCAGTAACTTAAAAATTAAGGTAGTTTGAAAATAATCGCCCAAAGTTGAAAGAAGCCTTGACATCTGACCTACACTCTGTAATTTAGACCCTCTAGCTGCGCTGCTATCCATATTTAAAAGATGCCATGTCAACCTTAGTCATCGTCGAATCTCCCACAAAAGCCCGCACCATCCGCAACTTCCTGCCCTCCACCTACCGTGTAGAGGCATCGATGGGCCATGTCCGCGACCTACCATCCTCCGCCGAAGAAATACCAGAAGCCGTTAAAGGAGAAAAATGGGCGCAACTCGGCGTAAACGTGGAGGCAGACTTTGAACCCCTCTACGTCATCCCGAAAGATAAAAAGAAAATTGTTAAAGAACTCAAAGACGCCCTCAAAGACGCCACTGAACTGATTCTAGCCACTGACGAAGACCGGGAAGGCGAAAGCATTTCCTGGCATTTGCTGCAAATCCTCAAACCCAAAGTTCCCATCAAGCGGATGGTGTTTCACGAAATCACCCGCGAAGCTATCCGCGACGCCTTAACTCACTGTCGCGATATCGACAATCGAGTTGTACAAGCCCAAGAAACTCGCCGAATTCTCGATCGACTCGTCGGTTACACACTCTCTCCGCTACTGTGGAAAAAAATCGCTTGGGGTTTGTCCGCGGGCCGAGTACAGTCAGTCGCAGTCAGGCTTTTGGTGCGCCGGGAACGGCAACGCCGCGCTTTCCGCCAAGGTAGTTACTGGGATTTAAAGGCCGTTTTGGAAAAGGGCAAGATTTCCTTTGATGCCAAACTCGTGACAGTCGGCAAGGTGAAAGTTGCAAACGGCAGCGATTTTGATGAAAATACCGGGCAAATTATCTCCGGCCGCCGCGTACTTTTGCTGAACGAAGAACAGGCGCGGGCTTTACTCTCACGCATTCAAAACAAACCTTGGACTGTCACCAATCTCGAAGAACGGCCAGTCACCCGCAAACCTTCGCCGCCGTTTACGACCTCGACTTTGCAGCAGGAAGCTAACCGTAAGCTGCGGCTGGGTGCGCGGGAAACCATGCGCATTGCCCAAAGTCTCTACGAACGGGGTTTTATCACCTATATGCGGACGGATTCGGTGCATTTGTCGGAACAGGCGATCGCAGCGGCGCGCAGTTGCGTGCAAGAACTTTACGGTAGCGAATACCTCAGCCCCGAACCGCGCAAATACACTACCAAAAGCAAAGGCGCCCAGGAAGCCCACGAAGCTATCCGTCCCGCCGGCAGCACTTTTCGGACTCCGCAGCAAACGGGATTGGAAGGGGTTGATTTCCGCCTCTATGATTTGATTTGGAAGCGGACAGTCGCTTCTCAAATGGCCGATTCTCGCCAAACTCACGTTACGGTACAAACTCAGGTAGAAGATGCCGGTTTCCGTTCCAGCGGCAAACGCATTGATTTTCCAGGCTTTTTGCGGGCCTACGTGGAAGGTTCCGACGATCCAGATGCGGCGTTGGAAGACCAAGAGGTAATTTTGCCGGCGCTGAAGGTGGGGGATAAACCTAATTGTAAGGATTTAGAGGCGATCGGCCACGAAACTCAACCTCCCGCCCGCTACACGGAAGCTTCTCTGGTCAAAATGCTCGAAAGCGAAGGTGTGGGCCGTCCGAGTACCTACGCGAGTATTATCGGTACAATTGTCGATCGGGGATATGCCAAATTAATAGCTAACGCCCTAATTCCGACATTCACCGCTTTCGCTGTCACTACTTTATTGGAAACACATTTTCCCGATTTAGTAGACACGGGTTTTACTTCCCGGATGGAACAAACCCTCGATGAAATTGCCACTGGCGAGGCGAAATGGCTGCCGTATTTGCAAAAGTTTTATACAGGGGAAACCGGACTCGCAACCCAAGTCAAAGAACAGGAAAGCCAGATTGACGCGAAAGTTGCCCGAACTGTGGTACTGGAAAATATTGCTGCTAAAGTCTGCATTGGCAAATTCGGCGCATACCTGGAATCGGAAAGCGAAGAAGGCGTGGTAAAAGCATCGATTCCCCAAGATTTGACGCCGGCAGATTTAGACCCGGAACAAGTGGAGTTTCTGTTAAAGCAGAAAACCGAAGGTCCGGAAAAATTGGGACTACACCCGGAAACCGGGGAACCGATTTATGTGCTGATTGGCAGTTATGGGCCATACGTTCAGTTAGGGGATGTTTCGGAAACGAACAAGAAACCGAAGCGGGCTTCTTTACCGAAGGGGACGGATAAGGATAGCGTGACGCTGGATATGGCGGTGAGTTTGTTGACTTTACCTCGCTTGTTGGGCTCTCACCCGGAGACGGGGGCGAAGGTGCAAGCTAATTTGGGGATGTACGGGCCTTATGTGGTGCATGACCAGGGTAAGGTGGGGAAAGATTATCGATCGATCAAACCGCCGGATGATGTTTTGACTATAGGGCTCGATCGGGCTTTAGAGTTATTATCGCAGCCGAAAGCCGCCCGCGGCAGCCGCAAAACAGCTACACCTTTGAAGGAATTGGGCGCGCATCCTGAGTCGGGAGAATTGATCAATGTTTACGATGGCCGCTACGGCCCCTACGTGAAACACGGCGATATCAATGCTTCTTTGTCGAAGGATGAATCTGTGGAGAATTTCACCTTGCAAAGAGCACTGGAATTGTTAGCAACGAAGGAAGCAGCGGGGGGAAAAACTAGCAGCAAGTCGAAGAAGTCAACTAAGACTGCGGCGGCGAAGTCGGAGACTGCAACTGAGAAGACTGCGGCGAAGAAAACTACTGCTAAGAAGACGGCGACTGCGGCGAAGAAAACCACGACTAAGAAGGCTGCGACTGCGACTGCGACTAAGAAGAAGACAACGTGAGTTTAGTTTAGTTTTCACTGATCGAGAAACCCGGTGTGCACGGGGGGAGGGCTCCAAGTGCGATCGGGTTTCTTTGTTGTGAAAATATTTGACAAGCTGAGGTTTGTAGTAAGGATTTCAGTCCTTAAAATTGGGTTTGAGTGTAGAATGGCATAAGGTCTATTGAATGCAATTAAGATATAGACGGTGGCCCGGAACGATAGACTCGAATCATTAGAGGTTATCTCAGGTGTTGAGTCCGCATTATGGAGGAAAATATGGTTGGATCAGAATTAAGGCTAGCTACACTTAAACATTTGTTGTGTAGAATTAAGTTGTATAAGAAATTAATTCGAGACCATGGTTATGAAAAGCTTGGCACATCTAAGAATAAAAAACGTTTGGATGGTTTATGTAACTCAATCAAGGGCGAAGTAAGTCAAATACTAAATGAGCTAAAGACTGAAGGTGTCGATCATCCAAGAGAATATTTTTTACGACCAGAGATTAACGTTTGTTTAGAAAATGAAGGGGAATTTAAATCTTTCGTCGTTGACTTGAACAAAATCAGTGTAGAGATATTTAAAGAATCTGAGCTCCTTAATATAGATAGTATAGCTAACTTTGATTTTACACCAGAATGGATGTTCCCGACATCAACAGCCGATGTAAGGAGTGACATAACTATTATTAAGTCATTTCTGGAAGGCGATTTTTCAAATATCGATGACTTATTCGTCGATAGACTCATGGACAATGAACGTGTAAAGAAAACTTTAAGTGTTTGGAAAAAATGCCCACAAATATCTAAAAGGCTCCCACTTATTGAAGAGGCGATAGAAGCACATATAGACAGAAAATTTTATCTCAGTGTTTCAGCTTTAATTCCCCAAGTAGAGGGATTATTGAGAGATGCACTACAGAGTATGGGTCTGAAGATTGACTTTACTTCACTACGCAAAGAGGAGATAAAAAGAGCTACTTGTGCTCTAAAAGATTCCTGGAAGTCACAAGATTACGCCTTCTTGCCAGAAGCAACATTGCTTCTAGAATCACTACCTGATGCTGTGAGCGATATTTATGAAGAATATGATCCTACAAAATCTGTACAAGGCAAGCTTTATCGTCATGGAGTTTGTCATGGACTTCAGACAGATTTTAATTCTAAGAAAAATTCTATCAGATTAATCTTGCTCCTTGACAGAATCATTTTTTTCTATGTAAGATATCGCACAAACCCACCCTATGCCTGACCGCGCACTGGTCTAAAATCTCCTCAGCCGCCAGAAAGGCCATATGTACGATCGACTTTCACGACAAAACTGCGGCAATCCAGAACTAGAAAGCGTACTATACCGCAAATCGCCCACACTGGAAAATTTTAATACTTTGCTTGAGTAAAACTTGACACAGATCCAAACCATGAATTATATTAGACCTATGGATGCAGCAGACATGATCTAATCATGACATCCCGTTACCCACGAGGGTCGAGGAATTCCGGTAAAGACGTTCTGAATACCAAAATTTATATTTTGGCGAAGGCTCCTTAAGGAGCCTTTGTTATTTTAGGGCTTCGGTAATTCCTTATTCTGCAATAAATTTTTGGCTATGACGAAAAAGCCCACTTTCTTTACTTTACCTATGCCTTCGTATATAGGATAAGCACTGTGTATGTGTAATCTCAGCCTTTTACTTTCTCTAAATGCGGCAAAAGCAACGAAATACTCAACCTCTATACCGTTTGAATCCAAAACTTTAACGATTGCAAATTTTCCATACCCAGCGTGACAAACTAACGTTTCCTTCTCTCCCAATGACTTGACAATACTCGGTAATTGCTTTGAGAGTTGGTATCTCTCAAAATTAAATGTTCGGGACTCTCTCGGCCCATTGTACATTAATAACTGTGATTCTTCGCTAGAAATATCATCAGAATCTTTAGTAAAACAATGTAAACCATAAGTTACTATAAAGTTGTACGTGATTATATTTTTTTCGTCTCTTTTGTCGAGATATTCAACCCAGTCAGCATTAAGATGTGATAAATCATATATTTCGCCATCTAGTATAAAATTTTTCCAGGATATAACTTCTTTTACGGTCTTGAACTTCATACTTACAAAAACAAGGTTATCCGCGATCGAGGTTAGTAGCCGCTGCTTATTTTAGGCGCTAGGTCGATCGCATCTTCTGTGGAACACCTTACCATTTCACGCAGTTCAACCACATTTTTACCCATCGCCGCCTCAAAAATCGGGCGACTCCCCAAAACAAGCGCAGTGATTGGGATGCAACCGTAACCTCGAAACTTCCTTGTAGCTATTCTGATGCACAAACCGCATATCCCTGACCTCGCGCTGGTCTAAAATCTCCTGGGTCGCCACAAAGGCCATATGTGCGATCGACCATTTGTGACCCTCAAACCTTTTAAGGAGAAATGTCTGTGGGCGGATGCCATCCAGCACTAACCCACTGACGCCTGACAGTAACAGCAATATTATTGTTTAGTTCTAAAGCTGTGACTGTTGCGCGGCCGCAATCTGTAAGTCCAATAATTTCTGTAGCGTCTTCACTCCAAGCAAAATTTTGTGACCATTGTTGAGTGCGCGGATTAAACAACTTAACGTGCTTTTCCGTGACCCGATCGAATGCGTCAGTTTGGGTTCCTTTGTAATTATTGCACAGAGTACAAGCCAGCCAGAGATTTTCTTCCTCGTCACTACCGCCAATCGCTTTACGAATAATATGGTCAATTTCCAGTATTCCCAAAATATACTTTTCTAAACTGCGACAATAACCGCATCGGTTTTGAGCTTGTGCGCGAACTCTGGTTCGCACTTGTTCGGAAATCGCCATTTTCCTTATCCTTTTAATGGTTCGAGCAAACCGCGCCGCACAGCTTCATTTAAGACTTGAGCTTGTTGCAATAGTCGAGTTTCATATATGTGGATTAATGCCTGCAATTCCTCGCGTTCTACAGATGCGATCGTACCGGATTGTTGGCGGTCTAGCAATTCACTCAATCGTTGTTCTTGGACGGGTTGCAGCCGGAGTTGAGTCTGAGTGATTACTTCTGAATCAGACAGTGCTGATACTGGTTTAGTGGCTGGTAACAGAAAATTTTCCAGAGTTTCTACGAGAATCTCACTCACGGTGCGGTGGCGTTGCTGCGCTAGCAATTCTGCTTGGTGATAGACTTCATCTGGCAGATTTAGGGTGATTTGGGCGGTCATAGGTGCAAAGCTATGAAACTAATATTTATATTATGCCATATTTTACTTTGAGTATTAGACATCTGCCAAAAAGAAATGAAGAAGTATCTCGCTTGCTAAAAATACGGCGATAGCGACAAAGAAGAAAACCAAGTGAAATTAGTTTAGTTTTCATTCATCCAGAAACCCGGTTTATAAAAAAAGCCGAGTTTCTTTATTTATAAAATACTAGACTAGCTGGCAAAAATAGGTTTGTACTTCCGTCCTTAAAATTCTCTTCTCTTCTCTTCCTTTGTGTCATAAACGTCTGCGCGGTTCGATCGCCCCTATTTTGTTTGAGACTTATCAACTAAAACTCTTGTCATATCAATTCCGGCAGTCACGCCGGAATCATATCAATTCCGCGCTTTGAAAGTCGGGCGTAAAGTCGAATCCCGAGGCCAACAAATAATTCGCGCAATTTTCA
>JAUBOM010000211.1:0-1047 GCA_036700245.1 Microcoleus vaginatus BM001213989
TAACGGCGGCCGAATCGCTGGTAATGTGCCGCCAGTGGTGGGAGGAATGACGGCTTGGGAATAAGTAAGTTTGGCCGGCGTGAGGTTGCCAGAGAATCAAGAGCGATCGCAAATCTTCAATCACTGGGATGGTGCGGGTTGCTAGTTTGCCTTTGGTTGCTGCTTTGCGGATGTTGACAGAAGCTCGGACTCGGCCTCCTGAGGTGTAGACATCTTCCGACAGCATCGAGCAAGCTTCGGCAATTCGTGCTGCTGTGTAGAGACAAATCCCAAACAGTGTTCGATCGCGATCGGCTTGCAGTCCATCGGCAAAAAGCAATTCTATTTCAGCGGGCGACAGAATAGCTGCTTGCCCGTGTCTGTCTATTTTGCTACTCATGTTTCAGTTCGCGATTAGATTTTAGATTTTAGATTCTGAACTGAAGCTAGGCGGGGATATTGGTATTTCCCCGTCTACATACCTACACCGCTTCTATTGCGTCTCGAATTTCCTCAACCACATCCCATTCCTTCAACGCCTCTAAGCGAGCAATTGCCTTCTGTACCAATTCAGGGGAGTGCTCAGCAACAATTTGTTCGATAGCTGCTGGCCCGTCAGTAATAGCGTCTACTAATTTATCAGCCAATTTTTTCTCGGCAACCCATCCCGAAAGTTTTTCTTTCCTTTCAGGATTCAGCCTGGTTGAAGCTTCCCTCAAAAGTTCAGGACGGAAAACTTCATAGAGCCGATCGATAAAAAGAGGATCGTCATCGTCGCAAACCATTTCCAAGGCGCTTTTTACCTGTGAAATTTCTGCATCTAAATCTGTATCAGGCAATGACTGAGGACACTGCGGGGTTTTTGGACTGATACCACCTTGTTGAGGAGAGGTGGTATCACTCTCTAAGGTTTGCTCCGTAAGGTTTTCGAGGTCAATTGATGAGCTGATACCACCTCTGTTTTCAAAACTTTCTTCAGATTGAGAATTATTTTTACTCGCTTCCGAATTTTTGTTAATTTTCGGGGGTTTTTTTGAAGAAAAGGTGGTATCAGGTGGTATCAGGGTA
>JAUBOM010000211.1:1147-7722 GCA_036700245.1 Microcoleus vaginatus BM001213989
TCTGAGATTGTTACAGAGTAAGGGTTCTGGGGTGATACCACCTCTGATACCACCTCGTTGCCAGGTGGTATCAGGGTATCTGAGATTGTTACAGAGTAAGGGTTCTGGGGTGATACCACCTCTGATACCACCTGTTTTTCCCAGCACCGCTGAAACTTGCCATCAATTCGTTTACTAGCCTTAAGCCAACCATTACGACGCAGAATGTCGCTTACACGCATTTCGTCTCCCTTCTTGTTTTGAGCTAGGTCAAGTCCAATAACTTTTTCCAAAAGCTCGCCAACAGTACAGGTAGAACGTGTTTCTAAATATTTGAGAGTAGGTACTTCCCATGTATCGCTTGACTGCCAGCCTTGATTAGCTTCTGCGAGCAATTTATCTTCTTCAGGCGTCAGCCACCATTGCTCCCCTGCTTTGTAAGCAGCAACAGCAGTAAACCAAATGCGATCGCGTTCTTCCTCAACTGTTTTGACGGGGATGTTTTTTAGCACCGGAATAACCCAATAGCGTCGCTCGCCCGTAGGGTCATGCAAGAATTCTTGACGGTTAGTAGACCCCACGAAAACTGATGTCCGGGGGAAGTCCTCAATAGTTCTGCCATAGGGACGCCGAAGGCTATCAATCCGAGATGAAAGGAAGGCTTTAAGCTGTTCAACTTCTTTGCGCTTGTAAGCTGTCTCAAACTCAGAGAATTCTAGTATCCAGTACCGCCGGAGTTTAAGCTTTTCGTCCTTCTCGTTAGCCTCGCTGAGGTTATCTGTAAACCAAGACTCGCTCGCCAGTGTTTGCCAGAATGTAGACTTCAGTACGCCTTGCCCGCCCTGAAGTATGCAAAGGGTGTCTACCTTGCAACCGGGTTTTAGAACTCGCGCTACAGCAGCAATTAAGGTGCGTTTAAGTAGTGTTGCGTGTAATGGGTCATTTGTGCCGAAGTACCTCTCTGCGAGACTGTCAAGATCAATCGGATTGTCATCTGCAAGTGAGTTTAGGTAATCCCGTACTGGAGAGTAAGCATACTTTTGAGCGATGACGGCTACCAAGTCCGAAGCAGTTTGTTTTGGTATGTCAATACCTAGTTCCGAGGCTAATCGCAAGTAAACTCGCTCAACGTCCAACTCTCCTGCTTTGCCATTGAGTTCTACCTGCTGAGTCATCTCATTAAGCCTTAGGCGCTCTCCCCAGTGAGTTTCTACCCGGTCTAAAAGCTGCTTATTCTTTGACTTGTTTTTTGGCTTGTCATGCGGTTCGCCGATATTACCGAATTGTGATTCTAGAGTCTTAAGCCAGACTGTATAAGGCATTGCGTCAGCCATAATTTTCTTCACCATCTCCGGGCCGTGCTTTGCCTTCACATCATCAATTTTCTCACCTAACTCCTTATCCCACATCGCTACTAAGACAGTGCAGTCTCGTTGTTCGAGAGATTTGACAAGTTTTTTGACTTCAAGCCGTACTTCCCTTTTGGTTATTAGATCCATGTCAAAGCGGATGCGAATTGTGCGCCCTGGAACCGCAACTGCTGCTAAGTTAGGGACAAGCTCGCCGCCTTTTCTGTGCCACATGGTGACGCCACACAGTGCCAGTGAGGGGAAACCACAAGTTATACCCGCGCCCGATTTTTTCGCTCCTTCGTCAAGGTCAACCGGGATAGACACATCATCTAAAACCCGTTGCCAGAAATTTTTATCGGGATGCGGAAGTGCAATCGCATCGTAGGGATGCCCTTTGTCAGTAATGTACTTTATGGGCTTCTCTTCATCAGGCAATTGAATAGCGTTATCTGGCTTAAATTGTCCAAAAGCTTGAGGCTGCATTGTTGTTAAATCCAGCCCGGACACAAACCAGCCTAGAGGATTGCAATCAGGATAGCCCTTCCATCCGATACGCTGTTTTATTACCTTGCGGTCGTTCAAGCTTGTGATGGCACGCCGTGTAATTTCTTCTGATACTCCCGAACCTTCACACCATTCAATCCAGTGTTTTTCTGAGATTGAGTAAGTTTGAGTAAGTTTAGGTAGCTTTTGACAGTCTTTGCTAGATTCGGGTAAGATTGAGTCACTTGAGGTGTGATTGCCGATCGAGTTATTATTGTTAGACATAGTTTATGTCCGCTGCTGGCGGACGTGAATGTGGATGAATTACCAAAAGCCGTTGCATAGAAGGTCTCAATTTCACGCAGCGGTTTTTTGGCGTTTATGGGTTTTGGAAGATTTAGAGCATAGGAGAGACCGCCCCGCCGTTGATTGCGGGTGCGGGTAAGCTGTCACTGCGAGCGCAGCCACCTATCTCAATTCTGGGAGTGGGAATAAAGCGCCTAGGCGGAGCACGAGCGGTTTCATATCGGGGTGGCTCTATTTTGAGAGTGCTGTGTTCTTCTGTAGGGATGCCGTCCAAGGAAATGGTTCGCCAGAGAGTCCACAGGACAATTGCAAAATCACACTCCACAGCAAAAATAGCCTTCATCGCCACAAGAGTGCGTAATCTCATCGCGAACAATACAACAGTCCAAAAATCACTGTACTTAGGGTGGCAATTCCTATATCGCTCCGAAAACGAGCCTAGCGTATCACCCTCTCGGGGGCGACACCCTAGCTCTCTGATTTCTTCTGCGAGTACCTTGATTTCCATTCTGTTCTTTTGCAATCACCAGACAACTGACATAGACTAGGGAAAGCTTCTAAGGCTTCTTCCAGTGTGAACCCGTTAGAGTTAGTTTTACCTCTACTGCCAAAAAGCTTCTGTTAACTTTTGTTGCGTTTAATGAAGAATAATTTTGTAGAACCTTAAGGTACTACAACTATGGATGCCTTTCTAGGCAAGCATTTCAGACGTTGTAAATTGTGGTGGATTATTTAACGGATCAACGCTCTCCTAGTCTGCGTTTCCCGCCAAAAACTCGTTCGTCGCCCTTAAGGTCAATGTGGTAGAGAGCGGTTAGAGGAAAATCAACGCTCAGATAGTCGATCGTGCGAGAAAGTTATTCTCGAAACCCTATGGGTTTCCAGAGTAATTTCTTCGCTGAAACTAATCTCAACACGGTTTTCCAAAGCGTTCTAAGTCATGGGTGATCACTTTAATCTGGCTAATATTTCTAGCTATAAACTTAAAAAGCGTTCCGCCCTTGTTCCATCAGGCGTTCCGAGGTTTTCCGCGTCCCGTTCTGGAAATTTCGTTCAGTTCGGATTTAGCTAGCTGCTTGAACGTTCAGAACCGATCGTTCAAAGCAGCGTCAGCCAGTGCTAGCAATAGTTCTAGCGGTTGAACCGCTGACTCCGATGATTCGTTACTTGGAACCCCCGATTTGAATTGTGATCCTGACTTGTGGAAACAGATTAAGGGGATTGATGCGGGGCCACAAATTCAAGACCAGCACAAACACTCCCGCCGATGCGAGTGCGAATGCGATGAGTTGCCCAAAATCAACCCAGTCTAAAAAGCTGGTGGAATTCTGGGGGGTGAAATTGCAGACCGGGAAAGAGCCGTCGTTAGTCCAATCGCTTGACACAAGTGGTTGAGTCTCGCTGTCTACAGGGTCTATAACCTGCGAAGGAGTGCCGTAAGTTTCCAGCAGTGCTTGCCATGTAGCAGTTTTAGAAAGCTTGCCGAACTGCTTGGCGTCTTCATTGGTGAAGCCTTGGCTATAAGCGATCGCCTTAAGTTGGTCAATTCGGCGGTAGCTGATAAGGGATTTACTCATGGCTGAAACACCTCAACTCACAAGCAGGGTAAGGGTCTTCGTCATAACAGGGGTAACAATAGCTATCGCCATCGGTGTTACCAGTCCAACAGACAAAATAAACCCAACTATTCGCAGGCAGCGGATTAGTAGCGAGATACTGCTTATCTTTTCCTATCCAGCGCATACCCACAATTTCGCCAAATTCAGTGCCAGCCCCGAGGTTGTCTTCCTCGTCATCGTCTGCCCAGTCCATCGCTATCAAATCGCCGATCGCAAACACTGGGAGCGGATACCCATTATTAAGGGGCGAAACCACAGACCGAACACGCGGGGCGAGGAACGGTAAAGGAGCTAAAACCAATGCTTGCAAAAGTTCACGGCGCGAATTACTCATGGCTGCCCCCCAAAATTTGAGGCAAGCTCGGGCGGTTGATTAGGTGCCCATAGGTTGTAGCAACCATTCTGGTGTCCGAATGTCCCAACAAATAAGCGACGCCAGTCAGCGGGCAGCCTTGCTCGATCGCATGGCTCGCGAAACTGTGCCGGATGATGTGCGGGCGACGGTAAGGAATATTTGCAGCAGCCAGCACTTTTGTCCAGCGCTTCCGGAAATTGTGGCAGTCTACAGAATTTGTCCCGGTCGGATTCTGGAAAACTAAACCATCAGGATTTTTGCTGGCAGGTGAGACCTTCTCAAAAACTTTTGTCAGCTCTGAGTTGATTTTGAGAAATCGGACGCTTCCCGTTTTTGTGGATTTTCGCACTCGCTCATAATTCGTTCCAGGTTTTCGAGACAGAGATTCGCAGATGCAAATTTCTCCCCGCTCAAAATCGACGTGCTTCCAAAGAAGCCCAATCGCTTCAGACATCCGGCAACCGCTAAGAAACAGAAATTTAGTGAAGGGAACCCATGCCGGATAACTTTTTTCAAAGCCGGCAATAATTCTGACCGTTTCACCCTGAGAAAAAGGTTTGATGATTTCCTTGGTTTTCTTTCGCGGTTTGACTTTCAGCCAAGGGTTAGCACTGAGCAAACCTTCGGTAACAGCCCAGGCAGCCATATTTCTTAGATACCGAAGCCGGGCATTGTAGGTTTGTGGCGCTAAGGGATTGCCTAAAAACCAATCCGTATCAGCAGCGAGCGGGTTGCCAGCTTTGGCGATTTGGCGGCGCGTCACGTAGTAATGGTCAGCAGCCGTTTCCACTGACAGATCTAAAGTCTGAACCCATAAATCCCAAATTTCCAGCAGTGGCGGATTGCGATCGGGGTCTGGCTGCAACTGCTGGGAGAGTTGAGTCAAAAGCTTTCTGAGTTCTGGCGTTAAAGTTTGCACAGTTCCTCCCCAGTTAAAAAGTTGCCATCGTAAAGGGGATATTCGCTTTGGGGATAAGCAGTGGAACTCAGCCAGGTAACGGTGTATTCCCAGTAACCCTCCCGAGGATTCCAAATAACGCCGATAACCTCCCCGGTTTCGGAGTATGGCTGCAGAGTATCGCTGTCCTCATCATTCCAATAAAAGCTGACAAGTTCTCCAAACCAAAACTCAGGCAGAGGGCGATTCTTCAAAGGTGGAACTGCGCACGGCTTAGGCAGAACGGCAAGCGGCAGAGTCGTCGCTACTACTCTCTGGAAGAGTTTGCGTCGAGAAAAAGTAAAGTCTTGCGATCGCCCAGAAGGACGATCCGCGGTAAATGTCATAATAGCTAGGCTCCAAACGTTCTAGTTAAACGGCTTGGGGAAGTCGTGATTTGGTTAGCGGCTCCAATCGCTAATCAATCGCGCAACATCTTCCTCAATTACTCACGATCGCTGATTCTCAGGCACTTTGTCAAGGGTAGGCATTGTAACGAAATGTAACGTTTATCTCTGGCCCTGCAATTCGGGATGTGTCGCCTCAGCTTTCTAAAATCTCTAGAATGGTTTCCAGGTCTGCCAAGTCAGCTTTTGACTTTTTGCGCTTGGTCTTCAACTGGTTGAGTAGGTCGGCCGCTTCTGGTAAATCTTTGCTGGCAGCGGCTGGATTTTCGTTTTTTAGTGCCTCAGTCACAAAAACTCTGCTTAGATATTGCTTGTTAAGCTCGTCAAACTCTTGCTGCAGTTCCTCCCGATCGGCGCGCTCTTTCTGAAGTTGCTCTGTCAGATTTTGCACCTCAAGCCCTAAATCACCGTTCCGCTCGTGCAGTTGAGTTAATTCCTTATCCCATTCGGCGAGCTGCTGTTTCGCTTCCTTCAATTCTTGCCTGAGTGATTCATCGCCGCTATTCTCACTCAGGCCCTCAATTTTCCCAGCCGTTCCTCCATCTTGGCTAACTGTTGCAGGATAGGGTCAAGCCTAATCTCTATCTGCGTGTCTACAGTTTCAGGTGTTATTGTAGACATTTCTGTAGACACGATACTCTCATTGCTTTGTGTAGACAGTTTTGTAGACGGTAGTGTAGACACTTCTACAGTTGCACCAGCGGATAAAGCTTTGAGGATTCTCTGTGCTGCTTGGCTGGGCGATTCATCATCTAGTCTCTGGGCTTCTATCCAGTTGAGGAAGTGACCCGAAGCGCGGAACGATATCACTTGACTGTTACTCATTGTAGACATTTTGTAGACGGTATATGTCTACACTAACTGATACCTGTCTACAATGTCAACATATTTGTCTACAATGTTTGTCTACAATGTCTCTATTCTCAATAAACCCCTAGCCTGCATCAATAAGGCAAACTTTTACGCTCTCAAGATACTAGATTAACCGCACAGTAGGGGATTCAGTCTCTAGCTCGTGAAAACGTGGTTTTCCGCCGTAGGAAAGCATGGACAAAGCACTCACGGCTCCCCTGACTTGGGCGTCGCTGACTTCTAAATATTTCTGCAACTCTGTCAGGGTGCGGTGGCCGCTAACTT
>JAUBOM010000376.1:0-1340 GCA_036700245.1 Microcoleus vaginatus BM001213989
AATTAGTTTTGTTCATTGGTTTGAGGAACTCATGTTTTGTTGAAATTTTTACCTGTTTAGTCTTACTCTATCTAAATATGTAAAATTTTGTATCCGAATTCAACATTTCTGCTGAAAACTGATACCCTTACTTCAGTTACATAAAAAAGGAGCAACATGATAAATTTGCGCCAACTGATTCTCAATGGATTTGCAGTAGTAGTTTCCCTGATTGCTAGCTCATCAGGAGCCTTAGCCGCCACCTTGTCCGGGGATCTTTCGACAACAAACATTCTTTACCTGAATTCAACTCGCGGCTTGGGTACCGGAAATTTAGGAGATTTTCGCGGGGCGATCGCTAATACCTTAGAAAATTATCAGGGCGGAACAGTATTCGATGTTGATTTCGTTCAGGCTCAGGTTCCTGGCAGCCTCGGATCATGGCTCAATGCTAAGCCTGTTGGGTTTTACAACCAGATTTGGTTCGACACGACTATTTATCAAACATCGATTCTCAACACAGTAGATTTTGGCGCGCTTAATGCTTGGGCGGCAAACAAGCAGCCAGAATTTATTCTAGACAGTTCCTTCTTTTTCCGCAACAAAGACACTACGACCCTCACTGCTTCAGCGACAGCAGTAACAATCAACCAAGCCTTAGCTCTCAAAAATGCAGGGGGCGGTCTTCTAATTGGTACGGATCATAATGATTTTGCTTACACTGCCAACCAAATTTTGACTAACTTCGGTTTCGATGGTTTGTTTACTGGTTCTGAGAATATCACCGCTAACGGTTCTTTTGTTGGAAATTTAATGCTGAATCCTCAGCCTGTAGGGTCTGACTTTTTTGCCAATAATTTGCAGGGGCTTTCGACATCGAATGTTCCTGTTGGGACGCATATTCTCAATGCGAATGGTGGCGATCGAACTATCAAAATTATCGAAAACCTATTTTCATATAGTCCTAATAAAGTTACCCATATCGGTGCTAGTTTCGATACAGGAAACAACACAACTCCGATTACCGACCCAGAGTCAGTTCCCGAACCGACTACTGTGTTGGGTACTTTAGCTTTTGGTGCTGTCATTTCCCGCTGGCGGATGAAGCGCAAACAGCAACAGAAAGTTCTGAATTCAACGGTTGATTAATCTGAGATATTGCACTTCGCTATCATCCGGCATTCCGCCGATGATTTAAACCTCGCTCGCCTCATAGCAAAAGTCCGGCTGGGGTTTAAACCCCAGCCTCATAGCTAAAGTCCTCTAAAGAAGGCTGAATAATTAATTAGATATAGCAATCCTAAATGATTATACTCGTTACCAGGCAGAGCCTGGTAACGCATATCCGGAGGCTCTGCCTC
>JAUBOM010000212.1:0-7649 GCA_036700245.1 Microcoleus vaginatus BM001213989
TTCCCAGGCAGAGCTTGGAAGTTAACCAGTTATTGAAACTGATTTAGGATTGCTAGAATTCCTACTTCCCTACCGTGAAATACTCATTCTTAGCATACACGCTAATAATGCAGTCTCCCACTTCAAAAAACATCCCCTCTTGCTCATCTTTAGAAAATTGCAAGTTGCCGTATTTAGAATTAATTTCCTCAGCAGTCGCCGCTTTTGCCTCCATTTCATCCGGGATAAGTCCAGTAGAACCGATATAGAAAACCAGCGGTGAAACTTTTTCCCTGTACACTTTTTCCGCATAAGCTTCCAGTCGCTCATTCGCATTAGCTAAAGCAGCGACAAACTCCTCTCGCGTGACATCTTCTCCCTGCCATTTCGCTTGCAAAAGCCGTAGCAAACTATCTGCACCAACTTTGGCTAAAGTAGCGCTAACAATTCCGTTATCCTCCAACCCCAAAAACTCATCGAAAATCAGTTTCATCAAGTCGTCAACTTTGGTGATTTTTGTTCGGGATGATAGGGTTTTGTGGGCGAAGACAACAGGCTCGTCTAACGTGATGTCAAATGTCGGTTTTGCTAGCTTTTCGCCCGTGTTTTTGTGGTAAACTTCATAAAGGCGATCGAGAAATTTGTTGGCAGAGTGCAATTTGCCGAAGTTGAGGATGTTTTTGCTGCCGATGTCGATTTTGTAGCTGACTCGCGAATCTACTGAACCGTTGGCGATCGCACTTTTTAAATCTGTGTATTCCGTCGTCGTCGGAAAGTTGATGTAAAGGCTTTTTGACAGATAATGCTGTTTCAATTCTTCCAATTGTTCCGCAGTGTAAGCCTCGGATTCCTCCTTCAAATGAGCCGAGAGAATGCTAGAGATAATTTTGATTTCTGCGAGTTCCTCAAACACTCCGTCAAGGCTGCCGTAACGCCCGTCAAAAGGCACTAGGGGCAAAGTTTCTAACTTAATATCGTACTCTGAACGGAAGTCAAATTCTTGCACAGGCGACCCGTCTTTTTCAAGGACGGCGCATTTTTTGAGCAAATCAAACACTGGCTTGCTGCTGATTTTGGTTCGCAGCGACTTGATATTAACTTCGCCGTCGCTGACAATAGTATAATTGTTGAAAGTATTGAGGTCTGTAACTAGAATTCCCGCCACTTCTGCGATTAAAGTTTCATCCTCAACTTTTACCAGCTTAGCTTTTCGGGTAATCAGCATATTGATGGTAGCGGTATTTTGATTGATGGCAAATGAACCCATTTGCACGTATTCGCCACCATCTAAGAATTCAGTTTTCAGCCAAGGCTTGACAAGGTTGCCGTTTTCGTCTCGCTTTCCTTCAATTCGCTTCAAACCTTTTCGCTGATAATTTTCTTGCAAGTGTTTCAAGTTGATGATGATGCTGTTGCTGTTTTCCTCCAATATCTTAATTAACTCCAGCAGGGAAATTTTCTCGCTGACTTTTACCCGATCGCCAATTTCATGATTTTTCAACACCTCAGGCGCAAAAACAGCCTCTTCCAAATCTTCCGTAAACTCCGCTATTTGGGCATTTGTCAAAGCTTTAGCGTGTTTTTCCGTCAAAGTAGCGTCGAAGGTACTCGCCAGCGCATACTTAGCCGTATTTAAATTGCCGTCAGCGAGGTTAGCTTTTGCAAAAGCCAACACCGACTCATCAGTTTGAGCAACGGGAACATCTAGTTTGTCATACTCATCTTTGGCGACTTTCTGATATTTGTAAAAAAGTCCGCGATCGTCTGCTTTCAGCCCGCAGATTTTCAGCGTGCTCGATGAACCGTTGATTTTCTTGCCGCTTTTGGAAACAAAAACTTGATAATCATATTCCTTAATTAACGGTTCTTCCAGCGCAGGTGCAACGGAACTGCCTAACAGTTTTGTGCTGTCGTAAAGAGCATCATAAACCATTTTGACTTCGCCAGCGCGGATGCAATTTCCCGATAATGTGTTGGCGATTTTGGAGAGAAGTTTGAAGTCAGCAGAGGCATAGGATATCGTGTTAGCAAACACATCCATATCTTTTAGTTCTTCGCAAATTTCTCCTAGTTTTGCAGCTTCGGAATTGGCACTGGGGTCATTTGCATAGCCGTCTGTGTGCAAATTGATCGCTGTCATTTCTCCCGCTTTAATCAGAGATTTAGCGAGTTGCATCGACTGCGATATGCAGGTAGAGCCAGCCGTGTGAATTTTTTGAATTTCTTTGATGTATTGAGAGTCAGACTTCAGCACTTCTTGAATGGGAATTCGCTGGAAATGACAAATTACGTCCCGATTGCCAGCATAGGAAATCAGGCTGACAATTAGCTGGTAATTGTTGTACTCGTCTAAGGTCAAAAGCTTGATTAGGGTTTCTTTCAGCGGTTTTAAGTCATAATACATTGAACCGGAACGGTCGATGATGATGATGCTGTGAGCGACGGATTTTTCTGGGATATCACCGGGCTTTCTTTCTAGATTAATGCGATCGACTAGATAGAAAGCCTTGGCGTTTCCGGCAAAATTGTAGAGGGTAAATTTGGTGCGAGTATTGGAGGCTGCTTGGCTGCTGGAACTTTTGACTTGAGATGATTGTTTTGCTTGCCGTGCCATAGTTTTCACCTATGTTGACTTATTCCTCAACTTAATCATGACACGCGCTTCTGTGGATGTCAAGGCCTGTGTGGAAAATTATCTGCGAAGCTGAATAAGCATTAATATTTAGGGCTGCGGTGCCAGGGAAAACTGCGGCGGTAAGCTAAAGATGGGCGGTTTTGGCAAAAGTAGTGGATCTGCGTAAGTCGTTTAGTAAATATTTAGTCAATCATGGTTTATTTAGAAAATCCGCTGCTCAAACTTTATCTAAATCTGATCGGATGGGTGGCGTTCGGATTCATTCTCGGCCGCCAGCTACCAAGAAGCTATTCTACATATTTAGCCAAGTTTCTTTTCTTCTTTGGCACGCCATTGAGCATTGTTGCTTTTATCCGCAGCGCCAATTTGTCGGGCGCTATTTGGATGGCGCCGCTGATAGCTTGGGCGGCAATTCTAGCAGGTGGAGGACTCGCTGGGATTTTGATAATTTTCGGTGTCGGCGAGGAACGTTTCAAGACTCTTAATCCGATCGCCCAAAATAGCCCGGAACACACTACCCCTTGGAGTTTGCCCACTCAAGGCAGCTTCTTATTGGCAACGATGGTTGGTAATACGGGTTTTTTAGGCATTCCCGTCATCTTGTCCTTATTAGGTTCGGAACACTTTGCCTGGGCGTTGTTTTACGACTTGCTAGGCACTGCCATGGGAACCAATATACTGGGAGTTGCTATTGCTTCTCACTGCGGTAAAAGCGATCGCCCTCAGAGTTGGTTAATTCCCCTGCGGGCAATTTTTCAGAATCCGGGACTGTGGGCTTTTGGTCTAGGATTTGTCTCGCGCAGCTTGCCGCTGTCGGCACAAATCGAAAAATTGTTAACAACAGGTGCTTGGACTGTAATTACTTTATCTTTAATTACGATCGGGATGCAGTTGAGCAAATTGAATTCCTTGCACAACCTCAAACCAGTTTTGGCTTGTCTGGCGATTAAAATGCTGTTAGTTCCCTTGGTAATTGGCACGGGATTAACATTTTTGGGTATCGCGGGCGCGCCGCGACTTGTGCTAGTGCTGCAAATGGCGATGCCTC
Organism: Microcoleus vaginatus BM001213989; assembly: GCA_036700245.1. Taxonomy (GTDB): domain Bacteria; phylum Cyanobacteriota; class Cyanobacteriia; order Cyanobacteriales; family Microcoleaceae; genus Microcoleus. The sequence goes on from JAUBOM010000212.1 coordinate 3,663, forward strand.
CTGCTTTTGGTACTACATTGTTAGCCGAAGCTTTCAATCTCGATCGCGAATTAGCCGTAACTGCGATCGGCATCGGCTGCGTTAGTTTATTATTCACTATTCCCCTATGGATGAGGATATTTAATTTTTAATAAAAATAATAATTTCTCAGTTTAAAACGTTCCTTGCTTCAGCGATCCCCATCACAAACATTGAGCGATCTATGTTATATTGATTTTAAATAAGAATCAGGGGAGTGAGAAACAGTAGGGGCTTCTGCTAGGGAAATAGCCCGCAGATAACGTGAATAACAAGAGTATGCCAAGTAAAAATTTTACATTAACAGGTTATCAAACTCTCGGTCCCCTTTACTCAGGAACTCGCACCCTAGTTTATCGAGCTTACCGCACTAACGACAAACAGCTTGTAGCCATCAAAGTCTTGCGGAGTAAGTATCCCCGCTTCAGCGAACTGGTGCAATTTCGCAATCAGTACACGATCGCCAAAAACCTCAACTTCCCCGGCATCATCGCAACCTACAGTTTGGAACCCTACCAAAACAGCTATGCGCTGGTAATGGAAGACTTTGGGGGAATTCCTCTGAATGAATGGATGGAACAAGGGGAAACTGCGCCGACTCTGAGCGAGTTGTTGGAAGTGGCGATCGACCTGAGTGATACATTAGATATACTCTACCGCCACCGGATAATTCACAAAGACATTAAACCAGCCAATATTTTAATTAATCCGCATACAAAACAAGTCAAACTCATTGACTTTAGTATTGCATCTTTGCTGCCAAGGGAAACTCAAACCCTGATGAATCCTAATGTGCTGGAAGGGACACTCGGCTATTTGTCTCCCGAACAAACGGGAAGGATGAATCGGGGGATTGACTACCGGACAGACTTTTACTCTTTGGGCGTGACTTTTTACGGATTGCTGGGGGGACAATTGCCGTTTCAATCCAACGATGCGATGGAATTGGTACACTGTCATATTGCCAAGCAACCGCCATCACTGCATGAAATCAATCCCGAAATCCCGCCGGTACTCTCGGAGATTGTCAGCAAATTAATGGCAAAGAATGCCGAAGACCGCTATCAGACTGCGTTGGGACTGAAATTCGATTTAGAATTTTGTTTGAAGCAACTTGAAGAAAACGGTAGGATAGAGAGTTTTACGATCGCGCAGAGGGATGTGGGCGATCGCTTCCTCATACCAGAAAAACTCTACGGTCGCGAAACCGAAGTTGCCGAATTACTCGCAGCATTCGATCGAGTATCAGGTTTTTCCCAGCAGGCATCAGAACAGGGTGGAGGCTGTGAGTTAATGTTAGTCGCGGGTTTTTCTGGGATTGGCAAAACTGCAATTGTCAATGAAGTTCACAAACCAATTGCCCGCCAGCGCGGCTATTTCATCAAAGGCAAATTCGACCAATTTAACCGCAACATTCCTTTCTCAGCTTTTGTCCAAGCATTTCGAGATTTAATGGGACAATTGTTGAGCGCAAGTGACCAGCAGTTGAAAAATTGGCAAACTCAAATCTTGCAAGCAGTGGGCGATAACGGACAAGTCATTATTGAAGTAATTCCCGAACTAGAAAGAATTATTGGGCTACAACCACCCGCACTAGAATTATCAGGAACTGCGGCACAAAATCGGTTTGATTTGCTGTTTCAAAACTTTATTAAGGTGTTTACCAAACCAGAACATCCCCTAGTGATGTTTTTGGATGACTTGCAGTGGGCTGATTCCGCCTCGCTGCGGTTAATGCAACTGCTGGTTGCCGAGTCAGCAACCGGCTATTTATTAGTAATTGGTGCCTACCGAGATAATGAAGTGTTTGCAGCACATCCGTTGATGCTGACACTGGATGCAATGGCAAAAGCTGGGGCGACGGTGAATACTATTACGCTGGAACCGTTGAGTTCAGAAAGTCTAAATCATTTGGTTGCTGATACGCTCAATTGCGATCCATATTGGGCAAGACCTTTGGCTGATTTGGCGACACAAAAAACCCAAGGAAATCTCTTTTTTGCAAGGCAGTTTCTCAAAGCACTGCATCAGGATGGGCTGATTGAGTTTGACCGGGTTGCTGGTTATTGGCAGTGCGATATTGTTCGAGTTCGGGAGGCCGCGCTGACGGATGATGTGGTCGAGTTTATGGCGTTGCAGTTGCAAAAATTGCTGCCAGCGACTCAGAATGTGTTGAAGTTGGCTGCTTGTGTGGGAAATCAGTTTGATTTGGAGACTTTGGCAGTTGTTTCCCAGCAATTGGAAACGGAAACGGCGGCGGATTTGTGGAAGGCTTTGCAAGAGGGGTTAATCCTGCCTGAAAGTGAAGTCTACAAGTTTTATATGGGGCGAGAAAGACGGGAGGAGACCGAAAATTCGGAGGTGGTGAATTATAAGTTTTTGCACGATCGCGTTCAGCAAGCCGCCTATTCTTTAATTCCCGAACAAGAGCGATCGCGTGTTCACTATCAGATTGGACAATTGCTGATCCAGCAAATTTCACCCGCAGCTATAGAAGAGCAAATTTTTTCAGTTGTCAATCAGTTGAATTATGGTATTGCGCTGATTGAAGACCAAACAGAACGATCTGATTTGGCACAACTCAACCTCACGGCTTGTCGCAAAGCCAGAGCCGCTACAGCTTATCAAGCTGCTCGCGAGTATGCGGAGATCGGGCTAACTTTGCTGGGAGAGAGCGCTTGGCAACGACAGTACGAGATGACCTTGAACTTGCACGACATAGCAGCAGAAGTGGCTTCACTCTGTGGCGAATTTGACCAGATGAATGAGTGGATTGACACTGTGATTCATCATACCAGAACTCCCCTAGAGCGAGTGAACGTTTACATCGTCAAAATTCAGGCATTAACGTCCCAGAACAAGTTTTTAGAAGCAATTGCTATCGGTTTGTTGAGTCTCAAAGAATTAGGAGTTGAATTGCCCGATCGCCCTACATCAGAAGATATTCAGCAAGCTGTGCAGGAAATTAATTGCTCGATCGGCGATCGACCGATTGAAGAGTTATTCGATCTGCCAGCGATGGTGGATACCCAAAAACTGGCCACGATGCAAATGGCGGCAAGTATTGCGACAGCTTCTTATCTGGTCGGTTCGTCTTTGTTTGCGCTGGTGGCTGCCTTACAGGTAAATTTATCTATCCAATATGGCAACAGTCGTACTTCAGCTTATAGCTATAGCTGCTATGGCGTGTTTCTCAACAACTTTCTACAAGATGTGACGGTAGCCGATCAATTTTGCCGATTAGCTTATCGTCTTGCCAGTGGGGCGGATGCCAAAAATATTCGCTCTGCAACTTTTTTTGCGATCGGACTCTGTTTGTACCATCGCAAATCGCATTTGCGGGAAACCCTCCCCATTTTTCAGGCAGGCTATCAAGCCGGATTAGAAACAGGAAATTTAGAGTTTGCCGGGTTTAATGGGCATGGATTTTGTCTACATTCCTACTGGTGCGGTCAACCTTTGGCAGAACTTGCTCCCCAAATTCGGGCATACCGTCAGCAATTACTCGACCTCAACCAACTAACGACGGCAAATTTTTGTTCGATTTATTGGGAAACAACGCTGTTTTTATTGGGTAATCCAAACAAGTTTGAGATTTCCTTTGAAGAGGAACGCTATGAGGAGAAGCTGGTTTCTCAGTCGCTTGCCTCTAACGATTTGTACCGACTCTACAGCTTCTATCTGTACAGGGCGACGTTGAGATTCCTGCAGGGAGACATTGCTCGGGCCTCCGTAGATGTCGATCGAGCAAGACAGTTTATAGCGGGAAGCGTAGGAATTACTTCCGAAGCTGTTTTATATTTCTATGACTCACTCATAGCCCTGGCCACTCGTGAGTCCGAGACGGAGTTAGAAACGCAGCGGCAACGAGTTCAGGACAATCAAAGGAAGTTGCAGCATTGGGCAGAACACGCCCCCATGAATTATTTGCATAAGTGGCAGTTGGTAGAAGCAGAGAAATACCGAGTT
>JAUBOM010000213.1:0-7640 GCA_036700245.1 Microcoleus vaginatus BM001213989
AGTAAGCCTCTGCCTGCGATGTGGGCTTCATGTTCGGGGGTGAGGAATTTTTCGCTGACACTGCATAAAACTCCCCCTAACTCCAAATTTCCTGGCTCTTGCGGGGGGCATTCTGCTACAATTGAGTCAGGTTGTGTGTTTGGCGCATTTTCTTGGTGGGGGGATGCAGATTCAATTAAATTGTCTACAGATTGAATTGTATTTTCGTTAGAGTGTGGCACAATGAGATGAGGCTTTCAATGTTTGTTAGACAGTGAAAGGCGTATTCCTGCTCTGGGTATCCTGGTAAGATTAAGCAGAGCTAGGGTGGATATAGAAAAGTTTAACCGAAAACGCTGAAGCGCTTATGCTGTCAGCGTTTTTTGGTTGTTGGGCGCTTCGGAACCTTCGAGATATAGCAGATAAGCCCTCACGGCATCCTCAATTAAGCTGGAGCGTGAAATCTTTACCCCCTTTCCCCGGTGGCTGTCGAGTTTGGCAACCACATCTGGAGAAAGGGCAACCGATACAATTAATTTTTTCATGCTTGCTTTCTCTCTAGAAGATTCTATTATTAATATCAACCGAAATTTGTAACAAATCTAATTTTCGGGAACTTTGTCGGTTAACCAGACTCATCACCCACCCCTGAGATTTTCCACGGGTCAATACCGTGGTCTCTGAACCACCGTTCGTAATGGTCGCATTTGATTCTGGCTTCATCATCAACCCAGAACGCCTCTCGGATATCCTGTTCTAGTTCTTGAACTCTTTGGCTCAGAAGCTCGTTTCGTTCAGTCTCAGTGCGGGTAACGCCGAAAGCAGCGTCAAAGCGACGTTCGAGGGTTTCGGTTGCTAATCCTGTAACCAGAAAGAATGCTTGCTTGTTCCCTCGAAAAGATTCCCAGTGCCAGTAGAGGATAACGATTTCGAGAGGCACTCCCTTAATCCGAGTTTGTCCCTGGTTCCCTTCAACCCCAAGGTCTACGGAAAACTGTTCGACTGCGTAGGCATCTGTTGAAATGGCCGTAACGGTGTCTTCAGTCAAAAAATCGAAAGTGCCTCCCGCTTCAGACAGCAAGCGTTTCAGGGCTTTTGACCGCAAAAAATCGAAAGTGCTTCTAGCTGGTTTCCCCACGCATTCCGCAGCCTGTGTCTGGCTCATCCGATACGAGCCGTCTGGCAGCATAAACCCATCGACTATTAGAGAACCTATTTGTACCGATGCTCGAACAGCTCTAACTGATTCGGTCATATTTTCTCCTTTACTAAACATCTGCTAGACATCACTTAGACCGTGTAGAAGCTCTACTCTGCTTAGTTTTTGCCGTAGCCTTAGTGGCTGTGGTTGCTTTGGTTCGGGCAGTTGAGGGTTTGGCTTCGGGTGGGTTCTCTGGGTTGTTGTCAAGCCAAATTTTCATCTCCTGTTCAAGAAGTAAATTACAGAGGTTCGACATAGACCGCTTCTCCTCTTTAGCTCGCCGCTCCAACGCTTGAAACAGTTCTGGCTCCAAGTATATGGTTGTGCGTGGTTTGTCTGTTGCCACATCAGTCTCTTGAATGGTACTTCTCATCATTCTCCCTCCTTAGATGAGTTTTGTCACTTGAGTTCATTACTACTTGACACCAGTCAGGACTAACTATTACTATAGCACCTAGTAGTGAATCAATTTTAAATCGATTCCGAATTGATTCTCCTTAACCAGGCTAGACTATGGAACTTGAAAACCAGGCAGTGATTGACGTACAGGCTGAAGAAATCGATTCCTCTCTCCCCGAATCGATTGAGCATTGGTACTCAGCCGCGCAAGTGCAGCAGATTCTACAACTGAACAAATCTGGACTCCAGAAGGCAATTGCCAAGCTACAAGACATTTACGGCATTGACCTCAAAATCTTACGCCGTGGGGAAGCGCGGGCGACCCAATACTCTGAATTTGCTCTAAAAGCTTGCAAATTGCTGAATGCTGGGAAACTCAGTGAACTGCGAAAACTGATTGAAGCTGCACCGACCACAAGTTCTGCTACTACATCGACAGCAATTGTATTTGTTGAACAACATCACCAAATTGCTCTAAACGCTGGCAATGTTGCTGATAGCAACCTGACTCAAATTGCTTCCTTTAAATCTGGCTTACTGAGCAACTACCGAGAACTGGGGCGGGCGCTTGGAAAACAGGCAGCAGCAGAAGTTCGGCTCGGATTTACTGAGGAAGTTAAAGCAGGTTTAGCAAACCTTCAGGAGTCTTAATTTATGGCTTTTTACAAAGTGAAAGTGCAGCGGGAATGCAACACAACTCGAACCTTTAACGTTGTTGAAACCCGCCCCCAGGAAGCTTTACAAGCTGCTGCATTACAACTGAGAGATGAAGGTGTAGCGGATGCAAAAAGCATTGAAGTAATCGGGAAAATTAATAGTTTGAGGGATTAAAACAATGACTGATGATGATGACAAAACTTTTGATAAAAACCTGACACGGATAATGGTTGGCGGTGCAATTCTGGCAAATACCCTAATCATTGCAGGCGCTTACGATGTGGGCTATCAATCGGGAGCAAAGCAAATTAAAGCACCGATAACCGTACACGGAAACGTGACCATCAACAACAACAGCAACAATTCAAGCCAGCCGCTTCCCCTTGCAAAGTAATCGGCTGGCCGCGTAAACCCTCCCTCTGTTGAAGGGGGAGACTTCATCTAAGGAGCATTGTAATGCAATTTCGAGTAGCGCAAACAAGCGGAGCGGGTCATGTAGCCCGCGAATTCGGGTATCACTCTGGGCCCCTCACCCCAGAGATGGTGCATGATGCAGCCCGTACCGCCAAAATATTAGACCTTCAGAAACAACTACGAACAGCATACAATCGCCACGATTCCAAGATTCGTGCTAACAAAGTTGAACTTGAAAGGCTAACTTTAGAAGCCATTGAAAATGGTTTAACTGACAAAGCACAGATTGATAAATACGTCTCGAAAGCAATTGTAGCGGGTGCAAAACACGACCAACACATCGTCAATCTAAGCCAGCAATTGCAAAACGAATTGAACCTAGTAAAGGTGCAAGGAGCCAGCACCCAGACTCTTGCAAATGCCGATTTTAGGCAGCGATTGCTATTAATCAAAGCGAACCATCAAGCCAAGGGGCAAATTCAAACTAACGGCTTTCAACAAAGCCTAAAAGCGATTCAAGCCAGCCCACAACAGGCTATCGCTATGCAAGCAAAACGCGCTGCTTTCACCAACTACATCAACGCCAAAGACTTTGACCCAATTCCGGCTGTGTCAGGCGCTTCGAGTCGTGCCAATAATTCCTCTGTCGGCAACAATTCAAAAGGCTTCTTAGATGGGCTTTTTGACTTCTTCTCTGGTCGCAAATAGCACACAGTAGCAAGCGGGTTAAATGCCCGCTTTTTTTGTATGTACTCAGAATTTGATTCAGACTTCGACTATTTGAACTCAGAAACTCCCCAACAATTTGAGCAACAAAATCAAGCTAAAGCACCCGAAGTAACCAACATCGAGCGCTTCTGGACATTGACCGGAAACTGGGGTGAATTTGGCAGTTACTTCGGCGTTGGTCTGTCTGCAAGCCTTATCGTGCGCGCAATTCCGGCTCTAATTCCTGCTGCGGTGATTCTGATTCCTGCTGCTGGTTTAGGGCTAGCAGTGTACAGTTTGGCTGTTGATGGTGCTGCAAAGTTACGCAGTCAATTAATCTTAATTGCCGTCGGAGCTGCGCTGATTGCAGGTAATTGGGATGCGTGGCAAGCGTGGATAATTGCCAATTCTCAAATGTTGATTTTTAGCTTGGTGGTAATAGTAATTACCCTCGGATTTGTAGCAGCGCAAGTATGGAGCAAATTGAACAATGCTAAGTAATATAAACCAGCCAATTGTTGCCGGACTTTTGAGCGCAAGTATCGCGGGAATTGTTGCCGCTACAGCCTTGCCATTTAACGACAGAATTGAGTACAAAATCGGCAACAGGATTGACTCACAGCCCGCCTGGTTGGTTCCTCCTAAAGCTGAATTCAGAAGCCTTGAGCGCGGATATGGAGGCATTAAAATCTTACTTGCCTTGCTTTCTACTGGGGGAATGTTCCTAACAATGCTCATCGCCCGAAGCGAAGGCGAACAAGAGCCAGTTCGACAACGAATCAAGCAATATAAAAATCGAGCTTACGAGTTTGGTTATGCTGCCGAAAGCGCGTACCAAATGAGCACTACCGCTACCAGATACAAAAAGCTCGCAGAAGCGGATGAGGTGGCATTTGAGGGTGAGATTGAGCAAGCTTATATGGAATCTTTGGGGATTGACCCCAGTGCTCAGCAGCCCTTGCTTACTGGCACGGCGACACTTGAATCAATCTCTAATCCTGGCGACAAAGTAGATCCACAGGCAAACTCACCAGAACTGCCTGATCAGATTGTTAGACCCAAAATGCCCGTCCTCACCAACTATCCTTCGGTGTTAATCTACGGTGCACCCGGCTCAGGCAAAACCACCTTCGCAGAACAGGAAGTTAAGCGACGCGTGCTCGCCGGCCACCGGGTAATAATCTGCGACCCACACGCTGCGTATGGTGCTTGGGCTGGGTGTGAAGTTGTCGGCGGCGGGATGGATTACGCTGCCATTGATGCCAAGCTTGAATGGTTCGCGACTGAGGTTCGCCGTCGGTACAAACGTATTGAATCTGAGCCTAGCCCTACGTTTCAACCCTTGACTTTATGCTGCGATGAATTCACAAATTGGGCGGGGCGATGCAGTGCTGCTAGCGAGTTTTTCCAATCAGCTTTGAGTGATATTCGCAAAGCAAAAATGTTCGGCTTGATAGTCTCCCACACGCGAACAATGGCAGGTTTAGCTAATGCTGCTGGTATGGCAAAGTTGCGTGATGAAGCTCTCTTGGAAGTGGAATTATTAGGGCAACAATGCCCTAAGACTGGTAACGCAGTTCCTCGCTATGAAGCGGTTGTTAAGCTGCCTGGAATGCCTTTGAACAAGCGATTTATTCTGCAAGTTCCCAAACTTAGCGAACCGCATAATCATCAACCAACAAAGCAAGATAGTAGTTATCTCGACCCTATCGCCCGACTTGGCAGAAACACATCAGTTGACGACGTTTCCGAGACTCAAAACAACACTTCTGACAGTTCATCCGGGAAGGATTGCACCCTGCCAGAGCAAGACAGCGGAAAGCTCGCAAACCCTTATGGGAAGGGAGCGGCGGGGTCACAAGATGTGGAAACCACGGACGAGTCATCCGCCCTAAACGAGAGCCTAAATGGCTTTTTGGCTGAAGTGATAGCCGAAAACCTTCCGCCCGTCTTTGCTGATGATTTCCCGCTGAAAAAACACGAACGGCGGGTGCAATTAGCAAAGCTTGTAATTGCCAAAAATCTCGGCAAACAGAAAACAATTTACTTACTCTGGGGCGTAACAGATGGCGGCAGAAATCATCAGCGGTATGTAGATGCTAGAGAGATGCTTGAGCGGTTAATGGGAAGCGATAATAATGCAAACTAATCCTACTGGCACTTACTTAATCTCTGTTCGCCCGACATGGGCTGATGCGTTTTTCTCATACCGCAATCCGAAAACAATTGAGTTGAGGAAAGGCAACTTTGGAACCTCTCTAAAAGCGGGCGATAGCATTGTGATTTATGCGACTATGCCAGTGGCTGAAATAATAGGAACAGTCAAGGTTGTGAAGCGCGAATCGCTGGCTGTCGATCGGCTGTGGCAGGCATCGGAGCAAGGGAGACTGGCAAGGGTATCGCGCCAACAGTTCGAGACTTATTACACCAACCAAGAATCGGGTATTGGTGTTTGGGTTAGCGCTGCCGAACTCTTTCCCAGTCCGATCGCCCTTTCCAAAATTCGGCAGAAATTTGGTCAGCGCTGGCAGCCACCGCAGCAAATTCAGCAATTGAACGACGATCAGATAGAGATGGCGCTGAACATCGCCCGCTGAACATCGCGCCAACCTAACCGAGCGCTACGTTGTCAGGGACGATTTGACGGCGTGGCGCTACCTGATACTGGATATCGACATGGACGATATCCAATAACCAATATCCAATAACCAATTCAAAAATATGCCCCGCCCTCTGCCCCCATCAAAACCGATCGAACATTTATTTTTCTACAATTTTTTTCTCTGCCTTGTGTACAGCGATTAGACTTGGTGGCTCTACGATACGCCCGATGAGGAATTCGGCGGCTGCGTTGGTCTGAAGGGAGGGAAGGAGGAAGCTAAAAGGGTCGCAGATCGTATTTGCAAAAATATGGAGGAAAGAGCCGATCGCCAAAACTCCTGAAGCCGTTATAGTGTTGGTAATTGGGGCAAAAATTACCTGTTGCCAGTTACCAATTGCAAATTACCCATCGTGAAAAAACCCTCCTCCAGGGCCGGGGGGCTTTTTGTTTGGGGGCGATCGATCGGATAAGCGAACGAGCGAAAAAACCCGGTATTAACCGGGGAACGTTCCTAATTTTTCTGGGATGTGTCGTCACAGGACTTTTCAATCATCTCCAAAATTGCCTCAACATCTGCGAGCGTTGCGGTTGATTTTTTTCGCTCGGCTTTCAACTGGTTGAGCAAGTCGGCTGGCTCTGGTAATCCCAGTTCTGTCACTGGTTGCTGTGTGTTAGCAGAGGCTGGATTCTGTTCGGCTCCATTATCTAATTGTTTTTGCAGACTTTCTCGCTCTACCCTTTCTTCTGCAAGGCGCGATTGCAATACTCGCAGGTCTTCGCGAAGATTGTTGATTACTGATGCACTTGATTCTTGGAGCTTGGCAAAGTCGGCGTCGGTTTCCTTCGGCTCTTGCTGCAAGTTTCGTATGTCAGCCTGTAATCGCTGGTTTTCATCGCGAAGCGCTCCTACTTTCCATTCAAGATTATCCCTCTCCCCCTCCAATTCCTTGAAAGCGTCCCTCCACCTTTGATTATTAGTTTTAGCCTCTTCAAATTCCTGTGTGGTTATTGCTAGTTGTTCTTGTGTTTGCGCGAGTTGTTGCCTAAGAGATTCGCTGTCGTTGTTTTCTCTTAGGCTGCGGCCTCCCCCAACAGTTCAGCCTTTAATTCTGCCTTTAGCGCTGCGCGCAATGGTTCAGTCTTACGCTCAACAATTTCTGTAATACGCGCTTCTAACAGGCTGTCTGACAAATCTTGTCTTACGTAAGACGACTGTTGTCTGACTTCTGCGGGTGCGGGCAAGACAACAGAGCCATCAGATAGCGCCTCGATGCCCGCCCGCATAATGTCGATTAAAGTCTTGCTTCGATCGCACCCGTGCTTAGTATTCGCCGCCGGATAACGCTCTTTCCCTAAATTGTCGATCGCCTCCAACACTTCATCTGGACAGCGAAAAGTTAACGATGTTGACGCCATTGTCTTACCTCGGTCATATATGTATGACGCTATTGTATAACACCAGGATCTGTTTGTATGACATATAAGCAAGAATAGTCTTACATTTGCCTGCTAGTGGTCTTACTTATGTCTGACTTCTGCGGGTGCGTCTTACGTTTACCTGCTAGTGGTCTTACTTATGTCTGACAGGATGTCTTACTACCTCTTGACAAATGTCATACATATCGGCTGGGGGGGTGACGACCCGCCCCAAACCCATAGTTAGTAAGGATTGAGCCAATT
>JAUBOM010000377.1:0-1334 GCA_036700245.1 Microcoleus vaginatus BM001213989
GCCAGTCAGGTTGTCGTTGCCTGGAGTGCCGTTGATGACGTTTGGAGTGCTGCTGTTGTCAGCAACAAAAATTTGTCGGGTAGTGTTAGTCTGCCCCGGCACTATGTTGGAGGAAATTGAATCAAAAGCTACAAACGGCCCGTCGGCTGAGATGGAGGGAATACCTGACTCCCCCAAAATGCCTGCTGAGTCTAGAGAGACGCGGGTGGTGGTATTGGTGAGCCTGTCCCGCACGAAGATGTCTCCCTTACTGTTGGTATCCCCCAGCACGAGGTTGGAGGCATCAGAATTAAACGCCACAAACCGCCCGTCGGTTGAGATGGAGGGGTTGCGGGAGTCACGGTTCCCCGGATCGCCTGCTGAATTTACTGACACGCGGGTGGTGGTATTGGTGAGGGTGTCCCGCACGAAGATGTCGTAAATATTGATATTCGGCACTATGTTGAAGGAATTTGAAGAAAACGCCACAAACCGCCCGTCGGCTGACATGGAGGGGCTGGCGGACACACGGTCCCCCTGATTGCCTGCTGAGTCTACAGAGACGGGGGTGGTGGTATTGGTGAGCCTGTCCCGCACGAAGATGTCGTCTCTATTGTTAGTATCCCCCGGCACTATGTTGGAGGCACTAGAAGAAAACGCCACAAACCGCCCGTCCGCTGAGATGGAGAGGCGGTAGGAGAAGCTACTACCGAACGCCGGATTGCGTGTTATATCTACTGCGCGGGAGGTGGTATTGGTGAGGGTGTCCCGCACGAAGATGTCTGTGTTACTGTTAGTATCCCCCGGCACGAGGTTGGAGGCAAAAGAAGTAAACGCCACAAACCGCCCGTCGGCTGAGATGGAGGCGAGGTCGGACCCACTGTTCGCCTGATTGCCTGCTGAGTCTAATGACACGCGGGTGGTGGTATTGGTGAGGGTGTCCCGCACGAAGATGTCTGTGTTACCGTTGGTATCCCCCGGCACGAGGTTGGAGGCAAAAGAATCAAACGCCACAAACCGCCCGTCGGCTGAGATGGAGGGGGTGTTGAACAAGTTACTACCGTTGTTCCCCTGATTGCCTGCTGAATCTACTGACACGCGGGTGGTGGTATTGGTGAGCCTGTCCCGCACGAAGATGTCGGACCTACTGTTAGTATCCCCCGGCACGAGGTTGGAGGCACTAGAAATAAACGCCACAAACCGCCCGTCGGCTGAGATGGAGGGGTTGTAGGAATCCGTGTTCCCGAGATTGCCTGCTGAGTCAAAAGAGACGGGAGTAATAGTCATAAGCCCTGACATTATTTAAGAGTACAAGGAAGGAGATTCCCTAATCTTACCCACAGCAGACAAAATAG
>JAUBOM010000214.1:0-7615 GCA_036700245.1 Microcoleus vaginatus BM001213989
CTGTTCACCACAACTTTTAACAGCGGAAATGCAGGCAGTATCGCTATCGAAACCGGTCAACTGAGTGTCTCCGACGGAGCCTTTGTCTCGCCCTCGACTTTTGGTGCCGGCAACAGCGGAAATCTGATCGTGACAGCTTCTGACTCGGTAATAGTAGCGAGACAACGATCTGATAGCGCCCTGAATACGACTCTAGCCACTAACAGTATTGGCGGCACGGGAAGGGCAGGAAACATCGAAATTAACACCCGCTCCCTGCGCGTAGAAGCAGGGGCTGGCATCTCTTCTTCGAGCGGGGGGAAAATAGGAGAAAGGCTGATTACGGGGGGGCCCGGCGGAAACATCACCGTCAACGCCTCAGACTCGGTGGAACTGATCGGCGCCGCCGCAGGCTCCATTTCTTACCGAAGTGTGATCATTGCAGGAACGTTTGGGAGCGACAAAAGCGGGGATGTGACGTTGAACGCCAGACGGTTGATCGTGCGAGACGGAGGAGGTATCGTAGCCGGAACTCTGGGTGCGGGACAAGGGGGAAATGTGACTGTCGCGGCCTCCGAAGCCGTGGAAATAGCCGGGACTACCAAAGAGGGCTCTGCCAGCGTCATCGTCACAGCTTCCGGAGATTTGCCGACCCAGAATTTTTTCGGGCTGGAACCTGCATCTGGTGCGGCGGGAAGTTTGAGCATTGAGACGGGCCGGTTGAGTGTCCGAGACGGCGCAGTGGTTAGCGTCCAGAGTTTGGGAACGGGGGCGGCTGGCAGCATCAATGTTGTCGCCGATTCGATCGTACTCAAGACCAAAGCCACCATTGACGGCACGACTGGATTGGGTATCGGGGCTAATATTAACTTGCTCGCGCGAGACATCCAATTGCACAACAACAGCCGAATTACCACCGATGCGCGTGCTGCCGAGGGCGGCAACATCACCCTCAACAGCGATATCCTAGTGGGGCGAAACAATAGCGACATCACGGCCAACGCCAGGAGCGCTGCGGGCGGCCGCGTTAATGTCAATGTCCCGAATATCTTGGGCTTTGCAGCAGCCAGCCGCGAACAGGTCAAAAGCAGGTTGGGGATCAGTGACGATGAATTTGCAGCTTTGCAAGTAACTCCTACCTCTCGGCTACCCACGAGCGACATCACCGCTATTTCCCAAAGTAGCGGCCCGGCTTTGCAAGGTACTGTGACCTTTAGTGCTTCGGGCGTCAATCCCGCTCAAGGTTTAGTGGAACTGCCACAAAATATTGTCGCTCCCGCTGCGTTAATTGCGGCAAATCCCTGCACGAAAGGGACCGAGAGCGCATTTACCGTCACTGGGAAAGGAGGAGTGCCAGCAAGTCCTGATGATACCTTCAGCAGCGCTGCATCGCCGTGGATGTGGGTGGAAGAGGCAGGAAGTTCGACAACGGACAATGTAGGGAATGTCACGGATGTAAGCGATAGAGGGAAAAAGGAAGAAGGGGAAATTCGGGATCGGGAAGTTGTTGCCGCTCGCGGTTGGCTGATGAATGCTCGAGGAGAAGTTACGCTTGTTGCATACAATCCGGGCAATGCTGCTGGCGATCGCAATCCTCGAGGGAGTTCTGTTTGTGTGCCACGCTGACAAGAAATTTTTTAATCGCTGATTAACCTGAACAAACGGCGATAAATATGGGTGCTCCGACACGCTTCCACAGACCTCGATCTGGGGTTCTCAATCAGATATAAAATACAAGTGCTTGATATCGTTTCCGGTTGCATCACAAAAATAAAATCGAGTCAACACTTAACACTCAACCATTGAGTTTTTCCACTCCTCCTTCTACAGTCAACAGTCAACATTCAACAATCATTCCGGTGCAACCGGAATTGATAGGAATTCTATATGAAATTAACTCGATCTCTCCGACAAGTAATTCTGTTATTTGTGATTTCCTGTCTGCTATCCGTTGCGATTCCTCCCGGAGTTGCTCAGGTTAATCCACCACCAGCGGTGCAGCTTGTCCGACAAGCTCGAACTTTTTACCAAGAGGAACGTTTTTCCGAAGCTGTACCGCTGTTGCAGCAAGCGGCGGCGGCGTTTGAGGCAAAAGGCGAAAATCTCGCTCGCGCCACAGCTTTGAGCAATTTAGCTGCAACCTACGGGCAATTGGCACTTTGGGAAGAAGCAGAAAAAGCTGTAAATTCGAGTTTGTCGGTTGTGCGAACACAAGCCAAAACTCCCGAACAGCAGCGGATTTTGGCTGAAACTCTCAACATTCAAGGACAGTTGCAACTCGAACGGGGGCAGACGCAAGATGCGATCGATAACTTTAACTTAAGCGCTAAAATTTTAGAGCAAATCGATCGCAAAAACCAACTATTTCAAGTTCAAATTAATCAAAGTCGGGCCTGGGAAGCTCTCGGACTTTACCCCAGAGCTTGCAAAGTTCTGCTAGCTTCTTTCAAGCTGGAAAACCAAACTTGCGAAGTTTCAACAGCGGGTTTGGAAACTTTGAAAAATGGGCCGGTTTCCCTCGAACAAGTCAACGCAATTCATGCTTTGGGGCGGGTGCTGCGGGTTTTGGGACAACTGGAACGATCCGAGGATTTGCTATCAGCGGGACTGGCAGCCGCCCAAAAATTAGGTCTGCAGCAAGAGGAGGCTGCAATTTATCTCAATCTGGGCAATACGGTACGGGCTCAAAGCAATAAACCGGGTTTGACAACCAAACAGCGGCAGGATTTGGAAGGCTCCGCCCTAGAGTATTATGCTCGATCTGCCCAGGCGATGCCGGATAGATCAGCCCTAGGAATTCAGGCGAAGTTAAACCAATTGAGTTTGTTGATCGATCGCAAAAATTGGTCCGAGGCAGAAGTTTTTTGGCGTTCCCTCGAACCTCAAGCCGCTCAATTTGGGTCGAATAGCGTCGGACTTTACGCTCAAATTAATTTAGCTCAAAGCTTGATGAAATTAGCTCAGTCCCCAGCGAAAACTTTGAGTTTAAGCGAGATTGAGAAAATGCTCGATCGCTCTGTTGAACCAGCAAACAGTTTGGGCGACCAACGAATACAAGCTTATATTCTGGCAGCTAAAGGCAAAGTATCGGAAATGCAAAAGCAGTATCAGAAAGCGGAAAATCTCACACTTCAGGCTTTGAGTTTAGCACCGCCGTTTCAATCTCCCGATATTGCTTACCAATTGCTGTGGCAACTTGGACGGATTCGGAAAGCTCAGGGGAATAGAGAAGGGGCGATCGCTCAATATACTCAAGCTGTGAATGTACTGTCTTCTCTGCGGGGCGATTTGGTGACAGTCAATCCCGAAGTGCAATTTTCGTTTCGGGAAAGTGCCGAACCGGTTTATCGGGAATTAGTCGGGCTGCTTTTGCAAGAGGAATCTCCCAGTCAAGCTAAATTGAAACTGGCGCGCCAAACGGTGGAATCTTTGCAGTTGGCGGAATTAGACAACTTTTTCCGGGATGCTTGCGCTGATGCTAAACCAACGTCGATCGAGGAAATCGATCCTACAGCAGCGGTGATTTATCCGATTATTTTGAGCGATCGTTTGGAGGTAATTTTGTCAATTCCCGGCAAACCCCTGCGCCGCTACACTACTCATAAGTCTCAAGCCGAGTTGGAAACTGCCTTCAGAGTTGCCAAAAATGTCATCAGGCCTGCTGCTTTCCCCCGCGAGAGGAGGAAACCCGTTGAACAGGTTTATGACTGGTTAATCCGCCCTGCAGAGGCGGATTTGACCGCCAGCGGGATTAAAACTCTGGTATTTGTCCTCGACGGTTACTTGCGCAATCTGCCGATGGCGGTGCTGCACGACGGTGAAAAGTTTTTGGTAGAAAAATACAGTATTGCTTTGGCGCCGGGATTGCAATTGCTGGCACCGAAACCGCTGAGCAAAGTCAAGTTAAGAGTGCTCACCGCGGCCCTCTCGGAAGCGCGTCAAGGCTTCTCGGCTTTGCCGGGGGTGAAGGAGGAGGTTGAACAAATTGCAGCCGAGATGCCGGCGAGTTCGCTGCTGAATGAAGATTTTCTCAGCGGGCGGTTGCAGGATCGAATTAAAGCGGTGTCTTACCCGATCGTTCATTTGGCAACTCACGGTCAGTTTAGCTCGAATGCGGCGGATACTTTTATTGTGACTTGGGACCAGAAAGTGAATGTTAAGGAGTTCGATCAACTGCTGCGATCTCGCACGGGTGACAAACAACAGGCGATCGAACTTTTGGTTTTGAGTGCTTGCGAAACTGCTTCGGGCGATAACCGCGCGGCTTTGGGTTTGGCCGGGGCCGCCATTCGATCGGGTGCCCGCAGCACCGCCGCCACCCTTTGGCAAGTCAACGACGAATCTACAGCTATCTTTATGGCTGAATTTTACAAGCAGCTTGCTTCTTCTAAAACCAGCAAAGCTGAAGCCCTGCGCAACGCTCAATTAATGCTGCTGAAAAACCGAGACTATCAGAATCCGTATTTCTGGGCACCTTTCGTGCTAGTGGGCAATTGGCAGTAATTTATTTGAAGGCAGAAGCCAGAAGGATTTAGTTATCTAGCAGAGGTAACTCCGGCGTGTAACGGATATAACCGATAGAAGCCCGAGGGAAAAGGGGATTCGGCATTCGGCACGCCGGGAAATCAATCCCTCGCCAAAAAACCGGGTTTCTTAGAAAAATAAGGGGTTTAGCAACGAGGTAGTCAGTCAGAAACCGGGTTTCTCGGCCCTGCGTGTAAGTTTTGGAAAAATGCCGATCGCGAGTTCGTGTTCGTTTTTATGTTAAAGATTTGTAAACTGTTAGGGAGTGCTTTCTGCATCTAATATTTTTTCGAGGAGTCCCATGAAGCAACTTTTGATTGCTGAGCGCTTTTGCCTGATTGCCCACGTCTTGTCAATGGCTTTTGGATTGGCAGGGTTGCTGCTGATTTTACCCCGTCCCGAATTGGTGATGAGTTTGCCACCTGCAGGCCAAACTCTATTCCAGTGGGGGATGGCTGGGGGTGGAGTAGTTTATATCATCTTTGGTGCTGCAGCGGTTGGTCTCTATTCCTTGCGGACGTTGGGTTTAGGTGCAACTCTGGGTTTTTTACTGCCTTCTGTGTTTTTGTCCTTGAGTAGCGAGTTGTTGGGAACGAGTACGGGTTTTCCCTTCGGCCACTACCACTATTTGAGCGGTTTGGGTTACAAAATTGCAGGGCTGGTGCCGTTTACAATTCCCCTCTCGTGGTTTTATCTAGGACTGGTTTCCTATGTAATTGCTCGCGCTGGATTAGCTGGCGGTAAAGGTGAACTCAACTGGGTGCGCCAAATAGGGGCGATCGCCCTTGGTGCTTTGCTGCTAACCGCTTGGGATTTTGTACTAGATCCGGCCATGAGTCAAACTTCTGTGCCTTTTTGGGAGTTTGAGGAAGTTGGGGCTTTCTTTGGGATGCCTTACCGCAATTTGGCTGGGTGGATGGGTACGGGGGCGCTATTTATGTCCTCCGCAGCTTTCTTCTGGAGAAAAATGCCAATTCAATTAGAGCGATCGGAATTGGGTTTGCCCTTAATTGTTTATTTGGTAAACTTTGCTTTCGGAGCAATTATCACTGTAACTTCCTTGGATTCTCGCTTCTGGTTCCCGACATCGCTAGCTGTGCTTCTGGGCGTAGTTCCGGCGATCGCATTAACCTGGATCGCTAAACCCGCAGCAGGTTACGTAACAGAAACAATGCCGTCTTTGGAGACATCTGCTGTCACGGCCCAAATTCCACCTCAGCCCGTGGGCGTTTTGCGCAAGTAAGTCGCGATCGAGCAACCCCGGCTGATTTAGCAAAAATTTACACTAAATTTTGAGCTAGTTTAAAAACCCGGTTTCTACCAGAA
Source organism: Microcoleus vaginatus BM001213989 (assembly GCA_036700245.1). Classification (GTDB taxonomy): domain Bacteria; phylum Cyanobacteriota; class Cyanobacteriia; order Cyanobacteriales; family Microcoleaceae; genus Microcoleus. The sequence continues at coordinate 5,830 of JAUBOM010000214.1, forward strand.
ACCGGGTTTTTCAGCGGCGATATTTTCATGCCCAATTCCTGTAATATGTTTGAGGCCAAAATTTTATTAAATTTTTTAAATTGATACCACTTACAAAAAAAATGAACTGTAAATAAGCTCCCAACCCCTATCCCGTAAGTCATTCCCAATTCTTCAATTCTTCAATAGTATGGTTTTCTCGATCGCCCCTCACCTGTTCTCCCAACCGCTGACAAGTATCATCCCTGTTGCACTCCTGCTGCTGCAATTGCCCGCCGCCGCAATTCTCCTGTCGCGTTTGATTAAAGGCCCATCGCGCATCCCGCCCCTGGAACCCGATTCGCCGACGCTGGATTTTTTGGGCGCTTGTACTGCGGTAGTACCGACTTTGAACGAAGCCGATCGAATTTCGCCTTGTTTGGAGGGATTGAGCCGCCAAAGTTACGAACTCCGAGAAGCGATCGTGGTTGACAGCTACTCGGTAGACGGAACCGGAGATTTAGTCAAAGCAGCAGCACAAAAAGACCCCCGGTTTCGCTTGATTAACGACGATCCGCTGCCGGCGGGTTGGGTAGGGCGTCCCTGGGCTTTGCACACGGGTTTTTTGGCAAGTTCCGAGAAGTGCGAGTGGATTTTGGGGATAGATGCCGATACTGTGCCGCATCCGGGTTTGATTGCGAGTTTGCTGAAGACGGCGGCGGCTGGAAATTACGATTTGATTTCGCTGTCGCCGCAGTTTATCCTCAAGTATCCGGGGGAGTTGTGGCTGCAACCTGCTTTGTTAATGACTTTGGTTTATCGCTTCGGGCCGACGGGTACTGGCGGGGATGTGCCGGAACGGGTGATGGCGAACGGTCAGTGTTTCTTGTGTAAGCGCGAGGTTTTGGTGGCATTGGGAGGCTATGAGGTCGCGAGGGGTTCTTTTTGCGATGATGTGACTTTGGCTCGCTATGCGGCTGCTAAGGGCTTTAAGGTGGGCTTTTTGGACGGGGCTAAGGTGTTGAAGGTGCGGATGTATGAGGGGGCGATCGAGACTTGGAACGAATGGGGTCGATCGCTCGATTTGAAAGATGCTGCTTCTGGCGCTCAAATCTGGGGCGATTTGTGGCTGTTGCTGGCGGTTCAAGGTTTGCCCGTGCCGATTGTGTTGTGCTATTTGCTGTTTGGTTCGCTGCCGCCGGTTGGTGTATTTCCGCACTTTTGGCTGTTGGGATTGAATGTATTTTTGGTTGCAGTGCGATCGGCTTTGTGTTTCGCGATCGCACCTTCCTACGATACAACTGGGGCATCGGGTAAATGGCTGTTTTGGCTGTCACCATTAGCCGATCCGCTGGCGTTTTTGCGAATTCTCATTTCTGCCTTAAATCAGCCTACTCAGTGGCGCGGCCGAAAGTATGAATAATCGTTAAATTTTTGCCCAACCTTTTAAAATTGGTAGAAGTGCGAGATCCCTTTTGTATCGAAGGCGATCTCGCACTTTTCATTTTCCCCTAAATCAACAGGAAATTAGCCGATGTAATCGAATTGGCACTCACTCCAACTATCACACCTAACTCCTCTCCAGTCAAGATATTCTTGATGATAGTTCCCTGAGTATTTTGAGATATTTCTAACTGACCAAAGCTCAAACCTCCGCTTAATCCAATCAAATCTTGACCGCTACTAAAGTCAGCAATCCGGTCAAATCCTTGACCAGCTTTTAAAGCAAAGATATCGTTACCGCTACCGCCAATTAAACTATCATTCCCCAAATCTCCGTAAAGAATATCATCACCTTGACAACCAGTGAGAGTATCGTTATCTTCGC
>JAUBOM010000215.1:0-7597 GCA_036700245.1 Microcoleus vaginatus BM001213989
GTAATAAGTCTGCCCATTTTTAATAAAAAAAATCGCTTTGGCAATTAGGACATTCCATACTTTGACCTCTGAAATTTATGTGGATTTAATCTATTAAACCATTACTATGCATCACTACCTTTTTATAAATAAGGACTCTTCGGCCTGACTACAAATAGTTGAATTTAGGTTTGTTGTGGATTTTTAAAGGTTTATTGCAGGCTAATCGGAATTTTAATAATAAATTCCGCACCTTTCCCCGGTTCAGAAATACACTGCAATTCGCCTTGATGTCTTACTCTGATAATTTGATAGCCGATCGATAAACCCAATCCCGTGCCTTTACCTACTGGTTTAGTGGTAAAAAATGGATTAAATAACTGCTTGATTACCGATTCTGTTATTTCTGGCCCGTTGTTGCTAATTCGGATTTCTACCACTTCACTGTCTAAAAGTTTAGTAGAAATTTTGAGGATGCGGGGATTAGCTTCATTGGCTGCAATCGACTCGCTGTCGTCTTCTAAAGCATCAATAGCATTAGTGATGATATTCATAAATACTTGATTTAGCTGTCCGGGATAGCACTCTATTTTCGGTAAATTGCCATATTCTTTGATAACTTGAATGCTCTCCAAACCGGGCTTAGCATTCAATCGGCTTTGCAAAATCATCAGTGTGCTATCAATTCCTTCATGAATGTCGGCTAATTTCATTTCTGCTTCGTCATGGCGAGAAAAAATTCGCAGCGATTTGACAATACCAAAAATTCGCTCGGCGCCGTTTTTCATAGAAGTTAATATTTTTGGCAGATCAGAAATGATAAAATCTAAATCTACATACTTGATTCTTTCTTGAACTATGGGTAGGGGATTCGGATACTGCTCTTGATAGAGATTCACCAGTTCTAGCAAACTATTGGCATACTGGCGGGTGTGAGTAATATTGCCGTAAATAAAGTTAATCGGATTGTTGATCTCATGAGCAATCCCAGCGACTAATTGCCCTAAAGAGGACATTTTTTCGCTGTGAATTAGGTTGGATTGAGCCTGCTTCAATTCAGACAATGCTTGTTCTAGCTGTTGAGTTTGAGACTTTAACTCTGCGGTGCGTTCCTCAACTCGAATTTCTAATTCTTCTTTAGCTTTTTGTAGTGCAGCTTCTGCTAATTGGCGCTCGACAATTTCCGCTGCTAGTAGTCGGTTGGCAATTTCTAAATGTTGAGTTTGAGACTTTAACTCTGCGGTGCGTTCCTCAACTCGAGTTTCTAATTCTTCTTTAGCTTTTTGTAGTGCAGCTTCTGCTAGTTGGCGCTCGACAATTTCCGCTTCTAGGAGTCGGTTGGCGGATGCTAACTGTGCGGGACTGGGAAGTGCTAAGGCTTGAGGCATTAAGTCTACTAAAAGTATGGCTGTAGCAAATGAAATAAGGGCAGTAATTGCTTTCATTGTTCCTGAAAGCCAATAGGTAGGATGCCAAAGTGTCCAGAGTTCAAATATGTGAGTGATGCCACAGGCGACGATAAAGGCTCCAAACAGGGCAAATATCCAATCAAAGGGCAAATCTGGGCGTTTGGAAATAAAATAAACTAATGTAATCGGGATGGAAAAATACGCTAGTGCAATTATAGAATCTGAGGCAACGTGAAGCCAGACTAACTGGGTCTGCCAGAGATAGCAGTGACCGTGAGGAATAAATGACCCGGAACTAAAAAAAGTTTTCCACATTTCCTGCATAATATTTCCTTTGAGTTGTGAGAAAATGGACTCGGACTGGTGTCAATTAATTTCAACCAGGGGTTTCTTTCACCTGCGGCTTAATCACCTATGCGTTCATATTCTCTACTAGCTTCAGCCAAAATCAATCTGTATCTGGAAATCATAGGCGATCGCCCCGACGGATATCACGAACTGGCGATGGTACTTCAAAGCATAGATTTAGCCGATCGAATTGACTTGCGCGCGATCGGTACGGACACGATTCGCGTGCGCTGCGATCACCCGCAAGTCCCTCCTGATAAGAATAACCTCGCTTACCGGGCGGCGGATTTGTTGGCGAAGCAATTCCCCGATGCTTTGGCCAAATACGGCGGAGTCGAGATTGCCATTCACAAGCAAATTCCGGTGGCGGCGGGACTCGCCGGCGGTTCTGCAAATGCGGCTGCGGTTTTAGTCGGGATGGATTTGCTGTGGCAATTGGGACTTACTCAGTCGGAGTTGCAAGAGTTGGGAGGAACTTTGGGTTCGGATGTGCCTTTTTGCATTGCTGGAGGTACGGCTTTGGCAACCGGCCGCGGGGATAAACTGTCGCCGCTGCCGGATTTGGGCGGTTTGTCTGTGGTGCTGGCGAAGTACCGCAATCTCAGTATTTCTACGGCATGGGCGTATCAAACTTATCGCCAGCAGTTCAGTAGTTCCTATTGTGCAGCCCAGGATTTGGATTGTCGCCGGGAACGGCTACATTCGGGGCCGATGGTGGGGGCGATCGCCCAAAAAGATCGATCGAAAATTGGTCAATTGCTGCACAACGATTTAGAAAAAGTTGCTTTACCTGTGTACCCGCAGGTGTTGCAGTTGCGGCAGGCTTTTGAGTCGGCGGGGGTTTTGGGAACGATGATGTCGGGTTCTGGACCGACGGTGTTTGCGCTGGCGGAGTCTCCAGAGCAGGCTCAGCAAATTTTGGAACGGGTTAAAAGTGCGATCGCTTCTCCCGATTTGGATTTTTGGGTAGCAAAGTTTAGCAATACTGGGATTCAGAGTTTTTCGGGGGGAAACGATACGAAACCGCCGATTTCGAGGGTGTAACTCGCAGATAGTGCGATCGCGATCGCCCGTTAAACGCCTCTAACAGGCGATGGTCAAGATGAATCTAACTTTCCGCAGAGTCTATTGAGATCGAAGAACTGATAAAATGGCAGGAAACACCGATTTTAGTTTTGGTGAATTAACCAGAAACCTAAAATCTAAAATCTAAAAACTAAAATCGCAATGGCTGATTTAACTAATCCAAATTCTACTTCTAAACCTCTGAGTTCGGCTGGGGATGCAACCTCTGCATCTTCTGCGCCGCCGACGATTTTGCGGTGCGTGATTGGTTCGCTGATCGCGGGGGGGTTTGCGGCGGCTTTGTACGCGCTAACTTTGTCGATCGTCCAAACTTTTGCTAATAAGCCGATTCATTCTGATAATGTAACTGCGATTAATATTGCGGGGGCTGTGCGAACTTTAGTCATGGGAATTGTCGCTTTGGGTGCGGGTGTTTTTGCTTTTGCGTCTTTGGGTTTGATGCTGCTGGCTTTGCAACTTTTGATTCAAAAGTTTGTGAAAAAACCCACAGGTTGAAGTCTAGAGGTTGAAACAATCGGGCTGCACAAACTCTCCTCCGCAAGGCAAAGAGTGAATAGTAAGATCGAAGCAATGGAATTATTTACGATCGGGCACTCCAATCTGAGTATTGAAGCGTTTGTTTTGCTGCTGCAACAACACGGAATTACGGCGGTTGCGGACGTGCGATCGCATCCTTTCAGCCGCTATTTACCTCATTTTAATAAATCGGAAATTACAGCTTCTCTGTCAAGGGCCGGTATTCAATATTTTTTTTTAGGCAAAGAGTTGGGCGCCCGATCCGAAGATTTAAGCTGTTACGATACTAGCGGTAAAGCTTTATACGATCGCATAGCAGCAACTCCTCTATTTTCCCAAGGAATTCAGCGCTTGCTCAAAGGCGCAGCCAATTATAAAATCAGTTTAATGTGTGCGGAAAAAGACCCGATTACTTGTCATCGGACTATTTTAGTCTGCCACAAAGTCAGAGAATTTAATTTACAAATTAATCACATTCTGTCAGATGGCAATTTAGAATCGCACCAGCATTTAGAAGAAAGGCTTTTGAGCAAGTTTAACGAAAAAAAAAAAATAATGAGCCAATTCAGCTAAGCTTGTTTGAATTAGAGCCTCAAGTTAAACAGGAAATATTTGATTTAGAAACAGCTTATTATCGTCACGGATTGGAAATCGCTTATGTCAGCAAACAAAGCAATTAATTAATTTATAAAATTTGTTGCTAGTAGCGGATTTTGCTTAGTTAAAATATTTACTTTCCTACACGCAAAACCTAACTTTGTAGGGTGCGCAATGGGCCCATTACTGCTAGAAGTAGCGCCTCAAACGATTTTTAGCATAAGTTCTGAGCAACTCTTGACATGGCATACATTTATAAATTACGGTACAGCCCTCCGCGCCCACCCTGTTTTTATAAATTTTGTTCGAGTTTTAACGTTGTTCATGCTATAATTCTGCGGGACTGTAGCAGAAAGGGGCGCTTTTTGATGAAAGCAGAATTTTATTTTGACTGTCACAAATATATTTGCAGTTTAGTTCAAGTTGATTTTGTCAAAGAATTAAAAATTAAAAATCATCAAGGTTTTGTCTTGGCCGTTAAGCAAGGAGAAAAGATTGGACTTTTGGGAAAAAGCCGCCATAATGCTAAACAAGTTGATGTATCTAAGTCGCATTTTTATAATGTGATTAAGGCTGCAATGAGCGCTTTGGAATTAGAAAATCGAAATGAGGTGATATTAGAGAGAGATCGAACTATTGCTGATGCCGAAGAACTCATTCAGCAGCAAAACCGAGAAATTCGCATTCTCAACGAACAGATTAGAATCCTTGCGGCTCGGGTTGAGGAATTGTCAATGGAAAAGCAGCAGTTATCCAGGCAGCTAGTAGAGAAGGAAATCAGAGAAACTGAAATTAGTCAAGAAATTGAGGATGTTCCTGCTTCGGAGGAAGATTTAGTGGCGGCGGAAATTGAGAATGGGATTGGAAAAGCTGAAATTAGTCAAGAAATCGCACAATTGCCGATTCAAAATCCTGGGTTGGACGTGCAGTTAATAGAAAATACACGGGATTCTAAGGGAAGTGAGGAAGAGGAAGAAATGACCGGAACCGATGTTAAAAGTGTAGATTTAGAAATTAGAGAAGAACTAGAATTTCCAGCAGGCGAAACTGAAATTAAGCGACTGCCTAAAAGAGGCACCCAGAGAAAGATGAGAAAGAAATAAGGAGATGTTTTCTAGAGTTTGACAGGCTACTTATAGCGCCAAGGTGCGCGCTGTGCACCTTACATATAAAAGTAAAAATATTCGGTATGGTTAGATCAAAATACACAGACACTATAATTTGGACTTACGATCGGCTTTTGAACGAAGCTAAAGAGCGATCGCATAAAGACCTCCTTGCCCAGTGTACGATGCTGGACTTACCTGCGCCACAACCCTTGTAATGGCTCTCTTCTACTTATAGCGATCGGCTAAACGCTCATCAATAATCTTGAATTCTCTTACCGATAATCCTGTAGAAGGATGAGGCTGAAAAATTCAATAACCGTGACATAGCAGTTAGACACAAGGGGACTTATAATCCCCTATCCTACAGAGGTACAATAACTCAAAGGATAGTCATGGAACGAGAGATTACCGATAGCGACGGCATTACCTGGACTTGTGTTCAAGCCTATTCTGGGCTTTCTCACAACGCAGAAAACCATGAGGCGGCTCAGGTTAAAGGACAGGAGGATACCTACTGGGTCGTTTGTACGCCCAGTGGCGGCGCCAAGTCGGTGCGGCTCAAACTTCAGGGCGAATGGGAAAAATCCTACTCTGATGAGATGTTGCTCAATGAAATTCAAGCACAGCAGGGGGTATGACCACACCCAAACCAAGTGGTCTGGATAGTACCGTAAAGCGCGATCGAGTATGTTGCAACTAGCAATGGTCAGACACCTACATACTCCGCAAAACTCGCTGTATGTAGGCGATCGCCCGGAAGATGAACAAGCTACCCAACGAGTAGGTTTACCCTTTTAATGGGCATAGGACTGGATCGAGCAACATCAAGAGGCGATCGCTCGCAACCTTACAGAAGTAAAGTAACTCAAAGAATAGTCATGGAAGGAGAAATTACAGATAGCAACGGCGTTACCTGGACTTGTGTTCAAGCCTATTCTGGGCTTGACAACAATGCAGAAAACCAGGATGCAGCGCAGGTTAATAGGCTAAAGCAATGAGCCAATAGCATAACTACAACTCAATGAAAGTTTTTACCACAACCTTATAAACTGTTGAGGACAACATTTAAGGAAAAACTATGCCTCAACCAGAAACGAACCAACCGAATCAAGCCATGCCACCCCAGCTTGCAGTGCTGCAAATGGCCTCTGGATACTGGGTTTCCCGATCGATCTATGTGGCGGCAAAGCTTGGTATCGCTGACTTGTTAAAAGATAGCCCAAAGAGTTGTGATGAACTAGCCACTGCTACAGGAACAAACGCCCCCTCACTTTATCGAGTCTTGCGAGCGCTGGCAAGTCTAGGGGTTTTTGCTGAGACTCAACCGAATCACTTCACCCTAACACCTCTTGCGGCTTGTCTTCAGAGCGACGTTCCTAACTCATTTCGTGCGTTTGTAATCATGCTAGGCGAGGAACAATATCGAGCGTGGGGAGAGTTCATGTATAGCGTACAGACTGGAGGTAGCTCTTTTGAGCATATATACGGCATGAATATCTATGAATACTTGGCTCAAAACCCAGAGCCTGCAAAAATTTTTGATGAGTCACTGACTAATTTCTCAGTGCTTGAAAGTGGTACAATCGCTGCCAGCTATGACTTTTCATCCATCCAAACGTTAGTTGATATTGCAGGCGGACAGGGGCTTCTGATTGCCTCGATTCTTAAGTCTAACCCCACACTCAAGGGCGTTCTCTTCGATCAACCCCATGTAATCGAAAGAGCTAAGGGTTTCTTGGAAGCCGAAGGAGTCTTAGAACGCTGCCAACTGGCTGCGGGTAGCTTCTTCGAGTCTGTACCCGAAGGGGGTGATGCTTACATTCTCAAACACATTATTCTCGATTGGGATGATGAAAGGGCGATTGGGATTCTCAAACGGTGTCACAAGGTAATGCCTGCAAACGGCAAATTGTTAGTAGCCGAACAGGTTATTCTACCGGGTAATCAACCCTTTATGGGTAAGTTCCTTGACTTGCATATGCTAGCAGTAACTTCCGGCGGACACGAACGTACAGAAGCGGAGTATAGAGCGCTTTTTGAAAAGGCAGGATTCAAGCTCACCAGAATTGTTCCGACACAGAGAGAGGTGAGCATAATCGAAGGAATTCGAGTGTAAACAGAAGCATCCCAACTTTATAATCTCGGTCTTTTGGAAACGCCGGGTACTCATGCTATTTCATTGGAGTAGGGGTGGAATATCGATGAGCATAAATATTTTGTCTTGCGGGTTAAAAACAATTGGAAGTTAGAATTTCAGTCGGAGAGTAGGTTAACAAAAATTGGTTCATCAACCAATGCTCAAGCTTATAGAATGGTAATTTTTTGTGATGTAGAAACCAAAAGTGAGTTTCGCTTAGTCACTAATTTACCGGATGATGGAAACGCGGCAGTTTCGGATGATGAAATTAGGGATATATATCGCTTAAGGTGGGGAGTATAATTGTTCTGGAAGTTTTTAAAGATGCCCCTAAAATTTGATAAATTAATTAGTAAAAGTGTGAATGGTATTACCATACAACTTTATGCTAGCTTAATTGCTGCATCTAATTTTAC
>JAUBOM010000378.1:0-1320 GCA_036700245.1 Microcoleus vaginatus BM001213989
TGTATTCATCAGCTCTTTGAAGCTCAGGTCGAGCGGACCCCGGATGCTGTCGCCGCAGTCTTTGAAGACGAACAGCTCACTTACGGGGAATTGAACTGCCGTGCGAATCAACTGGCGCATCACCTGCGTTCTCTGGGCGTAAGCCCGGATCAGCTAGTGGGCATCTGTGTGGAACGCTCGCTAAAGATGATCGTGGGGTTCTTGGGCATTCTCAAAGCTGGTGGTGCTTACGTTCCCTTAGACCCTTCCTATCCGCAAGAACGCTTGGCTTTCATGCTAAAAGATGCCGAAGTGTCGGTACTCTTGACCCAACAGCAACTGGTTGAGAAGCTGCCGGAACATCAAGCGCGTCTGGTCTGCTTGGACACGGAGTGGGAGACTATCGCCAGACAAAGCAAGGAGAATCCGCTCAGTGAGGTGACACCCGAGGGTTTAGCCTATGTGATCTACACTTCAGGGTCAACGGGGAAGCCAAAAGGTGTTTGCATCTCACATCGGGCTGTGAATCGTTTAGTGTCGAACACAAACTACGTCAAGTTAGAGCCTGGCGATCGGGTCGCTCAAGCTTCCAACTGTTCCTTTGACGCTGCCACCTTCGAGATTTGGGGAGCCTTACTGCATGGAGCTCGATTAGTCGGGGTGACTAAAGACGTAGCCCTTTCCCCCAAGGATTTCGCGGCCCAACTTCGAGAGCAAGGCATCAGCGTTTTGTTCTTGACCACGGCTTTATTCAATCAGCTAGCTAAGGAAGTTCCGTCTGCTTTTAATTCGGTGCGACACCTGCTCTTTGGCGGTGAGGCTGTCGAGCCGAGGTTGGTCAAAAGGGTACTTGAAAATAGTCCACCGCAGCGATTGCTTCATGTTTATGGACCGACCGAGAGTACAACCTTCGCTTCCTGGCATTTGGTGCAGGAAGTGCCAGAAGGGGTGACAACCATACCCATCGGTCGCCCACTCTCCAACACGCAAATTTATTTACTCGACAACCAGATGCAGCCGGTTCCCGTTGGTGTCCCTGGCGAACTGTACATCGGCGGCGATGGTCTAGCACGGGGCTACCTCAACCGTCCGGAGTTGACTGCTGAGCGGTTTATTCTTAACCCTTTGAGCAACGAACCCGGAGCGTACCTCTACAAAACTGGTGACTTAGCACGTTACCAGGCTGATGGCAATATCGAGTTTCTCGGTCGCCTTGACGACCAGGTCAAGATTCGTGGCTTCCGCATCGAGCTAGGAGAAATCGAGGGGGTGCTGGCACAACACCCGGCTGTAGAGGAAGCAGTGGTTGTGGCTCGAGAGGATGTACCAGGCAACAAGCGC
>JAUBOM010000216.1:0-7509 GCA_036700245.1 Microcoleus vaginatus BM001213989
GCGGGCTGCAACCCTGATTCGGTCTATCTCCTAGGCCTCTTTGTCACCCCCCCAGCATCTTGGCCCAATTGATTGAAGCAAATAACGATGCAACTCTTGAAGAACTCCGTTATTTAGTTTATGGGAGAATTGGTAGTTTACTTTCAGATGACTGTCCTCAAACTCTAGTTATTGTTGCATAGTTTTTGGGAACTGGTATAAGTCTCGATTCCCCGTCTACCCCCGCCGGAGGTGGACGAAAGAATCCTCTTGTCCCACCCCCGGCGCTCCCCGGACGCGGGGAACGCCGGGGGGATCGGACGAACTATTAGAACAAGTGCTTGAACCCTAATCGCTCTTAAATCAATCCGAAATTCTCCGCGCTAATGCTGTTAGCGGAAACTCCGGTGAGAGAGGCTAAAATCTCCCCTGTTTGTGCAAACCGGATTAATGTTGCACCCCTATCTTCAGCAATTGTCAATTGCGAGAAAGCCAGCCCGTTACCTAATACTAAGAAGTCTTGACCGACTTCAAAGTCAGCAACAGTATCAATACCGAAATTGATGGAAAGCAAGAAGCGATCGCTCCCTACATCCCCTAATAAGGTATCATCGCCCAAATCGCCACTAAGGAAATCGTTACCTTGACTTCCTAGCAGAAAATCATTGCCTTGACCGCCGTAGAGGGTATCGTCGCCCTTTTCACCAATCAGGATTTCTTCACCTCGATTGCCAGAAATGAAGTCATTGCCGGCGCCACCTGCCAAAGTATCAAAACCCTTACCGCCGTAAAGGGTATCGTCACCCATTCCGCCATCTGTCAAGTCGTTCCCCTGATTGCCATTCATCCAATCGTTGCCATCAAGAGTAAACAGCCAGTCATTTCCTTTTTTACCGCGCAATACATCGTCGCTAGCGCTACCAGTAATGGTATCGTCGCCATCTGTGCTTTCGGTGGTATTTGTCCCATCTTTGACGAATTCTATACCGCTGCTGGGGAAAGGCTCTTCCGAGGTAGACGGTGTACTAGAGTCATCAGTATTTAAGGTATTGCGGACTGTTGGATTGTTAGCTGTCGCTGACTGAATTTGGGTAGTTAGAGATGCACCAGTATTTTCGGAAAGGGCCGACTGAATCGTTTTATTTCCGGCTGCGACTTGCAGTAAATCTTGGGCTACTTCTCCTTGTGCGACTTTTTGTATGCGGGCGATTTCTGTCGCGGCATCTGAGGGCGAGGAATTGCTGGATGCGATCGCCTTTATTCGCTGATTTCCCTCTGCAATAATTTGGGCTGCCTCCGCAGCAATACTAGATACTTGCGGTACTTGCAGTTGACTCGTCGCCGACTCAATAATCGCCTGCACTTGTGTGGAATTGCTGAAGTCGAGAGTGCCAGATTTAATTTGATTGGCAACGGCGGAAATTACGCTAGAGGCAATCTCATTTTTCGCGGTATTTGAAGCACCGCTAATTAAATTTGCGATCGAGACAATGGTATTTTGCACACTCGCGTGTGCTGCATAAACCGCCACACCCTTGGGATCGTTATTGGCGATCGCCTCCAAAGGATCGTAGCTGCCCAAATCAACATCAGCCGGCAGACCCAGCGCTGATTTCACTTGAGTTCCAGCAGTTTCAGGGTCAGTGCCTTGCTGCGCTAACTCAGCAATGACCGTCGTTAAAGGTGTCACCACCTCTGACTCTGGAGTAGAAGACAATTGTGTCTGTAGGGGCAAATAGGTCGAGATATCTATCCCGTCGGTCATGACAATTTTGCCTTCGGTATAGTCGATCTTGCCATCTTTATTGTTGTCGAATTTTTCTAGTTCTACTGTGAGGTCGAAGCTGCCATCAGGGTTAGTAAAGGCGAAGGGCTCGTTATCATCTTGCAGGCCATTGAAGTTGCCATCGAAGAAGACTTTTCCGCCAGTGATGTAACCGTCAATGGCACGACTCTTGCGCGTCGAACCAGTTCCCAATCGGAAGTCAGCTAGTTTGATCTCACCCAGGCGCTTCTCGTAAGCTGTTCTCCAGCGCCCCAAAAGCAGATATCTTCTGTACTCAGCCTTAAAATCTAGGGTTGCTTTAACATCGCCATTAACCTCAAATAAATCCAGCGGATTGCTGATGCGGGAGCTAATTTCGGAACCGCGAATTTTGCCGTCGCTGGTGCCATTTTCTTCCCCTACATCAAGCAAGTCTAACTTAGCATTTGCCTCAATTCCTCCTGTTAGGAAAGCTCTTGCTATCCTTATATTAACCCCAGCGCCAACCTGAATACCAGCTTTGAGTTTGAGTTCGTTAACATCTGATCCAGTACCATCAGCATTTTCGCGATCGCTTACATAAAAACCATCCAGAACTTTGTAAGCATCGGCAGATGTAAACCCGGATTCTTTCCATTGAGAAAGTCCAGAACTATCAAAACCAAAACCAAAGTTGGATTTAGCTTCAAACTCACCTTTCACGTAACCATTGATACCTATGTTGACAACGGGAATGGAGTAGATGGGAAACTCTTTGTCAATACTGAAATTAAAATCGAGCTTTGGCACTTTATAGGCGAACAGGGTGACATCCGGTTTACCCATTAATAAATCTATGGCACTTTTAGCATTGCTCAAGATAGGAAAACTGAGCCCATCCATATTTTGGAAGAGGGAAAGCAACTCTTGAGTCTTGCCCTGGGACTTCGATTTAGCTTGGTCAGTGGGAGATATCGCGGTTTTGGTTTGAGTTGTCTTAGCGGTTTTGGTATCAGCCTGGGGATCTGTGGCATCAAAATCGATCGCGTAGTCACCTAAATCTATAGCAATTTTCCCCTCTTGAGATGAAAGACTATTGAGCAAATCACTTGCTTTGCCGACGTCCTGAAGGGCATTTAGGAATCGAGTATCGATCTTTTTGTTTGCGATAGTGGCACCCGCTTCGATCAGCGTCACCTGGCCATCGCCGTCTTGGTCGAAGAAATTCCTGATAGCACGGAATTCTGACAGCGGTTTAATATCGCTGTTGAGTGCATTGATTACAGGAAGAGCGGGCTTAAGAACATCATTGACTTTGGTGATGACAGGTTTAGCAAAACCCGTGACAAAGCTTCCCAAATCGAGCTGCATATTCTTAAACTCAACACTGGGCTTTTGCGGTCCGGTTAATTCACCGTTAGCGTAATTTAGGAGCGGCCAATTAACTGCTAAGTCGAAGTTATAGGAGGGGATTGCACCATTGCCGTTGATGCTGGTTTTTGCTGTGAGACCGAGATTAGCATTGCTCGTTAAGTTGGCATTGAATAAGTCTTTAAACTGATAGCTGCCTTGCAATTCTGGCAAGGTGAGGCGAGATCCATCATCCGGGCCACCCAGATTGTCTAAGTCATTGAGCTTGATTTCAAGGTTGGCATCGACTTTAGTAGGGTTGTTGGTATCGTTTGCCAGGTCAACTTGGAAAAAACCTAAGTTGCCTTTTGCCTTGAATTGGTCATCTAGACCCAAGTCAATGTTGGCGGTTAACTTGGTTTGGTCAGTATCTATGTAGCAGCCGAAATCTTTACTAACACCAACTCCTAGGGACAAGTTGTAGTTGTATTTTGATTTTGCTTTTCCATCTACATCTAAGCTTAATGCCGGTACTCCTAAGTTTGTCGAGAGATTGATGTCGGGAAACTCATATTGCTTGCCAAGAGTAATTAGCAAGGTACTTTCAGCAGCACTCGAATTCCCCGTGAGAGCAACATTGAAGTCCGAGCCCAGTGCAGTGCGGAGGCTAGTTTCTAACTGACTCAGACTTTGATTTCCCAGATTTTTAATCGTATCGACTACCTTAGTCTTGATCTTGCTAATAAAATCTGGGGAAATGTCCTTGAGAGGACCGACAATGGGTAGCTTAACTGCCTGTAATTTGTCCTCAAGAATTTTCTCAAGTTTATCCAATCCAGCTTCTACGCCACACCAATTATTCGTGTCGATCGTACCATCAGGTGTCGGCGGTGTCGGAGTCAGCGTCGGTGTGGGAGTCTCAGTTATCGGCGTCGGTGTGGGAGTCTCAGTTGTTGGCGTTGGTGTGGGAGTCTCAGTTATCGGCGTTGGTGTGGGAGTCTCAGTTATCGGCGTCGGTGTGGGAGTCTCAGTTATCGGCGTCGGTGTCGGTGTTGGTGTCGGGGTTGGTGTGGGTGTTGGTGTCGGGGTTGGTGTGGGTGGCGGTGGCGCTACATCGTTATCAGCGATCGCCACTGTCACCCCTGGCACCACCAGCGCATTATAGTTAGTATCTGTGCTGCTCACACTGTGAGTGATATTACCGCTGTGCGCTCCTTCGACAACCGTATCGTCAACAGCTTGCACCGTAACGGTTTGAGCGACATTCCAATTGTTGGCAGTGAAAGTTATAGGCGCGAGTTCCCCTATCTGATTACCTGTTGTGAGAGTAATGGTAACAGGGGCGATCGGCTGCGATTTCAGCACCGCACTGTAGGTACCATTGGCACCGCCTTCTGTAGCAGTTGTTTGGGTAGGAGTAATAGAAACACCAGCGGTATCATTATCGGTAATTGATAAAGTTGCTTCGGTTTGATCATCTTTAACCGCATAACGTTCTAAATTAGCGGGTTCAATCAGGGTAAATTTTAGCGTTTCTTGCCCTTCTATTAAACTATCATCAACGGGTTTAATATTAGTTGACGTTGTGGTTGCTCCCGCCGGAATAATCAGAGAATTTGAAGGAATTACATTACCATTTAATGTGGCAATGTAGTCATCTTAACCAGCCGTTCCTGCGACTGTATATTGAATTTCCAGCCCTCCCTCCGGAGCAGGTCGGGTTAAGTTAATATTAAACGTTCCAGAAACTTCATTTGCTTCGGTAGGAGTGGTTCCGGCGGTGATACTAACTTCTGGTTCGTTGTCATTTAGGGTAAGTGTGGCACTATTAGCAGCACCAATGGTATAAAAATTTGGAGTCCCTGCTGCGAGGGTTAAAATAACCGTTTCATTCGGATCAAAGCGGATATCGTCTGTTACAATAACTGGAATTTCAACACTGGTTTGATCCGCCGGAATCACAATGGTTTGGGGAATCGTATAATCTGTATCTTGGGTTGCCGTTCCAGCAATATTGTAATTAACGGTAATATCGTTAGAAAAAGCTTGATTAAGTGTTAGTTGGAATGCTCCATTTGTATTTGCTTCCGCCGGAGTTGTGAAACTAGAAACTGTTAATGTCGGAAGGGTAAGATTCCCAATATTTCCATAAACCTCATTCTCCCCAGTTGAAGCAGAATTTCCGCTATAGCTTGTACCAACAGCATTAACCGTGGCACCACCCATCACAAAAATTGCCCCACCTCGACCTTGACCGTTATTTGCTCCCGTACCTTCCTCAGCACGGTTATTATTAAACGTTGCATTAATTAAGCTTAACGATGCACCCTCGTTGGCGAAAATGGCTCCGCCTAAACCAGCACCGCCGCCCCCTTGGCCGCCACCACCACCAGCGCCAGCACCCGCAGCACCATTTCCGCCAAATACTCCTCCTTGACCGCCACCGCCGCCAGCCCCATCTTCATCGCTGCCAAAAGTGTCGTAATCTCGGCCGCCGCCACCACCGCCGCCACCACCGCCACCAAAGCCACCACTACCCCCGTTACCTCCATTACCTGCTTCGTCGTTTCCGTTTGTGTCTCCCCCACCGCCACCGCCAGCACCGCCACCGCCACCGCCAAAGTTACCATTACCTCCGGCGGCACCATCCGTTTCCATTCCTCCTCCCCCACCTCCAACAGCTATGGCAAACTCACCCGTTGTATCTAAGCGACCATTGAAGCCACCCGCATTACCTCCGGCTGCACCGCTTTCCTCATCTGCACCGCCTTGGCCTGCCCCATTCGGAGAGTTTCCGCCTCTGGCTTGGTTATTATTAAAGGTGACATTCTCAACGGTGACGTTCCCACCACTGACAAACAAAGCACCACCCGCACCTAAACCACCGCCACCGCCATCAGCACCATCTCCTCCCTTGGCTAACCCATTTTGAAGGGTAAGGTTAGAGAGAACCACATTTCCACTGACAATATTAAAGAGTTGAGCGTTATTCCCACCATCAATCGTGTGACCGTTTCCAATAATCGATAAAGCTTCACCATCCTGAAGATCGATGCCAAAGGATTCACCAAATCCGGCAATCTGACCTGTTATCCTAATTTGATCCGCTTCAAAGTTATTACGAACGTCAGTTAGGGCTTGTCTCAATTCATTGGCGTTGCTAACTGAAAAGTCCGCGAGTACGCCTTCATAAGCTTCCATCGCGGCGAGTTGAAAAGCCAGAGGCGCGTCAATTAACCCGGTTGCATATTCTAATAGCCAGTCTCCACCGAGGTTAGCATTTCCGGTGAGGTCATCGGAGGCGGCAATATTGGCTCCTGTGATCTGGCTTAACTGTTGTACAAAGGCTTTTCCGGCGTCTGAAGCGGCGACGTTACAGCCTAAAAGTAGAATATTTCCATCGGGGTTCAGCACTTGACCCCACTGGCTTAACTGTTGAGTGTAGGTGTTGAGAGTTTCTGAGGTTAATGTTGTGGCGCCAAGTTGTAGCTGTCCGTCTGCACCGTGAGAAACGATTTGAATGCTGTCAATATTTTTTCGTTCTGAGAGCGCTTGGGTAATTTGTTCAATTCCATCCTGGGTTGTATCGAGGGTGATCACTTCGGTATTAGAAGCAAGACCCGTGAGCAGATGATTAATATCGGTAACGTTAGAATCAATGAAGACTAAGGTACTGGAATGGGTTGATCCGGTGAAATTCATGGCTGGCTATTCCCTGGGTTAAGGATTATTCAAGAAAATCTATGTCGGCGAATAGATGACTTATACAATAACACTAGAATTGAGAACGGCATCTCTCAATTTCTTTTAACCCACATTCCGCACCCTCAACTGGCACACACACAGTTGGGGTGGGAAGGAAGAGTCGATCGGTCGGTGAGATTTGAGTAGAAATACTCAGAAAGTCGTGTCACGATCGCGATTCGTGGTCAATTTTGAAAAATACAGCCGACGGAAGTGCTTCCAGAAAGATCGTTGGAGATTAAGTGCGCGCGACAACAACCAACCTGTGTCGCTCGAAAGCTTGGTAAAACGATTCAGGATGAAAATGTGCGCTCGTGTAAAGGAACAACAAAAACCAGTCGTCCTCTGTGCAGCACTGCGGATAAAAATAGTCTAAACTCAGGTCAATCTTCTACCCGCTCTGCTGTCTGTTGGAACTATCGCAGGCAGTTTTTTTTTCCAATTGCAAGTCTCCGAAAACGTCAAGGGTCGCTGGCATCTATCTTATTGTTAAACCTGATAGCTGATCGCCAGCAACCGTTGCCGTTCTTGAGAACTGTTCGCTAGTCTCACAGCGATCGTACTTTTTGACCTGCTTAGTCTAAACTCCAAGATTGAGTATTCAGCTAAAAATCTCAAATCTACCTGCCATGAAGTTATACCAGTTCTCCAAAATTATGCAACAGTAGCCAAAGCTGATAAAATGTAGTCCC
>JAUBOM010000379.1:0-1317 GCA_036700245.1 Microcoleus vaginatus BM001213989
GTTTGATCCATCGTCTCGGGTGGGTCGTTGACCAATTATATTGTAATATAAAGCCGTCCTAAAAGGACGAGGTTTCTACCCAATTTTCTGATGAAGGTTAAAGGTTAATTGAACTTAAAAAAGATTAAGAATTACATTTAGTCTTTAGTCATACATCATACAGCCTCCGGGCCCACATCATCATCTTTGATTTGGTGTGGGAGTAGGTCATTTTAATGACTGATGACTAATCCAGCTTTTCGCCACTGAGAATAAATATGGGATTGACGGCGGCAAAGGTTTGACTCAAGCCACGAGTCTCCAAGCGGTTGACGGCAGATTGGACTACTTCGATGTTGCGGACTTGTAACTCGGCGAACCCTTCGGAAATGGCGTAAAGATTCTCTAAATTGCCAGCGGTGGCGACAACTCTACCGTGGGGTTGCAAGTACCCCCAGACTTCTTGGAGAATGGTTTTAATGGGGCGACCTCCTTCGATGCAGACTCGGTGGGGGGGTTGGGGCAGGTTTTTAAGGCATTCCGGGGCACTGCCTTCTATGACTTCTACGTTGTCGAGATCGAATCGATCGCAATTTCTGCGAATCAAGCTTGCTACTTCTTCGTCCCTTTCGACGGCGATAATGCGACCTTTGGGACACAGCAAACCTGTTTCTACGGCGATCGTACCAGTACCTGCACCGATGTCCCACACCACTGAGTCTGCTTGCAGCCGCAGGTGGGAGAGTAACAGCAGTCGGACTTCTCGCTTACTCATGGGAATTCCCGGTAAACGTTCAAATAAGTCATCGGGAATGCCTGGAGTGACGTAGGGCCAAAGCATAGTTCTATTTTTGATTTTTGATTTTTGATTGAAGCAAGACCGAAGTTGGAACTCGCGGAAGAAGTAGAAATTCTCCGCATTTCCCCCAAGCCTTAATATTTACTGTCGCACAACCTTGAGAGTTTGGAGGCTTCTATCGCTGCAACCTGTGATTTTGCCGCCGGCGGTAAGGACTTGTTGCAGGTAGTCAAAGGCTTCTGGGGTAATGATTTCACCCGGCATCAGGACTGGTATTCCTGGGGGGTAGGGACATATGAGTTCGGCGCACAGGCGATCGACTGCTTGGTCTGCGGGTACTGTTTCCGCTGGCAAAAAGAAGGCCTCGCGGGGGGAGAGGAGAGGGGGAGAGGGGGAGAGTGGGAGAGTGGGAGATTGAGCAAATCTTTCCTCGGACATCCGACTTCTTCTCTCTTCCGTCTTCCTTCTTCCGACGGACATCGGACTGACATCCGTTACATCCGTTACATCCGTTACAGAATCCGTTGCCGAACTTCCTT
>JAUBOM010000217.1:0-3710 GCA_036700245.1 Microcoleus vaginatus BM001213989
CAAAGTCCTCCACAAACATCACGAGGCTGTTTTGGTATTTTTGCAAGTCATAAACCTGCACGACTCCCGCCTCTTTTAGCTCTTGGGTGATTCGGTATTCGGTGCGGTAGCGCACCAATTCTTCAGGTGTGGGGTAGCTTTCTTTGAGAAGTTTGAGGATAATCGGCTGGTTATCTGCTTCCCGAATGGCTCGGTAAACTAGAGAGTTGGCACTTTCATAGAGAAGTGTCTGGACGGCAACGCCTGCAATAGAGAGCATATTGATTTTTCTGCTAAAAATTAACGCGCAGTCAAAACGCACCAGCTTTGTTTCGACCATAGCGCGTTAGAAAGGAAAAAATAAGGTTTGTTAACAATTGTTTAGTTTTTTGGCTAGCAGCCTGCAAATACTTTCTGGTTGTCCGGATTTCGATCGCAAGGTTTGTATGGTGCCTCAACAGTCGATCGCATTTTCTGTGGCCTTGATGTTCAGATATAGCAACCGCGCCCGATGGTGAGGACGTTCTTAATCGCTGAAACCATTAGATATCTCCAAAAACTCCTAAAACCTCTCCCAGCTTGGTTTATGGCTGCCTCCCCCGTGCATGGCAGCCATAAACCAACGCTTAAATAAGGGTTGAAAGATTTTTTAATAAAAAAAACCATAATTTTATTGCCTAATTTTTACTATTTTTTTCTGTTTTATAGCGACTTTTATTGATGTTTAACTTTTGCACCAGTTCGACATCTTATTAATCCACATATCAGCAGAATTACTGTCTCATAGTTGTCAGATCTTCAGCGAAATTTTTCGGCTGATACTCAAAAAATATTCACCCACCTAATTATAGATTCTACAAAAAATCTTTTCTAGGCTTATATTTATTTTCTTGTTTCTGAGCATTTGTAATATTTTGGCTTCGAGTTCTTTTGTGAGGAGTATCAATGAGGGACTCCCCTACATAAGCTTTATCCCCTTGAAACTTTTGCTCTAGATTCCCTTCCTCGCGTCGGTAAATCCAAATTTTATGTCTGCCGTTGCTCCAGTTTCTACAACTCCTACATCAACCATTTATTTGCCACAAAGCATCACAATTATATTATTTTTTAATGCCAGTTTTTTCCTGCTTATCTGAATAGTGTTCTCTCTGAACTTTATAATGTGTAGGTCTTTCTATGCGCTGTTCATAGCTATCTACACCGAAAGTCAAATTTCCTTGATATTTCAATAACGCATTGCCCTAGAGCATTTTTTTTTTACTGGTTATAATGAAGAAGCAGGTAACCGTTATCAGAAAATTTTTATCCATTTGTGAAAGATGTAATTAGCTGCTGATTCGCTGAGTCCCTGGGAGACTCCTAAACATTTGAAATTTGGGAAGATGGTATAAGTATACGCTTGGTCAGGAGAATCTAATCCGCAATCTATAGTTGAGGTGGGCGACCAGCTCCGCCTTTGATGATGCGAATTTAAGAATTATCTTGAACTTTTTTTTGCTGGTTATACAAAGTTCAGCCTGAGCAATTAGTCCTATGAGTTGATCCGAGTCTAGACGCAATAGCCTCGTGCTTTCTCAGGGAGGTTTTTCGATTTCCGAAGTTGACTCATGGAAGTTAAGGGAAAATTCTATGATAATATTGAAGCGCTCGCAGTGTTAGTTTATTTGTGGGAGATATCTAATGAAACTAGCCTTCTTTTCTAGACTGAGTGCTGCAATGCTAGCGATCGCAGCCACTATTTGGAATACAGCGGCGGTACAAGGAAAACCGATTGTTCCCGCACCCAATGACGCTGGCACTACTGTCACGCCTAACGGCGATCGCTTGAATATTACAGGCGGTCAGACTTCTAGAGATGGAGCGAATCTTTTCCACAGTTTTCAAGAGTTTGGGCTTAGCGAAGGGCAGATTGCTAATTTTATTTCTACTCCCGCTATTCGCAACATCTTAGGACGGGTAGTAGGCGGGAATCCTTCTATTATTAACGGTTTAATTCAAGTAAGTGGCGGGAATTCTAACCTGTTTTTAATAAATCCTTCTGGTATTATATTGGGTCCTAATGCTAGCTTGAATCTTCCGGCTGCTTTTACGGCTACTACTGCTACTAACATCGGTTTTGATTCCGGTTTATTCAATGTTGCAGGAGCAAACGATTACAGTACGCTAATAGGAACCCCGAACAATTTTTACTTTAATCTCAGCCAACCTGGAAGTATCTTTAATGCAGGTAATTTAGCAGTTCTGCCCGGACAAAGTATAAGTTTAATTGGCGGCACGGTTGTGAGTACGGGTTCCCTCACTGCTCCCCAAGGTAATATTATTGTCGCTGCTGTCCCTGGTGAGAATGCAGTTCGGATTAGTCAAGAAGGGCATTTATTAAGTTTAGAAATTGGGGTTGCTAATGGGGAATTGTTGGCACAGAATGGGCAGTTATCTCTGCCTTTGTCTCTTCCGCAATTACTTGGGGGTGCAAGTAGGAACTCTGCTACTGGTATCTCGGTTAACGGTGCCGGAGAAGTGGTTTTGACGGCGGGTTTGAAGGTGGAAACCGGAGATGTGGCAATTGCTAGTTCTACTGTTAATAGCCAGAATGCTACCCTCTCGGCAGCACGTAATCTGACTTTGGTAGAAAGCCAGCTACTTACTGAGAAGAATTTGTATCTGTTGGCAGGAGATACGGTGCGGGTGCGGGATGGAAGTTATCCTTTCAGGGCGATCGCAGGTGGCAATACTACTATACAAGGTAATCAAAATATTGATATCTTCGCGCTAAATTACCCTAACCCTGCATTCCAATCCTCCGGGGATATCACATTATTGAGTAATGGCACTGTTTCCGGTGATGCTCACTTCGCTGCAGGTGGTAATTTTGCTATTCTCACATTGTCTGGCGATCGCAGCAGGTTTGTCAGTTTGTTCGACCCGATTATCAGCTCCGAGGGAGATGTGAGGTTTGGAGACTATACTGGAGCCTCTCTTAAGGTGGAAGCAAAAGGCGCGATCGCGGCGGGAGATATTAGTATCACTCAGGCAGATATTGGTTTGTCAGGTTCTGCCGATCCAGATGCGGCGGTGCTTTCAGGTAGTCCAGCTTTAATTCTGCGATCGGGCGTTTCGACTTTGGCGAATCCTGCGAATCTGTCGTCGAATGTGACCGAAGGGGAGACATTTTTTGCTTCTGGGGGTGTTCCTTCGGGCAATAACATCGGAGTGGGAGCGATTTCGACAGCAGGCGGGCCTGTGATTTTGGAATCACCAGGGGACATTGGGCTCGATGCGATCGCCACTTCTGGGGGCAATATTACTCTCAAAGCTGGTAGAGACATCGCCGTTACAGGCACTCTTCAGTCTACTGGCGGCAGTATTGAGCTCACGGCTGGCAATTTGCTCACAATCAGTGGCACTTTTAGAGATAGTAGCGGTGTAAATGTGAGCCTTTCGAGCGCTAACGGCACCAGTGGCGGCACGATTAATATTCGCCACGGGGGGAACGCTAATGCACCTTTTATTGTCGGCGATCCGACAACGAATGGGACGACTGGAGCGATCGCATCAGGTTCCGAGACAATTTTGCCGCTGTTCCCGGTGCCGGTGCCGCCTAGGAGTTACATTCAGGGCAATATTGCGATCGTTACTTCCGAGTCATCTCCAACACCAACACCAACGCCGGAATCACCATCTCCAACACCAACACCAACGCCGGAATCACCATCTCCAACACCAACACCAAC
>JAUBOM010000217.1:3810-7381 GCA_036700245.1 Microcoleus vaginatus BM001213989
GCCGGAATCACCATCTCCAACACCAACACCAGCACCAGCACCAACACCAGCACCAACACCAGCACCAACACCAGCACCAGCACCATCTCCCACACCATCTCCCACACCATCTCCCACACCATCTCAAACACTACAACCGGATAGCTCAATTACCAATCCGATCGCTCAATCTGACAACCTGAATATCATTAATAGAATTGAATCTCTTTTTAACTACAGATCCGATTGGGTAAGCGAAATTGTCCAAACGGCATCACCTCTAAATACAGTTTATCCCAGCGATATCACAGGACTAATAGATAGAGGCGATATCTCTCAAGCCACTGTCTTTCTGGATATCTTCTATACCGAAGAAGTAGGGTCATACATTAACCAGGAAATCAGGCGTGATTTGCAATCTTTTACGGCCATACAGGAAAGAATTGGAGCGATCGCCCGCGAAACAGGTAAAAAACCAGCCATTATCTACGTCTTATCCCGCCCTGAACAATTAGACCTGATCGTGGTCCCCCCTAGTGGCGTTCCAATTCATAAAAGCATCCCCGCAGCCAAGCGTGAAACTTTGAAGCAAGTCACCACCCAGTTCAGGTCGGAACTCCTTAATCCCAGAAACCTCAATACTCAGAGATATTTGCCAGCATCCCAACAACTTTACCAGTGGATAATGGCGCCCTTGGAAGCTGATTTGAAAGCTCAGGGCATCGATACGCTAGTTTTTAGTATGGATGCGGGGTTGCGAACGCTCCCCTTAGCCGCCCTCCATGACGGTTCCCAGTTTCTAGTAGAAAAATACAGCATCGGACTCATTCCCAGCGTCAACTTGACGGATACTAACTATGAAAGCGTTAAAAATGCTGAAGTTTTAGCAATGGGAGCCTCGGAATTTACCAATAACCAACCCTTGCTAGCAGTGCCTGCAGAACTTAACGCTATTTCCTCCCAATGGAAAGGCAAATCTTTTCTTAATCAAACCTTTACTCTCAATAATCTGAGGTCGCAACGCACCGCCCAAAACTATCGAATTATTCACCTCGCCACTCACGGAGAGTTTAAGTCAGGAGTACCGAGCAATTCTTACATTCAGTTATCTGACACTAGGCTAACACTCGATCGCGTGCGCGAACTAGGGTGGAATCAGCCGCCTAAAGTTGAACTATTGGTGTTGAGCGCTTGTAGAACCGCTGTGGGTGATGAGGGCGTTGAATTAGGCTTTGCAGGGATAGCTGTGCAAGCGGGGGTGAAGTCAGTTTTGGCGAGTCTTTGGTACGTCAGCGATGAAGGTACTTTAGGGTTAATGGCTGAATTTTACCATCACTTGAAGGTCGCGCCGGTTAAAGCTGAAGCCTTGCGGCAGGCTCAAATTGCTATGATTACAGGTCAAGTTCGCATTGAAAACGGCCGTTTAATTTTGTCAAACTTAAATCAGGAGTTAGAATTGCCGCCAGAATTAGCTAAACAGACTTCTAAAAATCTTTCCCATCCTTATTATTGGTCGGGATTTACAATGATTGGGAGTCCTTGGTAAGGTGTAAATTTGATACCAAATCCGCGTTAAAAAATCCCCGATCCGACTCGGGGGTTGAAACCGCTCCACAAACAAATTTTGGATGGTGCGCGGACTAAAGAATAAAGGAGGTATTTAAGCGGGAATTGATATGACTTGCAATTAGATGCTAGTGAGTGCATAAGTCCTCTTTGAGTGATACATAGAAAAGTTAAACAGTAAAGACGTTAAAATGATAAAAAAATAGTTTCTACTTTAGTTTTTCTTGACTCAAATGTTGAAGATTACCAGAGCTTAATTAGCGGCGTTTCCCCAAATGCTGAAGTAATTATCCTAGATGAAACGCTCGATGGCATTGAGCAAATCACCTAAAGGTTAGCAATTGAACAAAATATAGAAGCAGTCCACATCATTTCTCACGGCAGTCCTGGTGCAGTACAACTCGGTGCAAATACACTCAACAGCAGCAACATAGAAAGCTTCGGCCCTGGACTCCAACAGTGGCGCAAAGCATTAATTCCCGGTGCCGATATTCTCCTCTACAGGTGTAATGTCGCCTCTTTTAATCAGCCCTGGCGAATAGAATGCGCGGCTATACAAACAAATTCCGCCTACCCGGACTGATGGCAATGACATTATTTTTGGTGGTCAGGGGATTGACTTCATTAATGACGATCGCGGTATTGACTTGATTTGCGTCGGTAAGGAAAATGACTGCATTTAGGGGGGCGATGGCGACGATCGAGTGTTTAGCCACGGGGGTAATGACTACTTATCTGGAGAAATCGGTGCCGACACTCTCACAGTGGGGTTTTGATGTGTTTGCGATCGCGATCGGCACTGGTTCAACAAGCGCGGACGCCGCCGATGTGATTACTGATTTTACCCTAAATCAAGACAAAATTGATTTAATTAGACCCCTCGCTTTTAACCAGTTAAATATTTTTCAAGGAACCGGCGCTTTGGTGAGCGATACTATAATTTAATATCAGGTAACAGGGGAATATTTAGCTATCTTGAAAGGAGTTACTGTCAGCAGTATAGTTTCGCTAGTAACTTTCGAGGTGTAGCGTTCGGGGATGCCGATATATTTTGCATCCCGCCAATAATCTACCCATAAAAGCTGCCCAGCAAATTGTGCCACCCAACCCAACGGGCGTGAGTGCATAAATCTGGGGAATAATTGAATATTAGTTAGCTATTGTCAGAAAAAAGGTGACAAATGGTATGAGATGAAGCCGCGACAGAAAATACTAATGGGAGTTTTCTGGTAAGGATAGCAGGTAATAATCTAGAATACTTGAATCCACAAATGACTGCCATACAATATTTTATCCCACAATAGTTAGAAAAGCTCGAGGGATAACAACTCCAACAAATATTTGAATTTAGTGAAATCACGATTGCCAACTTCGAGCCGAGAAAAGGTTCCGAAGATGCTGGTGCACGTCCCACAATTATTTTTCATAACGATACTATTTCGATGTATAGGACAACTGCGATCGGTATTCCTCTGACAAGTAATAGGCGCCGTGCCTCTGTTCCTTCGTCTGTGTGCATTCCCGGCGGTGAGGATTAGCTCAATATTCGGTTGCATTGTGTCATCAAATGCGAGTTAGGGAGCGAAAAAGACCCAGAAATAAAATTGGTGAGGTTCATCCAGAGAGCTTGGCAAGATTAGAAAATACGGTATTATTTATCTTGGGGTACTCACCTGGAAAAAAGAGCGATCGCTTTTATATTTCATAGAAAATGCAAATTTTAACTTTTTGTATATGCTATATTTGAGTTTGGTAGAGGTAGCAAAGAAAACCTGATGTATTCAGCAGCAATACCTACAGGAATTACGCAACTGGCAGATGGCGGTGCGCCATCCTGTGCCCACTCAGGAGTCGAGTCACACCTGAAGCTCCATGAGAGACGTTTTTTTAAATTAGCAATAAATATTTTGTATTTCGATCGCTGCCTGAAAAACTAAGAGGTTACAAATGACACAGAAAAAATTAGTTTCTACTCTAGTTTTTATTGACTCAAATGTTGAAGATTACCAGAGCTTAATTAACGGCG
>JAUBOM010000022.1:0-37107 GCA_036700245.1 Microcoleus vaginatus BM001213989
TTAACTGGTTTACACACTGCTGTTATTGTACCTCATCTTTCTGAGAAAGGCTATATATCAAAATTATTCATTTTTGCTTTCAATTCCAGGTAAAATCGGAAAGAACCTTTTGTGGAAATTCCTAATTAGGAATGCAACAGATGAATCTGCCTTCTTTCTTGTGGTTGTGGAAAATAGCGGCTTGGTCAATGGGTGTTTCCCTGTTAGCTTACCTGTTGCTAGCCGTTACTGGAACGTGGATGTTTGGCGCCCGCAGTACCAAACAACCGCGCCCAAAATGGCTGCGTCCTTTCCATGTGGCGACTGGTGCGGGGATGGCGACTTTGGTAATTTTACTGCTGGGAATTGGTGTAGTAGGTACCCTGGGATACTACGGCAATTTGGGTCACTCGGCTCATTTACCGGCGGGGTTAGCTGTTGTTGCTTTGGTGTTGGTTTCTGTGGGAAGCGGGCTGCAAATTGGCCCTAAACATCCTTGGGCGCGTCCCCTCCACATCGGTACTAATTTAGCTTTGTTTGGGGGGTTTGTGATTGTGTTGCTCACGGGATGGACTATTGTACAAAAGTATTTGCCGAAAGTTTAAAAATTATGTATTAGGTTTAGTTTGACGCGCGAATTATCAGGGTAAGGTGCTCCCGGCGCACCCTACATAATTAGGTTTAGTTTGACGCTCGAATTATAGGGGTAAGGTACTCCGTGCGCATCCTACATAATTAGGTTTAGAAGCAGTATTATATATTAGCTGTGAAACCTAAAATATGTTGAGCGGTAATCTGCGGCTTTTCTAAGTGGGGAACGTGCCCGCAATCGGGTATCCAAATTAGTTGGGAATTGGGTATCGCCCTTGCAAACTTTTCCGCATCCGCCGTCCCCAAAATCCGGTCTTGTTTTCCCCACAAAATCAGCGTCTGTTGCTGAATTTGCGACAATTTTTCCCCAAAACCTCCGTAACCTCCGCTTTTTGTAAACGCAATTAAAGCTTGATTCCAGTTGGGCATTTCCAGGTGCAAAGCGGCGCAAATTTGAGCGTCGCTGGAGGCTAATTTTCCATCGAAATAAGCATTGACGCTAATTCGCTGGCGAATTTTGGGATTGCGTAAAAATGAAGTTGCCAGATATCCTAAAGGAGGTATTAAAAATTTTCCCTTATTAGAACTGATGGCAAAACCTGCGCTATCTATTAACACTAATTGTTTCACAGCTTCGGGATAATTGAGAGTGAAATCAATTGCTGCTGCACCTCCCATTGATGCACCAACTAAGATTACAGGCTGCGAAATTAGCGTTTTCCAAAAATAGTAAAGGTGACTTTCAATTGCCCTCGCGCTGAATGGCAAACCTGCGGATCTTTCTGTAAACCCAAAACCCAACAAATCAACCGCCCAAGTTTCATTTTCGGCGGCCAGCAGTGGCAATAGGCGGCGGAATTCAAACACGGAACTGTCGAAGCCGTGAATTAGCAAAATCGGCGTGTTTCCGCTGCCTTGACGCACGTAGGTTGTGGCAATTGGATCTGAATTTAGGGGAGTTGTAATTGCCTCTCGTTGAATGCTTTGGGCTAAGGCAATTGAGGTAGATTCTGTGAGTTGTGCGATCGATTTTGGCAGAAAATTTGCTGACATAATTCTTGATAAATTGTGAATCGGTAGGGGCGGTGTCCCTGTGCTCGCCCTAACATTTAAGTATATATGCTTGCTCGATCGCTATTTTAGGAGTTGGGGTGAGCGATCCATTAAAATTCGATCGATACTTAGTATCCCTCTGCCCAGGCTAAGGCTGAGTTTGTTAACCCGATGTTAAAATATTTTATAATTGTTGCCAATAATTCCTTTTTAATCTACTATTACCTTCCTCTGCGTCAAGAGCGCATCTGCGGTTAATTCAAAAAAACTAATTGACAAATCCAATAAAATTAGCATACCATTTACTGACACATCTGAATATATGTTAAATATATTTAACATATATTCTAAAATCTCAAAAAGATACTGATGATAACTCAAACTCCATCTCTCAAAATCCTACCAACTAAAATTGGCGGAATAAACTGGAGGAACTGCGCCAAAACAGTAGAAGCAGGTTGGCAAAACTTGCGCGAAATTACCTAAATTAATCTAGTCTTTCCACAGAAAGTTTTGGTATAAATTGAACAAGGAATAGCAATTGCGACCTAAAATTAAAAATTAAAATTTGCTTAGCTGCTGGGTAGAGATAGCCAAGAACTTAGTATTTTTTTGCCGACTTGTTCTGGATATAAGTGCTGAAAGAAATGCCTACCGTCTTGATATTTCCAAAGCCTAGATCCTTTTTTAAGAAATTTCGACAAGCGGCGCATCACAATAAGAGATACAACAAAATCCGTTTTTCGGCTGCATATCAACAAAGCTACTCCTCCACCTTCATCGCGGGAATTACTCATCGTAAATAAAGAGTGAGTACAAAGAGAACAGGCTAAGTCGTCCTTAAAATATGATATAAATCTTGGATTTATACTTTGATTTTTTAATTTCAGCCTATAGCCAACCAGTTGATTCAAAAGTTGTTTGCGCCTCCAGGGAAAAGCTGAAAGATGCGTATAGTAATGTGCTTGTTAATTAATAGCATATGCCCAACCGACAGCTAAAAGTCCCAAAGAACTTACTTTGTGAGGATAGCGGCGCGCATACATTAAACCTACTAATCCGCTGGTACTGTGACTTATTAGATGAAGTGGGCGATCGCGCCATGTTAAAAAATAGTGCAAAAGTTCAACAGCTACCTCTAAAGATCGTGCTTCGTCTTCAGTTTGTTGGTATTCCCATATTTACACTGATACAGAATCATTTAAGTAGGAAAGCAGCCAGCGAGCGAAGAATTGCTAACTCGGACTTACACTTAACCAAAGCACGTCATCTGAACTAAACTTCATTTATTTTAAGTGGGAGATATATTTATTAATAATTATAATTTATCTGCTTGATTTTCGGGCGGATTGAGCGTGTAATTTTGATTCCCCAACATCATCTAATTACAAAACGCACCCTACCGTTAAGTCTACAAGCTAAATTATTTCTTAAGTCGAGATACCCAAGATTTGATGCGCGCTTCCGTCAGATCGGATTGGTTATATTCATCAATAGTAAGATCCAATAATTTCCCATCAACTACA
Source organism: Microcoleus vaginatus BM001213989 (assembly GCA_036700245.1). GTDB lineage: Bacteria > Cyanobacteriota > Cyanobacteriia > Cyanobacteriales > Microcoleaceae > Microcoleus. Next base: position 3,150 of record JAUBOM010000022.1, read on the forward strand.
GCTTTAGATGGATTAAAATCCTAACCGTCTATAGGCAAATAGCCAACGGTTTCACCTCCTTCGCGAGATTTTCAGCCAAAATCCCCATTGTCTCCATAAATTTCTCTGGGTAGCCTTCTTGGTCACCAGTTCCCAAATAAGCTACTTTTTTGCAGCTAAAATTAATATCATTAAGTTCGGGAACAAACCTTCTCCGTCGCTTTGCGGTTCGCCGATCTTCCGAGTCGGACAAGCGATAGTCAGACATTGGTATTCGGCAAAATTATCATTTTTAACGCTGCCTATCTCGTGCAAGGTGATGATATGGCCGCCAAATTTATCCCGAATCCTTTCAGCTACAGACTCAGTTTTCCCAGTTGTAGTTCCGTAGAAAAGACCAATTGCTTTTGACCTTTTTACTCAGAAGATGAAACTTGACAGTGTTTGAGATTTATTCTTTTTGAGTCAGGATTTGGCATTTCCTGCCTGCAATTGAGACAAAAACAGTAGACACGGTTGTGGCAAACCTGATAAATTAGGGAGTCAAGGCAGCAAGGACACTGTTTTTTCATGGGGTTAAAGTTGAAAATTCATCAACCAAGCTGATTCGCTCATATCGGGGTCGGCTTCGCAGTCAATTAGTAACAGATTCAGGGTCGTTTGTACTTTTAGACTGCGCGGGATGCCGGCGGGTACAAACACAAATACTCCCGGTTTTAAAGTGACTGTTCGATCGCACACCGTGAGAGTTCCCACTCCTTCTAAGACGGCGAGGGTTACATCTTTGGAGTTATCGAGGTCAGGTATTTCAGAATTTTTACCCAAACTCATCAGTTTTTGGCTGTCGGCCAGTTGTCCGTCGCTGATTCGATCGGCTGACGCGGAAACTATTGCTGCTGTCACCGTGATTGACCTCTAGGTACTATTAACTTTGGGTACTTATTGAAATTAATATTCAATAAGCTACCTGTCATTAAGATAAATTGTCAAGAGTTAAAGATTAAGATTTGTTACCGGAAGCTGTCTAGCTACGTTTAATCTCAGCGCCAGCAGCCCGAGATTGAGACGGCGCGGTAGTTGTGGGCGCTCAAACTGCGAAGCGCAAGGGCGTAACTTTAAAAATATTTGCTAATATTTTGCAATTAGTTCGGAAAATTAGGTTTCTAGTGCGATCGCAAATATACAGTCTTGGACCCACGGGTGGTCATCATCTTGGTTTTTTCACAGCAATACTTTCGTTACGTCCACAGAAACGGTAAAAAATTAAGGTCATGAGGCTTGATCCAGGACTGATCTACTAGCAATTCTCAATTCCCACCAATACACTATTAGATACAGTCTTACGGTCTCTGATGCCGAATAGCTGTATAGCACTCAATAGAGTATAGAGTAAGGCGCTTGCTAGGTGCACTCTACAAAATTCAATAGAGGCGAGTTTTAGACGGATTTGTCGATCGCAAAAACTCGCCCCTAATGACAACAGTTAACGATCGACAATCAACAATTAACCGACTAATTCTTCGCCCCTACGCCAACATACATAATCGACGTATCCTCATTAATTTTTATTTTAAACAAGCCCGACTTTTTGTAATCAACATAGTTAGCTATATTAGAAATTAGCACTTGAGAAATTTGTTGTAAACTTTCTCCCGAAGGAAATAGCTGCTTTCCACTTGTAAAATTCCCCCAAAAACCGTGCATCTGGGCTAAAATAGCGCCCAGTTCTCCAAACATATCAAAACCTTTAATTTCAATCTTGCCGAAACCAGTATCGCGCATTACCACAGACAGTTCATCCGGGGTAACAAACTTTTCCCAATCGTGAACGCCCCGCTTAATTTCCTGCAATGTATTTTCCATCAGTCCAATCATCACAATTTGCGAGGAAAAAGTTCGGTTGATTGTATCAAAAAAGAACAGTCCTCCAGGCTTGAGAATCCTGTGAACCTCAGACACAACTTTTTTGTAATCGGCAACGTGTTCCAAAACATCCACGCAGATTACAACATCAAAGGTATTGTCGTCGTAGGGCATATTTTCGGCAAAACCTTGCCTGTAGTCAATCTCGAAACCGCTGGTAACTGCGTGATTTTGTGCGGCTACAATACATTTGTCCGATCGATCTATTCCAGAAACAATAGCGCCTCTCTCTGCCATAAACTCGCAAGAAAATCCGCCGCCGCACCCGACATCTAAGGTTTTTAGCCCTTGCCAATTAGTCGCGTGTCTGTCGAAAAACTCAAATCTGGGTTTGTTTAGATGGTATAAGGCATAAATTTTAGCATTTTCGTCCCACCAATTATCGGCATTTTCCTCATAAAATTCTAAATCATTTTTTACTTCTGTTTTCGGCACGATTTTCTCAGTCCTGATTAGTGGGAAATATAGAGGGCGATTGCACTTTAACCTGATTTTATAGGAATGAGGGCAACAAACCCGGTTTATGTGAAAAATCCGAGGTTTCGTGACGAGTTCGCAGGCAGACACCGGGTTTCTCAATCCGCGCGCGTAAGTCTTATTTTCTGGTTAGTTGTGAATCGCCACAGTTTTTTATTATAATATCTCTGGCATAAATTTCAACCAGATGGATCGCGTTTCTATTATCATCCCAGCCCTCAACGAAGCGACTTGTCTGGAACGCACCCTCAGCCAACTCAGCATTCTCAATCCTCCCGCTTGGGAAGTGTTGGTGGTAGACGGGGGCAGTCAAGACTCCACAGCGGCGATCGCACTTTCGGCCGGCATCCGCGTTATTTCTAGCAGTACAGCCGGGCGTTCCGTGCAAATGAACTTAGGTGCCCTTGTCGCCACCGGCGAAATTCTGTGCTTTCTCCACGCCGATACTTTAGTTCCCGACGACATTGTAGCAGTTATCCAGAAAACATTGTCCGAGACCGAAATTTCCGGCGGCGGGTTTATCTCCCTGATGGCTGGTTCGCAGCAAACAAGATGGGGTTTTTCCCTCCACAATTACCTGAAAACTTATTACGCGCCGCTATTATTTCGACCTCATTTATTTTTCAAAGGATTTCGCCTGCTGTTTGGCGACCAAGTTATTTTTTGCCGCCGTGCCGATTTTTGGGAATGCGCCGGTTTCGATGCCGCGCTGCCAATTATGGAGGAAGCGGATTTGTGTTTGAAGTTAGTGCGACGGGGGAGACTTAAGTTAGTCAATCGGGTAGTGGAAAGTAGCGATCGGCGAGTGGCAAATTGGGGCGAATTTAAAGCAATTGCGATCTATCTTTCGATTGGTTTTTTGTGGGGCTTTGGCGTTTCTCCCCGCTATCTCAAGCAGTTCTATGAAGACATCCGCTAAAACAAAAAATCTGATTAAATTCCCAGAATGTACTGGCTGTAATTTTTTGGCCGAACTTTCTGCCACAGGTAAATAATCGCCCAACAAACAACAAATTTCCTGTCACTAAAAAGCCGAGCTTCAGCAGCGGATGTACGGGATCAATAAACTTATAAAACGCTCACAACACCTATTTCACTACTATCGATCGCGACCAATAGAATTCTGCGATCGCCAAATGTGAAGAAGCCAGCATGAGTAATCACCACACTGACGATCGCTAAAGCTCGGATCTAATCACATTCAGCGAACCGATTAGAAACTTTTTGCATGGTAAAAATTAGATTGCCAAAATTTGAATCAAATTAGGAATTTTTTATCTGATGACTACAACAGCATAAAAAGTTATATTTGCTCCTCTCTTCACAAAACTTATCTCGGCCCAAATAAGTCACCGAGTGCTGGGATTGAGGAAGGAAGACCATAAAGACTATTCCGAAAAAAAATCTACCTCAATTAGGTAGACTTTTAGAAAGGTTCCAGCAATGAGTTAACGGTTGGCTAACCGTTGGTGTTATGGATGTGCGAGGCAGAAACACTATCCAACCGATCGCGCCCGTTGCGGATCACGCGCAGCATATCGCTGAGCTTCTGCTCGATATTATCGAGCACTTGGTCGGCATAATCGTCGGCTCCGTTTTGAATTTCTTCGCATTCAGCCATCGCCCTCACTCTCATCTCTTCCAATTCCTCTTGAGCCTGGTAGCGAATTTGTTCGACCTCCGCCAGCGTCGCCTGTTGAATTGCCTCGCAGTCGAGCAAAACTTGCTGTCGCAACTGATCTGCTTCTATCTTCGCCTGCTGGAGCAGGCCCATATCGTTTAAAAGTTCTGCCGCTCGCTGTTCTGCTGCTTCTATCACTTCCTGAGCGTAAAGTTCCGCCTCTTGAAGCAAGTCGTCCTTGTGCCGGATGATCGTCTCGGCTTCCTGAAAGGCGATCGGCAAATTTAGCCTCACCAAGTCTAACTGATCTAGCAACTGTTCTTCATCCACCAGAGTGCGTCTGGTCATAGGAATTCGCGGGCTGTCGAGAACAATTTCCTCAAGCCGGTTCAATTCCCGCTGGATGTCTACTCCTGCGGTTCGGGTGGGGTCTCCGAAAGCGGCTGTGTTCTGAGGTGATTCGTTCTCAGTGCGGAGGCCGTTACTGTCGGGTTCGATGCGAGTTGGTTCCTGCTGGCGTAACATTTGTAAATATCTAGGGCGACGTGTTTCGGAACAAGATGATCGACGGAGCCACCAAACTTGGCTATTTCTTTAACTACACTACTACTTAAAAAGCTGTACTCGTTAGAAGTTGCCAAAAAAACTGTTTCAATTTCACCCAGAAGGGTTTTATTGGTGTGGGCCATCTGGAGTTCCATTTCAAAATCTGTTAATACCCGGAGCCCCCGCAGCAGCACTTTGGCTTGTCGAATCTTAGCATAGTTTACTGTCAAACCCTCAAAACTGTCTACTTCTACGTTTGGCAAGTGTTGGGTAGAGCGCAGGATCTGCTCGATCCGTTCCTCTACGGTGAACAGAGGGGTTTTGCTGGGGTTTTTGACTACCGTAACAATTACCCGATCGAACAGTTTAGATCCCCGCTCGATAATGTCTGCGTGACCGAAGGTAATGGGGTCAAAGCTGCCTGGATAGATTGCAATCACGAGTTTGGCTCAACCGAGTGGGGGGGAGTGGGGGAGTGTGGGAGTGGGGGAATGGGAGAGTGGGATAGTGGGGCAGTGGGAGAGTGGGATAGTGGCCAAGCCGGAGATGTGGAAAATCTTCCTTCTTCCTTCTTCCTTCTTCCTTCTTCCTTCTTCCTTCTTCCTTCTTCCTTCTACTTTTTCATGGAATGAGCTTTGTAGAAAGTTTCGAGGCTTTGCTTGTCGCCCACAAACCGCCAGTGCCAAGGCTCGTAACTGACGCCTTGGCGATTGTTTTTGGGGAAGGACATTTCAAAGCTGAAGGCGACGGCGTTGGCTTCTAACCACTTGAATGCTTGGGTATTTTCAAAACTGGGACTGAGGTTATTTTCCGGGGCGCTGCCGTCGCCGATGTCGATCGCGTAACCGGTGTGGTGTTCGCTGTAACCTGGAGGGGCGCTGACTTCAGCTCGCTTGCTGGCGTTTTGCCTGCGTTCGGCTTTCACGTCAAAAAATACGTGCTGTTGGTCTTGCAGGGAGCGAAAGCCGGATATGGGAGCGAAATAGATGCCTGAAGCCGCTGCGGCGTTGGCCATTTCCTGATATTTTGCTGCTGCTGAGGTGCGGAGTTTGACGCTACCGTCGGGGGTGACGCTTACCAAGTCTTTGGCTGGTGCTTCTGGGTACGGCAAGTGTCCCAGCAGGTTGTCTGGGGTGGCGGTGGCGGTGCCGGCTTTTGAGTTGGTAGCTGGACTCGCGGCCGCTCCTGACGGCGAACTCACTGGTGCTGGGTTTTGTTGAGTTTGCTCTGCCTGACTGGTTGCTGGGAACAAGTTAAAGTTGAGGTGCAGCCAGATGCTGACCCCACAGGCTAATGCGGCCAACCCTAGCAGTTTCCAAATCAGCCCTTTTTTCTTGGACTGACTCTGGCCTGCTTCTAGGTATGGGTGGTCTCGCACTGCTTCTGGAATTTCGTCGGCGACAAGCTCCGAGGCTTGCGGGGGTTTTCTTGACAGACTAGCGTTATCCAAGCCAGCTCCACTCCTGCACTTCAATAAGGCTCAACGTTAAAAATTGTAAACCGATATGGGCGATCGAACAGCTACAATTGTCGCTGAGAATATATCATCTCTTTCTGACGAAGCTCCGTCCCATCCGCCAACTCTGGCATCTTTTGCTTGGGCGATAGTCCCACAGTAGATCGTCCATGCCAGGTCGCACTGGTTGGCGCTGGTGGCGCTGGTTTATTTTAAGTGTAATTTGTTACTGTTGGACCAAATCCCACAATTCTGCGATCGACACATCGAACGTCGGCGCCAATTTTAGCAGAGCACCGATGTCAGCCATTGCCATACCGGGCGATCGGGCATAACTTTTAACTGTATTGTAGGAGACCCCGGAGCGATCGGCTAGTTCGTTTAGCGATCGGGGTTCGAGCGCCGTTAAGGTCTAATTAGTAGCTTAACGGCGCTCGACCAAAATCAAACCTTACCAACTTCCGCCAACTCAACATCACTAACAGAAGCTTCGTCTTCCCCTTCATCCTCTTGAACAACCGCAACAGTTAACTTCAATCCCAGAGCATTCAGCCAACTTGCCAAAGCATAAATTGTCGCACTTCCTTCTCCCGACAACAAAACATCTAGTTTTTCCAGATGCAATTTAGCATCTTCAGCAGACATATTTGGTTCGCCCAAAGCCTCAAATACATCTCGAAGTGCTTTTGGCATGATTCCTAATTCCAAATCTCCTTCTTCCTCCTCAAGTATCTCTGTGAGGTAAGCCACAGCAAATAAGGGGTCTTTGAGAGATTTAATTTTTAACGGATGGTAAGGTACGCTTTTAGGCATTTTCTCTGCTCATGTATTCTCTCCAATATTTTTTAGCTGTGCTAATATCTTGCTCTTGAGTGCTTTTATCTGGGCCACACAGCAGAAGCACTATAGTTGTTTCTATTTGTCCAAAATAGACGCGGTAGCCCGGGCCAAAGTCAATCCTAAATTCCCAGACTCCCTCTCCCAGCGATCGAGAATCTCCCAGATTGCCATCGCTAACCCGCTCAAGGCTTTTAACAATCTTGGCTTTGCCTTTAAAGTCAAGGGAGAGATTCCAACCACTCGGAAAAAGGAATTTTGCCATCAGGTATCTGATACTGCTGAATATCTCTGGGTTGTACTTCCCTAAAGCCTATCGTACTTGCACGCTCATCTTAAATACCGGCGATCGCCCCGTATCCAACCTTCTTCACCTGGGCCAACTCAAGATCGCCGATCGAAAGAAACTCTGCCGTCATGGGTAGTGTAACGTTACATTTCTCTCGGTTGCGCTTCCATAATCTTGATTTTAGCGACGATCGCACTCCAATCTGGCAGCCGCGCCCGATCGCCCCTTGACTCGATGCGCTACAATTATTAAGAAATCTTTAGTTAGATCCGTTTAACGTTCCAGACGCATTATGAGTCTTCCCATTCGCAACGTCGCCATCATTGCTCACGTCGATCACGGCAAAACCACCCTTGTGGACGCTCTCCTCAGACAGTCCGGGATCTTCCGCGAAGGGGAAGAAATCCCAGATTGCGTCATGGACTCCAACGACATCGAGCGCGAGCGTGGCATTACCATCCTTTCCAAAAATACAGCCGTCAGGTACGGAGAAACCCTGATCAACATCGTCGATACCCCCGGACACGCGGACTTTGGCGGGGAAGTCGAACGAGTTCTCGGGATGGTTGACGGCTGTCTGCTGATCGTAGACGCCAACGAAGGCCCGATGCCGCAAACCCGCTTCGTGCTCAAAAAAGCCCTAGAAAAAGGACTGCGCCCGATCGTCTTTGTGAATAAGATCGATCGCGAGCGAGCCGACCCCCACAAAGCCGTCGATAAAGTTTTGGATCTGTTCCTCGAACTAGGTGCTGACGACGATCAGTGCGAATTTCCCTATCTTTTCGGTTCCGGCTTAAGCGGCTACGCCAAAAAACACCTCGAAGACGAAGGGGTAGATATGAAGCCCCTCTTTGAAGAAATCCTCGACCACGTACCACCCCCCGTAGGCGACCCCAACAAGCCACTACAACTGCAAGTAACCACCTTAGATTACTCAGAATACGTCGGTCGCATCGTCATCGGCCGCATCCACAACGGCACGATTAGAATCGGTCAACAAGCAGTCTTAATCACAGAAAGCGGCGCGCTTGTCAAATCAAAAATTACCAAATTGATGGGCTTTGAAGGCCTGAAGCGGATTGATATCCCAGAATCTTCTGCTGGTAATCTTGTCGCCGTTGCTGGTTTTGCTGATGCGTATATTGGCGAGACAATTACCTGCCCCAACGACCCGCAAGCGCTGCCTTTAATCAAAGTAGACGAACCAACTTTGCAGATGACTTTCTCTGTGAACGATTCGCCGTTCTGCGGTCAAGAAGGTAGTTTGGTAACATCGCGACAAATTCGCGATCGGCTAATGCGAGAACTCCAAACCAACGTCGCCTTGCGCGTCGAAGAAACCGAATCTCCCGACAAATTCCTCGTATCCGGCCGTGGCGAACTCCACCTCGGAATCCTGATCGAAAATATGCGTCGCGAAGGATACGAATTTCAAGTATCTCAGCCGCAAGTTATCTACCGCGAAGTCGGCGGTCGTCCCTGCGAACCCTTTGAATGTTTGGTGTTAGACGTACCCGAAGAAGCAGTCGGCGGCTGCATCGAACGCCTGGGTCAGCGGAAAGCAGAAATGCAAGATATGCACGTCAGCAGCACCGGCCGCACCCAAATCGAATTTTCAGTCCCCGCTCGCGGTTTGATTGGATTCCGAGGCGAGTTCATGCGGTTGACTCGCGGCGCTGGAATTATGAACCACAGCTTCCTCGACTATCGCCCCCTCGGTGGAGAAATTATCGCCCGTCGCAACGGAGTATTGATTTCCTTTGAAGAAGGAATTGCAACTACTTATTCACTGAAAAATGCTGAAGACCGCGGCGTATTTTTCATTACTCCCGGAACCAAGGTTTACAGAGGGATGATTATCGGAGAAAACAACCGAGATGAAGACATGGAGCTGAATATTTGCAAGTCGAAGCAGTTGACAAACCACCGCGCATCTGGCGGTGAAGAATTGGCGCAATTGCAAGCGCCGATCGACATGAGTTTGGAGCGTGCTTTGGAGTACATCGGCCAGGATGAATTGGTGGAAGTAACACCGAAATCAATTCGCTTGCGGAAGGTTTCTAAGAAGTTGGTCAAACGCTAAAACAACTTGAGGGCTGGTGGCAAAATTGCCAGCCCTTAGTGTCAACTTCAAACTGTATTTAAAGGCAATATTAATAATTGTAAATAACCGAGTAATTATGAGAACCATCTAAATTAGATAAGCAATTAAGCAGATGGAACCATGAAAACCACCGTTGAACTTAACTAAGAATTGGTTAAAGAAGCCTTTCGCTTAACCAATTTCAAGACATAAAAATAACTAATTGGCTTTGCTTTGCAAGTACAAAGTCTTGTGGGAGAACGGATGTATTTCTAATCGGCCCTTAAATTGCTCATTATCCTAACGTTTATCAAGAAAAATTATGCTGAAGAGAATTTATGTAAATAATTTTAGATGCCTGGTCAATTTTGATTTGACAGTAGCTGGCTTAAATCTCTTTCTGGGATCAAATGGATCGGGCAAAACTACCGTTTTCGAGGTTTTAAGAAAACTACAGAAATTTATTTTAGGCGATCAAGCTTTCCAGCAAGATTATAAAGTATCAGATTTGTTTGCAAGCAAGGATTTAACAAGATGGCAAAAATCAAACATTCAAAAATTTGAATTAGATATTGAAGGAAATGGTGGCATTTATAAATATACCCTAGAGATAGAACATCAAGGAGACTATGCACCTCCTAGAATGCGACTAGAAAGCTTAACTTTTGACGGACAACCTCTGTTTAATTTCTGGGTTGATGCAGGCGATAGAGGTATGCCTGTAGGTCAAGCTAAGCTGTATAATGACGATCCCGATCGCGAAGGTCCTTTCTTGCCGTTCTTTGATTGGTCGCGTTCTGGCATTGGTTTTATTTACGAGAGGCCTGACAATCTAAAGCTTACATGGTTCAAAAAACGGATTTCTAACTTTTTTATTGTACAGATCAATCCTTTTATAATGGAATCAGAAAGCCTTAAGGAGGAAAGTTCACCTAACTGGGATATGTCAAATTATGCAGCTTGGTACAGCTATTTATCTCAAGAATCTCAAGGTAAAATCCTTAAATTAACGCTGGAATTACAAAAGATTATCCAAGGATTTGATTCGTTTCAAAATTCTAAATCCGGTGATGTTAGGATTTTGTCAGCATCTTTTACCCGTCCCAGCAAGGCTGCTTATAGGCTTAATGAATTATCACATGGTCAAAAAGCTTTAATTGCTCTATACACCTTAATATATTGTTCTCCTGATGATAATTTTACTTTGTGTATTGATGAACCAGAAAATTTCCTGGCTTTACCGGAAATAAAACCTTGGTGGGGTAGGGTGATGGACTATTGTCTGGAAAATCAAGCACAAGCAATGTTAATTTCTCATCACCCCTCATTAATTAATTACTTAGCTAGCAATTCAGGTTATTGGTTTGAACGAAAAGATAATGAAGCTGTCCGCGTGTGGCCAATGACTGATACAGAAGAAGAAGGTTTATCAGTTGCTAAGCTTATAGAACTTGGATGGATTTATGACAAGTAGAGATGATTTACCAGAAGTAACTATTCTCTGTGAAGATATTGACCAAGAGCGATTTATCAGACAATATCTAATCTGCCGGGGCTTGGACGAGCACAAAATTAAAGACTTTGGCAATCCTAAAGGGAGAGTAATTGAGAATAACAATGCTTTGATAGTCGAGCATTATCCAGCTCTTATTAAAAGTCATAGAAGACGTAAGTACAGAAATATTGCTGTAGTGGTAATGATTGATGCTGATGAAGATAGCGTGTCTGATAAAATGCGTTCTTTACATAAAAAAATAGATGAAGCGGCAGGTAATTTAAACAAAGATACGCGACTGCCTAATGAGAAAGTTGCTATTTTTGTGCCAGCCCGAAATATTGAAACGTGGTTTTATTACATTATGGAAGGGCAAGAATGTAATGAAACTAATGATTATAAAAATGACAATATGAGTGCAGAAGAGAGGATCAAACTAGCTAAAAGCGCGGCAAAAAAATTGGCTACAGAAATATGTCCTCAGGGAGTTGATCGCATTGCTTTGCCTTCTCTCCGTTATGCGTGTACGGAGTTGCAACGGCTACAGCTTTAAAAAATGAGTTAGTTGATGTGACATGATGTTCTGTTAGATCCCCGATTTCTTAAAGCCATCGAATATCTGGGTTTTCTGTTTTGTTAAGTTGTTCTACTTAGTTAATGATATATCATTTTTATATGTCAATTGGCAGATCGGGATTCTCGTGGGCGATCGCGCGATCGACTAACCGCCACAATATGTTTTAATTTATATTTGAGCAAAATCCAAACAAAATTAGCCATGAGTCCTAAATAAATAGCCGTAATCAACTTCAAAGGCGGTGTCGGAAAGACCACCGTCACTTGGAGTCTAGGAAATATTATATCCCAAGGAACCGACCTAGAAGTCTTGATGTTAGACTTAGATCCGCAAATGTCGCTCACAGAGGCGATCGGACTTAACGAAAATACGGGTCATTTAGATGACAAGTTTGGTAAGTGGTACGAACAATCTCTCAAGCACAGACTCACAATTTACGACGCTTTAGAAGTCTTTAAAAAAGCCGGACATAACTTTAAATTTCCCGTTGGTTTCGACACCATTTATCAGATTGACGAACAGTTGCATTTTGTCCCTTCTGTTGAAGAATTGTATTGGTTGGATATCGATGGATTTGAGGGGAAAAGTGTTAAAGACTTCATCCGCAGATTTATCGGCAAAATCGCCAACTCTGCCAATCTCCCCCAATACGATTTGATGCTTTTTGACTGTTCACCTTCCTTCAGCCTCCTCACCTACAGCGTACTCTCTTGCTGCGACTTAATATTGATTCCCGTCAATCCCGATTATTTTGGTTCTAGGGGATTGAGTTTAGTTTTAAACTCGCTCCAGAAACGGATTGAGCCTTATCCGTTTCCCAAGATTGCAGTGTTTATGAATAAAGCTAAAATCTATGGAGGATTGCTGACAAATGAAGTTCAGTTTTACATGAGAGAAGTAAAGAGACTTTGTGCAGAGATATCAAAAGACAATAACATAGAAGTTAGATTTTTAGAATCGACGATTCGGGAAAGCGTCGGGCTAAAACGGGCGATTAATGAGGGTGAACTGCCGCGAGAATTAGTTAGAGAATTTGAACAACTATGGCGCGAGTGTGAGGAGTATCTGAAATGAGTAAAAAAGAAATTTTGGCTGCTTCCGAACAAGAAAGCGGGGGGTTAGTTGAGGAAATTGGCGAACTTAAGGAAATCTTGCGGGAGGTTTCTAGAAAATTAACCCGGCTTGAGACTCAAGTCAAGCGGGGAGTGCTTTCTGCTGGGTCAAAAACTTCGGATATTGCCACGGGTGCTGAGGTAAATAAACCTGCTAATTTATCGGCTGCCAATGTTTTAGAAGTTTATGAAGAACTGCGTTTACAAGCTAAGAATGGTAATGAAGAAGAGGTGAGGAAAAAATTGTTGGCTATGAGTGCAGCAGACTTGAACTTGATGTGTTGCGAGTTAGGGATGCCGCCCAGCAGCAAGAATCCGTCCCGAAAAAAAATGTTCGAGCTAATTATTGGCAGAATTAAACAGAGTTTGAGGCTGTCGAGACATATCGACAGACAAACACTTTAAAAATTAGCAGATGAATCGATAAAATGTGTTTAACTTGCATTTCCTGCTGGGATATGGAACAGCCAAGATGCCCGTTCCACAAAAGCCTGTTCCACAAGAGTTTAAGTGGAGTGTGGGGTGGGCAGAAGAGCCCGCCCCTGAAAAGCTTGTTGCAAATTCTGCAACTTTTCAGATTCAATAAATTATGGCGGATCGGGGCGATCGGCCTATTTTCACTAACACTCTTAATCAGCTTGTTTTTGAGCCTTCAGGGCCCTGGAACGCCCGCAGCCCAAAAACCAAAGATACTAGCGTTTACCGCCCTCCAGATGCGCGACAGCGAGGCGAGAAACAATCTTTAAACATCGCTTCAATCCCACTCCGACATTTGAAGATATCGATCGATTGTCTTAAGGTGCCGACATTGGTCAAAAGATACCAACCTTCATCCTCCTGTTTTCCTCTATATTTTCCTCGCCAATAACCTCGAGCAAATCCGCCACTGGTGGGGCTTTTGACTCTGTTGTCACTCCATCAGCCAAAAAGCTTTTTCGGCTGGTTCATAAACAATAGTATTGTCTTGGTCGGGTAAAGGTTTTGTATGTTCTTTTCCGACGATAATAATTGGTGGAATTCCTTCAGGAAAGGCGCGACAAGTTGGCATCTCGTTTACATACACGCGATAAAAATAGTGACGGCAGGCAAGGCATCCTCCATATTCAGCCATTTGATTACTCCTCAACAACAACTACTTGTTTGGGGTCGAAAACTAAATAATATTGCATCATTTCTGGGCTTCTAGTCGCGATCGCATCTTATTTGCTGTCAATGCTACCAGTTGGGCCCGCCGCGAACTTGCACCCAATATAGATGTTAGCCCTACCCTAGTTTGGTCGCCCAACGGCCAGCGACTGGCTTTCGTTAGCGGAGACACCGACATCTATACAGTTAATACAAGTGGTTTAATGTGCTACTTATAGCGGCAAGATGCGCACTGCAAACCTACATATAGAGGTTATGCGTAAGTCCTGATATAGAGGTTCTGCGTCCAAGACTGTCAATCAGTAAGGTGCGGAGTGGAAACCTGCAATATAGAGGTTCTGCGTTCAAGATTGTCAAATTGGGGCAGATACAATAATTTTTTTCTCCTTTAATTGCTCGTCAACTTGCAAATCATTTGACTCAAGTTCCTGGAGTTTTTCATCCTGCACCTGTTTGTCAATTGTGGGCAACTTTAAAATCGCCCCAGCTAAAACCCAATAATACACGGATACTGGATCTACATCCAGCGGATAGTATTGAGTATTGATCGTAATAAATCCAACAAACACCCAAAAACTAGCTCCGTAACTCCGCAAACTTTTGTCTTTCACAGATCGGTAAGCTCTAAAAGTTAAAAAAGCCAAGTGTAAAAGCATGATTTGAAAAGCAATCATTCCCGGATAACCGAGTTCGTAGATCAACTTAGGTTGGAAAGTTTCAATTAGCTGTGTGGCACCAAATATCCGCGTTGAATTAGTAGCTCGTCCCACACCTCTACCGAGAGGTCTGTCAATAATAAAATTCTTGCTCTGCTCCAACTGATTAATGAAAAACTGCTGGGGTGGTGCAGCATTCCAGCGGTTAACAAAACTCTCCCACCGCTGCTCGACAATTCCCGGATTAATTGCTGCACCGACAAACAGCAGAATCGCCAGTCCTGCTGCGATGGGAATAAATCGTTTAAAATTAACTACTTGACCGGTGAGAACTAGCAGGATAACCGTAGCAACGGGAACCATAACTAAAGCAGCTCTTTGACCGGAAATAACTGCATTGGCAAATACTAAGGCCATGCCAAATAAACCGATCACTCGCCACCAGAATGAAGAATCGCAAAAGGCAGAGGTAAAGGTTATAAAAGCATTAGAAATTAAAAACCACGCCCACTGCCAAGGCGCTACAAAAGTTCCAGGCAAGCGGATAAACTTGACTTCTGGACTGAACACCAAAGAACCGCCGACCAAACATCTAGCTTCCAGCGTTGCTTTATATAATTCTTCTCCGATCATTCCTCGGGTGCCCGCACACTTTCCACTTTCCAGCAACAGGTACTGAATCAAACCGAGAAGGCAGCAAACAATGGCCAAAACGAGGTGCATTCGACTAAAAAATACTAAATCCTTCTTAGTGCGGAGCAGATAATAGGTACAAGCGATCAGCGGTATGTAACCTATCAATACTTTTAAGCCGAGAATTCCTTGCAGAATTGGTTTGTCGCCCCCCCTAGGGTTGAGCTGCATTTCCCCGTTGACAAAAATTAAAGTCAGCATTGCCATCATCAACAGGATGCTGAAGGTAGAAAGCATTTGTTTGGGAATGAACAGGGGCAACTGTTTCTTTTTGCAGCTTTGAATTAGGGCGATGAGAGCTGGTATGTAGAAAGCATCTTTGGCTACTTGAAATACAGCATTCCCGCCGCCAATTGCGTAAGTAATTGTACCGCCAAAAGGCAGGTAAATTAGAAAAGCCCACAAAGCTTGACGGGGGTATTTGTAGGAAAGCAGCAAGATGGCTGCGGCTGCCCCTCCTACAATAGCAATCTTAGGGCGGGCTACGAACAACAGGGGGATGCTGACAGCAACGCTGACTAAGCAGCTTATGGCGATCGCCCGCAGCAATTCATTGCGCTTTTGTGAAGTTTTGCGTTTTTGTGCTGCTACTTCTTTTTTGCTTAGCGCTGTGGTTTTTTGGCTATGCTTGTGTTTGGATTTCTTGGCTTTACGCTTGGTTTTCAACATATAGCAGAAGGAAGTTAGGCAACGGATTCGCTTTCTGAGGATGTAATAAATGTAACGGAGGTCAGTCAGAAGGTTTTAGTGATATAGGAGAGAAGGAAGAAGCAATGGAGCGCTTATGTTTCAGCAATTAAGAACGTCCTCAGCGTCAGGGCGGTTGCGATAACTTTTATAAGGTACTTATGTATCAGGCTGAAGGCACTTTGATGTCGAAGGCACTTATGTAGAAGGTAGAAGGCAGAATGAACAGAAGAAAAAATATTTCTGTAGATGTGATTACTTATTATTAAACTCGAGAGCGACCAAAAAGATCGGTCGAGATTGTGGGTGTGACGCGGGCACAGCTTATACCATTTTAGATTTTAGATTAAAGAATAGAAGAATGGGGAATGACCAATGAAGCTCGTGGTTTAGATCGCGGGCCTACAGTTGCATTGTGTTTGGCAACTGGGACTACCTTCGTGACCTGGTAGAATATAACTGCTGCATATATAATGTACAAACCTCAAAAAAATAATTTTAATCGAGCGGTGAACGTGAAAATGAAATTAACAAAATTTGTATCGATCGGCATTGCCCTACTTTTAGGAGCAAGCGCGAGCATATTATCTAGCAGCAGTACAGCATTAGGGGCCCAAAAAGTTGTCCTCACATTTGGTCCGATCAGACAAGCCATCAATATCAGCGACTTAGAAGACTTTGCTAAAGACGGCACGACGACACCAACTCTCCAACAAATTATCCGGTTCTCCAAAATGGACGCGCAAATACTGCGGGGGTTGATGGGTTTAGAAATCGGTTTAAAGCCGGCTAATCTGGCCAGGGTAGTTTACAGCACCCCGGGAGAAAAAATCACTGACGAAATCGGTCAAGCAATTCGGACTCAGCGCCGCACAGAAAGCGGCAAAGCGCTGCGGGCGGCAATGATCCTGGCAGCCGGGGACGACGGTAAGGTATCGCTGCTGGAAATCCTGAACAAGTATCCTCTGCCCGAGGTTTACGTAGATGTTGCTAGTATTAGTGGCACTGTTGGGAAACTTCAGAGTTTAGCGGGAACTGTGCAAAGCCTGCTTCAAGATGTGATGCGATCGACAACTCGCACAACTGAAACAACTGGCACCGAAAGCCCGATCGAACCTCGGCCCAGCGTTGGGCCAACAACTGCGCCTCCAGCGCGCGGCCGGGTCGAACCCGCACCCTTGCCAGCGCCAGCACCGCAGCCTGAGGGGCCGGTCAGAGGGCTGTGGTAAGGAGATCGTAAATGTGTCGTAGGGGCGGGTTTAGCCTGCAGTTGTGGCATTCTGCCGACAATGTTGAGACAAAACCCGGCCCCGCCCTACCCCTATCCCAACCCCCAAGAGGGTTAGGACTTTTGTGCAAACTCCCAAAGCAATCAATTTTTCTTTAGCAATTTTTTAACCAACTTAGGAACCTCCGAAGGTCGAGCCGCCACAGGTATGTCCGCCTCTTCAAAGGCACCCATTTTGTTTGGGGCCGTAACTCCAAAGGCTTTCTGGGCAGCAGCCCGAGAACTGATCAGGATGCCGGCGTGGCCCAAAGACGGTCCCTTGGGAGCGTAGCGGCCGGCCAGATAAGCAACTACGGGTTTGTCGATCGCCTCGGCGATGTAAGAAGCTGCAGCCTGTTCACTCCACCCGCCAACTTCACCGACCAAAACCATCGCTTCGGTACTGTCGTCTTCGTCCAAAATTTGCAGCCACTGCATAAAAGAAGAACCGACAATCGCGTCGCAGCCAATACAAACCGCCATCGACTGTCCTAACCCCGCCTCAGTCAGTTCTAGGGCAACTTCGTAAGTCAAAGTGCTGCTGCGGCTGATCACCCCCACCGGGCCGGGAGTGTAGAATTCCTTGGGGTGAGTTCCCAGCAGCAATTTGTCGGGCACAATAATCCCCGGACTGTTGGGCCCGATTACCAAAGTTTCGGTGGCCTCTGCTTTTCTGACTAAGCGCACCATATCCAGAGGAGGTACTCCCCCAGTGACGATCGCGATTTGCCGAATTCCTACCGCGATGGCTTCTAGAGCCGCATCCAGCACCGAGTAAGCGTCTACAAAAATTACCGCAGTGTCAACGTGACCCACTGCCGCCACTGCTTGTTCTACCAAATCAAAAACCGGAATTCCCTCCACTTCCAGCCCCCCCCGACCGGGGCTGACACCGGCGACCACATTCGTGCCGTATGCTTTCATCATCAGGGCGGCGCGGGTTGACGCGGGAGATTCTGTAATGCCCTGTACTAGGACTTTGCTTTCAGGAGTTAAATTCATTTTTTCCCACTTGACACTCGATCTTTAAAAAGCAGAAGGCCTTCGTCTGTGCATAACTCTTGTCTTTTGCCTCACGACTGCAGCGGACGCTACTTGGCGGAGGATACAGAGGTGGCCGCAGCCTCATCCAGAGTGCTTGCTAGCTGCACCGGCCACTGTCCCAAACGCTTTTTAACAGCATCAGCATCGATCTCTACCAGGCGCAGCACAACTTGGATGTGGCGGTTAGCGCGAGCTTTCCGTTCCAAATACCCCGCTACTGCGGCGATGATTTCCTCGCTCTTGGAGGCGCTGCCCAAAATATTTACAAGTATCACCTTAACGTTTTTATCCTGAGCGACTAACTCCAGACCCAACTCCGCGCAATCGCGCAGCGCATTTGCTGCTTCGTAGTGCTCTAGGGAACCCATATTCACAAAATTAGCTGGTTTTCCTCCTTGGTGGGTTACAGCATCCAGAGTTGCCATGGTCAGGCCCACTCCGTTGCACAAAATCCCGATATTCCCGTCTAGTTCGATTAATTGCAGGGATTCGGAATTCGAGATTGGGGATTGAGATTTGGGGTCAAACTCCGGCCGTGGCGAGTGCTGCACCTTCGAGTTGGAATTAAGGCGATCGCCTCGGCCATGGGGACTTCTCCTTTCCCGTGCCAACCCGCTGCTTTGCCTCTGCTCCGAGAGTGCTGCCAAATCTGGATGCCGCCCCAAGGCATCGTCGTTGGCAGTGACTTTACCGTCTAAAGCCATTACCTCTCCCCTTGGACTGATGCCGAGAGGATTGATTTCTACTAAATCTAAATCTTTTTCGACAAACAGCCGGTACATTTTCTCGACAATGGTGCTCACGGATTGAATCAAGTCTCCCTGCAATCCCATTTTCAGCGTGAGACGCCTCGCGTAGAAGGGGGAAAATTCCTGGTCTACGGCAACTTGCTGCATTTGCTCGATCGACCCTTCGACATCCATACCTCCTTGTCTCGATCCCAGAAGAACCGGGCGTCGCGCTACGGGGTCTAGGAGTACCGCTAAGTACAATTCTTGGTCGGCGTTGTACTTTGCTTCTGCCAGCAGGACTTGGGGATATTCATCCTCGATCGGCAAATTAAAAATTGTTTGGGCGGCAGCTACTGCATCGATCGTATTTTCCACAAACTTGATACCGCCCGCCCGGCCCCGTCCCCCAGCCCGCACTTGCGATTTGAGTACAACAGGGTAGGGAATTTTCAGTCCTTTGAGGTCGGCGAGATTGTCAATTCGCTGCGACGGCAAAATCGGAATTGCCATCTGGCGAAATAAAGATTTAGCTTGGTACTCTAACAAATCCATTATCAGTTACGGGTGACGGGTAGTTGGCAACAAGCAATTCGTCCTAATTGGCAATTCATAATTAATAGATAGTAATTGGTTTTTTGTCAAGTTAAAAGTTAAAAATTCTCGCTTTTATCTTTGAATTTTCGACTTTTGTATTGCCGATTACTTATTTGCTATTACCGCTCGCCGATTACCTATTACCTAAGCTGTTTCAAAGTGTTTTTTTCTCGGAATTGCCAAATTTTACTCTTAGGATCTGGCCGGGACTTATTTGGCGAGCGTTGGTGTTTTTTTTGTCCGAAAATGTTCGGACTTTGGGCTATACTGTCCCGAGATATTTCTGCTAATTGTTTACTTGATGCTACTATCGGCGCCTTTATGGACGGTTTTGACCCATTTGAGCCGCTTGGGCCGTACTGCAATCCGAGCCGTCACAGTCCCTACCAACAGCCAGTGGAACATATAAACAGTACCCCGCAGCGTTTGCAACAAGGTGGCAAAAACTCTTTTAACGTCAAATTTGATCTCTTTGCGAGTGCGGCGCAAACCGACAAACATTCCCACCACTGACAAAGTAAGGGTCATAAAAGTTAGGGGACTGGCGATCGGCATCCGGCGCAGCACAATTGACATCAGAAAGTCGGGTAGCGCTACTGTGGGCAAGAAATATTGAGATACCCAAAATCCAAATAAATCCCAAGTTTTCCCAGTTCCCATGCGGCCCGGCATAATTAGCCGCCAGTAGTCAAGATAACGTTGATAGCCACCTTCTGCCCAGCGATTGCGCTGATGCCACAGGGCGCGAGCGTTAGTGACTCCTTCTTCTGACACGGCTGGGAAAGCTAGAAATTCAATGTCCCATCGGTCTAGGTGCAGCCTCACCGTCAAATCTAGGTCGTCGGTAATCGTTTCCTCGTTCCAGCCGCCGCAGCGTTCCAAGGCGTTGCGACGCATGAATTGGCCGTTACCGCGCAATTCTCCAATGCCGCCGATCGCAATCCGCTGCTGCTGGAAAAAACTGTCGAGAGCCATTTCTGCTTCTTGGCCGCGAGTCCAAAAATTTACCGAAGCATTGGCGATCGCTTTTCTGACTTGCACGGCTCCTACCTGTTGTTTCTGGAACACCGGCAGCACCCTGCGCAGCAAATCCGGCGTTACCGTCGCGTCGGCGTCAAATACTCCCACAAATTCCCCGCGAGTCAGTGGCAACACTTGATTCAGGGCTCCCGACTTGCCGCCGCTGGCATTTGCTCCCCTGCGAAATACTTTGAGCTGAGGGTACTGTTTGGTTAGCTGTTCCAATACTAGCGGTGTGCCGTCGCTGCTGTGATCGTCGATCGCCCAAACTTCGTAGCGGTCGATCGGATAGTCTACATTGCAGATTGATTCTACGAATCGGGCAATCACCGCTTCCTCATTTTTCGCCGCCACCAGCAGCGACACGTAGGGCCAATCCTCTCGACTTTCATCGGCAAGAGGCGGCAGTGCGGGCTTGGGCGAAGCAAACAAAACTCGAAATGCTTGCATCCACAGCAGTCCCGTCAACCCCCACACTACCCACGCACCCCAAGAAATCAAGTGCAGGGCGATCGTGCCGCCCCAAATCGCAGTCAGCACTGCGGCGGCTTTTGCCCGGCGTCCCCGGTACAGATTTGGAGCAAAAGAGGGAGATCCCGGCACAGACACCGCAACCGGGAGATGAGCTTTTGTTTCCGCGTCAAACACCCTGTCGCCAATGTCTGATATGGCAAATACTTTGCCGACCTTCGAGTTCGAGGTCAAACTCTTGAGCTCTTCTTGAGCTAAATCAGAGATGTCCAAGTTAAGCTCGCTGCGAGCGTCGTTTTCTGGCCAAGAACTCTCCTGCATAGGTTACTTGATTCAACCACCAATAGTTTTTGATTTTAGAGATAAGTATTTACTGTACCAGTTTCTGGCCTTTTGTCGAAAGCAGACAGGAGGACCAGCAGGGGACTCGCTGCTTAGGGGGTTCGCTGCTTCTGAGACCCGGGTAAACGGGCATGGCATAGATTCTTTGGGATGACTTTTGCTTGCGATCGACCAGGAATATCTGCTAGTTTTTTCAGGGGATCTCAACTATCTGTTAGTAATAATTGTCTGAAGTAGAAATATGTCTCTTCCTCAACTCAAGCCAGCCGACGACAAAGAAGTGAAAGTCTACGCCCCTTTCTGTCAAGAGCCCAGGCGCAAGTTTTTGCCGCACGCTATTAGCCTCTACAAGCTCAAAAGCTTGGAGGGGGCAAGAAAAATTGACGGGGGCGAGGATGTGCCGTTTGTCGCTAGTTGGAATATCTCCTCGCTGCCGATCGACTTAACCCGCTGTCGGGTGTTGTTTGACGGCAATGCTGAGCTCAGCTACGAAGTGACTATGCAAAGCTCTGAGTTTGTCACTTGCTTAATTGAGGTACTCCTGACTTTTCAGCGGACTCGTACCGTCGATTTTTCTAAAACGTTTTACCGCAAGCTGATGCGCATGGATGAGTAACTTTCATCCATGCGCCCTGCCGAAAGTCCGCAATTGACAATCAAGCAATTTAATCCGGGGCCCCCGGATGGTTCGTGGATCGAGAAAAAAGCTCCGAATCCCGATCGCCAGCCCCCGGATTTATCAGTGGGGTCGCTTTCTTCAATCTAAAATCTAAAATCTAAAATCTAAAATCGATTGACGGGGGCTATAACTGGCGCACCAATAGTGTAACGCCACTGGGACGGCGACATTACATGATTGGTGCGCCAGTCA
Organism: Microcoleus vaginatus BM001213989; assembly: GCA_036700245.1. Taxonomy (GTDB): domain Bacteria; phylum Cyanobacteriota; class Cyanobacteriia; order Cyanobacteriales; family Microcoleaceae; genus Microcoleus. Next base: position 25,067 of record JAUBOM010000022.1, read on the forward strand.
ATTGTTATCAGCGCAATAGTAACTGAGTTGTTGCATTCTTCTCAAGAAGCTCTTTGGGCGATCGCACTTCTTCCCACCGCTTTCGGCAAATCTACACCAGATTTCGCGAGCGGGATACAGATTTCCCGTAGGGACTCAGACCAAGCCTGAGTCCCTACCTGTATTTCATCCAATTGACAATTGCTGTACTTGTTGTGGAACAAACAAGGAAAGCCTATGATAGGACATTGGTGCTGTGCCGCCGTGCGATTTCGTTAAACTTTTGCGGCTCGGTAGCTGAGAGGAAAACGCAGTATGCTCGGCTAAAGAAACTCTATCTACAGCCCTTGAACTCCGATCGGGCTGGCATCGCAATCAGCCTTTTGGCGGCCGAAATGCCAGCCCACGCCACAGAAAATTTATGTGTTTATCAGCTAGAATTTTGCTCCTTAATAGTTGATGAATATCACTTATAAATATCCTTTACTACCGGGAAATACACTAATAATTAATAACTAATAATTCCTACGTTTCTCAACTTTATGCACCAATAATTAGCCAGCAATACACGGTATTCTTGCTAATTATTACCTGTATCATACCCTAAAAATTAGCCACAAATTCCTAGGATCAGGCTTTACGAACTATAGCTTTTTTAGGATTATTAGTTTTTTTGTGCTGGTAGCGATGTCTAATTGTCGCAAAAAAATTTGCGGAAACTTGTCGGCATAAAAACGGTTCCTAAGGCAATTACTGCCTATGAATAGTTGTCAAAGGCTGCTGGTAAAAAAATATATGAAAAAACCCATTTAAAAAAATATATGTGAAAACAATGCTAAGCAAAGGGTTGCCAACAGGTGAATAAAAGTTTCACTCAAAAAAGCGATATGCGCAAAAGCGACAAAATCGAGTATAATAGTATTGCCAAATTGAGGATTCAGTTCAGAAATACTGTAGAAAAAACTAAATTTATTGAAATAGACAGGTGTAAATTGAGGATTGAAGGCGTACCCAAATTGACTAAATATTTGCTGATCGGTTCCACAAAAGCTTACAGCGGCAAGTCTGCCATCGCCCTAGGGATGGCACTCGGACTCCGGGGAAAAGGACTGGCCGTCGCCTACGGCAAACCTCTGGGAACCTGTTTCAGCTCCGAGGGAGCTGGAAGCGAGGACGAAGATGTGCGGTTCGCGGTAGAGACGCTGAAGCTCTCAGAAAGCCAAATGCCGTCAACACTACTGTATTTGGACGAAGAGACGGTTCACAAGCGTTTGCGGGGAGAAGACAAGACAGATTACCGCCAGTCTTTAGCGCAATATTTGCAAGCTCCCAGCGGAGACTTGATGCTGTTAGAAGGCCCAGCTAATTTGGAGGAAGGCAGTCTGTTTGATTTGTCTTTGGCTCAAGTCGCTGGGGCAATTGATGCCTCTGTGCTGTTGGTAGCCCGCCCGATCGATCTGTATGTAGACGATTTGCTGTCGGCTAAGCGGCGTTTGGGTTCGCGGTTGCTGGGCGTGGTACTCAACGACATTCCCTCGGACAAACTCGAATCGGTAACGGCGACTGTGCGGCCTTTTCTGGAGGCTGCGGGTATTCCTGTTTTGGGAATGCTGCCGAGAAGCGCTTTGCTGCGCAGTGTCAGCGTCAAAGAATTGGTGCACCAATTGAAAGCTGATGTGCTCTGCCGTCGAGACCGTTTGGACTTGATGGTGGAAACCTTGACAATTGGCGCGATGAATGTGAGTTCTGCTCTGAAGTATTTTCGCAAAGCGAGAAATATGGCGGTGGTGACGGGGGGCGATCGCACGGACATTCAGCTAGCGGCTCTGGAAAGCTCGACTCAGTGCTTAATTTTGACAGGCCACTTGCCTCCTTCTCCTCTGGTAATCGGCAGGGCAGAAGAAATGGAAATTCCAGTTTTGTCGGTTGATTTGGATACCTTAACCACGGTGGAAATTATCGACAGCACCTTTGGCAGCGTGCGCCTGCACGAACCGATTAAGGTGGAATGCGTTACTCAGCTAATGGCAGAACATTTTGACCTTGAGGGTCTGATGGCATCCTTGGACCTGGGCGATCGAGTCCATTAATTCGGCAGCCGGATCGGAAGATATTCGGCACCCGGATCTGAGGGAAGAAGGTATTCGGCAGTGGGCATTCGGCAGAGAGAATTTTTTGTTTAAATAAAAAAAATCCAAAATTCTTAAATTCTCAATTTTTCTTGAATTCTACCTTGAGCTCCGGCTGCCGAATGCCTTCAGACATTCGGCCTTCTGGCTTCCTCAAATCTCCCTATCCTCTCGTCAAATCTCGTAAATCAGCAATTCTTAACTTCTTTTTGGCGGCAATGGCTAGTGAGTCTGCTAAAATCCACAACGTAGTTTTATTTAATTTAATAAATTCTTTGAGTCAATCAATTGAGCTACCCAGAGTAGATGATTTTTTACAAGAACTTGCGGCGATCCAGCAAACCAGCTCCAAGCGGATTGCTCTTTTGGGTTCTCGCCACGTTCCTATTACCCACCAGCAGCTAATTGAGATGCTGAGCTACGCCATAGTTCTGGGAGGCAATCAGCTCATCACTTCTGGCGCTACAGGCACCAATTCAGCCGCAATTCGGGGGGCAATGCGAGCAGATCCTAATCTGCTGACAGTGATTTTACCGCAAAGCATGAGCCGACAGCCCCGGGAGTCTCGCGACCAGCTCGAACAAGTGATACATTTGGTAGAAAACCCCAAAAATGACAGTTTGTCTCTCCCGGAAGCAAGCGCCATGTGCAATCAGGAGATTATTTCTCGCTGCCAGCAACTGATCTGTTTTGCTTTTCACGAAAGCCACACTTTGCTGAAAACTTGCGAGGATGCCGAAGAACAGCGCAAGGTGGTTACTCTGTTCTATTTTGATTGAAATGCGAGGCGGATGATGCTGTTGGGATTGCCTGTGTCGGTTATTCTGCTTGATTGTATTGCTGCTGCTGCTGCGCTGGTTTATGCACCGTTTTTGGTGGTTGCCCTCGCCCGCTTGCAGCTAGGCTACGACCAAGCAGCCCCCCGCGCTATGTTTGACAAGTTGCCTGCTTACGCTCAGCGGGCAACTTGGGCTCACCAAAATTCGTTTGAGACGTTTATGCTGTTTTCAGCGGCGGCTTTGATGGCTTTTGTGACGGGGGTAGATTCGGAAGCGGCGGGTTGGGCTGCGATTGCTTTTACGATCGCCCGGTTGTTGTATTCGGTTTTCTATATTCTGAATGTGCCCCTGGCGCGATCGTTCATGTTTGCGATTAGTTCTTCTTGCACTGTTTCTTTATTCTATTTCAGTTTGATGACTGTTAATAGCTAATTGTCAGTAGTTATTGGTTATTGGTTATTGGTTATTGGTTATTGGTTATTAGTTATTGGTTAGTTGTTAATGCCCAATGCCCTGCGCGGGCCAATTACCAATTACCAATGCCCAATGCCCAATTCCCAATTCCCAATTCCCAATTCCCAATTCCCAATTCCCTATTACCCATTACCAATTACTAATTTATGGCTGCTAGTTATTCATTTGATATTGTCAGCGATTTCGATCGGCAAGAATTAGTTAACGCTGTTGACCAAACAGTGCGGGAAATTCAAAGCCGCTACGATTTGAAAGATACCAAAACTACCGTGGAATTGGGGGCTGAATCCATTACTGTCAATACGGACAGCGAATTTACTCTCGATGCAGTTCACACTGTTTTGCAAACTAAAGCCGCCAAGCGGAATTTATCTTTGAAAATTTTTGATTACGGTAAAGCTGAACCTGCTAGTGGCAGTCGGGTGCGTCAAGAAATTAAACTTAAAAAAGGGATAAGTCAGGAAATCGCCAAACAGATTACTAAATTGATTCGCGATGAATTTAAGAAGATTCAAGGTTCGATTCAAGGAGATGCAGTGCGGGTGTCTGCTAAGGATAAGGATGATTTGCAGTTGGTGATTCAACGCTTGAAGCAAGAAGAGTATCCCGTGGCTTTGCAGTTTACCAATTACAGGTAAATTTATTTTGAAAGCTAAGTATTGGATTCCCGGTTGTGCGATCGCCTCTTTGAGTGCGATAGAACTTGCCTTGCGCTTACTCGGGTTGGGAAATCCTCCCTTGCTGCAAGCTGATGCGAATGCTGGCTATATATTTTCACCAAATCAAGTTGTATATCGCTTTGGCAATAGACTTGAGTACAATCAATTTTCTCAGCGTTCTGAACAAATCGATTCAGCAAAGCCTGAAGGTACTCTCAGAATTTTGATGATAGGAGATTCGGTTCTCAACGGTACTAATACCACCGATCAGCAAGAAACTATTCCAGAATTGTTTGAAGCGCGTTTGTTGGGCATAAAAAAGCAAGTTGAGGTGCTGAATGCTTCTGCCGGTTCTTGGGGAATTGGCAATCAATTGGGATATATTCGCAAGTTTGGCACTTTTGAAAGCGATGCTGTGATTTTGCAAATTGGTACTCACGATTTGCTACAACCTCCAAGCAGCATCCCGGGGGTAGGAAATAACCGACTGATGCTGAATCGCAAACCGTTATTGGCCATTCAAGAAGTGTTTGAAAGATACGTTAGCCCCCAATTGTCAAGTATTTTTGTATCGAATTCTCCTGCGGCGGGAGTGCCGGTGTCGGAATCACAGCGGTTTATGGAAAATATGCAGCGATTTGACCAAATAGTTGCTTTGGTGCGAGCTAAGAATATTCCCTTGTTTGTGTTGTATACTTGCGATCGAGCGGATTTACTGCCCGTACCGAATCAGCCGAAGTTTAAATCCGAGTTTGTCGATCGGCTAAAAGCTTTAAAAATTCCAGTCATAGACACTCATGCAGCCTGGTCAAAATTGCCGAAAACGAGGGTAGAAAGTTATTTTCGGGATGGCGTACACCCCACAGCCCCAGCTTATGAATCAATAGCAGATTTAGTGTTTCAACAGTTGTGTATACAGAAAAAATTGGTGGCCTGTGGCGGGAAGGAATAAGCTGCTTTATAGCCGAAGGAAGAAGGAAGACGTAATTCCTGGCAACTGACAACTGACAACTGATTGGTATTAAATATCTAAACCGATGACTGCTAAATCGGGAGGATGTTCGACAACAAACTGGTAATATAACTCTTGCTTTGCTTGCGGCTGCAAAGACATTATCCATTCTAGCAGCCCCATTTCACCTGCTACTATCTTCGGATTAGTGAGAGTCAACCGCACTTTAATTTGTTCGTTGCGGCTTACTGGCAATTGCTCTTTTAGTGTCAGGTGTACCTGCACCTGATGCAAGTTTGTCACATTTAAGCGATAAGCGTAACTCATGCGCCGCTGCTGGCCAATCAGTTTTTTATCTACTTGTCTTTCCACTAATTCCCGCTCTATTTTTAAGCGTTCATCTATTCCTAAATTAACTTTATATTCTTGCCCGGGGGAAACATTTTCTAACGGCACAGTACCGACAAAAGTGTTGTCGCGAAAGATATTTGCTTTACCGGGAAGCAGAGTTGCGCCTGTCAGCGGATTCACAACAACTGCTTGCAAATAGGCAAAACTGACTAATCGCGGGACGGCTATATATTCCGGTTTAAACGGATAATTTTCTCTGAAAACCATCACTTTATGCGGTGTACCGTCGCTGGGAATCTTGGTATTTCCCCCTACTTGGAATGAGACAGTGCCTCCTTCTCTCGATACTTTGGCTGTGGCTGTTTCAGCTTCTGTGGGTTGGGATGCTGTGTCGATTGTAGTGCCTGCAAAGCTACTGGGTATCCCTTGAAATCCCACATCTCCATCAGGATCTGATAAAGCTTGACCATAGCGCGCTATTGGCTCGGTATTTCGGTATTTGACTGTAGAGTGTAAAGTATCGATAAACCACGGTTCTAGTTTTGGGGGCAAAGTTCCCATTCCGGGTTTTGCTGTAGATAAAGTCAGCGCTACTCCCGTCCAATCTTCGCCTGTATTTTGATTGACTTCGGCTAGGTAACTGAGATTAATTTGGTTGTTGGTAGTATTTACTCGCAAGTCGTAAAGGGGAGTCCAACGGGCTCGCATGACTACATAGGAAACTTCTAGTTCAAAATTCCCGGTGCCGCTGGGTTCTATGGCAACAATAATGTTAAAGCTTTGCTCGGAATGGGGAGTTTTTACTTGCCCCAACTGCTGGTTCAAAGCTTTTATTTGCTTGTCTATTTCGCGCTGCTGTCTTTCGTATAGACCGATCGCACTTACGTATTTTTTATAATTACTGCCTAAAAAGTTGACGAATTCCCCGGTTTCGTTCAAACCAATCTGCTGTTTAGCGATGCTGCTAGCAAAGGAACCGACACTTTTTTCGCTCAAAATTTCAAAAAATTTGAGTTGAATTTTACGCGAGGCGATTTGATCGTTAATGGCGCGTTTTTGGGTTTCTAATTCTTGGATTTGTTGGGTTAATTCGGCAGTGCGATCGCCCACAGGTTCCGTGCTAAACACTGTTTCGCTTCGCACTCCCAAAAGTCGCACAGCAACTGTACCCGCACCCGTAGCCCTGACTGACTCTGTGTCGAGGGTTGTCGGGAGAGAGGCGATCGCCAATTCTCGCTCGTTTCCCGTCAAGGTCACCGTGCCGCGGCGCGTCACCAAAGCCCGATCGGTGTAAACTGTAACTTCACAGATGCGAGTATCGAGTGTTTTAATGCTATCTAAATTAGGCATTTCTGAGTCAGTCACAGCCCGTTTCTCCTATGTAATCACCGTTTTAATCACCCTTTTAATTACTCTGCAAGCGATCGAGCAATTTCAAAAGTAGTTTATTGCTTAATTTTCCCGATCGCCCATTTCTCTAGAAAACTCTTCAAGCGCATCCAAAGGGGAAGCAAACAAAATGCAGCGTTTGAGCAAAGACAAGTCTAACTCCGGCAGTATTTCACTGCTAGCAATGCGATCGTAACCTTCCTCTCGCAGATGGTAAAGCTCTAGAGTGCCCTCTTCCCAAAACCAGACTTCCGAGACTCCCATCAGTCGGTATTTCGGAAGTTTAATCGGATTACCGCTAGTGATAACAATCTCAATACATAAATCTGGAACATCTTTAATAGTTCCGAAACAATAAGACAAATCTGCCTGATACTCGACTTGCTCTTCGACAATCTGACTATAAGTACCGCTGGGAAAAAATACAATTATTCTTTGCAGAAAACACTGTCCCATTAGCAAGCCCATCAAACACCTAATCGCTTCATGCAACCTTCCAGTACCCACAATTTCTAAAACTTTATCACAATAAAATAAGCGTACATTTGGCACGTCTTCAAAGCCCGTTTGAATTGCCTTGAATTGATGCCATGTCAAACCGCGCCAAGTAAAACGTTGTTCGACTGCGGGAGAAGTGCTTAAATTATCTACAGTTTGAAGCATGATTGTTTTATTGATGTTCAAAATAGTAGCCCGGGGGTGGGCGGGTTTACGAGAGCGTTAGTTTTAGGCATTGATAGTTGGTAAAACCCGCCCCTACGGTTAATTTTAGCTCAGCGGATCGATTCCGGCCAAGTCCAAAATTTGAGGAATCAAATCTTCTCGCTTCACAGCCATCAGGTGAACTCCTTGACAAATCTGCCGCGCTAGCTGGACTTGTTCTGCCGCAATTTTTATGCCTTCCTGCAAGGGTTCTGGAGCTTTGGCCAAACGCTCGATCGTCTCTTGCGGTATGTGGACTCCCGGCACATATTTTTTAATAAATTCAGCATTTTTAGCTGATTTAAACAGAAAAATTCCTGCTAAAATTGGCTTGTTGCAGCCAGCAGCAATCTGCTGCATAAACTTATCAAAAACTTCAAAATCTGTAATTAATTGACTTTGAAAAAACTGTGCTCCTGCCTCTACTTTTTTCTGAAATCGACTTTGCAAACCAGACCAACTGGGGGATTGCGGATCGACGGCAGCACCGACAAATAAATCGGTAACTCCGTCTTTTAAAGCTTTGTCATTCCAGTCTTTGCCGCAGTTCATTTTTTGAATGGCTTGCAACAGCCGCACAGATTCAAAATCGAATACACTTTTTGCTTTAGGATGATCGCCGGCTTTGACTGGATCGCCTGTGAGTGCCAAGATATTATGAATGCCTAAAGCGTGGGCTCCCATGAGATCGGCTTGCAGGCTAATTTGATTGCGATCGCGACAAGCAACTTGACAAATGGGTTCAATTCCGTGCTGCAATAAAATCGCAGAAACTGCCAGGGGGCACATTCCCAAGACTGCGCGACTCCCGTCTGTGATATTAATTGCGTGAACTCTGTTTTTGAGGCCTTGGGCCATTTGAACTGTGTGAGTTATATCGCCGCCTTTTGGCGGGGCTACTTCGGCGGTAATTATAAATTCTCCGGGGGTGGTGCAGGCTGTGCGAAAACGGTTCATAGTTATTTCAAGGAAGAAGGCACGACACTGATTTTGACACGGATACACGGATTAATTATCGAGGGTTCCTTCTGATTTTGAAGGAAGAAATTCCTTCGACTTACTTCCCGGAGGCTAGGCGGGCGGCTGCGCTTAGCACGAGTCGCGAGGGGGTACAAAGAAGGAATAAGGAAGACTAATTAGGCAGAGAATAACCGAAAGCGGTTTTAACCTTATTTAGAGTTTGGTTGGCAATAGTTTCTGCCTGTTCCTTTCCGATCCGCAGTACACCCTCTAAATATCCAGGCTCGTCCATTATTTGCTTGTATTTATCCTGAATTGGTTTGAGGGCATTAATTGTCGTCTCTGTCAGCAAGGGTTTAAATTCTCCCCAACCCATGTCTTGACACTCGGTTGCTACTTCTTCCTTAGATTTGCCGGAAAGCAGGAGATAAAGTGTCAGCAAATTTCTAGCTTCGGGGCGATCGGGGTCGTCAAAAGTCAAACCCCGCACGGCATCTGTTTTGCAGCGCTTGATTTTTTTAGCGATCGTATCTGGCGAATCCAATAAATTAATTCGACTTTGTTCCGAAGGGTCAGATTTCGACATTTTGCGCGTGCCGTCAGTCAGACTCATCACCCTGGCACCGTCAGTCCGAATTAACGGTTCTGGAAGTTTCAAGACTGGCTTTTCGGGTGTGCCGAATTGGTGATTTAATCTGATGACAATATCGCGGGTGAGTTCCAAATGCTGTTTTTGGTCTTCTCCCACTGGCACTTTGTCGGCATCGTAAAGTAGGATATCTGTTGCCATCAATACGGGATAATTCAGCAAACCAGCATTGACATTTTCTCCTTGTTTAACTGATTTTTCTTTAAACTGAATCATATCTTGGAGCCAGTTAATCGGCGTAATACAGTTGAGCAACCATGCTAGTTCTGTGTGAGCCGAGACGTGAGATTGCACGAAAATAGTCGACTGTTCCACATCGGTGCCACAAGCTAAATAAAGGGCGGCGGTGGTGTAAGTGTCTGAGGCTAGGGTTGCTGGATTGTGCGGTGCGGTAATTGCATGCAAATCAGCTACGAAAAAGTAGTTTTCGTACTGATTTTGACTTTCTACCCAGTTGCGAATGGCACCGAAATAATTGCCGAGGTGCATATTGCCTGTTGGCTGAACTCCAGAAAGAACGCGCTGTTTAGCCATGAGGAAAGAATAGAATTGAACTTACATTTCTATATTGACACGTTATTTTGATTTAAGATGCTCTCTTGTTGAAATTCACATCTTGCACCATTGTCAGCAACGGGCTTCTAGCCGGTTCCACTTTTAAGACATCTGTAGCGACATCGCCTTGCCGTGTCCTTACCTTTTTAAACATCTGTAGGGACACGGCAATGCCGTGTCCTTAGCTGCAGCATTTCAGAAATGGGTTTGCAAGCAATTACCAATCTGTCAGCAACCTGGCTTTGCGCAAAACAAATGTCAGTACAGTTTCTTGCCCGGTAATAATATCGGCTCGACCCTCCATTCCCGATTGAATGGAATACTGGCGGGGGAGGTTGGCTGGGGGGGTTCCGAAGAATTGGCCGCTGCCTGGTTTGAGTTTTGTTAAATATGTTTGTTCGGGCTTAATTGCTACTTCGTAATAAGCTGTACGTAAATTATTAGCGGGATTTTGAGTGGCGATCGCATCTGGGGCGATTTCGCTGACGGTTCCTTTTAATGTGCCGTAATCGGGGAAAGGCAAAGCCGAAATCCTGATCTGTACCGGTTGGCCGATTTGGATGCGAGCGATGTCTTGGGATGTCACTTTGGCTTTGACTACCAGGGGTACGTCGCTGGGGACGATTTGGGCGATCGCGCTGCCGGCTTGTACGGTTTGACCAGTATTTCGTACTTCCAATCTCAGAATTGTACCATCAGCGGGCGCCCTGATCACGCTATTTTCGAGTTTTAACTCAATTTGATTAACCTCTTTTTTAGCTTGAATCAATTGTTGCTGAATGGACGATCGCTTGACGAGCAAAACCCGCCGACTTCGGCCGAGTCTTTCGGCGACATCCGGCTGCGATGTGGCGAATTTTACTAAAGCGGATTCGATTAATTCCTGTTGGGCGGAACTTTCACTTGGGATGCTTTTAAATTGGGCGCTGGCCAAAATTTGATTTTCTAAGTCGCGCAGTTGCTGGTTGATTTGCTGTGCTGCTGTTTGAGACTGATTAATTATTTCTTGTAACTGCTTTTTTTGACCGTCCAAACGCGAAGCGTCTACAACTGCGATCGCATCTCCTTCTTTTACTGTCTGATTCTCGCTGACAGCAATGCTTTCGACGGTTCCTTCGGTGGCTGCTTCCACGACGCGCACTTCTCCTGCGGGACGGAAGATCGCGTCTGCTTTGACTGTAGCGCTGTATTTGGTGACGCTAGCGAGGGCGATCGCCCCGCCAAAGGTGGCCACCATCAAAATGCCCCCCAAAGTCGTCCAGCGGCTGACTGGGGGCAAAAACTGGTCGTTATCAAAAATTTCAGCGGGTGTGGGTTCGGGAGTGAGAGACATGGCGGCAAGGGGGAGAGGGGAATAGTTTTGAGTCTTGAGTTTTGAGTTGGGGGAGAGGGAGAGCTCGATCGCTTATTTCTTTTGTCACCTTTATTATCACCTTTCCGGAAACTAAGAATATGTTTAGAAGTCTCAATCAAAATTCATAGGGTAAATGTAAAAATCCGCACAGCTTTGCCGTTACCACCCAGAAACTTCCCGAAACATCAACAGGAGTGAAGCCAGGGGGCTACACTTATGAAAATATGGCGTTTCAGCAAAGAGTTTCGGCGCTGTTACCGGGTTTTTCTATGCGTAGGTAGTAAGTAAGTAAGTACATAGGTATTAATAGGAGTTCTTCATGCCAAAAAATCAACCACATTCATTCTTTACCGAACTAACCGATCGAGAGTCTGCTACTGTCAGCGGTGGCAGCATTACCAGCGGTGTCAGCGGCGCTAACTGCAACAGCCAAGCCGGGAACAGCAGCGGCGATGGCGCCACTATGCTGTTTTTCCTGCAGCAGCCGAACCAGCTTTATCTGTACGATCCGAGCCGCGATCGCCCTTACAAAACCCTAGTGGTTTAGATCGCTGAGCCAGGTTGTGCGATCGGGTAAATTTTGAACATTTATCCGTAATATTCCGGAGGTCGCACAGCACTACCAGAAGTATTACTCAGTATTTAAACGATGCTCTAGGAATTGGATAAGATTCCTAGTTTCCCTTCAATGTTATTAACTTAAACGGAGTCAAATCATGAAAGAAACAAAGGACGATTCACTGTTTGCTGAACTTACATCTGAAGAATCAGCTAGCGTCAACGGCGGTCACTATTCCTATCGAAACTGTTACCGTCCGACCCGCCGCGTCGTGTACCGCCGGAATTGCAACGGCTCTTTCAGAGTAGTGTACCGCTACTGGTAAGGTTTAGTGCTGTCAATTGGGCTCGATCAATTGATGTGAATTAATAAAGCACCCATAAACTTATGGGTGCTTTGTTCTGATTGACTGCTCGGTGAGGGGTAATATTCATTAGGCTCTACTCATTATTCATTTTGCCAAATGTTAAAAAACATTCCTTTTATCCGAGAAAGGCCTTTCTTCGGACAAGTAAGCAGGTTGAGTAAATATCAGGTTTCCAGCAGAGCG
>JAUBOM010000022.1:37207-83122 GCA_036700245.1 Microcoleus vaginatus BM001213989
AAATTTTACTGACAGAATATTACAATTAGCCGCTTGCGAGAATTGGTCGGTACCGGCCAGCAAGGGACGACTTTACTGGGCTTAAAACAAGTTCGTAATATTCCGGAGATGGCACAGCACTACCCGAAGTATTTGTCAGTATTTAAACGATGCTCTAGGAATTAGATAACATTCCTAGTTTCCCTTCAATTTTATTAAGTTAAACGGAGTTAAATCATGAAAGAAACAAAAGACGATTCACTGTTTGCTGAACTCACCCCTGAAGAATCAGCTAGCGTCAACGGCGGTCACTATTCCAAGCGAAACTGTTACCGTCCGACGCGTCACGTCGTGTACCGCCGGAATTGCGACGGCTCTTTCAGAGTAGTGTACCGCTACTGGTAAGGTGTAGCGCTGTCAACTCAGCTCGATCTATTGATGTGAATTAATAAAGCACCCATAAGTTTATGGGTGCTTTGTTCTATCTATTGCGTAAGTCCTACAGCATAAATTTCAGAACTTTCAGGGTTGCCTGAAATGGTTCTGACTTATAATTTGAAAATTTATTTCAAATTCAGATATTTTTTGGAGTTTTTAGTCTATATAACTAATAGGCTGAAAAGGAATTCATCTTGACTGAGACTAATCTATAAACCGAGAACAGCTATTTATTTACTGAACTCACTCCTGAAGAATCTCTCCGCCTCAATGGTGTTCGGTGGTGCCGCCCTCGCCTTCGCGGTCGTCTGCGGGTTCAGGTGAGTATTCCCGGTGCTAACTTTTTAACACTCCTCGACCTAAAGGTGCGAGGATTCTTGCGTCTTCGCGATTCCCATGAATTTACTTGCAGTACCGTGCATCTTGACTGTATGACCTACGGCAGCAACGTTTTTTAAAGTCGCCCGCTTAGTGCCAAGCTCTGACCCCAAAATTTTCTGGTAAAATCCATTTTAGTTGAGAGTTTCACGCCCTTGAAACACGGGATTAAGGAAACAACTTTCACAGCCAGGCCCCATGCTTCGATAAATGGTGTCGTCGCCAGAGACGATGTTTTGACACACATTGCCCCAAAAAATGGGGTTGAGGCACTATCTGGCAGGATTATGGGGCGAAAGTGAACGAAAAAACCTCACTCAGATCTCAAAAGATGGGGTAGGATTCATTAAGATCACCGATTACATGATTTTTTAACTGAAACTGCGTATCGATGCCCAGCTTCTGAACGATCGACTGTTGGAGGTAATGCAACAATGCAGTCGGACTAAAATCAGCTATTGGGTTAACCTATTGTTTGGCATCAATTAACTGGCGGATTGAGACGGTAAGAGGTAATGATGGGTCAGGGTTCACGACCAAAGATTGGTCATCCTAGCCGAGTTCTCAGACAGATTCCAAATCCTTGAACTCAAGCTTGACATCGCAACAGTCACTGTTGAGGCGACAGAACGAGCTTTTTTCGACGTTAATGGTGTCGAGTTGACCACCCTCGACGATTGTGAATTTCTTACTCCCTTCCCGAACCAGCGGGGATGGTTGGGGTGGGGTTAAAAATTTACGACTCATTATTTAGGAAAAAAGTTAAGGATTCGCGCCTTATATCAATTCCGGCTGCGCCGGAATGATATCAAATCCGCGCTTCATCGTCGGGCGTAAAGTCGAATCCCGAGGCCAACAAATAATTCGCGCAATTTTCATTTTTTTGACCCCTCCTCCTACAGTGAACAGTCAACAATGATTCCGGTTGCACCGGAATCGATATTAGACATCTCTATATAGCAATCGTCAATCATGTGTGAATTTCTTACTCCCTCCCCTTCCTTAGTAAGGGGAGGGTTGGGGTGGGTTAAAAATTTACGACTCCTGCAAGGCTTGCTATTTTAGAATAAAATTCTCAAAATAGAGTGTTGCGAAACTTCATTGAAACTATGGACAGTAATCGACAATTAATTTATCATATTTAGTCTAGGATAGCATGATTTCTTAACTTATTGCTTCAGTTATCCAAACTGCAAAACTGCCAATTCTCCACCCACATTTAACTGTGCATTATCACCAAAAGTGAAGTTTCTTTCCTGATAAGCTTGACCCTTCATCGTGCAAAAAACCTTGCGAATTCGATAACTCGGAGCAACTTTATGAGATACTTGTAGAGTAAAACCATGAGAACGATAGGTAGTAATATCTCCTACGCAAAATGAGTCATAGCCAAAGGCTCGAAGTAGTAATGCTAGTTCCTCGTGTTCCGCTAAAGTCAATTCAAGATGAACTTCTGAAATGTCGTCAAACAAAGAAGTTTCGGAAGTAGCAAGGTTTTTCAGATAAGCAGCACGGTCAAAGCAACCAGCACTGGTAAGCTTGATGTTTTTATAGTCTAAATAATCCTGATGGAATTCCATCAACCACGCACTGAAGGCTTCTCTCTCAGGTTTGAGCGCCAAATAATGAAACCAGGGCACTTTTCCATCTTCGGTTTGACGAACTTGCAAACTAGAAAACGTTTCTTGGGCTACTAAGGATTTTAGCTTTTCATCTACAATATCAATCTGTCCTGCTTGTTTACTATTGAAAGCAATACCCGAAAAACCTTCCCTCAACCCTTCCGCACCCCCTGGAGGAAAAAGCTCAATATAGCTATGTTTTCCCCTGAGATAAGTTCCCGCCCAACTCTCTGTATCAGTTTCTACGGTATCTCTGGATATTGTGCAGAATTCTTGGCTAATGAACTCGGATTTGGCTATTGACTCTAGGGTTTCTGTGTCGAGAGTAAGATATAAATGGTTAAATTCTATTCCCATGTTTTTACTGATTGAGCTGAGGTACTATCGGGCATAGGGCATAGGGCATAGGGCATAGGGCATAGGGCATGCCTCACCACGCTTGAGAACCGCTATATTACAGCATATTCCATGTGATATAGATGGCGATCGACCGGGTTTCGAGCAACAGAATCAGTTCCGATCGATTGACCATAATATCCCGGCCGGGCGGGTTTTTGAGATTGTCAATTATTGGCAGATATTGTTGGTGAACCCGCCCCTACCTGATTCGGCTAATCGACCGGATATGAGTCCGTCACCAATGCGTTCAACTCCCTTTAGCAGGGATTGACCAGCTCCTCACCTCACCCAAAGTCACCGGCATCAGAAGCACCACGTCAAGGGTAAAGCGGAAGACCTTGCGCCCCCGACGACTATTGTCTGGGTCGTAGAAGACAAGCTTGACATCCCAACAGTCACTGTTGATGCGACAAAACGGGCTTTTTTCGACGTTAATGGTGTCGAGTTGACGACCCTCGACGATCGCCCGAGCAAAGGTCACAGCGGCTTGAAAGATGTTGGTGGCGGCGAAGTTGAGGGCGCGATCGCGCGAAGTCTGCCCCACATTGCGAAGATCGTTGTAGACTCGGTTGAGGAAGGCTGTCAGAGCCTGTCGCACCAGGGGTTCTTGGGCTTCGTCCACCTGACGAGAGATTGCCGCGATCGCCGCGTTCACCAGGGTATTGACTTTCCAGCCGTACATTCCCCGCGGGTAAGGTATTGTCACTACAGGCACAACTTCACCGGAGGAGAGTTCCACCGTGCGGTTGGTGCGTCGGGCGGGTATGCTGATCCGCTCGACAAATTCATCGCTCGCTTCTGGCTCGAGTTGCCCCGCCAACATCAGCAAAAACATCTCGTAGACATCCCCGGCGGTTGACTCTAGGGCATATATCGTGTCTCCATCGAGGTTCAAGGTCCAGATCAGGGAACGGCCTTCATCTGGATTGCGATCGAGGTGCTCGACCATCTGGCGAGCATCGTAGGGGTCTGCCGGCACCATGATGCCGTTTACTTCGGCGGGAGCCATCTGTTGTGTGAAAGTGTCGCGGCGGGTTTCATCCCCAAAGTCGTAGCCGATCGTCCCTAGGGCGTAAACGTTGCCAGAGTAGGCGGTGCTGGCTTCGACAGTTCCTGTGTCTGCGGGAGTCGCGGCGGCGGTGACGGGTTCCTCGGCAGGAGTGGCGGGCAAGACAGCAGGAATCGCTGCACTGGCAACAACCTCTTGGGTACTGGGGGGGGCATGACTCGCGACGGGGGCGGCATAGCCTGCCCGTTCGGTGCGGATCACTCGATCGCCCGCGAAGGAAATGGTGAGGGAGGGTTGCCCAAACAGCACCCTCATTGCGCCTGGGATATTGACAAAGCCGCGCAAACAGCGTTCAGGTTTTTCTGGGTCGCAGGGAATCGCGGTATTGAGCAGTGCTATTCGGACGGCTTCGGCATCAATGGGTTTGCCCTCTTGCAGTTGCAGACTCATCAGCAGTGCAGAAATACCCGTCATCACGGGGGCTGCCATGCTGCTTCCTGTCATGCGCACGGGTTTTTCGGTGCAGGGTTGCGCCCCTAGAATATCTTCACCCGGAGCAAGGATACCTTCTGCTGTGTTGTTGCCGCCCCAGTTGCTAAAGTCGCACGGCGTACCATCGACTTTTGCGGCTCCCACTGCCAAAATTCCCGGCAGCACGGCAGGCAGACACCAGGATTTGTTGAAATTGTTCCCTACAGGCGCGACGATCAAGATATTGTTGTCTTGACATTTTTTAATCGCTTGGAGAAGGATCTCTTCCCCTTCACTGGTTTGGGTGGGGCGACAAAAAGCGCAGTGGATAATATTTGCACCCAATTCTAAGGCTAAATCAAAAGCGCGGGCGAGGTTAAGAGCCGACAGCACATCGTTATAGTTACCTGCTTCATCGTCAGACTTACCGTGTACTAGGGCATCGTGGGGCATATTGATTACCCGGCATTTGGGAGCCACGCCGAAAACAGGGCTATGCTCTTGACCGACGATTGTACTGGTGACGTGGCAAGCATGGTCGTTGACTTCAACCCGCGTCCGGATGTCTTCTGGTAAGGCAGCGTCGATCGCGGCTTGTTTCTCTTTACCCTTGAGCCCCTTGTCCCGGATTGCTTGGAAGGCGGCATAATGTTCTGGGCCGATTGGATCTGCTGGTTCGTGCCAGTAGGGAAAAACCTTGGAGACTTGAGCTCCGGCAAAACAGGATAATGTGTAATCTGGGTCGCCGTCTAAAATTACAATCGTGATGCGGGGGTCGCCGAGGGTTTGGTTGTGGAGTTCAGCGAGTCCGGGGATGCGATCGTCGAGGTCATGGGGGTGGAGTGCCAGCGATAGTTTGGTTGCAGAACTCTCAACTTCACTGGCTGAAATCCCCGCCGACTCCCTTTCACCCTCAGCGACACTGGATGAATCAGGAGTCTGGGAGAGCAGATCGGAAGGAGCCAAGTCAACAGCCTCAGCCCCAATTTCCTCAACTTGCACTGAGGTATTTTCAGGACTTTCCCACACCTGAGCCGGCGGAATTTTTGCCACTCGCCCAACTGACTCAAGCTGATTTCCCAATACTTCTGTCTCACTAGGCTCAGATTCAGCCTCAACTCCGCCCAATTCAATCTCACTAGCTGAGACCATAGCCTCAGTCAACCCTTCCGCGTCATCAACCTCAATCGACTCCAACCCACTTGCTTCGACATTGCGGTTGGGCAATGATCCAATCGCAAATTCTCCGACAGCCGACTCTTCCACATAGTCTAGACCCGTCGCCCGACCAAAAGTATCGCTATCCCCAAACCCCAACGCACAGGGAGCCAGACCCATATTGGTTGCTACCAAGTAAAAGTTCTGCTGTAGCACCCCAACGTGCTTAAGCAACAGCGCATAAGCGACAGAGCGATAGTTCCGAAATAGCCGACCGAACCGTGCCGTAATCACCAATAGCACTTGTGGACGTGGACTAATAAAAATTCTGACAGGATCATAACCTAACAGAGCTACAATATCATCCTCCGATTCGACTATCTGCTCTAGCTGGTGATTCAGAGGGTCGTAGTGATACACTCCTTGGTTCAAACCTTGACAATGCAGTACCACCGGATAAATTTCTAATTCATACATTCCCCCCCCGCCACTAGGATAGGGGCGACTGCTCAACTGGCCATAGTCATGACGGTACCTCTTTTTGTACTCGTGGAATTTTTCACCTAGTACGTCCTCTAGGCGAACTAATTTTTTAATACGAGCAGTGCGATACAGTAGTTCGCTTAGTTGCTCGATCGAGATCGGATGGTTATCGTCATACTCTCGAACCGATTTTCGTGCTTCCATCGCTTGTGTCAGCGTGGCATCGTTATACATCAATGCTCCCAGGTTCGGACGCGGCAGTGGCACAATCCGTTCGCTCATGGGCGGCTTCACCACCGGGAAATCCGACCACTGCTCAATGTCAGGGTCTGTGAGTGGATAGTCATGGCGACCGTTGCGGCTGCGACTGTGGAACAGGAGGTTATGAAACTCCCAAAGCTGGAGCGAGGGAGGTTCAGGGTCAGCCGTCAGAAACCCCGCTGCCCACAGCAAATTGAGGAACTGATAGGCGGTTTCTGGCCCGAGGTAGGGCGGTGGCGTCAGTGTTGCTAAGGTTTGGGGCTGGGCGAGTTGAGCCAGCAGCGCACTTGCTCGCCAGTCGAGCAGTTTGACCCGAAACTTGGAGAGGGGGGACTCCAGCACCATTGTGCCTTCGTAGGGATGTTGGTAGGCGAAGCGGGAGAGGCCCAGACGGGTTTGTGTCCAGTACGGTTCGGTCAGATTCAATTCGGCAGATTCCACCATCGGAACCGCCACTGCCAGCGGCAACACAGCGTAACTGAGCCAACCCCGCTCATCCAATTGTTGTAGCGTCAGTGCAAACTGTTCCCCGGCTGCTCGACCATCAACTTCGGCTAACCCTTGCACGAGAGATGCAGTGGTGGTGTTGCCTTCCTTGAGACGATCGAGAGCAATACCGATTCCGGGCGTTGTGGCAAGGGTTAGCAAAGCGGTCGGATCGGATTCTGCCGAGTGCAGGGTGTAGTAGTCTTCGGCGCTTTTGACTTGGACAAAAGGGTTGAGGGAAACAGCGAAAGGGTGATTGCTCATGGCGATGGACAATTACAAAACACAATTAGGTGGTTAGTCGATGACAGCAGAGTGTTTGCTACAGATAATTGACGGGGAGACTAGGGGAGAGGGTGACGGGGAGATTGATATGTAGCGTTCTTTTTGGGATTTTATATTACTGTTTGATTCTGACAAAATCACAACCCTGAAATCAATCGGTTATTCTAAGTTTCGATCTTGTCGTCAGAGTCATTTTCAAGAAAAATCACAATCCCGGATGCGGTTGACATCCGTCACGTCCATCGTAGTAGAAACAAAAATTTTCTAATCGACTCTTCTCTAACTCTGGCTCTGTAACAGCCACACCAGTACCTGTGATGCAACTTTGACTTTGACAAAAATCATAGATTCTATCACCTAAGCTATTAAATAAAAAATATTTTGGTATGTCTTTGATGTTTGTGAAGTAAAACCATAAAACTGGGGTTGCATAGGCTTTAGAGAAGCATGCTATGAGGGCATAAGATCCCCTGAAAATAAAATTCACTTTCTGTGAAAAGTATTTTTGTATATAGGCTGTAAGATACTTTCCTCTAGTTCCTAATGATCCAGGCTGTGCTGGAGCATAAGGACATATATCGACACGACTACGACCGTCTAAGAAAAGTTTAAAGGCAATTGCCTTAGTATCTCTAATCAAAACCTGTGTTAATTCATCTGAGTAGTGACCGCCATCGAGAGCGATCGCTGTCCTTGCTAATTCTTCAGGATCTTCCTCGTCTTCGATATAGACATACAGCACTACACTGGAATCTTCCTGCTTTGAACCCAAGTGAATGCCAATAGTGTTGTTAGTGATTTTGTGAGAGCCAATATGTGCTGCTGCAAAATGCTCTAACGAGCCACGATTAATACGTACACCCAAACGATTCTCGATTTTATCTAAGAACTTAAACGCATGAGTTAGCGATTCCGGCCAAGTCTTTCCAGGATATTGACCAACCTCATGACGTCCTGCTAGCAGCCGACTCCCTTCAACTTGGCAAGAGGATTCAACATAACAAGAACCTTCTATCTCAAGAATTGCCTGTTCAAAAAGAGGGAGAGGGAAGGTTGGCTCAACATCAAAAGCTTCTTGATGGGTTCGGATAAACTGAAGACGGCGGTCTTTGAGATGATTATTTTCAATAATAGAAGTTAGGTTCATCATCTTAGTAAAGTAGATCGCATCACTATTATTTCTGTTGCTAATCTCAAGGCAAGTTAATCGCCAGTGGGATTTACCAGATGGCGATTAATCGGTCACATTCCTCACGCCGCTAAACGCCGAAGCGTTGTAGCGGCAGCCTGCAGGGAGGTGTAAGATGAAGACGAGGTAGATGAAGAAAGCTCACAAAACTCAGGATCAAGTAAAGTTTCGATCGCAACTCGACATCTTTAACCTCGTCAACAACACACAGCCTAGGAAATCACTGCGATGGCAACTGGAGGTTAACAGTCGTGCCACTAAAGTGAGCTAGGCTATATATCCTTATTCGTCGAAGGAGGACAGGCAACCTGTGTAAGATGCTTCCGCACCATCGAAGGAGGACAGGCAACCTGTGTAAGATGCTTCCGCACCATCGAAGGAGGACATGCTAGAACTGGAAGATGCTCCCACACCATCGTTACCTAGACCTTCCTCAGAGAGTTCAGCCAAGTAGCTGGGGAGTTTACCAGTGGTGCTCCGCATCACTGGTTTGCCTTGTTGGGGCAGAATGTTCTTCTTATCCATGAGTAATTTCCTCATTTTGTTGTTTGGTTTGTTGACCCGTTGAGGTGGGTCAATCCTCTTCTTCGTTGGGAAGAAGCCTAGTAGGGCGACATCTGGTATGTAGCGAAGCCTGTCGCCCGCAAACTTTAAAAAGACTTAAAACGGTATATTCGTGGGGTTCATCTCTGCCTCAGCCAGGGGCGCGGTTCGCCATCCCAACTTCACCGGCACATCATAGAGCCGCCCTGGACCCAACCGCGACCAAAAGGTTCGCATTCCCGGTATAATCACTTTGACCACATTCAAGCCGATGTCCGGTCGCGTCTGGTCTAGCACCAAGGTTTCTAGCCCTACGGCTTGGGCAATCCCCACACAGGTCATCACATCTTTATAGATGTCATCACTCCAACGCTTCGGGTAATCATTGGCGGTCTTCAGCGGCTGCGATACATCTGGGACTAAACAGGGATGACTGGCTCGAGTCACTCCTAGCCACCAGTCTTTCGACTCACCCTGGAGCCGATCGTCGGGAATTTTGTCGATCTCCAGCCCAATTTGGTTCACCTCAGTCAGGGTGCGAAGAATGGCAATCTTCGGGTCGAGGTGTGCCCCAAAACCTATAGCTATCCGCTCTGAACTTCCCACCGTGCGATACGATAAGCCCGCAAACGTCGGAATCCCCAAGTCAGCAGTCAAATCCAGCACCCATAGTTCCCGGTTCAGTTCCCGGTAGAACTGCTGCAACTGAACAAAATACGGCTCATCAAAGCTACTGAGATCCACCCCCGGACGGCTGAGGCGGTTGTACCACCACACAGCTACACTGTCGCGCTCCACCAGTTCAAAGAACCCTTGCAAAATTGCCTCTTCCAGGGTGTTGCCCGCTGCGTTACCGTTGGAATCGGCCTTACAGAAGCGATATTCTTCCGGCATAGGGTATTGGTAGTAGCAAAAGGCAGTGGGTACATATTTCTGCGTCTGCGCGGTCAACGACCACACCGGAGTCCAGTCAATTGCTTGACTTGCATCAAACCGATGCGGAATCCAGCGATAGGCTGCCTCTGTACCCTGAGCGTTCAGGGCTTCCCGATTGGCATACTGCTCATCGCTAAAGTACAAACACTCCTCCGGATGAATCGCCAAGTCTCCTAGATCCGCCAGGGTTGCCCGTTTACGGGGTTCGTCTCCCTGAAAGATGCCCGAATAGCGTTCCACTGCCTCACAGAAACCACTCGCCCGGGATTGGCTATCGGTCTTGCCTTTACCAGAACTCTTGTAGTTTAGGGTATTGCGTAGCCCCCGCAGGGTAATGGCGCTGCCGAAGCTATGCACCGCCCGGTAGGTGTGTACCAAGGGATTAGTTGGGTCAGAGACCCGCACCAGTTCCGTCACCACGCCCGTTACGGGGCTGAGCAAGTGCTGGTATTTCAGCAAGGTCTGCTCTGGGGTGGTGGAACGGTGGCCACCATCGTGGGTGAAGTGCTTGCGGCGCGATTCTAGCTTCAGCGGTTCAAGCCCCTGCCGTTGCATAATTTCTCGATCGCCACAGGTCGGACATTGCGGCCGCTTAATCAAGATATGGCTTTTCAAGTCCAGAATTGTCTGGTTGAAGGTGATCACCTTGCCGTCCAGGGTGGGGAAGCGTGCCGTTCCCGGCGCAGTGGCATTGACGTGTTGCTTGACAATCCACTTGGCGATCTCGGTGGCGGCGAACTGTAACCCAGTTTGCAGGGTCGAAGGCAGCGTCGCCCGTGCTGTGGGCAAGCAGCTTAATACACTCCCGTTTTGACCATTGCGCTCTTGCTGGGCTTGTTTTTGCCGCAAGACCGACGACTCAACTTCGCGGTTGCCCCGCAGCCGATGAGCCAGACAGCGCCAACACCCCGTCTCTCCAGGAACAAACACCGGCCCCAACCACAAAACACTGCCCACCGGCTTGACGAGCAGCCAAGCTTGCTGGCGCTCCAGAGCCTGCTTGTTGATGGTGGCTAGTTCCGGCTGCAAATAGTCATCGGTCAAGACGATGTTGAGCGCCGCTGAGGAATCCGCGTCTGTGGGGTTTTGCACGGGAATGCCCATGTCCCGCAGGGCAGTTGCGAGGGCAGCAAGGGTTACTTCACTGATGTTATCGCCCACCGTTGTCAGCGTGACCGGCTGCTGTAGCCCCTCGGCCGCCACAGGGGGTGCAATGCCTAGCTCGCTCCAAAATGCCGCCACTTCCGAGGATAGTTCCGGGGCAACCTCGGTAAGGTAGCCTTTCTCTGCGAGGCGATCGAGCACATAGTCAATGTGTTCAGCCGGGACTTCCCCGTCAAATTTTTCGACAATCTGCTCCCGGGTGTGTTGCCCATTCAGCAGAGGCACGATTTGGCAGTAGAGTTGCCCGCTGAGGGCGTAGTTGCTCTGTTCAGCAAGGAGGTAGACTTGGTTTGGCTCGATCGCCTCGACATGAAAGTGCGGCTTAATTTGGAGCAGTGTGGTGGATTGCATAGAGCGAACAGTCAGTCATTAAGTGGACGATAACAAGACAGGCTAGGGATTAGGACCAGATGCGGCCCCGGCGGAAGGGTTTAGGGTGTCTCTTTGACTCCTTGGCTTGCTTCTTGGCGTAGTCCCACCAGTAGGAATAATCTTGCAGCCCGGTCTGGGAAGTCGGCACGTAAGATTTTTTCTGTTCTGGGGGGGAGGAGGCTTCCGAGGGTTTTACTTCTGTAGTCTCCTTAGCCACCGTTTCCTTTTTCTCATTAGCCATAGTTTCCTTAGTTTCCTTAGTTTCCTTGGGTGTTTGGGGTGTTTGGAGAGTTTGCCGTTGCTCGGCAGCGACAACCCCCTCTAGCTTGAGGTAGTCGATCCGGTGTGTCCCATCTCCCAACCCACCAGCAGTGGTCAGGGTCAGGGTATGTTGCCCAGCGCTGAGGGCTGGCAAAGGAATCTGGGTTTTGGTTGGCTTGCCTGACCCGACCCCGACGAGTTCGGTCACTGGCTCACCATCAACCCAGAGGGTGTCAACTTGAGAGCCAAAAAAGTTGTAAAAGAGCGTAAGTTCGCCTGTGCTGTAGCTTTGGGCCAGAGTGAATTGGATATTCAGTTTGTCGGTGGAAAAAAGCTGCTTTCCTTTGCTCTTTGGTTTGGTCTTGCGACCGGGAACCACGAGCAACGATGGCATCTGGGGCTGGTTAATCGGGTCTGGATCTGACCCAACAACGTAGGTAAATTCCTCTTGCCAGCCGCCTACCTCCGAAAACTCCTGAGCTCCTTTACCAGCTTGACCAATTTGCCATAGGGTTTCAGTTTGCTGAGGCATGGTTTACTGAGGCATAGTTTGCTGAGGCATCGTGATTAGCGGCCCGTTAATAAAATCGTCCCATGCCGCCAAAGCCGCCCCAGCCCTGGCTGGCTGTACTCTGGCTGGCACTAGAGTGCATCACTTGGCTGAAACTGCGGTTGGCATAGGCTGGAGGATCGTTATAGTTGGCGCCATGGAGCAGATCCATCCGAATATGCACCAAATCCTCGAGAAGACCATCTTCCACATCCACGCACAGCGCAGGCTGGATGAAATGAGGCCGTTTGACGGGGGGAGACAATATAGGAAGTCGCATGGTTAAGGATTCTCCGTATGGATAGGGTGAACAAATCTAGATGTCTTGGCGAGAGTCCATTTTGTTGTGGCACTCTCACCCCAATTGTATTGCCCTTTAATACGGTGAAGACCAAGAACGAACTTCGCCCAATGTGACCGGAATCAGATCGCTGACATCAATGGTGAAGCGGAAAATCTTCTTAGCACGGCGGTTGTTTTCAGGGTCGAAGAACTTCAACTTCACATCCCAGCAGTCGCTATCCATGCGACAAAAGGGACTTTTCTCAACAGTAATGCTGTCGAGTTCCATGCCAACGGCAACCGCTTCGCTGAAGGTTTGGGCGGCTTGGAAGGCGTTGGTGACGGAGAAGTTGAGGGCGCGGTCTTGGGAAGTGGTTCCTAAGTTGCGGAGGTCGTAGTAGATGCGGTTGAGGAAGCCATCTAAGGTGTTGCGGATGCGGTCTTCATCAGCAGTGCCGTCTTCAGCTTGAACCGCTGCCATCGCCGCTCTCACCAAGCTGTTGACTTTCCAACCGTAGATGCCGCGGGTGCTTTGGGGTTCAATTACCGGGATAACTTGACCCGAGTAGAGCTTGACCTTGCGCCCGGTCAAGATGCCCGGTATGCTGACGCGCTCAACGTATTCGGCATTGTTTTCGGGTTGGATTTGACCGGCGAGGAGTTCGTGGAGAGCGCGGTAGGACTCGGCGCCGAAGGGACCGGTGGGGTCGATCGCATAGACGGGGGTCAGTTCAATGTTCAGCGTCCAAATGAGCGATCGGGCCTCAGAAATATTGGCATCCAGGTAGTCCACCATCTGACGGGCATCGTAGGGGTTAGCTGGTACCATTACCCCTCCGCCCAAGTCAAACGGTGGCATCAGTTGCTTGAACGAGTCCCGGCGGGCTTCTGTCCCGAAGTCATAGCCGAGGGTTCCTAGGGCATAAACAATCTGACCGAGATCCGGAAGTTCGCTGGGGGCTTGGCTGGCGGTGACGGAGTTAGCAGTGAAGTTGGGCATCATTGGTGGTTGTTGGGTTACAGATGTAGGAAACGATTGCATCAAGTTTTGCAAGTTGGGGGTGTTGCTAGGGACAGCCTCAGCCGCTCCTGGCTTGGCGGCAGCAGCAACCAAGCTAGGAGCCGGTTGCCCTTGATTAGCCATCGCTTCACTGGCGTTGGTTAAGCCACCATCACAACCGCAGCCTGCGGCTTCTACTTCTGATGCACCCACCGATGCGAAATTCTCAGCCATATTTCCTCCTTTTTTTAATAACGTTATGGCTCCAGAGATGTTCAGTCTGCCCGCGAGACACCGACGGGTTTCTTCTGGCAAGTCAGGGTCGCAGGGTAAGGCACTCTGCAACAACACTTGACGAATTTTTTGGGGGTCGGGGGTTTCTCCCTGGTCCCGCTGAAGACTCAGCAGCACGGCTGCTACACCTGTGACGATCGGAGTGGCGAAGCTCGTACCGCTCAGGCGGTCGGTGCCACCACCGGGTTTAGCTCCCAGGATGTCCTTGCCTGGGGCAAGGATGCCTTGGTCTTTGTAGGCTTCGCCCCAGTTGCTAAAGTCCAGGGGTTTGCCATCAGCATCCATCGCCCCGACCGCTAGCACAGAGGGCAAGGCAGCGGGTACGTGCAAGCAATCGCAACTATTGTTGCCAGCCGCAGCGACGAGCAAGACGTTGTTCTCTCGGCACAGACGAACGGCATTCTGTAACCAGCCATCGGCCTCGCCATAGTCGGTCAGTTGACCGCCACTGAGGTTGATCGCGTGGGCGCCGGCATTGACTGCTTGCTCGATGCCCCTAGCCAAATCTAGCTGGGAAGTTTTGAGGCGATCGTCGGCGAAGACTGGCACAATTATTCCCTTACATTTGGGAGCTATCCCCTCAACCGGACTGCCCGGTTGCCCAAAGATAATGCTGGCAACGTGGGTTCCGTGGGCGGACATATTCCCACCGACCTGGGCCTCTGCTTTAACCAAGGTGGGAAGAAACGTTAAGTCGGCGCCTTGGAAGCAAGGATGATTTTGGTCAACAGGACCATCCAAAACGGCGATACAAATACTACTATCTCCCTGGGAGAGCGTACTTAATGTATCTAGCATTTAAACTTATTCCAAACACTAATCAGCATAGAGTAGTTTTTTTACACCTATTGATTGATACCTGCTTTTTCACCTTTAAAGCAAGGTAATGATAGGCAGGCTGCTTGAATTTTAATCATTGAAAAATTTTATCAGCGCTGTTTCTTGAAATTTATGGGTTAGTTATAGTGCTGCACGATCCTATAGCCCGATCGGCGAACTTAGGAGGACAGACATTCACTCGTCTAAGTTGGCTAGCTGCGGATTGTGTAGCGCTATACTTGTGCGCTGAAAATATATAAACACACTGACCATTTTTTACGCAAGGGGGGTAACAATTTTTTTTTTCCGGATCTCGCCGTTGAGGGACTGTATTCTTTACGCCGTGGGACTTTAAAAGAATTTTCTTTTTCTAAGCAAAGTTAACAATACTTAACATCATGGCAAACCAGATGGAGTTTGAAGCCAAAAAACCAATGTACAGAAGTCTTTCCTCTGGCTGCAATCCCTTTGAAGACGTTGTGCTGTTTAATGTTGCGGGATTTTGGCAGAAATACACCTGCCGGATCTCGCCGCAATCTAAAATAGAACGAGGCAAGTAAACACGCCCTAGCCCTTCCCCGAGCTCGATCTCATATTTTGTTAAAGTTCCGTTAACTCACATCTTGCACCATTCTCAAGAACAGGCTTTCCGGCCTGTTCGACAAAGAGTGAATTTTCTTGTGAAGCCTGAAAGCCTGTTCATAAATAGCTTATTGAAAATGGTGCAACATCTCAGGTTAATCCAGTTAGAGAAATGTGAACAAAGCCAGCACCCATAAATTTATGGGTGCTTTTTGCTGATTGGCTAGGCGGCGGTGGGTATTGTTCTTTATGCTCTACTCATTTGAAAAAATGCTAAAAAACATCCCATTTTTCCCAGGGATACCATTCTACGGAAAAATAAATAATTCTCGGAAATATCAGGTTGTGCTCCAGCAAAGCGAAGAAGATTGCGGCGCCGCTTGTCTGGCTTCGATCGCCAAATTTTACGGACAGAATATTACAATTAGCCGTTTGCGAGAATTGGTCGGCACCGGCCAGCAAGGGACGACTTTACTGGGCTTGAAGCAAGGCGGTGAGGCGATCGGCTTTAATGCTCGCTCCGTGCGAGCCGCGGCTGCTATTTTAGACCAAATTGAGGAAGCGCCTTTACCGGCAATTATTCACTGGAACGGCTATCACTGGGTTGTTTTATACGGAAAGCAGGGCAACAAATATGCGATCGGCGATCCAGCCGTCGGTATGCGCTATGTTTCTAAAGCAGAATTAGCAGCAGCTTGGACAGATTGGCTGTGCTTGCTAGTAGAACCCGATGCGGAGCGGTTTTTTGCGGCAGCCGAGGGCCAACCGCCTGCCAATTCCTTAGAAAAATGGATGCGCCGGATTGGGATCTACCGCCAGATTTTAATAGAAGCTTTTTTGCTGAATGTGGTGTTGGGTTTGCTGTCGATCGCTTCGCCTTTTCTAGTTCAACTGCTCACCGACGACATCCTGGTGCGGGGCGACACACAACTCCTGGCCAGTGTGGCGATCGCAGTTATAGTTATCAACCTTTTTAGCAGCAGTTTAGGATTAGTACAGTCGAACTTAATTGCTCAGTTTTCCCAGCGTTTAGAGTTGGGATTAGTCATGGAATTCGCGCGCAAATTCCTGCGATTGCCTTTGAGTTTTTACGAAACCAGACGCAGCGGCGAAATTATCAGTAGATTACAAGATATCCAAGAGATAAATAAATTAGTTTCTCAAGTCGCTATCAGCTTGCCAAGTCAATTTTTTATAGCTGTAGTTTCTTTTGTCTTTATGCTATTCTACAGCAAGGAACTGACGCTGGCAGCTACAGTTATAGCTCTGTTGATGACTGCCTCTACAGTGGTATTTCTGCCCGCATTGCAGCACAAAACGCGCAGTTTATTGGTGCTGGAAGCAGAAAGTCAAGGCGTTTTAGTAGAAACTTTTAAAGGCGCGCTGACTGTCAAAACTACCAGCAGCAGCCAGCAACTTTGGGAAGAATTTCAAAGCCGCTTCGGTCGCTTAGCAAAGCTGACTTTCCGCACTACGCAAATAGGCATTCTCAACAATATATTTTCCGGTTTTATTGCCTCTGCAGGCAGCATTACTCTGCTGTGGTTGGGCAGCGGTTTGGTGATTGACAAGGTATTGAGTATCGGTCAGTTGCTAGCGTTTATTGCCATGAATCAAAACGTTACTAATTGGGTGACTTCCTTAGTCGGATTTACTGATGAAATGACTCGCGTCCAGACAGCTACTCAACGCCTGTCGGAAGTCATCGACGCTGCACCGGAAACTAAAAACGATACGAATAAACCTTTTGTAACTATTCAGGACAGCGACGGTATTGTTTGCAACGGTGTTAGTTTTCACTACCCCGGCAGACTGGATTTGCTGGACAATTTTTCTGTCACGTTTCCCGGCGGTCAAGCCATAGCTTTAATCGGCTATTCCGGCTGCGGAAAAAGTACGCTAGCTAAAGTAATTGCTGGTCTGTATCCGCTGCAATCGGGTAATATTAGAATTGGCGGTTACAACTTGCAGGATTTGTCTCTCGACAGTCTCAGACAGCAGGTGGTTTTGGTTCCTCAAGAAGCACATTTTTGGAGCCGATCGATTATGGATAATTTTCGGTTGGGCAGTCCAGATGTCAGCTTTGAACAGATTGTGAAAGCGTGTAAAATTGCGGGGGCGGATGAATTTATCAGCCAATTGCCTGATAAATATCAAACAGTTTTAGGGGAGTTTGGAGCCAATATTTCTGGCGGACAAAGACAGAGATTGGCGATCGCCCGCGCCATTCTCAACAACCCGCCCGTATTGATTTTAGACGAATCTACCGCAGGGCTTGACCCCGCAAGCGAAGCGGAAGTTTTAGAACAATTGTTGATGTATCGGCAGGGGAAAACCACAATTTTTATCAGTCACAGGCCGCGAGTGATCGATCGCGCCGATTGGATTATCATGTTAGAACGCGGCAGGTTGAAAATGCAAGGGTCTGCTGCAAAATTGCGATCGGTTCCAGGAAACCATTTAGAGTTTTTGAATCCTTAAATCAGTTAAAATTTGTGAAATCTCCGATTTCGCAGCAGAAGTTGGGGATTTGAGTATTTTCTAAAGCGCCACAAGATTTTGATCGAGTAAGTCAAACCCTATGGCGACTTTTCCCCGCACCTGCCGCTGTTCGAGGTAGCGAATGGCGGTGGGGACTTCGCTCAGGTTGTAACGTCGATCGATGAAGGGCGAGATTTTTCCAGCTTCAATCAGATCTCTCAAAACGATCAGATCCGCTCGATCGGGTTTTAAAGCCAGGCATTTCACTTTCCGACGGCCGAGCCTGGAAATCCACGGTCCGAGAAACATCACCTGGAAAAATCGAGCAGTGGAGCCGCCTACCAGGACGTAGATGCCTTCGGGCGTCAAGGCTGGCAGATAGTCGAAAACGGAACGGTAGGCTGCCGCATCAAAAATCAGGTCATAATGCTGCCCCTGACGGGTGACATCTACTTGCGTGTAATCTATGACGCAATCTGCACCGAGCGATCGCACCATATCGATTTTTTTGGTACTGCATAGAGCTGTCACCTCAGCGCCCAATGCCTTCGCAATCTGCACCGCAAACGACCCCACGCCACCGGATGCACCAACGATCAGCACCTTT
Source organism: Microcoleus vaginatus BM001213989 (assembly GCA_036700245.1). Lineage (GTDB taxonomy): Bacteria > Cyanobacteriota > Cyanobacteriia > Cyanobacteriales > Microcoleaceae > Microcoleus. The sequence continues at coordinate 55,257 of JAUBOM010000022.1, forward strand.
TGGCCAGCAGCAACAAGCCCAAAGTCCCGCAGACCCTGGAGGGCGGCAAGGGCTGCGCCGGGAACGGTTGCAGCTTCCTCGAATGAGGTATTAGCCGGCTTTAGCACCAAGGCTGCTTCGGTGGCACAGACATACTCGGCAAATGCGCCGAAACCACACTCGGACAGGTCTCCAAACACTTCATCGCCGGGCTGAAACTGTGTAACATCTTTACCGACGGCTTCCACCCGTCCGGCCACATCAGTACCGAGGATCTTGATTTTGGGCTTGAGTAGCCCCCCGAATATGAGGCGGATCAAGAATGGAGTCCCTCGCATCAGATGCCAGTCGCCAGCATTGACAGACGCGGCATGAACCCGCACCAGCACGCCGTTGTCTGGTACAACTGGTTTATCAACCTCTTGCAGACTCAACATTTGCGTTGAGCCATACTCCGTCTGGACGATCGCTTTCATTTTGTTAGTTTTTTTACTTACACTGTAAGTTTAACTTACGCCGTAAGTTTGTCAAGATGAAAAGCGGACTGAGCCCCTAAAGCTGGGCTTGCTTTCTAGGTTCAGAATTGATGCGAGGAAGGTTAGATGGCTAAGATGAGCAACCCCCATACAGTGCTCCCAGGCTCGTTGAGTCGAGAACGGGTGCTGCGCGCTGCTGTGCGTCTGGCTGACGAGGGCGGCATTGAGTCACTCTCCATGCGGAAGCTGGCCCAGGATCTGGGCGTCAAGGCGATGTCGCTTTATAACCACGTGGCCAACAAAGACGACTTGCTCGATGGCATCGTTGACATTGTGGTGAGCGAGATTGAGGTGCCTAATCTTGGGGTTGACTGGAAGACTGCTATGCGGCGGCGGGCGATGTCGGCCCACGAGGTACTGTTGCGCCACCCCTGGTCAACGATGCCACTTGTGTCACGGGTGAATGTGGGCCCAGCGATGTTGCGCTACGTGGATGCGACGCTGGGCTGCCTGCGCGAGGCGGGCTTTTCGCTGGAGATGGCCGATCGTGCGTGGAATGCGATCGACAGCCACATCTATGGATTCACGCTTCAGGAGTTGAACTTTCCGTTCGAGACGGAGGAATATTCCGAAGCGGCGAAGAACGGACTTTCACTCATCCCCGCTGACAAATACCCATATCTCAACAGGCTGACGCATTACGTGATGGAGGGACGGTATGACGGGATTCATGACTTTGAGTTCGGACTCGAATTGATTCTCAACGGCCTCGATAGGTTTCTACACAACGCCTGATTTTCGGTTCGCTGCGGCAGAGCCCATGTCACGTCCGATCGCTGTTTATCATCGTCAGATGCGTCGCCATCGACAATCTGTCAGTAAAATCAAAAATCTGGCAGCGATCGCCTTTTATGATTCCTCGTCAATTTCAATTTCTACTGCCTCTAGATCAGCTTCCAACTGCTCAACAGTCGGCAAACTTCCCTGTAACTGTTCCGGCAAAGCCTCCCGCAATTGATAAGTCGAAACGCCGATCGGTTTATTCATATCCCCCAAAGCATATTCGACAATCTTCTGCTTTTTATTTTTACATAAAATTATCCCAATAGTCGGCATATCATCCCGGTGTTTCAGCAAATCATCTACCGCCGAAACGTAAAAACTCATCTTCCCAGAAAACTCTGGCTTAAACACTTCCACCTTCAAATCAATTACCACAAAACACCGCAAGCGTAAATGATAAAACAATAAATCAATATAAAAATCTTCCCCTTCAACCTCCAGATGATACTGACTGCCCACAAAAGCAAACCCCACCCCCAACTCTACCAAAAAATCGCGGATGCGTTCTATTAAAGCGTTCTCTAATTCTCTCTTTTGTGCTTCCTTGCCTAAACTGATAAAATCAAAATTATAAGGATCTTTCAACAACTGCTGCGCCAGTTCAGATTGCGCGTCTGGAAGAGTGCGAGAGAAGTTAGTATCAGCTTTCCCTTGTCGCCGATACAGCCCACTTTCCATCTGATGAACTAACACATTTCGACTCCATCCTTGCTCAAGAGTTTGTCGTGCATACCACAGGCGTTCCTCTGACGATTTCAGCTTTTCCATTAAGGCGATATTGTGATACCAAGGAATTTGTGCAAGCACCTCTTGCACAAATTGTTCATCCGGGTAAGTTCCCGCAAAAGTTCTCATATACTTGAGATTGCGATGTGAAAAACCCTTCATTTCAGGAAAAGCTTTTTGCAAGTCAGCAGCTAAATTGTCTATAATTTTTGCTCCCCATTCTCGCTGCTGTTGCAGGGTTAAAACATCCCGTCCAATTTGCCAGTAAAGCAACACTAATTCGCGGTTGACCGAAATCACAGCCTGCACTTGAGCTTGCAAAATACGTCCTTTAAGTTCCCGCAGAAAATCATAATAATCTTCGGGAATTGATAGGTTATCCGCCATAAACTAACTCCCGCATATTTTCCAGAACGATCGCCTCTTTTTCATCTCACATTTTGCACCATTCTCAAGAACAGGCAAGATGCCTGTTCCACAAAGAGTGATTTTTCTTGTGGGGTGGGCATCCTGCCCGCCCGGTTTTTGTTGGCTATTTTATACTCGTTAATGTACCCTGCAAACTAGGGCGATCGCCTCTTGATTTTCCAGCAGCAAACCGTACTCCAAACCTTCAACAACAGCCTGACAAGAAGCATCCAAAATATTAGTAGAAACCCCCACAGTTGTCCACCGCTGCTGGCGGTTGCTCGATTCCAATAAAACGCGAGTTTTAGCACAAGTACCCGCACCGGAGTCTAGAATTCGCACCTTGTAGTCTGTCAGGTAAAAATGCGCGATCGCCGGATAAAAATTCACCAAAGCTTTTCGCAAAGCCGCATCCAAAGCCGCAACCGGGCCGTTTCCTTCGGCAGCTTCCAAGATATTTGTACCGTTTACGGACAATTTGACCGTGGCCAAAGCCGTACAATCTTCGCCAATTTTATCGCAGTGGACTTGAAATCCCTTAATTTCAAACCACGGCGGGCGTTGTTCCAAGGCTTCGCGCATTAACAATTCAAAAGACGCCTCAGCACCCTCAAATTGATATCCCTGACTTTCCAAATCTTTCAATTTTTCCAGAATTTGGCGGCAAGCAGGATTTTTGCGATCGAGTTCAATGCCAAAAGTGCGAGCCTTCGCCAAAACATTGCTCAAACCCGCTTGATCCGAAATCAGAATTCGCCGCCTGTTGCCGATTTTTTCCGGTTCCAAATGTTCGTAAGTTAACGGATTTTTCTCAACCGCCGATACGTGAATTCCGCCTTTGTGAGCAAAAGCAGAAAAGCCTACAAAAGGAGCACGATCGTCGGGAGCAAGATTGACAATTTCGCTGATCGATCGACTTACTTGAGTTAATCTAACTAATTGCTCGTCTTGAATGCAATCATAACCCAACTTGAGCTGAACATTTGGAATCAAAGAACATAAATCGGCATTGCCGCAGCGTTCGCCGTAACCGTTAATAGTTCCCTGTACCATCGTCACTCCTTCCCGCACCGCAGCCAAAGCATTAGCAACCGCAACTCCCGAGTCGTTGTGAGTGTGAATTCCCAGTTGAATTTGAGACTTTCTCCCCGCCTTAATAAGGGGTTGAATTTGAGACTTTTCCCCCCCCTTAATAAGGGGTTGAATTTGAGACTTTCTCCCCCCCTTAATAAGGGGGGGTTGGGGGGGGTCGTATTTCTCGCCCCTGGAGACTCAGAACTATCGCCCCCCGTTGAATTGGGAGAGTTGGGCGGGGTCAGATTTCCCGAAATATAGCGCGGCCCAACCACCATGGGAAACACAAATTCATAATCGCCATCGGCAAACTTGAGACTTTCGGTGTAGCGAATCGTAACTTCAATTTTTTCTCCCGGCTTGATATTCGCCAGAGACTGAGTAAAAATATTGTCGCGTTCTTGTTCCAACAAACCCGCAGTCCGGCCTTGCTGTCTGGCTTGTTCATAAATTTCCAAAGCTTCCTCGCGGAGTTTGATATCAGCTTTAATAGTGCGATCGCCTATTTTAATTTCCATATCATCCACCGCCGCTTCGTCGGGCAAAGGAAATACATAAACAGCTTCTAAAGATTCGGGAAAAGGATTTTCAAACTTCTGAACAACTTCGACGCGGGAGATATTGCCAGCTATTTTGGCTTTAACTTCAGTCTGCTTGAGAGGAAAGACTTGTTCTTGGGCCGTATTTTGAGTTTTGACGAACAAACCGCCGACTGGACACCGATTTTGTGGCGATCGCGCCCCATTGCACCTAACATCGTTACTAGCGAGGATTTTCGGCGACAGAGACGAATAATTTTCCCCAGGAGCTTTTGCCCGCGCCGCATTTGGAGCGAGCCACGCGCCACACTCGATCGCGGCGAGCAATGCGATACCAGCAGAAAGCAACCGTTGGGGGGATAGAACGCAGACAAACTTCATAGCTGTTTTTTTAGCAGACTTGAGGTGCTTTCTTTACCATGACCTTACCGTTGGCGAAACGTTCCTGAGTTAGCTTTTTGGGAAAAATGACTGAGCGCCTAGGGTAGATTTGAGATTTGAGATTTGAGATTTGAGATTTGAGACTGACTCGCCGTTGCGGGCTCAGTCGATTTGAGATTTGAGATTTGAGATTTGAGATTGACTCGCCGTTGCGGGCTCAGTCGATTTGAGATTTTAGATTTGAGATTTTAGATTTTAGATGGGGGCTGGAACTTTTGTCTAAGCGATGATTGCTCAGGGCGATTGCTGTCGGCTTGCATCCGTATTGGGGTGAGGTCGGTTGGGGCGATCGTCCGCGAACCCAACCTAGAAGATTGTATGATAGTTAAATAATTAAATAACTCTAACCTCAACCTCTCAACTTCTAATAAATTGAAAAAGCCATGAATTTTATTAACCCCAAAACCGACTTTGCCTTTAAAAAAATATTCGGCTCTGCTGACAGCAAAGACATTTTGATTAGTTTCTTGAATGCCCTTCTCTACGAAGCACAGCCAGTTATCGAAGATTTAGAAATTATTGACCCTTATTTAGCTCCCAAAATCAAAGGAGTCAAAGATACTTACTTGGATGTTAAAGCTAAAATTGGTGGCAGCAAAACTGTAATAATTGAAATGCAGGTGTTGAATGTAGAATCATTTGAAAAGCGGATTTTATACAATGCTACCAAAGCTTACTCAGTGCAATTGAAAAGCGGAGAAAACTACAACCTCTTAAATCCCGTGATTGCCTTGACGATTACAGATTTCCAAATGTTTGAGCATCTGGAAACAGTAATTTCGCGGTTTTGTATCAAAGAAAAAAACAACTTAGTCGATTATTTGGCGGATGAATTAGAATTTGTATTTGTTGAGTTGCCCAAATTTGACAAAACTTTAGCAGAATTAGAGACTCTGACTGATAAGTGGATATATTTCATGAAAACCGCTAGGACGTTAAGCTATGTTCCCGAAGAGTTGGGAAATGTACCGGAACTCCGCAAAGCTTTTACAATTGCCAATGAAGCAAATCTCGAACCGGATGAATTGGAAGATTTAGAAAGGCGAGAAATTTTTATTCAAGACCAGCGCGGTGCAATTACCAAAGCTACCAGACTGGGGATGGAAGAAGGCATCAGACGAGGCATCGAACGAGGTATCGAACAAGGCATCGAACAAGGCATCAAACAAGGCATCGAACAAGGCATCAAACAAGCAAACTTGCGATTAATTCTTCGTCTGTTGGAGCGTAGTGTCGGCTTCATGTCGCTGGATACCCAAAGCCGCATCGCTCAGTTATCTGCTGAGCAATTACAGAGTTTAGGAGAGGCACTATTAGACTTTGGCAGTGTGTCAGATTTGACAACTTGGTTGCAAGCACATAACAATCGTCAATGATAGGCCAAATGGGTGTAGGGGCAATCCCCCGTGGTTGCCCTTCTGGATTACCTATGTCACATTTGAGTCTGACCTGACATTAAAGCATCTAAAGTCGAAAATCCTATGAGCAAATTTGTGTTTGTGACCGGCGGCGTGGTTTCCAGTATCGGCAAGGGAATTGTCGCTGCTTCCTTGGGTCGCCTATTGAAGTCGCGGGATTATTCGGTCTCGATTTTGAAGCTAGACCCCTATATTAACGTTGACCCCGGCACTCTCAGCCCGTTTCAGCACGGAGAAGTCTTCGTGACGCAAGACGGTGCCGAAACTGACCTGGATTTGGGGCACTACGAGCGTTTTACCGATACTTCCATGTCTCGCCTCAACAGCGTCACGACGGGTTCCATTTATCAAGCGGTGATCAACAAAGAACGCCGCGGCGAGTATGAGGGGAGTACGGTGCAGGTGATTCCGCACATCACTAACGAGATTAAAGAGCGAATTCACCGAGTAGCAAAAAATACTAATCCTGATGTGGTGATTACGGAAATCGGCGGAACGGTGGGAGATATTGAATCTTTGCCGTTTTTGGAGGCAATTCGCCAGTTTCGCAAGGATGTCGGGCGGCAAAATGTTGTGTATATGCACGTCACGCTGATACCTTGGATTCCTGCGGCTGGGGAGATGAAAACTAAACCGACTCAGCATTCGGTGAAGGAATTGCGGTCGATCGGCATTCAACCAGATATTTTAGTCTGTCGGTGCGATCGCCCGCTGTCTTTTGGCATGAAACAAAAATTGTCGGAATTCTGCAACGTACCCGAAGAATGTGTCATCACCGCTCAAGATGCCAAAAGTATCTACGAAGTGCCGCTGATGATGGAACAGGAGGGTTTAGCGGAACAAAGCATCAATTTGCTGCAACTCGAACCGCGGCAACCCGATTTGACTCAGTGGCAAACCTTAGTCAACCGCCTTTACAGTCCCAACCACAAGATTGATATTGCTTTGGTGGGCAAATACGTGCGGTTGAACGATGCTTATCTTTCGGTGGTCGAAGCTTTGCGGCACGCAGCAATCTCGATCGGCGGCGACCTCAATTTGCACTGGATTAACTCAGAAGATTTAGAATCGGGAAAGCTGGAAAATTATCTCAAAAATATCAACGGCATTCTTGTACCTGGGGGTTTTGGGATTCGGGGAGTTGACGGCAAAATAGCGGCGATCGAATATGCCAAACACCATAAAATACCCTTTTTGGGATTGTGTTTGGGGATGCAGTGTGCTGTGATTGAATGGGCGCGCCACACCGCCCAACTAGAGGATGCTAACAGCGCTGAATTTGACCCAGATACCACAAATCCGGTAATTAATTTATTGCCAGAACAGCAAGATGTAGTCGATTTGGGCGGTACAATGCGACTGGGTTTGTATCCGTGCCGTGTCAACCCAGACACCCTCGCGTTCAAACTTTATCAGAAAGAAGTGATTTACGAGCGGCACCGCCACCGCTACGAATTTAACAACGCCTACCGCAATCTTTTCTTAGAATCAGGTTATGCAGTCTCCGGGACTTCTCCCGACGGCCGATTGGTAGAAATGATCGAATTGCCCAACCATCCCTTTTTCATAGCCAGTCAATTTCACCCCGAATTCCAATCTCGACCTAGCGCCCCCCACCCCTTGTTTCAGGGGTTTATCCAGGCGGCCAGCATCCAGGGAAAGCAGGACTTTTTAGAAGCTGAGGGTCGCGACTTGGTGGCCGGGAAACTTGCAGGAAACTGATCTAATATTATGTGCGATCGATTAGTTCTGATATATTAGATGTCTGTAGGGGCGGGTGAGAGTACACAATATTCAAAGCGGGCAGACAATCGAGCGTACTCTCACCCGCCCCACCCAACAATCGGATTTGATTCGGGCCGCACTTACCCGACTAGATATCGGGCAGCATTCTCAACGAGTGAAAAACCTCACCCCCGGGCCCTATGCTAGGGCTGGGGGGGCTAGTACCCGAGGGGAGAAGGCAAAAGGCAGAAGGCAGAAGGTAAAAATGCTGATTTTTTTACTTAAATTTTTAGCTGGGATTTCAAGGGTGATACCAGTTTCAAAAAAAAATGCAACTTTAGGCAAGTTCCAAACCCCGATAGTCATTAGTCATGCCCAATCTCAAATCTCAAATTTCAAATCTAAAATGCTATAAGTTGTCAAACTATCCTAAAATACCAGGAAACACAGGTTTGAGGAGGCTTTGTGGCTTATTGGAGAAAGTTTATTTATGAGAAAAGTACATACATAATTGACTTTGACATGATTAGTGCTTTTTCTAGCGAACTGGATAACAAGCGTCTCACCTTTTGGCTGCCTAATAGCAGTCAGCCGATTATCCTCAATCCCCAAGGCAATTATGACGCTTACAACCAAGTTCTCGATTACATCAAAAAAACCATCGATCGCAATTCTAGAGGCTGGTGGATTAAAATTAATTATGACCGCAAAGAATTTGCGATCGATATGAGTCGAATTAGCTCTTTTGCTTGCGAAGGGAACGGCCGACTAAGCTTTTTCCTGCCTGACAGCGCAACTAATATTATTATCCTCCGCCAAAGCAACCCGGAAACTTATCAAGAAATTCTGGAATACATTAAAAATACGACTGGACAATCTCTGGAATGAAGAACTAATTAGTCATTAGTCATTAGTCATTAGTGATTAATCATTAGTCATTAGTTTAGTCCTGGACGCACCGAGGCTCAGAAACCGGGTTTTTTTACGAAAAAACTTGGTTGTGACCCCCAGACTCAGTAAAAAACCCGGTTTCTTTGGTGTGCGTCTAGGACTGTAGTTAGAAAAATGAACAATGAAGGATGAAGGATGAAGGGAGACTATTTTTAGTAACTACTAACATTGATTTTAATTTTTTTTGTGGTAAGGTGCTTAGGTCGCGCCCTAGGTTTAGATAGGAAAAAAGCGCAGTCAAATGCGCTGCCTTTTAAAGTTTTAACTATTTAGCAAGTTGCCAAGCTAATTTTGCGGCGCCTACCATGCCTGCTTGATTGCCCAATTCAGCAACCAATAACTGCAAATCTTCGCGAGAACTCGGCAGTACTCGCCGCTCAATTTCTTCTAGAACCTGCGGTAAGAAAAATTCTGCACCTGCACTAATTCCACCGCCGATAATAATAGCTTCCGGCGTCAAAATATAAATTATGCTTGCCAAACCGATACCGAGATAGCGCCCGTATTTTTGCCAGAATTCTAAAGCTTTGGCATCTCCAGACTTAGCTAGATTTGCTAATTCTAGCGGTTCCAAACCCGTTTCTCGGCGAATTGCTTGCACCGAAACATACTGTTCTAAAGAACCGCGATTGCCGCTGTTGCACTCGGGGCCGTCTGGATTTATAGCAATCAATCCTAGTTCTCCGGCCGCGCCTCGATGGCCTGTAAATAGTTTGCCGTCTAGGATAACTGCACCGCCGACTCCTGTACCTAAAGTTAGTAAGATTAGGTCTTTAAAGTGCCTTCCTGCGCCCAACCAAGCTTCTCCCAATCCGGCACAGTTGGCATCATTTGCTAATATGGTCGGCAGCCCGGTTTTAGCTTCCAACCAGTCAGCGAGGGGGACATTTTGCCAGTTTTTGAGGTTAATTGCTACTCTGGCTATGCGGCCGGCGGCGTCTGCGGGGCCTGGAGTGCCGATGCCGATCGCACTTACAGCATTTTCGACCGGATTCAGTTGTAAAATAGCATCGGTCATTGTGCCTAAAACGGCTTCTGGCGTTGCGGGTTGAGGGGTTGGGACAGTTAAGGATTGGTGACAAATGCCGTCTTCGCTATATCTGCCGAGTTTAATTGCGGTTCCGCCTAAGTCGATGCCGATTACTTGTGTCATGCGATTTGGGTTTTGGATGCCAGGATTTGGGATTATATCGATTCCGGTTGCACCGGAATCATTGTTGACTGTTGACTGTTGACTGTTGGCTGTGAGTCAAAAAAATGAAAATTGCGCGAATTATTTTTTGGCAGCTTGATTCGACTTTACGCCCGACTCCGGAAGCGCGGATTTGATCTCATTCCGGCAGTAAGGCCGGAATTGATATTAATCCTAATAGTATAAACATATTGTAGGGTGTGCATGGCGCACCTTACCAATTAAGTTGGTAGTGAGGACTTCAGTCCTAAAATTCCTCTTTTAACTGTATGATAATTAGCGAGGTAAACTGCGCTTAATTCTTAATATTATCATGACCATCGCCATCCCTAGCCGAAAGGCTGGATACAAGCGAGTTCACCTATTCAATTTCTCCTAACTTACGTTGCGCTACGTCTCGGTTGTGCAAAGCATCGTGGTAGTCTGGTTTGAGAGCAATTGCCTGGTTATAAGATGCGATCGCCTCTGAAAATCGTCCTAAATTATACTGCTGATTCCCTTTCTCGCACCATGCTTTCGCCTCTACAGCATTAACTTGAGATTCTTCCTCCGCACCCTCAGCGCCGCTGCGGTTCTCTTCCCCAGAAAAACCCAAACCATTCCCAACAAACACCGCCTCAATTACCCTCCCCTTCCCAGCATCATCCTCAACCTCCGCCAGCGGAAATCGTGTCAATATCTCCCGCCCAATTTCCCTCGCAACCTCTGACAATTCCCCGCTGCCAATTCTACCTAACAATACCAGCCGCTGCGCCAATTCCTGAAGCGATGCCACCGCATCCGTAGCAGCGGTGTCATCATGTTCGCCCTCTAACAATCTTTTCCCAAACCGTCGCAACCAAGCCGCCAATTCACCATCTTTAAGGCGTTTTGCGATTAAGAATCCCGCTACATCCCCTCGACTCCAGCCGGCATTCACGCCTTCCAGAATTTCCATGAATTTCGACTCGTATTCCGCGTCAGTTAGGGTTGGGCGGATGGCGGTATTTGCCGGCGGTGGGGTGGGTGGGGTTGGGGTTCCGAATATTCGCTGAAATAGCCGTTTGAAGAATTGCCAAATTTTGTTTAGCATTTGTGAGGTTAAAAGGGTAGGGTATTTTCTATTTTATAGCAATTGTCAAAAGTAGGATTACATATAGATTTCTGGCGGGATCTGTAGGGACACGGCACTGCCGTGTCCGGGATTGCGACGCACAGCGAACAATCATTAATCTACTTTAAAAGCGGATAATACAGTTCTCCTGTTGAGTTGATATAACCGGCCCTATCGCCCGCTAAATCCCCCGTTCCCATAAATACGTCAACTCTCCCCGCACCTTTGATTGCACCGCCAGTATCCTGATCCAAAACGTAGCGATTCACGGCATTTTGTTCTAGTTGTCCCGCCGCATTCGGATAAGGGAGTTTTGTACTAATTAATGCTAGTGCGCCGGGGGGCATTAAGGCTTTGTCCGTGGCGATCGACCTTTCGGCAGTTACTGGCACTCCAATGCTGCCCGTGGGAAGTGCTCCGTTGGTTTCCCGGAAGAATACAAAGCTTTGATTTTTCGGCAAATACTTGTCCATATCTGCGGGAAATTGGGTGAAATATTCCGTTAGTTTCGGCAAATTTAACTCTTCTAAAGTAAACTTCCCGTCTTTAACTAATTCTCGCCCGACTCCTGTATAACTGTGACTGGTTTTGCCGGCGAAACCGACTGTCATGACGCCGCCATCTGTTAGCTGCAATCTCGCAGAACCTTGGACGTGCACGAGAAATGCTTGGAATCGATCGCGCAACCAAACTAATTCTAATCCTCGCAGCAATCCTTTGCTTGCCTGCAAAGCATCTGCGCCTTCCAAATCTAATCTTGTCGGGTGAGGTTTCGGCCAAGATGCCATGTTTGGCGGCATCCGGTACAGGGGATAACGGTATTCGGAATTAGGCGTGCGAGATGCTGCGTAAGTCGGCTCGAAATAACCCGTAAATGCTACTGTTCCTTTGCCGTCTTTGCCCGTGGATTTATAAAATACAAACTCGCGCTTGACAGATTCCTGAAGTTGTGCAGGAGTTGTGGAACTGACAACTAATTGGCGGAATCGATCGAGGGAACGCCGAACTCGATCGCGCGTAACTTCTGCTACTGGATAGCGGCTGTAAGCAGTGGCGGCGGCCGATGTATTGAGATAGCGGAGGCTGTTGTCGATCGACCTTAACAGCAATTGGCGATCGCCCGGTTTGCCATTGTCGCCCCAGATTTGAGCGTCAAAGGCGAGATTCTCGGACTCGCCAGCTTGCAATTGATTTAGACTAATTGGTTCCAGCGGCCGGGCTGCAACGGCGGGCACCGAAAAAGCGATCGCCAAAACGCAACAGGCGATCGCTAATAGCTGATATCGAAAAATCTTGCTCAATTTCCAATCTTCCCTACTCAATTGATAATTTCCTTTATTCCTCGTATCGTTCGACGCTAGAAGTAAATATCGGTTCTACGCGAATTGCGAGAACGCTGGTAGGCCGAACTACCATGTATTCGCCTTGAATATTTTTGATCGGGACGTTAAGAAATTCTCTTGAATCTTGTTTCGGCACCAGCGTACTGCTGTACCACTTTTGAAAATCTGGCAGCGTTGCGAAACGTATTTCTTCGCGATGGCCGCCTTCAAGCAGCAGGTGTACGGAATATTCGCTTGGTGTTCTAGGCATAGGAGATGGGGAGAGTTGTTAGAGGACAATGTAAAATCTCAAATCTAAAATTGATGTGGTCGCCCTCAAGCAGCAGGTGCACGGAATATTCGCACTTGAGTTCTAGGCATATCTCTATTTTGGATTTTTGATTTTAAGCTTTTGGAACGATTCCATATTTTACCTCTTCCTCGGCGCATTCCCTCATCTAGTAGCTTGGGTTGAGCCTGAGGGCGAGACGGGAGAGTGGGAGAGGGGGAGAGGGGGAGACGGGAGAGGGGGAGAGACCGGAGAGACCGGAGAAGGGGAGAGACCGGAGAGACCGGAGAGTTGTTGCAGGAAAATCTCAATGTGACATACTCCTACATCAAGCTGGGTACAGCGTGAGATGTAGGCTTCTTTGTAGCCCGATGAAGGGTATACAAGATTTCCTTCGTGATACTATTATCCATAGTGCCTACTACAGAAAGATTCCCACAGGGCGCGTTTTATACTGGGGAAAATGTCCAACCCCAGTCTTTTTAGGTTAATCGCGGCATTAATGTCACGGTCAACCATCAAAGATTCCTGCTCGTCCCAATAGTCTCTGATACCGCAATCGGTAAAAATTATTTCATCCCGATAGCACAGAACCATTGAGGTATAGCCAGGGTTTTTAGCGATGACAACTGCTCCAGCTTTTGCGGCTATGTAGTCCAGTGTCGTAAAAAAGTTGCCAAATGCAGCATCAGACCAAGACTTATTTAGTCCTGATTTTGCTGACTGACCGTTCGGAAGAAAAGTCCCATCTTCAGAATGTTTAGACTTGTTGCGCGCCTTTAAGCCTTTGAGGTTTAAGTCCTCACGGAAGAAGACTTTTTTCCCAGTTTTCACCAGCTTGTGAGCGGTTTTGTACTGAAAATCTGTCCGAGACCTGGCAATGCGTTGATGCTGCCTAGCTTCGCGTTTTGCCAATTTGCGGCGAGACCTAGAACCACGTTGACGTTTGTTTCGCGCCTTCGATGTGCGATCGAGTTTTGCTTGATTTTTGCGTAACGGCTTTAGGGAAGGAAGCTTTTCACCTTCTGACGTTGCCAAGTACACATTCTCGTGCAGCACGGCATCTAGCCCTATCGAATTATTCCAAGTTGGAATTACTTGGTCAGGGGTGAGTTCAGGTATTGTGCTATCTTCTAGTGTCATTTGGATGTACCAGCCATCCGCTTTCCGCGTTACTGAAACCTGTTTTAGCTTGCACATGGCTGGCAATTCTCGGTGCATCCGAATCTTGATTGCACCGATTTTAGGTAAGCGTAGGTACAACCAATTCTTTCGGAACAGCTTAATCCATTCATTTTTAGCCGCTGCAAACGTCATTGTCCTGAAATCAGCGGCTGTCTTAAATCTGGGCTTGCCAGACTTTTTGCCTTTGCTATCTCCGGCAATAAACCGCTCAAAAGCCTGCTCAACACGCTTTGACACGGACTGAAGTACCGTTGAATCGACTCGCCTAAAATCAAGTAATTCCCCGCTATGAAGCACTTTCACCAAATCTTTTTTGATAATTGGTAACTGTGCTTTCTGATTGTAAAAGTTAGGCTTTTCGCGTAAACCTGCAATGCTACTGACCAAAGGGCAAGCATCGACGTATGTACGATTCATTAACCACCAATCAAATCTATCTCCCAGTTGGCAGTTGTACCAATAGCGAGAAATTCTGAGCCATTCGTTAAGCTCTAGCTTTTGTTTAGTGTCTGGATAGAATCTGTATTGATATGTCGTCTGCACAAGTGTTTTGGGGTTTTAGCCTTACTTGGTGTTATCATAACAGTGACAAATATTTAGTGTCAATACCATGAGTAAAGATTTTATCCATAAAGCAAGGGGGGTTTCAGGGCTTAAGTGCCACTTGGTGTTAACCACAAAGTATCGGCGAAAAGTTCTAACAGACCCAATGCTGACAAGACTTGAGGGGATATTTAGGGATTTGATGGAAAAATGGCAGGGAAGGCTGGTAGAATTCAATGGGGAAAGTGACCATGTTCATTTGTTGTTACAGTACACTCCACAGACCGAACCAAGTAAATTGATTAACAATTTAAAAACCGTGTCTAGTCGGTACTTGAGAAAAGAGTTCGCTCCTGAAATCAACCAAGTTTATTGGAAAGATGTGTTATGGACAAATGGCTATTTCATCGCTTCATGTGGTGGCGTGACTGTTGAACAATTGAAAAAATACATTAATGAGCAAGATAGACCTGCTGAATAAAGAGACTTATTGTGCTTTGATGTCGTCATCCACCCGCTCACTGCTCAAAGCTATGCTTGTGAGGTTATGAACGGGTGGAATCAGGAGTCTCGCGCGCCTTTCATCCCACACTAACCTTCGCTCGGTATAGTGTGGGGATTCCCGTCTGTTTAGCTAAAATCTAAAATCTAAAATCTAAAATCGATTGACGGCGGCCCCCATCTGCGGCTACGCTGTGAAAATAAGGCTGCTTTCCTCAAAGAGGAAGCAGCCCGCGTCGCTCAAAAATCTAGTTGCACTGCCCAAAGCTGATACCAACAGCAATGGACAGCTAACCGCCAAACTGAGACAAGCAGTCTGGAGGCTAATTGAGAATTCTAACATTCTCTGTAGCCGCCCTGTTCTGTGTTAACGTGCGGGGCGGCTGGGTTTTTGGGTTTTCCTAGAAAACCAAAAACCAGGAGACCATATTATGTCACAGGAATTCGTGCCTGACGATAACTTTTCCGTTAGCGAAGCCCTCGAAGAGGATCGTCCAAATGACGCCTCAGCAGTATCGGAACAGGAAGTCGTGCGGATAACGGTTGTCGGTTCCCCCGCCTCCGTGTTAGAAACCATCCACACCTTGTACCGACTGGGATTTGCCCAAGTCGGGGATTGGAGCCCGCCGCAGCGAGGTGCAAAGCCGGGACAAGTGATAAGCGTACTCATTCGCCGATCGCGCAAAGCCTAAAAATAGGATAAATATGGTAGGGACACGGGGCCCGGCCGTGTCCGACCTCGCCGCGTCTACATGGCTGGATATCTGAGTGTCACATCCTGGGAGGGCGATGGCGTCCCGCCCTCGCCCCTGCTACGGGAAAATTCATCATCCAACCCGGTTAATTTTACCCGTTCCCCAAAGTCAGGAACAGTCAGCACAAGCCTTGGCCTAAGTCTCTACAATGATTAATGGGGCGGAATACACGGATTGTGTATTTTAGAACACGATTTGACCGCAACACTTAAAATAGTCTGGATTTACCGATCGACTGCACCCTTTTCTCATCAATATTTTTGGTTAGCTGCGGGTGTCTGTCAGCGGGAGTTGCGAGGTTCTGCTTCCAAAATGCTGAGAATGGTGCACAATTTCAAATTAACAACAAAACTTGCACTATTTTGAGTAAGCTTTTGGGGGAACAGCTTAGAAAGCCTGTTTCTAAGACTGATGCAAAATATCAAATTAATCCTCAACCTTGTCCAATTACTAATTACGAAACTATGCCCCGTCGTCAAGACTTAAAAAAGATTCTTCTCATTGGTTCCGGCCCAATTGTTATCGGTCAAGCGTGCGAATTTGACTATTCAGGGACACAAGCTTGCAAAGCTTTGCGAGAAGAAGGCTTTGAAGTAGTGTTGGTTAATTCCAACCCTGCAACGATTATGACAGATCCGGAAACTGCCGATCGCATTTACATCGAACCTCTAACGCCAGTCATCCTCGAACAAATCATCGCTAAAGAAAGACCTCAAGCAATTTTACCGACTATGGGCGGTCAAACGGCGCTAAATTTAGCAGTGGCTGTCGCTAAAAATGGCGTTTTAGAAAAGTATAACGTCGAGTTGATTGGCGCTAAGTTGCCAGCAATTGAAATGGCAGAAGACAGGCTACTATTTAAGGAAGCGATGGCGCGAATTGGCGTCGCCGTTTGCCCTTCGGGAATTGCCAACACTCTCGACGAAGCCAAAGCAATTGGCCACCAAATCGGCAGTTATCCGTTAATTATTCGTCCTGCTTTTACAATGGGTGGCACGGGAGGCGGCATTTCTTACAATCAAGAAGAGTTTGAAGAAATGGCACAAGGCGGGATAGACGCCAGTCCGGTATCGCAAATTTTGATCGAACAATCTTTGATTGGTTGGAAAGAGTACGAACTGGAAGTGATGCGGGATTTGGCAGATAATGTAGTGATTATTTGTTCGATCGAGAATCTCGACCCGATGGGCGTTCACACTGGCGATTCTATCACCGTCGCCCCGGCGCAAACTCTCACAGACAAAGAATATCAGCGCCTGCGGGATGCTTCGATTAAAATTATCCGCGAAATCGGAGTTGAAACCGGCGGTTCCAACATTCAATTTGCCGTCAATCCAGTCAACGGAGATTTCATCGTTATTGAAATGAACCCTCGGGTTTCCCGTTCCTCCGCCTTGGCCTCGAAAGCAACTGGTTTCCCCATTGCAAAAATGGCGGCAAAATTAGCGGTAGGTTACAGCCTAGACGAAATTTCCAACGATATCACCAAGAAAACTCCGGCGTCTTTTGAGCCGACAATTGACTACGTGGTGACGAAGATTCCCCGATTTGCCTTTGAAAAGTTCCCCGGTTCCGAACCGACTCTGACAACGCAAATGAAGTCAGTTGGGGAGGTAATGGCGATCGGGCGCAGCTTCAACGAATCTTTCCAAAAAGCGCTGCGGGGATTAGAAACCGGCCGCGCGGGTTTCGGGTGCGACAGACCGGAAAAGTTGCCGAGTCTGGAACAAATTCGCGCCGGATTGCGGACGCCAAATCCCGATCGCATTTTTACAGTCCGCCACGCGATGATGATGGGAATGTCGGTGGAAGATATCTTTGAGTTTACAGCAATCGACCCTTGGTTTTTGGATAAAATGCAGGAATTGCTGGAAACTGAGAAGTTCTTGAAACGAACCAAGTTGCAAGACTTGACAAAAGAGACGATGTTTGAAGTAAAGCAGTTGGGATTTAGCGATCGCCAAATTGCTTACGCCACCAAAACATCGGAAGATCAAGTCCGCGCTTACCGCAAACAGTTAGGCGTAGTGCCGATTTACAAAACAGTCGATACCTGTGCCGCTGAATTTGAAGCGTTTACACCGTATTATTATTCTACCTACGAAGTGGGAGCGGCAATTTGGGACTTGGGCGATGAAGAAAAGAAGGTTTCGCCTGTGGGCCACAGTCTCGCGCCCGAGTCGGAAGTTTTGCCTTCTAGCAAGCCAAAAGTGATGATTTTAGGCGGCGGGCCGAACCGGATCGGACAGGGAATTGAGTTTGATTACTGCTGCTGTCACGCTTCCTATTCCCTAGGAGAAGACGGGTATGAGACAATTATGGTCAACTCGAACCCGGAGACGGTTTCGACAGATTACGATACGAGCGATCGCCTGTATTTTGAACCGCTGACAAAAGAAGATGTTCTCAACATCATCGAAGCCGAAAATCCCGAGGGAGTAATTATTCAGTTTGGCGGACAAACCCCGCTGAAATTGGCGGTACCTTTACAAAAAGCCCTGGAAAATCACCCCGACGTACAAACAAAAATCTGGGGAACTTCGCCGGATTCGATTGATACTGCTGAAGACAGGGAGCGATTTGAAAAGATTCTGCGGGAGTTGGATATTCAGCAAGCTGTTAACGGGTTGGCGCGCAGTTTTGAGGATGCTTTAATAGTAGCTCAACGGATCGGTTATCCGGTAGTGGTGCGACCGAGTTATGTGTTGGGCGGGCGAGCAATGGAAATTGTTTATTCCGATACGGAATTGGAACGTTACATGACCTATGCGGTCTTGGTAGAACCCGAGCATCCAATCTTAATTGATAAGTTTTTGGAGAATGCGATCGAGGTGGATGTAGATGCGATCGCCGATGTTACTGGGAATGTGACGATCGGCGGTATTATGGAGCACATCGAGGAAGCGGGAATCCACTCGGGCGACTCTGCTTGTTCTATCCCTTACCAAACGCTTTCGGCCTCCGCTTTAGAAACAATCCGCCGCTGGACTGTAGATTTAGCAAAATCTCTGAAAGTGATCGGGTTGATGAACATTCAATTTGCCGTTCAAGGAGAAGAAGTTTTCATTTTGGAAGCTAACCCGCGCGCTTCTCGGACAGTACCTTTTGTGTCCAAGGCGATCGGAGTTCCCTTAGCAAAAATGGCGTCGCGAGTCATGTCCGGCAAAACTCTAAAATCTTTGGGTTTCACTGAAGAGATTATACCCTCTCATGTTTCGGTAAAAGAAGCAGTATTGCCCTTTGCTAAGTTCCCGGGCGCTGATACCTTGTTAGGGCCAGAAATGCGATCGACTGGCGAGGTAATGGGAATTGACACCGATTTTGGCAAAGCATTTGCTAAAGCTCAACTCGGCGCCGGACAACTGATGCCGCTGTCTGGAACCGTGCTGGTTTCGATGCGCGATCGGGACAAACTAGCAGTTGTACCCGTTATCAAGGAATTCTTAGAATTGGGTTTCAAAGTAGTCGCAACCCACGGGACACGCAAAGTTTTGCGAGAGCAAGGCTTAGAGGTAGATTTGGAATTGAAACTGCACGAAGGGCGGCCGAATTTGTTGGATTCGATCAAGAATGAGAAAATTCAACTAATTATCACCACACCTTCGGGCGAAGAATCCCGAGCCGACGGAATCTTTATCCGCCGCACAGCTTTGACTTACAAAATCCCGATTATTACGACAATAGCCGGTGCCAAAGCGACAGCAGCGGGAATTCGATCGCTCAAATCCAACCCGATGGAAGTAAAAGCAATTCAAGATTATTACCCGCAAATCTAGAGCGCGCACCGCCCAAACCTAGGGTGTGCAGTGCGCACCTTACCCGCAACGTAGGGTGCGCACCGCGCACCGCGCCAACCTAGGGCGCGCACCACCAAAACCTAATCTGCATCGGCATCCAAAACCCCGCTCGACAGCATCAACCTCGGCCAAACTAATAAGAAAAAACCCATCCAAGCCAATAAAGGAATCGCGACTAAAACAGTTATCCAAACAGTTTTAAACAAAAACCAACTACCCGAGATCAGACTCGTGCCTGTCAAAAGAATAGACCAAGGCTGACACCACCAGGGTTTGTAATTCCAAGGACTAATAGCTTTTTTATCAGAAACAGATTTCATATTTATTTTCAGTGATTTTTTATAGATAATAGTCTGGCTAGCTGGATTAACCGAATTTAAACATTCATCACCTCTTCTGCTGTCAGCGTTAATTGGGGAAAAGTCCGCGGTACAATTCGTTCACTGCCCTTAAACGCAGTTATTTGATAGTTACCCTCTGCATCCAAAAGGTGAACAAATATAGTTGGAACTTTGGGATTTCCCAGTAATTCCCTACTGCCAATTGCTAAGTGATCTACTATCCAATATTCTGTAATTCCCAAACGCCGATACTCGTCCAAT
This sequence comes from Microcoleus vaginatus BM001213989, assembly GCA_036700245.1. GTDB lineage: Bacteria > Cyanobacteriota > Cyanobacteriia > Cyanobacteriales > Microcoleaceae > Microcoleus. Next base: position 75,116 of record JAUBOM010000022.1, read on the forward strand.
TTGTCTATATAATCGTCCTCCCAATTTGTTGATGTTACTTCCACTGCCAGTTGAATTGGTTCTCGTAAAGCAGAATAAGCAGAACGGTTCGAGCGCCACAAATCGCGATCGATTACGCTGACATCCGGTCTCCGCCCTTGTTCGATTCCGGCTTTAGTTACAGTTCTGATAACGGCGGTATTTTTGACTACATAATTTAAACTTAGCCGTTTAATTTCATCTTTAAATGAGTCAGACGTAAAATCAGCAACATCCTCATGATTTCTTGTGGAATTCATCTCTACAATTTCTCCGTTTACCAGTTCATAGAGTCCATCTTCTGGACATTCTACAAGGAATTGGTCAAAGGTTAATTTCTGTGTGACTGTTGCAATCATAAGATTGACCCGGATTTTCCAGGAACGCTATTTGTCGATCGTACCACGGCCAGCAGCGAATTTCAATTTTTTGACCGCAGATATCCTATTCTTTAATCGAAAATCGAAAATTGAAAATTGAAAATCGATTGACGTAAATGGTAAAATGCGATCGTCCTAGCAATTTGCACTTAAATTTGTTACTGATTTGATAGAGTAAAGTAACAAACCTAGAAATCGAGCCACTCCCAGGTCAACCCCGAACCATGAGACTAGACGAAGCCGTAGAATTTGCCGAAAACCCAGAGCCGCGCTGTCCCTGCGTCCTTCTGCTGGACACCTCCGGCTCCATGCAAGGCGCACCCATAGACGCCTTGAATGAGGGGCTGGAAATCTTTAGGAATGACCTAATTAAAGACGAACTAGCTAAAAAGCGAGTCGAAGTCGCGATTATTTCATTTGACAATCATATCAAAGTCGTGCAAGACTTCGTGACCGCCGACCAGTTCGAGACGCCAGTGCTGACAGCTCAAGGACAAACCCACATGGGCGCAGGCATTCAGCAAGCGCTAGACACCATTGCCGCCCGCAAATCCGAATACCGCAACAACGGCATTACCTATTACCGCCCGTGGGTATTTATGATTACCGACGGGGAACCTCAAGGCGAATCTGATGATGTTGTGGAAATAGCAGCACAGCGGATTAAAGAGGAAGAAACTAACAAGCGCGTGGCATTTTTTGCAGTCGGAGTGGAAGGTGCTAATATCACCCGTCTCGCGCAAATTGTCGAGCGCACGCCTGTAAAATTGAGAGGATTAGACTTTAGAGAGATGTTCATCTGGCTGTCGGCTAGTATGCAGAGAGTTTCTCACTCAAAAATTGACGAACAAGTAGCACTGCCGCCGCCGGGATGGGGAACAGTTTAGTCATTAGTCATTAGTCATTAGTCATTGGTCATTAGTCATTGGTCATTGGTCATTAGTCATTAGTCATTGGTCATTCGTCGTCATTAGTCATTGGTCATTAGTAAAAGTGCCGTGTCCCTACGGCACTGCCGTGTCCCTACAAAGGCTAGTACCTACGAACCCAGAAAAGTGCTGTAATTAGGGATAAATAAACCCGTCCAGACTTTGCATAGTTGTGAATTTACGAAGTTTTGAGTTAAAGAGTTATTAATGCAGAATTCATCCTTTAATTGGCAAGTTGTAGCGGCATCGGTGATAGGTACGAGCCACGAAAAACGATCGCAGCCCTGTCAAGATGCCCACTGCTGGCGCCTATTGCCGAACGGTGTTTTGGTAGCTTCCGTTGCCGACGGCGCGGGTTCGGCAGCACTCGCAGAAGTTGGGGCAAAAATTGCTGTGGAAGCGGTTGTCGAAACGATTTGCCAGCAACAGGAAAGGCTGCCTCAAAATGACGCCGAATGGCGGGTATTCTTGACAGCATCACTGCAAGTCGCGCGGGCGCAGGTGGAAGCAGAAGCGGCAGTGCGAGAAGTGGCTGCGAGAGATTTAGCCTGCACTTTAATTGCTGTTGTTGCTACGCCGGAATTAATCGCAGTTGCTCAAATCGGTGACGGTGCGGCGGTAGCAGGTGACAGTGCAGGAAATGCGATCGCCCTGACTGTACCTCCCTGCGGCGAATACATCAACGAAACTATATTTTTGATTTCGCCGAATGCGATAGAAACAGCGCAGTTTCAGGTAATGCGGGAAAAACTGCGGCACTTGGCCGTGTTTTCCGACGGCTTGCAAATGCTAGCTCTCAAAATCCCGGAAGGCACGCCGCACGGGCCGTTTTTTGCGCCTTTGTTTCGGTTTTCTGGCGAGTGGAAAGAAGAGGAAGATGCGAAACAGCAATTAGAGTCATTTTTGCGATCGCCCCGCGTTTCCGAACGCACCGATGATGACTTAACATTATTGTTAGCAACTTTTTCGAGCAATGTTTAGTCTGTTCAACTCCACTTACAAAAAGCGGATAAAAAATTATGACAGCTACACGAATTAGTGCCAGAAATTTGTTGCGAGAAACATTTGCTACTGCGGGATCTCTATACGCTCCCCTGTTGATAATCAACTCTCCCCGTTTGATATTTGCCGCGCTCAATAGTTTTGACAACCTAGGTTCAGCAACTGTTGCTTTCAATATTATCTACAGGTTAGTGGCAGTTCCTTTTTTGTCGGGAGCCATGATTTTCTACACTTACCGAAGTTTGACTCGAAATCAAGTAACTGTGGGTGAAGCTTTCAATCAAGCAAACAGAAGATTGCTGCACCTTATTTTGGTTTATATTATGTATTCGGTGCGGGTGTTGGCAGGCGGCTCGTTGCTGGTGTTGGCAGGCGGCATTGCACTAATGATTCCCGGGCTTTATGTAGCATATCGCTTAGTATTTTCTATGTATTCGGTGCTGGTGTTGGCAGGCGGCATTGCACTAATAACTCCCGCGCTTTATGTAGCATATCGCTTAGTATTTTCTATGTACGTTACCGTCATTGATAACTCTTCGGCGCGGGACAGTCTTAGGAGCAGTTGGGAATTAACTAAAGGGCGCTGGTGGTTGGGATTTCGAGCGTTCTTTCTGATAGTTTTTGTCGTTGCTGTGCCAATATTGTTGATTGTCCTATTAATCAGTTCGACTGGAAATTTGCTAGCATCTAAGCTTGTGGGTAATGTACTCGGATTTTTTACCGCACCGTTGATGAATGTTTATTTGGTTTTATTGTACCTGCGCCTGCGGGAATCGGCACCAACTATTCAATAGACATCTCCTAAAAATCAAGTCAAGGGCTGTCAGGATACCTACCCCACAAAAATTGTTAGCGCTGTCTCGCCAGCGGTGAAAATTTGGCGCGGTTCTATAATAAAATCGAGGTGTCAACAATTCTGCTTTAGTTTGTACAGTAGGTCGTCATTTGCAAGCACAAGAGATTAAGGATAAGCTCAACTCCCTAATTAGCGACGCAGATCTAATAGATCCGAGTTTAGCGAAAAGATTGGATGAAATCAATCGCTGGGTAAAAGATCTTAAACCCGGTTCGCTAACTGCTAAAAAATTTGTGATGGCTTTTTTGCTGCAGCTTATCCGAGATTCTCAGGTTTGGCTGGCCGTTCAATCTCTATCTTCAGGAAGAGAACAGGAAGCCGCGTTTGAGTTAATGACGCCGGGGGAAAGGTATTGGTACAGCTATCTATTTCCTAAATGGCTGAACGAAAACGATCGCAAATTTTACATTTGGAAACAAAAACTGAAATCTGGTAAATTCGATCCGGCTGACGATCTCGTCATTCGAGCGATCGCAGCCCGAATTGTCGATCGCCAAGGCACTGTTTTGTATCGATATGTTGCAGATCTTTCTATGGCAACCGATTCGATCGTTAGCAACCGCCAACAGCAGCCCCTCTGCATTCAAGTTACTACTCTTTCTGATGAGTTTTCCGAACAAAAATATCAAAATTGGCAACAAACTCTTCAAGATTGGGGGATTGACAGAGGATTATTTTTAAGTTATGATAAGAACGATGCAAATTTCCTGAATCAGTTAGTTAACATTGCATTATATAATAGTGATAATTTGCCTGCAGGTCGTTACCTCAAGTTCCCGTAAATCAAGCAGATATGCTGCTGAGAATAGTTCGACTGCTCCCAACTCGGTGAAAAAAAAATTTTGACTAACTCACATATTGCACAATTCTTGAGAAGACCAAAAACCTAGCCCAGACAGCTTCCCGCACAAGGGAAGGCGAGCGCAAGATTCTTCCTCCCCTTTTCTGGTTCCGTCCGGGGTCTGCCAGGCGGTGGCAACAGGCATAGGTGTCAATTTAATGTCAAACTTAGTATGGATCGGCTGTTTGAGTATTAGGCCCTCGATCCCCCCTAGCCCCCATTCTGAAAGGCGGGACAGGAGTCTGCTTAAAGTCGCCTTTCTTAAGGGGGATTTAGGGGGATCAAGACTCGGCTATAACCGAGAGATACAAAGGTTTTGAGGCGATTGTTGGCACGATGAAGGACAACAGGTGCTGCGTAAGTCCTGGCTAAGCAACGGGAAGATTTACCACCGCAATCAATCTTGTGAAATAACTAGCAATTCGCTCTAAATGGAATGGAGATTTGATTTAACCGCGGTGAAATTGTTGGAAAGAAAATCAAATTACATCAGAATCAAATACTATGACAGCACAAGGTACGCGCACCGTTGAAAATAATTTGCAAAAAGTCTGGGAAGAACTGGAAGCAGCCCGAATCATGCAGGATGAATGGATGAATTACGGGGTAGATTTTGTGGATTTGTATGTGGAAGATGCTGGCGGTGATTGGTTGGAAAAGTGGGGAAAATGTGAAGAAGAATTAGAGCTAATAAAAATTAAAAAGGTAGATATTGAAGCAGTCAAAGCAGCGATCGACATTTCCAGCTTTCAGCAGACAAGACTGCTGGAAACTGCCTTGAATTGCCGTTACTATAGCAGCGATTTCTCGGATCGCCCCGAGGAGTCTCCCGCTTGGCAAGAGGTTAAGTACAAACGGCTGTCACTCTTAGGCGGAGCGATTTTTGGTGCTGTTGTTACCGATTACCTCTACCGCGAATATCCAGAACTCGCTCCAGATGCTATCTCAACCTTAAAAGCTCGTTTAGCAGATCCGAAAAAACTGGCGGAATTTGCACAAAATTTGAAATTAAACGAACTCGATTGGCGCGTCAGGAATCGGAAAGAAACAGAAGAAAGCGAGTACAATAAATTGCTTTCGGAGACTTTTGAGGCTTTGTTTGGCGCGATTTACTTGGAGTTCGACCGCGATTTTTTTCGTGGGGGAAACTGGCTGATTCAGCACTTGATTGAAGCAACTGTTAGCCAGAATCTGGATCTAACTCAGCGGCAAGTAATAGGGTCGGGAAATGAGGTAAAGCGGCGGGAAATGCTGGGTGCGGATATTCTAGAGGCGATCGCGATCGACTATTTGTACAACCGCTTTCCAGAACGCAACGCCAGCCAGCTAACTCGCTGGAAAAATATGTTAGTGGCTAAAGAGATTTTTCCTAAAGACTTTAAGGCAAAATTAGGCAGTCATTACCTGGAATTGGAGAGCAATTTCTCGCGTACCCGCGACTGGCTGGTGGATAACTTTATTAAAAGCGCAGTTGACGAACTGCTAGAGGAAAACCACACTCAACCAGAATATCTGATTGACAGTGCTAACCCTGAATCGCTGCCAGAATTGGTCAGCCGGATTACAGACAAAAAGTGGAAAAATGAATTTGTGAGAGTGGTCAGCATTTTGCAACCTGCTGATGAACTTTTGCTGCTGATGCAAGAAAAATTAGAGAGTATGGCTGCTAAAGATGAAACGTTGCAGCAGTTGCTAATCTGGGCAAATTACAAGTCTCAGTTAGTGCAAAGGAATTTCAAGCCGGCGGAAATTCGCGCTTTTTATGTGGCGTTAGTTTGCGTGCTCGATTTGGCTTTGACTCGCGTCCTCGATCCGAGTCTGAAGTTTGATATATCCAAAGTTCGCAAGTTGCGGAAGAGTTTGGCAAAGGCTCAAAAAAATGTAGAATTTGCGGATGTTAACGATTCTCTGAAATTGGCTTTTGATAATGAGGTGGCGGGTATCTTGGTGGGCGTCTTGGCGCTGGATATTGAACCAGAACTCAAACAACTGCTGGCACAATTTCAGACTCAAATGCCGGATTTGCAAAACTGGAAAAAGTGGCGCAAAGAATTCGGCGGCTGTTGGCTGGCAAAATTCAAAACTGCGATCGGCTACAATCGAGACTTTCGCCCCCAACAAAAAACTTTGCTGAAACAGTATTACTATGCCCAAAACTTGCTGGTGGAATGCCTCAACAGCGATAATTGTCAGGTGACACCGGCCGTCAGACAAAAAATTGAGGATAAAATGTTGTTATTGTCGGTGGATTTGAAGCTGGTTCACATCTAATTGGGATAGCGCGGACGGGCGGGACACCCATCCCACCAACAGCAACAGGGCTTACCCACTCTCACCCAAGAAACCGGGTTTTTTAACTTATCTGCAGGCTACAACGCATCTTTTGGTGAAAAACTCGGTGTCTCCTCACCCGTGCCTAAGTCCTAACAAAGGTAAGATTTAATGGGCAAGTCAAATTTATTGAGTGATGGCTTCCAAATCCTCTATCCCCTAACGGAATTCTATGCAGTTGCAGCGCCAATTTAGCGGACAACTGATTGCGATCGACACCAAAACCGCGATCGCCAGCGGGGGTGAAGGCCGCATCTACCCGATCGCCCAAGACTCGTCCCTTGTAGCAAAAATCTACCACAGGCCGACAGACGAAGACGGCGACAAACTCACAGTCATGTTCAGTATGCCGCCGGATGCGCCGATCGCGGAACCCGGGCACGCTTCCATTGCTTGGCCGATCGATTTGCTGCATACTGTGGGCGGGCGAGAAAAAATCGTCGGTTTTGTGATGCCGCGCGTCAACAAAGTCAAGCCGGTACACACTTTCTATACTCCCAAAACCAGGCGCGAACAAAAACCGCTATTTAACTATCTATACCTCCACCGTACCGCCAGAAATCTCGCCTCGGCTGTAAACGCCCTCCACATCAGGGGTTACGTCATCGGGGACGTGAACGAGTCGAACATTCTCGTCACGGATACGGCGTTGGTAACGCTGGTAGACACGGATTCGTTTCAAGTGCGCGATCCTTATACGGGTTACGTTTATCGGTGTCCCGTGGGGAAACCCGAGTTTACGCCGCCGGAGTTGCAGGGGCAGACTTTCCGCGATATCGATCGAGCTCCAGAGCACGATTTGTTCGGTTTAGCTGTATTAATTTTTCAATTGCTGATGGAAGGTACGCACCCGTTTTCGGGAGTTTATCTCGGTAGCGATGAACCGCCGTCTTTGGAAGCGAGAATTCGATCGGGCCATTTCCCCACAGGTACGAAGCGGATTCCCTACCGCCCGATGCCGGCTGCGCCTCCTTTTGAGATGCTGCATCCGCGACTGCGACAGATGTTTGTCCGCTGTTTTGAGGAAGGGCACGGCAATCCTGCGGCGCGCCCGGATGCGAAAACTTGGGTGAATGCGATTCGGGAAGCCGAAGATGCTTTGGTAACTTGCAGCAAAAACAGTCAGCATAAATACGGAAATCACCTCAGTCGGTGCCCTTGGTGCGATCGGGCAAAACTCCTGAAAGGGCGCGATCCGTTTCCTTCGCGGCAAGCAGTCAGCCACGGATTGCACTTGCAGCCTGCGAAAATCAAGGCTAAAAAGCCCCAACCACGGCCTGTCGTGAGGGAGCCCGCAGGTCGCCGGCTACAGCCGGCCACGGGGCTGCCGCGCCAACTCGGCCAGTACACAGTACCCTTGCTACCGATGCCGATGTCTCCTCGGAGTCGGACTCCTGCGCCTCGGGTTCCGGCGGGCAAGTTGGAACGCCTTTTTCAGGATGCTGCTTGGGGAGGTATTTGGGGCAGTTTGTGTTTGGCGGCGATCGGGGGGATTTATTCGGTAGTAGCTGAGGGCGGCGGCGCTATTTTGGGGGCGATTTTTGTTGGTACGATTTGGGGCTGTTTTTTTGGGATGATGTGGGGCGTTTTTACTTTGCCGCCGAATCAGATTTGGCGGAAGTGGGGGGGTGTTTTGGTGGGGGCGGTTTG
>JAUBOM010000218.1:0-7332 GCA_036700245.1 Microcoleus vaginatus BM001213989
GAAACCGAGCGCGAACTTTCCGGCCCCAGGGTATTATCTGGGATGATTTGGGCGAAGGTTTTCGAGGGAAATAGCAATAAGAAAACAAAAAGTAGGGCGGAAGACAGGCGAGACATAGGTTAAATCCTGTTATATAAATAATATCGTTTCCGCTTCCATCAGAATTATATATTTGAATCGTATCAGTGCGAGCATCCCCGCTCGCTACCCAAGTAGCGAGCGGGGATGCTCGCACTACATAATTCCGATGCTACGGGATTTGAGCTCACAGCTTGAATCCACTCATAGGATTGTCCAAATTCCATCACTCAATATCCGTCAGTTAAGCGCTGAGTTAAGGCGATCGCGAAAACCACCCGCAGGCTACACCAACGCCCCTAACGCTCTTAACAAAGTCGCTTTTTGAGCGTTCGTCAATCCCGCCCGGCCTTGAATATTCATTCCTTCATACAGCCCGCCCATCAACGTCCTAATATAACGTCCGGTTGCGACATCCCACAGCTTAATCGTGCGTGCGAGACTGCCACTTAATAAAATTTGACCGTCAGCGCTAAAAATAACTGACAACCTTGCCAGATCCAGAGCCATAGGCTAAGATTTTGCAAAGGTCGAGAACACAATCTTACCAAGCTTTTTTATGAACTACCGAAACTACATCACGATACTCGCTATCCTTTAGATAGGCTTTAGATACGAAGGATTAATTAGGGAAACTCAAATGGCAATTAACATTTCTTTAGAGGAACGGCTTGCAGTAGTGGAAGCAGCGATCACTGAGTTGCAAAACCAAATTGTAGCTTCTCAACCGACGAATTAGTTGCAACAAATTATAGGGTCTTTCAAAGATGAACCTGCCTTTGAGGAGCTACTTGCCTATGGACGAGCGATTCGCTAAGGGGATGAGTCTCTCCTCGAAGCTCAAGATGAGCTATGAAATATTTACTGGATACAGATCATTTGAGTATTGTTCTATTCATACCTTCATAAAGCTGATCGCTGAGGGTGTTAGATCGAATCTCTTTCACCCATCAAGTTAAGTGCTTGAGTCGAATCGTGTGGCGAACTCGATCTAGGAAAGGAGATTCTGATGGGGAGTAAGAAGGGGTTGGCTGCATCATCGATATGTGGTATTTTTCAACTATATGCAGTATTGTACCGCAACTGCGATATAATTATAAGTTATGTTTTTCATGGTCTCACCCATAGGAGAGATTAATCGTGGTTTTTCCTGTTGCCTTTGAGTCAAATGATGAAAACAAACCAACTCTAAGGTTTAAGGATAAGAGTGGCATAGAGCATCCATATTTGGTGGCTGATAGTGCTTTGGCTAAGCGTTTATCAGGTTTAACTCAAATTATGCACGACTTGAATCATGCTCATGAGCTTATGTCTATGATCAAAGATATTGAGAATAGCGAAATCGCATACTCATTATGGATGTCAGCAATAGTCACCTATGGAAAATGCTTTGCTACTGCTAAAGGGCGTAAGAGCAAAATTGAAGAAGATCGCGTTCGGAGGGTAGATAAGGATGCAATAGAATTTCATAATTCTATTTTGAATATGAGAAATGAGTATTTTGCTCACGCAGGTGTAAATGAATACGAAAAAGCTAGTACAGTAGTAATTTTGCAACCTGAATCACAAGGTAAAGGTGTAGTAGCAGTCAATCATTTTAATGTAAAGCATAGCAAACCGTCGGAGGAGTTTTGTATTTATTTCTGCTACTTATGTCGAAAGCTATATGATGTAATCGAAAGTATAGGAGAAAATGTTCATCAAAGAGTGCTAGAAGAATATCGAGCAATGAATGTTGATGAACTTTACGCAAAAATAAAAACATAACAACCGTGTTGCAGCGGAACGTACGGGTTTCCTTCGTGGAGTTCGAGAGGTTTTTGCGTCCGATGAACACGACCGTTATGCGGCAAATTAATCGTTAGAAAAGATAAACTTGAGTGCAATGGTATCAGTTTTATAAATTTTGCTATGACAATCACAGAAAAATTGATCGTGCTTGCTCTAGGTATTAGTGCAATCAGCTTATTTGCTGGGATTCTCTATCAAGCAGTCAGTCAAATAATTGATCGACGCAGGTATCCTCCGCAGGGTGAACTGTTTGATATTGGGGGATTTCGTCTACATCTCAACTGTGTGGGACAAGGGACACCAACAGTCATCATGGATGCTGGCGGTGGTGCTTCCTCAATTACGTGGGGTCTGGTTCCCTCTGAAATTGCTAAGTTTACTCGTGTCTGTACCTACGATCGAGCAGGGTTGGGTTGGAGCGATCCCAATCCCAGGACACCTCGCACAAGTCAGCAGAGTGTTGATGAATTACACGCCCTGTTGGCCAAAGCTGAAATCGAACCTCCCTACATTTTAGTTGGACACTCGTTAGGTGGAGGCAATATGCGACTGTATGCCAGTCAACATCCAGAAGAAGTGGTTGGACTGGTGCTGGTTGATTCTGTTCATGAAGATCAAATAACACCCGCAATATGGAAGCGTATGAAAATGGTAATTTTGCTTTATCAGATTCTGAGAATTGCCAGTCGGATTGGAGTGTTACGATTAATCGGAGATATGAATCTGTTGCCAATGTTTAAGAATATAAAACAAGAAATTCAAAAATATCCGTTGGCAGTGCAAGCTCTATTTGACACCTACAAATCTTCCTGTTATCGCCCCTGTTATTGGGCAACTATATCAAGTGAGCTTGCCAACATGAAAAGGAGCTTTAAGCAACTGCAAGCGAGTACACTACTGGGGAACCTGCCTTTGATTGTATTAAGTCAAGGCTCTAAAAATCCAGAGATGAGTGATGAAAGATTCCAGCAATGGGCATCACTTCAGTTAGATTTGACTCAACTATCCTCAAATAGCCAACAGATCATTGCAGAAAATAGTGGACATCTTATACCACTAGATCGGCCTGAATTGGTGGTTAGTGCGGTTCATCAACTGATTGAGAGGACTTAAAGTAGTGTTGGGCGAAGAGAAGCGTGGGGTTCGATCGCACTCAACCCAACCTACTATTTAAAACGGAAAATAATTGATTCTAAAGTAGATGCCTTTTTCCTGCAAAGTTCGATCGCCAGATTGAGCATTTATCAAAGGAATACCATAGTCTAGACGCACATTGAACCTATCGCCCATCTGCCAAACTAGGCCCAAACCTGCACCCAGCAGTTTGTCGGAGTCAGAATTCGGCTGTTCTCCCGAATGGTTCCACCCTACCCCAAAATCGATAAACGGAGCGATTTGCAACAATCCTTCGACTTCCGGGACACGCCAAACCGGAATTCGCACCTCCGCAGATGCGATCGCACCGCTATCAGTTAACAGCAAATCTTGGCGGTATCCGCGCACGCTTTGAACGCCGCCGATCCCGATTTGTTCGAGGGAAAGCAGGGGGCGATCGGCTAATTGAATGTCAGAACGCAGAATCAGCAAGGTTTCTGGAGCTAGCAGCCGCACGTATTGGGCTTGTCCGCGCCACGCCAGAAAGCGACTGTCAGGGCCGCTATCGTTCGCAGTAGCGCCCAGAAATTTGGTACCGAGGGAAAACTGCGATCGCGCCGCGAACACTTGGTTGGAACTCCGCTGCACATATTCTTGAAAAAAGCGCACAGCCGAAACCCGGGTTTCGCCGCGCTCGTTTGCTCCCGCCGAAAGCGCAAATCTTTCCCCCCCCAGGAATGTGTCGCTTTCTTGCCGCGAAAAAGTCAGTCCCAAAGCCAAAGTGCGATCGGGCTTTTCGACAATCGGTTGGCGGTAACTTAACTCGTAAGTCCGCGATTTCCCCTCGATGTCTACACGATCGAACGGTTCCTCGATGATGTTAGTGCTAGCAGCACTCGCAGCGAACGCAATCGTGCCGTTGCGCGCGTTGACGGGGATGGTGTAGCTGCCGTTGAATTCATTGCTGCCGTCGGTGTTAGCATAAGATACCTCTAATCCGTCGCCCAAACCGAGCAAATTTGCTTGATTGATGCGAACACCGCGCCGAAAACTGCCGACGCTGGGCGATCGGTTGTTGTCTGCGAACACATCACCGCTAAAGCTGTCTGCTTCTTTTACCCGCACTTCTAAGCGACTGTTTTCCGGGCGGCTTCCGGCTTGGAGTTCGGCCGAAATAGTGGCAATTAAAGGGTCCAGTTGCAGCAGTTGCAAGGCTTCCAGCAACCGATCTCGGTTGAGCGGCCGTCTGGTGGCGCGCTCTAGGCGCGATCGCAGGTAATTGGAATTTAAGCGCCTGTTTCCAGTAATCTCAATTTCATCTAATCCGCCTTCTACAATCCGAATTTTCACGACACCTCCCGATCTGGGAAAGGTTTGGTTGGCGGGAATTACAGCACCCGAATTGATGTATCCGGCCGCTACATATTTTTGAGTAACGGCTGCTTCTGCTGCGATCAGTTCGGCAAAGGTGATGTCGCGCCCCGCAAACTCTTTAATAACTTCTGCGAGTTCGCGATCGCTAAAAGCCGTGTTGCCCTCAAATTCAAAGCCCGAGACCCTAATTGTACCCGGAATTTCCGGTGTAGCATCGCCGGGAACAGGTGTTAGCGGGGTTGGTTGGAGGGGAGACGACGGGGGAGGTTGCGGTGCTGTTGGTGCAGGTAATTCCGGCTCTCTCGGCAGAATTGGGTTAGGCAGTTGGCCCAGGTGCGAGCCTCGATCGATATCCAAATCGGTTTTTTTTCGGTCAATATTTTCTTCTAGCTTTTGACCTCGGTTAAAAAGCTCGGTTTCTTGAGTTTTTGTGCTTAATGTGCTTGTGGCAGAATTTGCCGCTTCCGGCGAGGGGTCGGGAGTTTCCGGAGGTGCCGATAAGGGTAGAGTTGGCGACAGTGGCGCAAGTTCTGATTCAGCGGGTAACTGCAGAAGGTCGTAAGCGGGCCGTAAGCCTTCGCGAGTTTCAAGATTAGTGTCGGGAACGAAAGCTCGATCGCCTCCGCTGCTAACTGCTGCCAAATCCTCAACCTTTGAGGTCAAAATTTCAACTGTGCTAGCGGATGTTTTTCCTGGTTTTCCCAACAAAACTAACCCAAAAATTCCAGCGAGTAAAAATAGTTGTTGCGCTCGACAAGCCATAAGATTTAATTATTATCTCGCTTAAGTGGGGAAAAATATTTTCAGGAAGTGAGCACCCTCAAGTAAAAATCAATTTTAACAGCAAAAAACAGAAACAGCAGTCGCAGCTAACAGTTTCGTAGGTGGTAAATACCAAAAGGTCGATCGACCCCTGTTCATTTCCCAACGTTTACCCACCAACCGAGTTATTATCAGAACAAATATCGTGTAAGTCGATCGGCAACTGTATAAAACCTGGTTTATTTGGTCGCAAAACCTACGATTTTAGTAGGATTCCGCGACCTGAATAGTTTTGGACGCACCAGTGACAAGAAACCGGATTTTTTGCGAAAACACTTCGTTACAGCCTGCAGATGCTGTAAAAAACCCGGTTTCTTTGATTTTGGTGCATCATCCCAAATCCAACTTTAATACCCCCTTTATTCTTGAGTCCGCGCCGGCAGACCAGGTTTGCCCAGAGGCGGTTTCAACCGCCAAGTCTGATAAAGGGGGCTTCTAACTATGAATTATGCAGAGCGACCCGCACCAGCCGCCGCACCCATTTGAGCCCCGTCAGCCAATCCCACCAACTTAGCGCTCAACTCCCACATCCGCTCGCCTTTTTCATCATCGCGGGCCTGGGGAGAAACCTTCTGCACAAAAGACTTGCCATCTTTTTTCTGGCGATTTCCCCAACTCCAATAAGCCCCAGATTGCTTGTATTCTGGATCGGCAACCACCATCGCCAGCCTTTCCCCCGCCAACTCCTGCGACACGTAACCCCCCGTAATATTCTTCTGAAACAGCGGGAACAGCTTCTGAAATAGGGGATAGTGATTGCGGAACAGCGGCGTATCCGCCACGCATCCCGGATAAAGCGAAGTGAAAGTAATTCCCGTCGATTCGTGAAAGCGGCGGTGCAATTCCCGCATCGTCAACACGTTGCAAACTTTGCTATCTTTGTAAGCTTTGACCGGTTCAAACTTCTTGCCGTCAACCATGGAAATCGGGTCTTTGAAACCCGCTTCAAAACCCTCAAAGTTGCCCAAATCCGGGCGCGGAGGAATCTTCCCCCCCAACTCGTCTGGATTGTGAGTCACAGTTCCCAAAATCACAATTCTCGCATCCGAATAATAGGAAGGCTTCATATTTTCCATCATCAGGTTGCACAGCAGGAAATGACCCAGGTGATTGGTAGTCATCGTCAACTCATAACCCTCCGGGCTCCGCAGCGGTTCCTTAATCAAAGGCAGATAAATGGCCGCGTTACACACCAAAGCGTCCAGAGGTCTGCCGCTTGCCTTAAATGCCCTAGCAAACCTGCGCACGCTTTCCAAATCGCCCAAGTCAATCTGCATGATGGAGAAACTGCCTTCAGGTATGCCCAACTCTTGGGCGGCATCTCCGGCTTTCCCCACGTCCCGACAGGCCATGACTACGTGCCATCCCTTGTCTGCGAGAGCTTTCGCGCCGTACAAACCGACGCCGGAGGAAGCGCCGGTAATGATAACCGTGGATTTGTGATTTTGTGCCATCTTGTTAAAAGCGCTTCCGCTATTGATTTTTTTCAGGCACTCAAACGCTGAGCTAGCAGCTTAGATGTTTTGAAGTACCCTACGCTTATTAGGATATGAGGAAACGTTCTCGATCTCAACTGCCTTTTTGCCCAAGGGCAAAATCTAGTCATTTTCGCTCTCTTTGCGGGAGTTGCCCCTCAAACACCGATCGAACATAAGACTGTCATGAAAAAAGTAAATTGGTTGATCGAACAAAATATTTACGCTCGTGAAACATAATTTTTAGCAGAATTGTATAAACAAGGATACATTTACCAACAAACCAAATATCTCAATTTTCGCCCAGAAGCAGCTCATCAATATTTCCCCCTAATGATTGTGTTTTATTCATGGGAACCCTGAATTGGGGTCGGGATATCTTAAGAAATTCGTGGATTCCGGGAGCTTATATGGACGAAAAGAATCTCCGATCTTCGAGTTACTACACTTATTTCTGTCAATACTTGTTAAATAATAAATATTTCCTTCTTTCTTTGGGCGAATTGCTCAGAAGAAAAACCGAAATTATGGATGGAATACTTCAAATTCGATGGATATTTGTTTGTCCGACCTAGCAGCAATATGAAGTCAATCGATTTTATATTTTATATTTTATATTTTATATTTTAGATTGAAGCATTCACCCCACGGATAAATTCGGGGGGCAAGTTTCATCGGATACAGGTTTTTTATTTCT
>JAUBOM010000219.1:0-7271 GCA_036700245.1 Microcoleus vaginatus BM001213989
AAGACAATATAAAGCCGTCCTAGAAGGACGGGGTTTCTACCCATTTTTTTGATGACAATTGTTCGATCGGCCGCGAGCGGATTTTAGTTCTTTATTCAGACGAATGGATTCACGCTCCTGACTTCCTGGTAGAATTTTTAGTGTTTCTCAAACATTGGTCAATGGGATCGACACGCGCAAGAATTGCGATAGACGCTATGGGTGGGGATCACGCCCCCGCCGAAGTTGTAGCTGGAGCGCTTAAGGCACAAGAAGAATTAGGCGTAGAGATTTTGCTCGTGGGCGACCCGCAGCAAATAGAAGACTCGCTCCGGCAACAAGACGCGATCGGCCGCGTCTCTACAGGTCAGCTAGAAATCGTTCCTTCAGAAGGAGCGGTGGAAATGCACGAAGAACCTTTGAGTGCCCTCAAACGCAAGCCCAACGCTTCGATTAACGTAGCGATGAACTTGGTAAAGCAGCAGCAAGCTGATGCTGTGGTGTCCGCCGGTCACTCCGGCGCGGCAATGGCTGCTGCCCTGCTCAGGTTGGGGCGGCTCCCCGGAATCGATCGCCCTGCGATCGGTGCGGTTTTGCCAACAATGATACCGGGCAGCTCTGTACTCATTCTGGATGTCGGCGCTAATGTGGACTGCCGCCCCAAATTTTTGGAGCAGTTCGCTCTTATGGGAACTATTTACAGCCAGTGCGTGCTGGGCGTCGCCGAACCTAAAATCGGCCTGCTCAACATTGGCGAAGAACCTTCTAAAGGCAACGACGCAGCGGTGCGAACACACCAGTTATTGGTGGACAACCCGAACATTCCTTTTGTGGGCAATGCCGAAGGTCGCGACGTACTGTCTGGGAAGTTCGACGTGATTGTCTGCGACGGGTTTGTCGGCAACGTGTTGTTGAAGTTTGCCGAAGCGGTGGGCGAAGTCGTGGTGCAAGTGCTTAAGGAAGAATTGGCTGCCGGACTCAAAAATCAAATTAGCGCTCCCCTCCTGCAAGAAAGCCTCAAGGGGTTTAAGCAGCGGGTAGACCACGTTGAACACGGCGGCGGTTTGCTATTGGGCGTTGCTGGAGTTTGCATTATCAGCCACGGTTCGTCTCAAGCTGCCTCGATTTTTAATGCCATTCGTTTGGCGAAGGAGGCTATTGACAACCAAGTGCTGGAGCGAATTCGATCGTCCAATCACCAAAGCGCTCTGGAACAAGAAGCTGTGAATTAAAGGCAGTAAGTAGAAATTAAAAATTAAAAATTTCAAATTAAAAATGTCAGCTTAAACAAGCGGTTTTGCTTGAAAAAAGTAATTTCAGCAGTTTAAAAAATAATTTTAATTGGTAGTTTTTAATTTTTAATTTCTCGATCGAACAGCGAGTAAATGGAGAGGAATGTTGCAGCAATCAGGGTTCGGCATTGCCGTCACGGGTAGCGGCTCTTGTACACCGCAGGTTTCGCTTGATAATAACGGTTTGAGTCAGATAGTAGAAACGAATGACGAGTGGATTGGGGCGCGGACGGGCATTCGCTCCCGCAGGCTGGCGGACGATCGCACTTCTTTGTGCGATTTAGCGTCGTCCGCATCGCTTCAGGCGATCGCCATGGCAGAAATTTCGCCGACAGATATTGATTTGATTATTTTGGCGACCTCAAGTCCTGACGATTTGTTTGGCACTGCCAGTAAAATTCAATATCAGTTGGGCGCTACAAAAGCAGTGGCTTTTGATTTGACGGCAGCTTGTTCGGGCTTTATTTTTGGTTTAGTTACAGCCTCGCAGTTCATTCGGACAGGGGTTTATCAAAATGTTTTGCTGATCGGAGCAGATATTTTGTCTCGCTGGGTGAATTGGTCGGATCGGGGTACTTGCATTCTATTTGGAGACGGTGCAGGTGCGGTGGTATTGCAAGCTTCAGAAGTCGATTCCTTTTTGGGATTTGAAATTCGCAGCGACGGTACGCAAAATTCCTCTCTCAATTTGGCTTACAAAGCCGAGCCAAAAGAATTAATTGACGGCGTCAGCGTCGGAGTTGGCGGATTTCATCCCATCACAATGAATGGTCAAGAAATCTATCGCTTTGCCGTGAGAAAAGTGCCGGAAGTCATAGAAAAAGCCATGTTTCGGGCAAATGTCAGCGCTGCAGAAATTGACTGGCTGCTGTTGCACCAAGCTAATCAGCGGATTCTCGATGCAGTGGCCCAAAGGCTAAAGATTCCCCCCGAAAAAGTAATCAGCAATTTGGCAAATTACGGCAATACCTCAGCAGCTTCAATTCCCCTTGCCTTAGACGAAGCTGTGCGTCTGGGTAAAGTGAAAACGGGCGATACTATTGCTGCGGCTGGTTTCGGTGCAGGTTTGACTTGGGGGGCGGCAATCTTTCAATGGGGAAGGTAATATTGGGCGGCAGGCTGTAAACTTGCCCTGCTTATTGTCGGGAGTGCGACCGTTGCAAAATACAGATCCTTTAACACGCCATACATAGGACAAGGGGCGCAGCCGTACACCATCGGGACAGGAGTTCTTGACAAGCGCGCCCTGAAATTGAAAATCCTCTATTCTTCGATCGACTTTCCCCGGCTTGAAGGTTGAAAATTGTGCTACGGCTATTAATCTGATTAAAGTAGCAAAAAAAAATAAACCTGGTAAAAATCGCAGTTATATGTTAGAATTATGAGTCGCCAGTAGATAGTTCGTTAACCGAAAGATAGCGGATACCAGCGAGCGAACTTAGAAGCGGGAAACAAAGAATTTTTGCAATCACCAATTAGCAACCACCAATTAGCAGATTACCGGAAAAATGACTAAAACAGCATGGGTATTTCCCGGACAAGGTTCCCAGGCGATCGGGATGGGTGCAGACTTATTAAACTTGCCAACAGCCAAAGCCAAATTTGAGCTCGCTAAAGAAATTTTAGGCTGGTCTGTCCCGGAAGTTTGCCAAAAAGAAGAAGCAAAACTATCTCGGACTCTCTACACTCAGCCTTGCTTGTTCGTAGTAGAAAGTATTTTGACCGACTTAGTGCGAGAAAAAAGCGATCGGCCAGCAGTCGTTGCCGGTCACAGTTTAGGAGAATACGTTGCCCTCTACGCAGCAGGCGTCTTTGACTTTGAAACCGGATTGCGCTTAGTCAAACGCCGCGCCGAACTCATGGACTCTGCCTCTGGCGGGCAAATGGTGGCTTTGATCGGGTTCGACAGGCAGGAACTAGAACTGCAAATTCAATACAGCCGAGATGTGGTGCTGGCAAACGACAACAGCGAAGCACAAGTCGTGATTTCTGGAACGCCCGCAGCAGTAGAAGATTTGCTTGCCAAAATCAAAGTCAAACGCGCCGTTAAATTGAATGTTTCTGGTGCGTTTCACTCTCCCCTGATGGCATCAGTGGCGGCAGAGTTTCAGCTAGCGTTAAAGTCTGCAAGGTTTTCCGATGCGAAAATGCTGGTGCTCTCGAACGCAGAACCGTCAGCCACTACCAGCGCAGCCACTTTAAAGCAGCGGTTGACTCAGCAAATGACCAAAGGCGTGCGGTGGCGAGAAATTTCTCTGCAATTGCCACAACAAGGAATCGATCGCGTGGTGGAAATTGGCCCGGGCAAAGTTCTCACAGGTTTGATCAAACGGACTTGTCCGGATTTAGCCCTGGTAAATGTTAGCAGTTTTGCAGATTTGCCCGCTTAATCTATTTTTAGCTTAGTCGCGGGAAGCCCCGCGCCAAACATGGTACGACCTTGAGCGACGGGATGTTCGCTGTGCGAGTCAAGGGGTTCGATGCCCCGCCGACTTTGCAAATAATCTATGCCACCACCCTATTATTTATCATGTTCTGTAAACCGTGTTAACATAATGGAATGTTAAAAGCAGTCAAGGTCAGACTTTACCCCACGGATGCACAGCAAGCTCATTTGGCTCAAGCTTTTGGGTGTGCCCGTTGGGTCTGGAATCAGTCACTTGCGGCTATGTCAATAGCTTACAAAGAGACGGGTAAAGGTTTGTCTGCTCTTGATATGAAAAAGCAGATCCCGTTCTGGAAAGCTGAACACGAATGGCTAAAAACTTGCTATTCACAATGTCTTCAGCAATCTGTGCTAAATCTATCTCAAGCGTTCATTAACTTTTTTGACGGACGTACTGGTTATCCATCTTTCAAAAATCGCCATGGTCGGCAATCCCTTCAATATCCCGCAAATGTCAAACTATTGAGCCAAGGCGAAATTAAATTCCCAGGTTACTTAGGAACGGTAAAAGGTAAGGTTCATCGAGACATAGAAGGAAAGTTGAGGACTGTTACGGTGTCGAGGATGCCTGATGGTCGCTATTATGCTTCGCTATTGGTCGAGGATGGTCTTGACTCGCCAGAACCCAGTAGTGAAGGCAAGACGATTGGGCTTGACTTGGGGCTGATTGATTTTGCCGTCACTTCGGATGGCTCAAAATACCAAAACCCACGGCATCTTAAGAAGCATGAGCTTAACTTAAAACGCAAACAGCGAAAGCTATCTCGCAAAAAGGATAAGACCACGAACAAGCGGCGTAAAGCTCGTATTGCTGTGGCAAAAGTGCATTCTAAAATTTCGAGAGTGCGCTCGGATTTCCTCCACAAGCTGTCCCGTAAGACAGTTAACGAAAACCAAGTTATCGTGGTGGAAAATCTAGCAGTGAAAAACATGGTCAAAAATCATAACCTTGCCAAGGCAATTAGTGATGCAGGTTGGGGAATGTTTTGCACCATGCTCAAATACAAAGCAGAGTTTGACGGCAAGACTTATCTAGAAATAGGCAGGTTTTTTCCCTCTTCTCACCTTTGCTCAAATACGCTGCTACAAATCCCAAAGATGGATCTCTGTGTCCGCTCGTTTGATTGCCCTCGTTGCAATCAGCGACATGACCGAGATGTGAATGCGGCGATCAATATCAGAAATGAAGGCTTACGGATTTTGGCGTTGGGAATCAGCGCTACTGCCCTTGGACGCAATGTAAGACCAAAACGGTATGGACGCAAGTCTACTACTGTAGAGGCTGTTGCGGTTGAATAGGGAAGCCCGCGTTCTATCTGTACTCAGATGAACGTCGGGTAATTCACCCTGTTATTAAACGGCAGGTTATAAAATTTAGAGTTAATTGACCCGAAGATTGCCCAAAAACGAATCGCACAACAGGCAATCCGAATATTGCCTGTTGTGCAACTTGGGGATAGACGATCGAGAGATTTAGAAAATATTTATTAAAATTGTAGATATCGATCGACCTGAGGGGGCGATCGACAAATGCTGATGTAAACTAGGCGTAAAAACCAAGCTTACCGAGTGTTTTATATGAAAAAAGTCCTTTACTGGTTGATGGGCGACAAGGCAGGCAGAACCATAGTAGGTGCCTGGAACTGGATGTGGGGACTGCCCGTAGAATCCGGCGGCCCGGTGGCGGTGGCGGTAGCCGAAGAGTCGCTGCGATCGATGCAAGAATCAGTGCAAAAGCTAGCAGCCGCAGTCTCCACCCAAGTTGCAGCCTTCCAGCGCGCCAAAACAAAATATGAAGAAAAAGTTAGGGAAATGCAAACCCTAGAGCGCCAAGCCATCACAGCCCAGCGCAACGGCAACGAAGAAGCAGCCCGCTTGGCAATGTCGAAAGTAATTCAGACAGAACAAATTCTGCCGCAGTTAGAATCCCAAGTAAAACAAGCCGAACAGTACGTCAACGCTTCCAAAGACAAGCTAAATCGAGAACGGATGAAGCTGGAAGCCTACAAAACGGATATGCAAAATATGAAAGATATGGCCGAGATTAACGAAGCCCTCCGAGCCATATCCAAAGTCAACAACGACCTCAGTATCGATTCAGCTCGATCGCAATTTGATCAAGCGAAAAACGCCGTCCAGAACCACCACCTCAAACAGCAAGCTTTAGCAGAAATATCTGAGAATCCCCAAGAAAGACTTCAGGCAGAATTAGAAAATATGACCTTAGACGATGAAGTTAATCGCAGGCTGCAAATGTTAGACGACTCCAACAACAAAGAACTTCCCAACTAAGGAGAATTTTATGGCTAAGAGCGGGCCTCCCCCCATAGTTTTTATTCTGTTATTTCTGTTGCTCGCCGGTGGCGGTTGGTTCTTTTTTCTCAACAAACCAGCGTCCCAGGATGCTAATAATACACCCACTCCCACACCCGCAGACGGTGCTTCGCCCCTGCCGAACGCGCCAGCAAGCCGCCCAGCACCGCCTGTAGCTGCTCCTTCCTTTGCCCTTCCTGCTTCCGTGCCCGCGGGCACAGCCGTGAGAATTGACGGTTCCACCAGCATGGTGACAATCAATCAGAACCTCAAGAACGGCTTTCAAGGCAAGTTTTCCGGCACGACAGTCGATACCAAAGCGAACGGTTCTGAAAAAGGAATTCAGGATTTGGCGGCGGGAACAGCAGATATTGCAGCGATATCGCGACCTTTGACGCCTCAAGAACAAGCTCAGGGTTTGGCTGCTGTGCCCGTTGCCCTAGATACGATCGCCCTCGTAGTCGGGATTAACAACCCGTTTAAAGGAGGTTTAACTTCCGCTCAAGTTCAAGATATCTTCAAGGGAAATGCTCAAGACTGGTCGAACGTCGGCGGCCCGGCAGGCCCGATTAAAGTGATAAATCGACCCGAAATTAGCGGCACTCACCAAACTTTTAAAGAACAAGTGCTCTCTGGCGCTAATTTTGGCACGGGGCCGAATATCACTAAGCTCGATCGAGATGCGACAACTCCCCTGCTGCAAGCTTTAGGCAACAACGGTATTGGCTATGCGACTTTCGCTCAAGTAGTCAATCAGAAAACGGTGCGCGTTGTTCCCGTCAACGGTGCGACGCCGGATGCTGGTAACTATCCTTACCAGCGGCAGTTGTACTACGCCTACAAAAACCCTCCTAGCCAAACAGTTAAGGATTTCTTAGGTTACGCAACTTCCCCTGAAGGACAAAAAGCAATGCTTGCCGAAAATTGAGCCTTTGCAAAGAATTCGCCAGACTGAAGTATGGCGCTACACAAACTTGCGTCCGCGCAGGCGGACTTCTTCTTTAACCCACGTAGGTGGGTTTTGTTTGTGTAGGCGCGGTTTCCAACAGCCGGCAACTTTTTCCTTAAGTTGACACCAATGGTGCGCCACAAGCACCCTACAAACCTCAAAATACTATTCATTTGTCATTGCTGAACTGATATCAACTCCGCTAGCATCGGAATTGTAAAATCGAATCAACAGTCGATACTCAACTATCATTCAGTTTTTCGACCCCTCCTTCAACAGTCAACAGTCAACA
>JAUBOM010000220.1:0-7057 GCA_036700245.1 Microcoleus vaginatus BM001213989
TTTCACCCTCAACTCCCTATCTTGTCTGCTTTTCGCTTTTCTTCAGCAAGCCCTAAATATACATTACTTAAAGCCGAGAATAAGTTATCAAAGAAACAAAATAAAAATTAGAACAAGTAAAAAACGCTTCGCTGATGGTAGGAATTATGCACTCATTAAAATCAGAATCTCACGAGTTGTTTGAGAACAGTAAATCTTGAGGAGATGGGATATTAAAATTAATGGATTGGTTAAACAAAGCCCAGCAATATTATAGAAATAGTGTCGCCACAATTAAGCGGCGGTTGGCAGAAGTAGTGGGATACTTTGAAAGGAGAACAACGAACGGGATAGTCGAAGGAATTAATAATAAATTGAAATTATTAAAGCGTTGTGGGTGGGGATTTAGAAACTTTAATAATTTTAAAATAGGTGCTTTACTTTTTTGGCATTATCCTCATATTTTAGCACACTAAGTACGGGAGAACCGGTTTAATGGGGCAAGGAATGAGTAATTCAGATATTGCAACTGCTCTAACTATTGGAGAAAGCACTGTCAAGTCCCATGTCAATCGCATTCTCAGTAAATTGGGAGTAAGCGATCGCACTCAAGCCGTGATTATTGCTGCCAAACGCGGGATTGTTAGTTTGTAGGCTCTGCTTTCGGTTAACTTTCGATTCCAACTTTAGTTGGAGTTAGTCTTCCATTGTGAGATGGGTTATGCGATCGCCCATGCGATTCAATAAAAGTGCCAACTGGGAGTGGAGGACAACCCAGAGTCAATTTCCTATATTAAATTTATGCAAACACACATAGCAATTGGGTTGCAAGATTTAAGTTTGCTGAATACAGATGGCACACAAAGGAATGTAGGTGTAGTCTAACCCAGGTATCACTTGCGGTAAACATACTTCTCCTGAGAAACACGGTTAATTATTTGTCCCACCTTCAACCCAGGATCGCAAACAGAGTTGATGGCAGCAATTATCGCTGCAAGTAATGACGTGCTTTGATCCTTAATCCCACAATTATAAGACGTAAAATAATGAACACCGAATTGAGTAAAAACAAAGTTGCAATTGTCAGCCGGGGCGAAGACCTCAATTGGTTCGATACAATGCCTGGTGAGCAAATGGCTATCCACGTACACAGCAAAGATGTCGGCGGGGCTTTCACAATCCTCGAAGTGCGTACCCCACCGTTCTCAGGCCCGCCACTTCACTATCATAAAGAGAGGGAGGAGATATTTGAAGTAATTGAAGGCAGATTTCGCTTTCACTGCGCGGGTGAAGAGTTCGAGGCCGGGCCTGGAACATCGGTTGTTGTACCCCGTAACAGCGTGCATGGATGGGTGAACCTCGGGCCGGGAGTGGCTCGGATGCTTTTCCTCTTTGTACCCGGCGATATTGAGGAATTCTTCCCCCAAATAGGTCAAACGCCACCTGAAGGTTGGACTGATCTTGCATCTGAGCATGACACTTGGATCGTCGGAGCTCCTCTGTCCATAAGTAAAGATGAGTAGCATTCACATGGACAATAAGTTTGTGACCCGCCAAAGGCGGCGCTTCGCGAACGTCTCATTGCACTTGATTTAGCAAGGACAAAACCAATGAACTCCAATGATCTACACAAGTTAGAACATAGGCTACGCAGTGATCCAAATGTGACCTTGCTGGTGAACAACGCAGGTGTCGGAGCAACTGCGCCGCTGCTGAACTCAAAACATTGTTGACATGAGTCAAACGATCGCGCTAAATATTGAGGTGCTGACGCGGTTGACCTATGCCGTCGTGCCAGGATTTGTTGCCCGTGGTTCCCGCACAATTATCAACATCGCGTCGATCGTCGCCGTGTTTCCTGAGACTCTCAATGGTGTATACGGTGCTACAAAGGCTCTTGTTTTAACCTTCAGCCAATCGTTATGCCATGAGATGACCAATACAGGAATCAGCGTTCAGGTTGTTCTTCCAGCCGCGACCAGCACCAACTTTTGGAACGTTGCTGGTACGCCCATTAAACACCTGCCCTTTGTAACCACTTTGACGATAATCCTGACTTCAAGGGTCGTCAACAAGAAGGGGCAGGGCTTTATCAGTTAACCGTCAAAGATGGGAAACGTCACAGTGCTGCTGCAGTATTCCTTCTGCCGATTCTCCAGCCTCCTAATTTGACAATAAGGACAGGTGCATTAGTGACTCGGTTGTTGTTTGAAGGCACTGGCACCGTTGGCGTAGAATACCTCCACGAAGGTACGCTGCACCAGGTTTGGGTCAACCAGGATGCGATCGTCAGTGTAGGCGCATTCGGCTCGCCCAAACTATTGTTGCTTTCGGGTATTGGTGGTGCCGAACATCTGCAATCATTGGGCATTCCGGTCGTAGTCGATCTACCTGGAGTGAGTCAAAATCTCCAAGACCACGTTCTTGCTCCCATCACCATCAAGGTCTTTATTTCTCCTCACTATTACTATCCCACCGAAAGGATCTGTTGTGCAATGTATACAACGTATTCACAAAGGTTTCAAGTAACGCACATTTAATTTTTGGAGATGCCTAATGTAGGCGTAGCCCACTGCAGGTATCACTTGCGGTAAACATACTTCCCCTCGGAGGTTTCAGTGAACAATGACCCTAATCACCGTTTATTATTTGTCCCACCTTCAACCCAGGATCATCACCAGGGTATGTTAAGAGCCACCGTGATACTGGTGATGTATGGAGATTATCAATGTCAAGAAAGTGCGGATGTTTATCGGTTACTGAAAGTCATTGGGCAACAACTAAGTATTGCGTTGGGAGAGGATTATTTGTGCTTTATTTTCCGTCATTTTCCGCAGATACAAATTCATTCTCAAGCTCTACGTGCTGCTGAAGCTGCTGAAGCTGCTGCTGTCCAAGGTCAGTTTTGGCAAATACATGACATTTTGTTCATCCATCAACAACAGTTAGCAGATGGTTATTTAGTAGAATATGCCAACGATCTAGGACTCGATATCTCCCAATTTCTGCAAGATATGTTTAACCATATACATCTTGAGCGCATCAATCAAGATATCGAAAGTGGCATCCACAGCGGAATAACGGCTACCCCAGCTTTGTTTATTAATGGGATTCGGTATAGCGATCGCTGGAATTTCTATCCGTTGATAACAGCCATTACTACTGCAAATAATTTACCTCACATATGAGACAGTAAGAACAATAAATTGCTGAAGGAGAACTAAACATAGTGCCATGTCTTGAAAAAACACAACCGCTCAATGTTCTCGATATCGGTCATCAACTTGCCCAGGAATTTGCCAAAACAGCCGCAGATCGCGATCGCCATGCTGGCAACCGTCCATGTCGATGGCGATATGGCACCGATCCGATTTGAATCGCCCAAAAAGTGGATATACCGGGCAATAACAAAGTGTATAAGTAACTCGGTTCAAAACAGAACAGCAATCTCCAAAAAATTTACTAACTCCTACAGCAGCTATGCAAAGAAGAACCAGTTTTGAAAGTAAAGGTCTAAAGTGTTCCGTCACCTTTTATACTCCGGATAAAATCGCATCTGGCGATCGCTATCCCGCAATTGTTATGGCTCATGGAATTGGCTTGACCAAAGAGATGGGGCTACCTCAGTTCGCTGAGTTATTCGTTCAAGCTGGGTTCGTCGTCACGCTGTTCGATTATCGCTACCTTGGTGCTAGTGAGGGAGAACCTCGCGGGCAAATTATCCCTACCGAGCAGCATGAAGACTACCGCAATGCCATCACTTGGACTCAACTACAAAGCGAAGTTGACCCTGAGCGCATAGGTGTTTGGGGCTTTTCTTATAGCGGGGGTCACGCGCTGCATTTAGCCGCATTCGATCGGCGCGTGAAAACGATCGTGGCACAGATGCCTACAGTGAGCGGGTTTCTCAACTCCCGCCGCCTGCCCTCCCCACTTGAACTCGAAGAACTCACGAAACTGCTTTCACAAGACCGGGTAAAACGGTATCAAACCGGAGAGGTGAGCTACTTCCCACTGGTTGCCCCGCCCGGTCAACCCTCCTTCCTGGCGACACCCGACGCATTCACTTGGGTTGAATTGGCTAAGAACGCGAGCGAAGGAAGATGGGAGAATCGGCTCACCTTTGAATCGATTGAACACTGTCTCTATTACGAACCCGTTCCTCATCTGGAAGCGATCTTTCCTACCGCGCTATGCCTAATTGTGGGCGAGAAGGACTTTCTTGCACCTGCCGACTTAGCCGCCGCTGTCTATGCGCGGGCGATGGAACCGAAGTCTCTCACAATCTTGAAGGGGGGACACTTTGATGCTTTCCAGGGAGAGGGCTTCGAGATTGCAAGTACAACTGCCTTGAGATGGTTCGAGAAATATTTGAAATAAACCTGAAGCACCTGTTTTGTAACTAAGTTGTGCTTTCGGATGAATGTAGATTCCAACTTAAGTTGGAATCACCCTACCATTTTTAGATTGACTAATTCATCACTAATTCTATTGTGTAAAACTTTCAACCCAGAGTGGACGACAAGTTCGAGTTAATTTCCTATATTGAATTTGTGCAAACACCAATAGCAAATCAGTTACAAAATTCAAGTTTGCTGGATACGAGATATTGCATATCGAAGCTTTGCTACTAAGCCTAAAAATTTTCAGGAGATAAATCATGACTCAGAGAACATGGCTCATTACTGGTGCTTCACGGGGCTTGGGTGCCGAGATTGCGAAAGCAGTTTTGGCAGCAGGTGACAGATTAATTGCCACTGCTCGTAAACAAGCTGATTTGCAACAGTTTGGCACAAACAAAGACGTATTACTACTGAGCATGGATGTCACCGATGAGGCTCAAGTAAAAGCAGCGATCGCCACAAGTCTAGAAAAATTTGGACAAATCGATGTGTTGGTCAACAATGCTGGATTCGGTTTGCTAGGATCTGTCGAAGAGTGCAGTGCCCAAGAGGTTGAGAGCGTTTATCGCACCAATGTCTTTGGGCTGCTGAATGTCACTCGTGCTGTGCTACCCAGTATGCGTCAGCACCGCTCTGGACACATTATTAATATGTCGTCGATCGGTGGCTATCGCTCCTCCCCAGGATGGGGCATCTATGGCTCAACCAAGTTTGCCGTTGAAGGCATTACCGAAGCCCTGCACGGCGAGTTAGCCCCGTTGGGGATTCACGCGACGGTGGTTGAGCCAGGATACTTCCGCACTGGTTTTCTTGATGGCAGTTCGCTACGTCCGAGTGCAGTGCAAATCCCTGATTATGCCCATACGGTCGGGAAAATTCGTGACGTGGCGGCTGGACTTAACTACCAACAGCCAGGAGATCCCACTAAGCTCGCCCCAGCGATTCTTCAAATTGTCAACACAGACGAACCACCTCTGCGGTTACCTCTAGGCACAGATACACTTCAGACAATAGCCGAGAAGAACGCTTACGTCGAGCAAGAGACGGCACAATGGCGAACTCTATCTGAGTCTACCGATTACAGATAAGGAGTGGAAGATGCAGCCATTATCAACGATGCACGCGCTGGTTGTGGATGATTTTCAAACTGCGACATTTCGCACTAAGGTTCACTGGCTGAGTTTGCTGCCGTTGATGCTGACTTACTGGCAAAAAAACCGACCACCCTTAGTATGCGTGAAGCGGCTGGCTTACCTTGGTGTTTTTGACTACATGGGAAGGACTGGTCGATGGGGCGAATGTACGCGCCGATCCGAAAGTGCTGATATTCGGCGGCTCTGGCGGTTTAGGTCATGTGGGTGTACAGATTGCCAAAGCGCCTGGGGCCAAAGTGTTCGTCGCTGCCGGGCGTTGCCAAGCACGACATAGTGCGACAACTCGGTGCTGTGCCACTCGACTATCGTAGTACATCAATCGAGGAGATCGTACAGACTCAGGACTTACGCAACTGGCACTCAGACGATCGCTACGATCGCCCAAACCCCGTCACCATAACCCGTCCTATACGTCTATCCATTAACAAACGGAGCCAACAAACGTAGTTTGGATTTTCGAGCGAGGTTTCGGGCTCGTATACTTAAATAAACCGAATTTGCTTGTATGCTCTTTTTGAGTCAATAACAGAGCCAGCTTTCACGGATTCCCTTGACGGTAGTCCTTTTTTGTAAAGGATAGAGAAAAACAATCGCTCTTGTTATGCAATCCCCATTTTTTTTCTGACTTGTTGGTTATATTCGTGGATGAAGTTCCAGATTGCCCCGATATGATTTTCTAGCTTTTTCGAGAATGATAATGTTTTTCTCACTAACCTTGATATTCTCTGTCTTAACGTGTTGTTGACCCTTTGAATATAATTCGTTAATCCGGTCTCCTTTCCTACCGCAAAATGCCTTTTGCTTGGCACTACCTTTTCATACGCCTCCCACATATCTGTATACACCTTGGCGCACTGCTTATATACCCCTGGTAATGAATCCCAGAGTTGTCTGGCTGATGCCCGTGAACGCTCTCCGATATTACATCCGATGATTTCTCTGGTTTGAGCATCGAGTGCAATCCAGACCCATTGTTTGTTTCCTTTATGATCCACAAACGACCACAACTCATCCATTTGAACCGTCAGCTTCCATGATTGCTTTTGGCACTACTTCTGCTTGCTGCTCTACATGCTTGATAATATTTGTTCACATAGTTTTGGAGCCAGCTTGCTGAAACACCTACTGTTCTGACTATTCCGGCTAAGGGGATTTTCTCCAATAACAATAAATTTACCAATGCGATGATGTCTTTGTCTTTTGGTTTCCACTGTGGATCTTCCACAAACTGTCTTCCACAGTCTCGACATTTATGGTTTTGTTTTCCTCTGCGCGTTGTCCCATTTTTCATAATGTCATCAGATCCACAGGTGGGGCAACTTAGATCGAGTTTCATTCAATCATCCCTCTGTCGCGATCGTCGAGCGATTATACTATTTTTCTCCGCCCTTTACAAAAAAGCACTACCAAGTTAAATCAGGCGAGAATTGATCAAAAGAAAACGGCAGAATCATTAAAAGTTAAGCAAAGAGCTAAAGTATTTGGCAGCTTGAAAGGAAGTAAATATACATTACTTAAAGC
>JAUBOM010000221.1:0-6761 GCA_036700245.1 Microcoleus vaginatus BM001213989
CTTTCCGGCCTGTTCCACAAGAAAATTAACTCTTTGTGGAACAGGCCGGAAAGCCTGTTCTTGAGAATGGTGCAAGATGTGAGTTTATACCGATCGCGAGCGAGTAAAAGAGAACGGCAACGGTCGCTGGAATAGTTCTACTGGTTGCACCTCCAAGCTATTGTATTGCCCACCCTACACAGACAAATAAGGACACAAGAATGTTGTGTCCCTACGTCAATTCGACTCCAACTTGCAACCCTACAACTGATTTAAAACTTTAACCAAATCGATAGCCGAACCCACGTACCGTAATGATATATTCCGGTTGGCCCGGATCGATTTCCAACTTTTCGCGCAGCCAGCGGATGTGCACGTCAACTGTTTTGCTGTCTCCGATAAAATCTTGACCCCAAATTCTTTCCAGCAACTGATCGCGAGACCAAACTCGCCGGGGATAACTCATAAATAGTTCTAGTAAGCGAAACTGTTTAGGAGAAAATTTCACTTCCAGACCGCGAACCAACACCCGGCACTCTTCAGGATACAGAGTTATGCTCTTATATTGCAGCATCCTCGGTTCCGGTAACCGACCCAGGCGCTGGCGTCGCATCAGCGCCCGACAGCGAGCGATAAACTCCCGCATTCCAAAAGGCTTTGTCAGATAATCATCCGATCCGGCTTCTAGGTAAAAAGCGCAATTGTTGGCACTTCCTCTAGCACCGATAATCAAAATAGGGACGGGATTTCCTTGATGCCGTAACATTCGACACAGATCCAAACCGTTAATTGAATCCATAATTAACAGGTTAAAGGCAAATTCACCGTGGTATGACGAAGAAGCCTGTACAGAAGGCAGAGCGTTGCGCCCGTCGCTAGTAACCACCACCTCATAGCCCTGTTCTTTAAGGGCTAAAGCTAGCATTTCCCGCAACAGGTCTTCACCTTCCAATAACAAGATTCGGCCAGCTTGTCCAACAGCCAGCCTTGAAGGACTTTCGCTTAATTCAGCAGAAGACATAAATATCAGTGGGAGTTATGTTTGTATGTGGCTAGCGAGAGGGGCCTTGTTCGGTAGCTGAGGCACTCTCGCGCGGAGATCGCTTGTACGATCGCCAGAAAGTTCGATCTCTTATAATCCTTCTCCAGTCCATCCCACAGACACGCGCTCGACCTTTGCTACTTGCTCGTGCAAAGAATACAGCCGTAGAGCAGTTGCCGGAGTCGCGCTGTCTGCCTGCGTCTTGGCCTCAGAAGTCTGGTCATTTTTAGGGGTCGGTGTTAATTTCATAAAACATTGCCCGCTGTTAATCGACCAGGTAACACCCAATTTATAGGGAGATGCTTGCTATACTACTCTTAAAAGGTTATTAAAAGGTAAAGTTTTGGTAATCAAGTCGTTAAATTATTAAGGTTAAGTAATATAACTGTAAAGTTGTGCTCGCACTGTAGAATCTTTTTTAAGAAGACAATAAGAAGTTTGTCCAAAGTCCTTTTTTTTCCCGTACCCGCTACGATCGACGATAGCAAGTAAAAATTCTGTAGACTGCCTATCATGTTGCTGCACTTGAGTACCTGGGCCGAGGTAGAAGCTTATCTCGATAGCTCCCGAGGCATAATTATCCCGATCGGCTCCACGGAACAGCACGGGCCCACCGGCTTGATCGGCACTGACGCCATTGCTGCGAGTGCGATCGCCCGCGGTGTCGGCGAAGCTGCCCATGCCTTAATCGGCCCGACAATTAATGTAGGCATGGCCTTGCACCACACCAGCTTTCCCGGCACAATCAGCCTCCGACCGCAGACGCTGATACTCGTAATCAGGGATTATATCACCTCCTTGGCAAAAGCGGGATTTGTAAAATATTTCTTCATTAACGGTCATGGTGGCAACATTGCCACGATGAAAGCAGCATTTTCCGAGACTTACGCGCATTTGTCTGACTTGAATTTACCGAATGCCGAAAAAATCCAGTGTCAAATCGGCAACTGGTTCATGTGCGGTTCAGTCTACAAACTCGCAAAAGAACTGTACGGAAACCAAGAAGGTTCTCACGCCACCCCCAGCGAAATCGCCTTAACCCAGTACCTTTATCCAGAAGCAATCAAGCAAGCTCCGCTTTCGGAAGAAGTCGCTTCCGGGTACAAAATTTACGGTGCTGCTGATTTCCGCCGCCGATTTCCAGACGGCAGAATGGGTTCAAATCCTGCCTTAGCAACTCCCGAACACGGTCAGCAGTTTTACGAATTAGCAGTCAAAGAATTGACTGATAATTATTTGGAGTTTTTAAATTCCGATTAACGTTTTTTCTTCTCGTTACCAGGAAGAGCCTGGTAACGAGTAAAAATCTCCAACTCTATCGCTTTTGCTAATTCTTGATAATTTGTCGTGTTGATAGAACAGAGAATAATTTTATGTTTTGACCATAAATTATCAAGGGGCGAGAAATCCGGCGAAGAGGGCGATAAGTATATTAATTTTGCTCCTTAGTTTTTAATTACTTTCTCTACTTTTTTTCCCTTATAAATACTACCATTGTCTATCAATAGACAAGCACATTTTCCTAGTTTCGGTACGGGTTTTAGGATAATAAAAGCCTCACCCGAACTCCTATCGCAGGTTTAAAACTCTGTCAGTGCCCGTCACTGAAGAGAAAAGTTTTTTTTGAAAGTCATGTTGAATCGTTGTGTCATTCTTCCCATTGTTGCTGTACTGATGGTAACACCAATTTTTTGATCGAGTAAATAACGGAGTTATGGGAGAGTGGCAGCATTATTTGCTTGAATCAATTCCGCTAATCCGAGCAGTTGTTCTACATTGAGTTTAAAATTTATTCCACATTAATTCAGTTTGAGGAGCAAGATTTTGGGCATTACGGAACTGTTTAAGCAATTTTTGGACGATACTGAGTCGCTCCACAAAAACGGTTAACTATTGCTTTTTTTTAAATGCGCTCCTTATGGTAAACCTCGATAATCTTTTGTCGAAAATCAAGATAATAAGCTTTCATTTTTAGTAATGTATGATGTCAACAAAGCTTGGGATACAAACGTGCTGTGAGTCGAGGGGTCGCCTGCTCGTCCAGCGCTCTGCTCATGGCGACGCCTCGACTCTTGATTGAATTATAGTTCATTTTATTTTCTGTTCAATATTTTACGGTTTTGAGTGAGTCAGCAAGATGATACCTCATCTGTATGAGAAAGACTATATCTCCCGATTAATCAATCGGGAGAATATCAAAACTACTCCACAATCCAAGGAGTTAAACAAGGTGTCCAAGCACTCAATTCTTCATCCTTGAACCAGAGGCTAATTTCCTCACGGGCAGTTTCCACAGCATCAGAACCATGAATAATATTGCGGCCGACATTCACAGCCAAATCGCCGCGAATTGTCCCCGGTTCTGAATTCAAAGGATTTGTTGCGCCAATCATTTTCCTCGCCGAGGCCACAACGCCGTCGCCTTCCCACACCATCGCCACCAGCGGCCCGGAAGTGATGAAGTCTACCAGTCCCGCAAAAAAGGGTCTTTCTTTGTGTACGCCATAATGCTGTTCGGCAAGTTCGCGACTAGCCGTCATTAGCTTCATGCCAACTAGCTTAAAGCCTTTGGCTTCAAAACGACCGATAATTTCGCCGACAAGTCCGCGCTGTACGCCATCGGGCTTAATCGCTAAAAAAGTCCGTTCCAAGATTAACTCCTATTATTTTCTTAACTGATCCAAAAGATAGAGTAACTCAGAACGTACCTAAAGGCAATTCTGGGAATAGGAAATTGTCATTTTGAGACTTATGGCAGAAGAAAGAAGCAAGAAGTCATACGTCCGAGGGAAGAGGGAAGAAGCAATAAAAGCAAGGGTTAAAGAAACCAGGTTTCTACGAGAAATCTTTGTTTAGCAGCGATGAATCTGCGAAGAAACCGGGTTTCTAGACTCCTATGCGTCTAGGACTAATTTGCAGGCAGCATCCCGATTTTGTAAAAAGCATTTTTTAGGAGTGCGAGCAAATGCTCACTTGCCTATTTGACACTCCCCAGCCTAAAAGCGTGGGGATTCTTAATTCATCGACTGACCTTTAAGCACCATGTCCTTGCGGCAGTCCTTAAACCTTTCAACCGTACAATAGTACAAATTGACGAGTCTAATTCACAGTAACCCGCCTAGGGTCTATCTCCAAAAGCGTATTAGGATACAAGCCTAGAGTTTGGGTATGCCCTACCCTACTTAACAAATCAAGAAATTGTTTGTTTTTACTGGTTTAAGGATGCGTTGATCCTTTAGCTGTTTTAAGAGTTTTCGCCGCTCTGCGTCCCCCGGTTTATACCTAAAAGTGTGTCTTAACTGTTTCACGAGGGTATTGCGAGTTTAACCTTGACTATTTTAGTATACTACAAATACCAGCAATTCCTGATTTTTAGGAATGGATTTAAGAAATTAAAGCCGCCCTAGAAGGACGGGGTTTAAAACCCAATTTCCTGATAAGCTTGCTCAGCATTTAAATTAGCTGTAAATAAATAATCAAACTCTTGTGGCTTGACTTTGAGCAACGCCCGAAATATGCAATTTAGTAGAATAGCTTATCTCTAGCGAGCATGGTGCTCCTACTCCTGGTATGATATGATACAAGTCACAATTTCCTGTGACTGAAAACACTCTTACATATGATGTTAAATACACATATGTATGATAACAAACACAATTATTTTGGAGCAAAAACATGGATAATTAATTAAGGTCTGAACATGACATTGAAAGCAGCCATTCAGGATTAAGAGCTATGCAAAAGATTGTAGGATTCATCGAAGAAAAAAAGCAAGAGTTTGCAAAGTTGCCGTTATTTGAACTTCTAGCTAATAAACACATTCACCCGAATCAACGACTAATTTTTGCACCTGTACTCGATCCTTTGGCAGTGGGCTTGAGCGACTTAAACAAGTACGTCCTCCGAGAATCTTCCAGCAATAACAAAGTTCAGGAACTGGTTAACAAATATACTTACAAAAAAAACTACTATTGGCACGGGTATCTGGAACACCTAGAGACGTTGCGGTTCAATCAATTAATGAGTTATGGCGACTTCAGACTGCTTTGGGGTGAAGAAACTAAAAAAACTCGATCGCTCTGTTCAGCGCTCGAATGCTATGCTTTCCAAGCCTCTCCCATTCAGAAACTGGTGTTAGTGGAAGTCCTCGAAGCAACGGCCACAGTTTTTTTTGAGGCGGCCCTAGCAGTGGTGATGGAATTACAGCAAATTACCAAAAAAGAATATGTTTATTTGGGAGGAGGTTATGTAAGTTTAGAAAATCATCACCTTCTAAACAGGTCTGAGATGTTGCAAGTTTTAGCAGAGATAGAACTTACTGATGCGGAACGCCAAGCAGCTTTAGAATTAGCACAAAATGTATTTGAACTGTTTACAGAAGTAATGAACGAGCTGTTCGGACACAGCCAAACACATTCTTGCAATACTGTGCTGCAAGTATCCTCAATTTCTGCATTCGATCGCGCTTTCGACTGTCTCGATATTTGTTAGTTTAAAAAATTACTAAACTATCACTAAATTATCTCGGTGCACCGCCGTTTCTACACCGGGATAGCCTAAAATATCAGCAATTTTATCTGACTTGCAGCCCTGGATTTGTCTCAATTCTAAACTGCTATAATTCACAAGTCCTCTAGCAATTTGCTTGCCTGCTGTATCGCACAACTGCACGGAATCATCAGCTTGAAATTCTCCTTCTACTTGAGCAATACCCGCAGCTAAAAGCGATTTTCCGGCGTGGGAAATTGCCTTGACAGCACCCGCATCTAAATATAGTTTTCCTGCCGGAATTAGCACGTTAGCTATCCAGTGCTTGCGAGCGTTTACAGGGCGCGGTTGAGGCTCGAATTGAGTACCGATCGACTCTCCGTTGAGTATTTTCTCGATATTACCAGGAAAGCAGCCGTCAGTGATGACTGTACGCACTCCCGATGCAGTTGCTATTCTCGCCGCTTCTATTTTTGTCACCATACCGCCGGTTCCCCAACCACTGCGGGAATCTCCTGTTTGCACCTGAAATTCTGTTAGCTGTGCCATACTTTGGACTAGGGCGATCGGCTGCGCGTCGGGATTGCTGCGCGGATCGGCGGAATACAGCCGATCGACATCTGTGAGCACAAACAACCAATCTGCTTCTACCAAACTCGCCACCAGCGCCGAAAGCGTGTCGTTATCGCCAAATTTGAGCTCGTCTACCGCCACAGTATCATTTTCATTGACGATCGGAATCACGCCCAACCTGAGCAGTTGTTGAAAGGTATTGCAAGCATTAACATAACCGTTACGCTGCACTAAATCGCCCCTGGTGAGCAATACTTGAGCGATCGGCTGTTGTAGAGTAGTAAACAAGTCATCGTACACGCGCATCAGCCGCCCTTGACCCACGGCCGCCACAGCCTGTTTCAGAGCAATGTTTCGCGGGCGTTCCGTCAAACCCAAGCGCGCGCAGCCAACCCCAACCGCACCTGAAGAAACCAAAACTACTCGATGACCTTGCTGCCGCAAACCGGCTAAAATTTCGACTAATGCAGCAATAGTTGAAAGAGCTAAGTTTCCGGTAGTCGATCGAGTGAGCGTCGAAGTTCCTATTTTAACAACAATAGTTTTAGTCATTGGTTTGTTGACTGTTGACTGTTGACTGTTGACTGTTGACTGTTGACTGTTGTTTGTTGTCATTAGTTACCAATGCCCAATGCCCCATGCCCAATGCCCCATGCCCCATGCCCCATGCCCAATGCCC
>JAUBOM010000023.1:0-81813 GCA_036700245.1 Microcoleus vaginatus BM001213989
CATTGGTTTAACTATCGTTGATTTGTTAGTATTCTATGATAACCGGATTTGGTATAATGTGTTGGGATAAAAGAGCCAGAACTCATACCATTTTAGATTTTAGATTTTAGATTTTAGAATTAGGAATGATATCAAATCTGTTAGCATGGGAATTATTCATATATCTCTTCTCGACCTCTGCGTGAATCAGCGTCAATCTATTGTCATCTGCGGCCAGAGAAATTATCTTTTTTTAACCGCAGATACAGGCAGATAAACACAGATTAACGCAGATTAATTATATCAATTCCGGGTGCTGTGTCCGTGATTGTTGACTGAATTTTACGCCCGGCGATGCTACCGGATTTGATATATAAGGATTTGGAGCTTGCCTAAAGTTGCTTTCTTTTAACTGGTATTTTTTAATTAAAAACCCGGCTTCTGGGAGAAACCGGGTTTTTAATCAACAGTATTTATCTGTTGGTAGAGTGCATTAATGGCTCAATGCGAATTCGGGCAATTTCGGCTCAGATGAACCATCGGGCAACACCTTAACCTGACCGTTTTCATCTACATCAACGATCGCCTTTTGGCCTTCTTTCAGCTTCCCAGACAGCATTTCCTCAGCCAGTACATCTTCCAACAACCGCATGATTGCGCGCCGCAAAGGTCGAGCACCGTAGCTGGGATTGTAGCCTTCTGCAACTAACAAGTCCTTGAACTTTTCTGTGACGGACAAAGTAATACCCTGTTCCGTTAAGCGGCTGAAGACTTGCTGCAACATAATGTCCGCAATCTGCTTCACTTCTTCCCTGTTCAACTGGCGGAAGACGATAATCTCATCCAAGCGGTTGATAAATTCGGGACGGAAAAACTGTTTCATTTCTTCGTTTACCAAGCTGCGAACGCGGTTGTACTGCGCGTCTGCGGCACTTTCAGTAAACTCGAAACCGAGACCGCCGCCGCCTTTTTCAATTACTCGCGAACCGATGTTGGATGTCATCACCAGCAGCGTATTCTTAAAGTCTACTGTCCGACCTTTGGCATCGGTCAAGCGGCCGTCTTCCAAGATTTGCAGCATCATGTTGAAGACATCCGGGTGAGCTTTTTCGATTTCGTCGAACAAGATGACCGTGTAAGGACGGCGCCGGACTGCTTCTGTTAGTTGGCCGCCTTCATCGTAGCCAACGTAACCCGGAGGCGAACCGATGAGTTTAGAAACCGTGTGGCGTTCCATGAATTCGGACATATCTAACCGAATCATGGCTTCTTCGGAACCGAAGAAATATGTTGCCAAGGCTTTTGTAAGTTCCGTTTTGCCGACGCCTGTGGGGCCGGAAAAGATGAAACTGGCGATCGGGCGATTTGGATTTTTTAAGCCTACCCGCGCGCGGCGGATGGCCCGAGAAACTGCGGTGACAGCTTCTTCTTGACCGATCAAGCGCTGGTGCAGCGTGTCTTCCATGTGCAGCAGCAATTCCGATTCGGATTCTGTCAGCTTGCTGACCGGTACTCCCGTCCAATTAGCCACGATGTGGGCGATGTCTTCTTCGGTGACGATGGGAGAGATTTTGATTTGGCTTTTGTTGATCGTAGCTTCGGCGATTTCGGCTTCAATTTCTAATTCGCGATCGCGCAATTTTCCAGCTTTGTCGAAGTCTTGCTCGCGCACTGCTGTATCTTTTTCTTTTGTTACTGCAGGCAGTTGCTTTTTGAGCTCTTTAACTTCGGGCGGGGTTTGTGAATTCATCACGCGGACGCGGGAACCTGCTTCGTCAATTAAGTCGATCGCCTTGTCTGGCAAAAACCGATCGTTAATGTATCGGTCTGACAGTGTGGCGGCTGCTTCTAAAGCTGCGTCGGAAATTGTCAGTCTGTGATGCTGTTCGTAAGCCGATCGCAACCCGTACAATATTTCTATTGTTTCAGCCACGCTCGGTTCGCCGACTTTGATCGGTTGGAATCGGCGTTCTAAGGCAGCGTCGCGCTCGATGTGTTTGCGATATTCGTCCAAGGTAGTTGCGCCGACACACTGCAATTCGCCTCTAGCAAGGGCGGGTTTGAGCATATTGGAGGCGTCCATGCTGCCTTGAATTGCGCCTGCACCGACTAAGGTGTGAATTTCATCGATTACCAGAATGATGTTGCCGGCAGCACGAATTTCGGCCATGATTTTCGTCAGCCGTTCTTCAAATTCGCCTCGGAACTTTGTACCAGCAATCAGCGAACCCATATCGAGGCTGATTACTTGTTTGTCTTCTAAAATTTCCGGGACGTTTCTATTAACAATCCGCTGCGCTAGGCCTTCGGCGAGGGCTGTTTTGCCGACTCCCGGTTCGCCTACTAACACTGGATTGTTCTTCGTGCGGCGGCCGAGCACTTGGATCACGCGCTCGATTTCATTTTCGCGGCCCACGACGGGATCGAGTTTCCCTGCTGCGGCTAACTTGGTCAGGTTTGTGCCGAATTCTTCTAAAGTCGGGATTTTGCGATCGCCGCTATCCCCTCTGCCTCCGGGTACCGCCGCCACTTCTCCCACGGCACGAATTACCTGCGTGCGGACTCTCTGGCGATCGATCCCCAAGTTTTGCAGCACTTTCCCTGCCACCCCTTCGTCGTCTTGGATCAGCCCCAGCAGGATGTGCTCGGTGCCGATGTAATTGTGGCCTAACTGCCGCGCTTCGTTGAGCGCCGTCTCAAAAATGCGCTTGACGCGGGGCGTAAAAGGAATTTCTGGCGGGAGGAAGCCGGAACCTCTGCCGATGATATTTTCGATTTCATTGCGCGCCTCTTTCAAGTTGAGGCCCATATCCAGTAATACTTTTGCAGCGATGCCAGTGCCTTCGCCCACGAGTCCCAGGAGGATTTGCTCGGTCCCTACAAAATTGTGGCCGAGGCGCCGCGCTTCCTCTTGGGCTAGCATGATTGCTTTAATGGCTTGTTCTGTAAAGCGTTCAAACATATTTTTCTATCCTACTGTCTTGGCGAGGGCTGTATCGCTGCTGGTAAGGAGCGATTTGGAACTTTACACCAATTATAGATGTAAATTTTTGTGTATTTCCTTCTCTAACAATGTATCGTTGCTAAGGGGGGGCGAACAGGGGGGAGAGCCGAATAGTAGGGGTGTGGTTGCCGTCAAGAATCATGCTATCTGCTGTGCCTCAATCTACTGTCCCACGGCCACCCTGTCAAGCATTCTCTCAAAGAAAGCAAGCGAAACTGTTTCGAGCACGAGCGAGGAATGCTTTTGTTTGCAATGACGCGCTGCGATGCAGAGTATTTCGCCCCAAAGCAATTTTATTTTAACAGGTTAAGCGACTTGTGGGATCTCCGGCTCGCAATGGCAAAATTGGCGGCGTTTTTCAGTTGCTATTATTTGCATACTTGCCGGAGAAATTACCCGGAGTTGAGCCGGCAGTTTTTTTGTGCTTTTGGCTTTTTTAAGCATGACAATTTTATCCTATTTTAAACCACATTTATGGTGCGTGACTGCGAATAGATTCGAGCAGGTGCACAAGCTTTCAATCGTCACCCACCATAACTCCATATAGCAAATATAGGTGCGTGGCTGTAAATAGGTTCGACGAGCAAGCAAGTGCAGAATGCCTCAATACTCACGCACCGTAACTCGCTCTGCACCTGTGGCTCGCCTAGCCGGAGAAATCATGAGAACTTAAGAAATGTACTTTTTTGGTGCTTTTGCCTTTTTAATTATTACACTTTGCTACCTTTAAAGCCATCGTGAAAGCAACTGTTCAATTACTTCCACAAAGCCGATCGCAATTTGGATCAATGGCCAACCCACCAGACAAATTAACACCGCCCAGCGAGTTTTAATATCCAAACCTTGGCGAACCCCCACAATTACAGCTAGCAAACTCCACACAGCTAATATCCGCTCTATTCCTTCTCCCAGCAAGGGAATTAACGTTAAGAAATTCAGCGCCTGGGGGGCGTAGGCAAAGCCGATCGGAACCAACAACTCCCTATAAGTTACGTGACCCGGTTTCAGCCACCCTCCGATTTTAAAGATAGTGAAAGTCCAAAAATAATAACCCCCCGCAACTGCCAAGCCCTCTATCCAAAGTGCTAAAAATAACACTGATAGCTCAGTTCGGTTTATTAACAAGATGACGGCACTGCCCAACACCCGGGACACCGCAGCTAAAATTACAATTGTTAAAGCTATCCGCTTAGTTCTGCGAGTGTAGGGAGTTTTTTCGTAAAAATTGCCGTTCAAAGAAAGTGCGTTCCAAATCGTTGCGCCCAAACCTGCAATTGAATCTTCTCCCTTCACGTTGAAGTCCTGCTCCTCAAGATAGTTGACAATTTATACAAAATAAGCTCTAATACAGCAGAAATACCGAAATATTTCTACGTAATTAGGTAATTAATTGGCATTCTACCAAATTTTATTAAATGCTAAGATTGATTTTACGGATACTTGCGTGGCTGCGCGGGCGAAGTTTAAATTTGTTGCTCGTCGCAGGTGTAATCCTGTTAGTGTGGGGCATTCTTTCTCCGGTGGGAACTGTTATATGGTGGCTGGGTCAAAGTGCCGAAACTTTGGGTTTCAAGAAAAATCCACCCGAGATATTGCCCTCAAACAACGGCACTCTAGAAGCCCGCAAGTCTTCGTCGCTCAATTGTTATATCATCTTTTTACCGGGAGTTGGCGATTTTTCGGGGGACGAATTAACGCCAGGAGAAGAGTTTTTTCTCAAGCGTTTAGTTGGAAGTCACCCGCAGTGCGTAGCAGTGGGCGATGTTTTTCCTTATTCAGCTTCTAACAAAAGTTTAGGAGGAGAGCGGTGGCTAGCTCCTTTTTGGCAGTTTGCAGAACAAGCAAAAAGCGGGCCGATTGCGGGGGATATATTCATCAAAATTCGCAATCTCTGGAGGTTTGCAATTTCTCTTGATTATCGCTACGGTTTTGCATACAATCAGGGAATGGCTAATGCAATTATCGAGCGCATGAATGCTAAATCTCCGATTACACTTAATCCTCAACAACCTTTGAAAGTTATTTTAATTGGCACTAGCGGCGGCGCACAAGTTGCTTTGGGTGCTACTCACAATCTTAAAGAATGGCTGAATGCAGAAATTACTGTTATTTCGGTTGGGGGCGTGTTTTCGGGAGAGCAGGGTTTTGCAGAAGCCGATCGCATTTTCCACTTGCGCGGCACTCGCGATTCAATTGAGGATATTGGCGGCATAGTTTTTCCGAGTCGCTGGTACTGGTTCGCGACTTCTCCTTTCAATCAAGCTCGTTTACAAGGCCGCTATGCAGAAGCTTTCAGCGGCCCTCACAAGCACGACGGCGATGATGGATATTTTGGGGAAAATCAAGCGGCGGACGGTAAAAAGTATGTAGATATAACCCTGGACAAGATTAATCAATTGCCTGTTTGGTCTAAAAGCACCTCCAATTGATGAGTTCTTGAATATTCGATGCCTGTACAATTATAATTAAGTTAGGAGAAAAAATTTTAGTTTTAATTTATTCATAAAGAGAGGAGGGGCGTCCATCCTTAAAAACTATTTTTATTATAGTCAATCGACCGGAGATAGTATCAATCGGTAGCATAAGTTATTCAGCAGTTAAATTGCATCTAAAATAATAATAAAGATATTCTGAACCGTTGCTCTGAGCCAGGTTAGGAATATACAATTTAAATACACAACCGCTTAGTCATTAGTCATTAGTTATTAATTTTGTCATTGTTCGTTGTGCGTCGCTTGAAGCTTGGCCTTGTTGCCTTCGAGTCTCTCCCTCCAATTCGCAATTCCCGATGCCCGATGCCCGATGCCCGATGCCCTATTCCCTATTCCCTATTATCAATGTCTCGACCAACATTATATATTGCCATCACGAATCACGGATTCGGACACGCTGTCCGAGTCTCCTCCGTAGCTGCAAAAATTCAAGAATTAAATCCAGATATTTTACTAATTATGACAACAACCGCACCTCGCTGGCTGCTAGAATCTTACATTGGCGGCGAGTTTATCCACCGTCCCCGGGCTTTTGATGTGGGTGTCGTGCAAGCTGATAGTTTGAATATGGATAAAGACGCGACACTGGGAAAATTGCTGGAAATTCGGAAAAAGCAAAATTCGCTAATTGCCAGCGAAGTTAATTTTATCAAGCAAAATCGGGTGGGTTTGGTGCTGGCAGACATTCCTCCTTTGGCAACGCGAATGGCGGCATCTGCTGGGGTTCCTTGCTGGATGATGAGCAATTTCGGGTGGGATTTTATCTATCGAGATTGGGGCGGGGAGTTTGCAGAAATGGCTGATTGGATTGCTGAGTGTTTCGGAATGTGCGATCGGCTTTTTCGTCTTCCTCTACACGAATCGATGCCAGCTTTCCCAAATATTCAAGATGTTGGCTTAACTGGCGGCAACCCTCGCTACAGTAACGATAAAGTTCGGGAAGTATTCGGAATCGAAACACCGCTGGAAAAAACTGTATTGCTGACTTTCGGCGGACTGGGTTTAGAGGAAATTCCTTATCAAAACTTACAGCAATTTAGCGACTGGCAATTTATCACTTTTGAT
This sequence comes from Microcoleus vaginatus BM001213989, assembly GCA_036700245.1. Lineage (GTDB taxonomy): Bacteria > Cyanobacteriota > Cyanobacteriia > Cyanobacteriales > Microcoleaceae > Microcoleus. Next base: position 6,541 of record JAUBOM010000023.1, read on the forward strand.
GCTGGATGTCCCGATTTGCCGAATTTGATTAAAGTCAAAAATCAGGAGTTGACAAAATCTCTCCCGATTTTACCGCGTCCGGTTGATATTATGCCTGTCTGCGGGCGCTTAGTTTCTAAACCGGGATACAGCACTTTTGCGGAAGCTTTGCGCTTGGAAATACCTGTTGTTTCTCTAATGAGAGAAGGTTTTGCAGAATCTCCGGTGTTGCTGGAATGGCTTCAAAATTATGCGGAACATCAAATTGTGACGGCGGCGGAGTTTTTTGAGGGGGATTGGGAGTTTTTGCGAAAACCGCTGCATCCGCCCCGTTTGTCGGGTAAATTGGATAAAAATGGTACGGAGGCGATCGCCCAAGCTGTTGTAGATTATTTTACATAAGGTCATTGAAATCGCTTGAGAGTCAAACAAAGTCTCGCGTTGCGCCGACTGAATAGTTTTACAACAGTCTCATCGAAAGTTTAAAATAGAAGACGGTGATTAGAAATCGATCCTACACAAACAAAGTCAGGGCAACGCCAGACTGAACAGTTTTGCCTCAGTCTCATCCAAAATCTAAAATCGATCGATCCTACACAAACAAAGTCGGCGCAACGCCAGACTGAACAGTTTTGCCTCAGTCTCATCTAAAATCTAAAATCTAAAATCTAAAATCTAAAATCGATCGATCCTACACAAACAAAGGAGGCGAAAGCCGACAGAATAGTTTTGCATCAGTCTCATCCAAAATCTAAAACCTAAAATCTAAAATCTAAAATCGAATGACTCACTATCAACAGATACTCAAGATTCAAACTACAGGGAAGTCTCTGTGCAAAATCACTCCTAAGATAGAAGATGCAGTGGCGAATTCCGGTATTAAAACAGGACTTTGTACCTTATTTTTGCGCCATACTTCTGCTAGTTTGGTGATTCAAGAAAATGCTGACCCGGATGTACTTAAGGATTTGGCTAACTTTTTAGCTAAACTGGTACCGGAGGGCGATCGCTACATTCACGATGCGGAAGGCCCAGATGATATGCCAGCCCACATTCGCACTGCGCTGACACACACTTCCGAACAAATCCCGATCGATCGCGGCAGGTTACTGTTAGGAACTTGGCAGGGAATTTACCTGTGGGAACACCGCCAGCGGGGTCACATTCGCGAATTAGTTGTTCACGTCAGCGGCACTTGATCGGAATTTGCACCTCGCTGATTTTAGTTGCTTCCGGCGTCATCGGGGAATTGTAAAAAAAGCGACGCGGCGGCCCGACTATTTCGTATTCAGGATGTTCTTGAAGCCAATCTTTGAGTTTCTGGAGGTTATTTTCGTAGCTTTCCCAAGTGTAGGCCCCGCCCACGCCGATGCTGACAACCGTCATAGGCGAAGTATCCCTAACTTCTACAGCGGAGTTAACGCTGCTGGGGGCGATATTTGGTGCCGGATAGAGGAACGAAACTTCTGCTTGGGGAACCGCATTGATTTGCTCAGAAGTTGCCGTGTAGCGCGCTTCTACTGGCGTGGTCATCGCAATTTGGTTGTTGCTGATGTGTTGAAATAAGGGATTGAAAGCGATTCCAGTTGCTTGTCGCAAATCGCCGGCGTGGGTGTATGTGACAGCGCGGTACTGAGGATATTGCTTAACTTCTATGACCCCAATCTGTGCGGGTTCAGGGAATCCACTAGGTAATGCCATTTAAGATTTGAGATTTGAGATTTTACATTAAAGAATGAGGAAAGACTGACTCCGCAAGGGTTGGGAACTTGCTGGCAATTGCATTGTTTTTTGGCAACTGGTATAAATAGGCTGAGATTGTTTGCAGGCGATCGAGCTACACAACCAGTTTAGCAGTTGTTCAGGGCGATGCTAACTGTCGATCGCCTAGAATTAATTAGAGATTTATTAATTAAGCTGGTAATAATACCGAGGGCGCTGAGTAACCAGAGAAACATTAATCTAGTTGTCCTTGAAAAATTACCGTTTTTCAGGGCCTCTGCTATTTTGGTCGGAAAACATTTGGCTGTTGGGCCCATCGAGCTGTGCGTTCTCAGTTATTGCCACGCTTATCGCGTTCAGCAACGCCGATCAATTATACCGCTTTCAGGGAATGACGTATGAAAAAGATTCTAGTGATTGAGGACGAGCAAATAATTCGGGAGAATATTCTCAAACTCCTCAAAGCTGAAGGTTTCGACGTGACGGGTGCAGAAAATGGAGCCCAAGGTTTAAATGCGGCGGTGTCAAATCTTCCCGACGTGATTATTTGCGACGTGATGATGCCGGAACTTGACGGGTATGGGGTGCTGATGGCCTTGCGATCGAATCCTGTTACTGCTACACTGCCTTTTGTTTTTCTCACCGGTAAAGTCAAGCGCTCTGAAATGCGGCAAGGTATGGAATTGGGAGCAGATGATTACCTGACTAAACCTTTTACTAAAGCTGAACTTGTGGGGGCGATATCGAGCCGCTTGAAAAAACAAGAAGCTGTCGCCGAACAGTACAATACTTTGCGAGCGCAAAGCTGCACATTAATCCAAGATAGCACCGACAAATTAGAGCCGATCAAAACAAGTTTGTGCGGAGCCTTGAAACGAGAAGAATTCCAAGTTTACTATCAGCCGCAGGTCAATATCCAGACTGGTAAAATTATGAGCGCAGAAGCTTTAATACGCTGGCTGCATCCAGAAAAAGGGCTGATTTCGCCCGCACAATTTATTCCGTCTGCCGAAGCAACTGGCTTCATTGTACAGTTAGGCGAGTGGGTTTTGCAGACAGCTTGCAGGCAAATGCAAGTTTGGCAAAATGCTGGTTTTTCGGGGCTGGGGGTAGCGGTGAATCTGTCGGCGCGCCAATTTCACCAATCGGATCTCAGCAGCAGAGTTGCCCAAATTTTAGCAGAAATTGGTTTGGAACCGAGCAGTTTGGAATTAGAGCTGACCGAAAGTTTGATGGTGGAGGATGCTCCAAGCGCGATCGCTACTTTGCAACAATTGAAAAGTTTGGGGGTTTCTATCTCTATTGATGATTTCGGCACTGGGTATTCTTCTTTAAGCTATCTGGCGCAATACCCCTTCGATACTTTAAAAATCGACCGCTGTTTTATCAGCAATATCACCCATGGTTGCACAAATGCAGCGATTGTAAAAGCTATTATTGAAATGGCGCACAGTCTCTGTCTTGAGGTAATTGCCGAAGGAGTTGAGACGGAAGCCGAAAAAGATTTTCTCTGGCGCTACAAGTGCGATACAATGCAAGGATATTTGTTCAGTCCTCCTTTGCCTGCAGCGGATTTTGAACAGTTGCTGGTGGCAGGCAAATAGAGTATCGATTAAGTCAATATTTGTCCTACAATTAAGTGCGATTCGGGTGGAATATGGTTTTAGAATCCAGCAGTAACGTTGATTCACTCAAATCAACCAATAAAACAAATAAGGATGTTTACATAGCTGTACAACTAACTTTAGTGATAGTTTTTTTAGCTATTTTGTCCAAATTTTTTGTGATTGTCAACGCTGGAGAACGGGGCGTCCTGATGCAGTTTGGTAAAGTGCAAGAACAGGTACTCGGAGAAGGACTTCACCTAATAGTTCCCACAGTTTATAGTGTAAAAAAATTGAGCGTCAGGGTGCAAAAACAGGAAAGTTCCGCTGAAGCTTCCTCAAAAGATTTGCAAGATGTTTTCACGGATGTAGCGCTCAACTGGCACATTATCCCAAGCGAAGCAAATGCTATTTTTCAACAAATAGGTGACGAAAAAGAAGTCGTGGCTCGCATTATCGCTCCGGCAGTTGAAGAAGTATTAAAAGCAGTTATAGCTAAATACACGGCTGAAGAAATTATTACTAAACGGGGAGAAGTTAAAGCCGCAGTTGATGAGTTTCTAACCTTGAGGCTGCTTACATATCACATTGCCGTTGACGATATTTCTTTAGTACACGTTCACTTTTCTCAGCGGTTTAGCGATGCGGTGGAGGCGAAACAAATTGCCGAACAGGAGGCAAAAAGAGGGGAGTTTTTAGCGCTGAAGGCAGTAAAAGAGGCTGAGGCTAAGGTAAATTTAGCCAAGGGAGAAGCCGAAGTGCAAAGGTTGCTGCAGGACAATTTGACTCCGGAACTTTTGGAAAGGCAGGCTATAGAAAAATGGGATGGGAAATTGCCGCTGATTGTTGGTGATGGGGGTAAAAATTTATTGGACTTGAGTAAATTGGTCCAGAGATAATTATAATCCTGGACGCACAGGTGGGCAGAAACCGGGTTTTTTACAAAAATACACGGCCTTTAGCTTTTTATGTCGGTAAAAAAACTGGTTTATTGAGTATTGGTGCGTAAGTCCTGAATTACCAATTTCCAGCAGCTTAAGTTAATATCTGTTCAAAAGCTTTAGTAATTCCTGTTTGAAAACGCTGTCGGTGCTTCAGTTTTAAAACAGGTTTAATTATTTCAAAACATACATTAGAACTTGGTTGGCTATCTATAATTTTAATCGATCGCAGTGTAGATAGCTGCAATTCTTTTTTTACCATCAATTCAGGAATAGCCGCTGCACCTGTGCCGCTTTCCACCACTGCTTTTACCATTTCACTGCTGTTCAAAACTAAAGTTACATTCAATTCATTGGGATTAATGCCCCAACTTTGCAAAGCTTGTTCCAACATTTGCTGAACTCCAGAACCAGCTTCTCGCATCACCCAATCCGTTTTCGCAATTTCCGTTAAGCTCACCTCTGCACGTTCAAACCAAGGGTGAGATTGGCCAACTACAATCAGCAAGCGTTCGCTGCCTACAACTTCTTCTTCCAGAGTGTTCTTAAGCGAAGCTTTAATATCTCCCGTCACTAAACCCAAATCAAATGTTCCCGTCGCCGTCCCCGCACAAATTTCTTCGGCATTTGCCAGAGTACAGTTCACGCGAATACCAGGATATTTTTGTTTGAACTTGCTAAGTTTATCAGGCAACCAATAATTGCCAATGGTCAGACTGCAACCCAAGTTTAATTCGCCTCGCTGCAAGTCATTCAACTCCCGCAAACCTCTCTCAGTCAAAGCAACTTGGTCGAGAATTTTCTGAGTTTCAACTTGCAGCAACTTCCCAGCATCTGTGATTTCTATCCGGCGGCCGATGCGGTGAAATAGTTTTACTCCATATTCGGCCTCTAAACATTGGATAGCGGCGCTGACAGCAGGTTGGGTAATGTAAAGTTCCTCCGCCGCGCGGCTGAAGTGCAGGTGTTCCGCGACAGCTAGAAAAACTCGCAGTTGGTCAAGTGTCATTCCGGCCATGCTGAGTACCCTTTTACTAAATATAGTTATTTTTTGACATTAAAATCTCAGGCGGCTCTGCTTTGACCTGAACTTTTCGATCGAGTCTCTGGTACAGGTTGGAATTACCAAAAAAGCACGGTTGTTAGCCGTTATTTAAAGTTTCCTTTTAACGTCAAGGGTTTGAGCTTTTGGCGACAGATAGGTTTGGTATTCCAACAGTTCTTTTGTGGCGGCACTGCATCACTTGTATTTATTAATTCAATAAAAAACAACATTTGATTCTACCTCAGAAGGGGATTACAGTTATGTTCAAGCTTCTAACGCAGGGCCAAATGCTGAAGCAGCACCGACAATTTTAAGCCGATCGCCAAAAGTCGATCGACAAAAAGAGAGAATATAAATGACTAAGAAAACGCCAAAAAATCAGAGTGCACACGGCTTAAAGCCGGACTGCCTATCCTTCGGGGAGGTTTTAGCTCAATCCTTTGCCGTCATTGCACCTACAACTATACCCGCATCTAATCTAGGGTTAATTGTCGCTCTTTCGGGTAACGGGACTTGGCTGAGCTTTCTTATCGGCTTGATGGGCCTAGTATTTGTCAGCATCAATATCAACCAATTTGCTAGTCGATCGGCTTCTGCTGGTTCTCTTTATTCTTATATTGTTAAAGGACTTGGCCCGACTGCAGGTGTAATTTGCGGCTGGAGTTTGGTACTGGCTTATCTATTTACTGCGATGTCCGTTTTGTGTGGTTTTGCCAACTTTACGGGTACTTTCATCGGTCATTTAGGCATCCATCCGTCACCGATTACGCTGTTAGCGATCGGGGCCGGCGTTGCTTGGTATGCAGGTTATAAAGATATCCAGCTTTCAGCTATGGCGATGCTGTGGCTGGAGGGGGTATCAGTGGCAGCGATTTTTATCTTGGGAATCATCATTTGGGCGCACAAAGGTTTTGCCCTGGATATGTCGCAATTAACTTTGGAAGGCGTAACTCCGGGCAGCATAGCGACGGGACTTGTATTAGTCATGTTTGGTTTCTCTGGTTTTGAAAGTGCTACATCTCTGGGCGACGAAGCGAAAAAACCCTTAAAAAATATCCCCAGGGCTGTCATGGGCAGTGCTGTCATGGCAGGCTTATTCTTCGTTCTGATGACCTATATTGAGGTTTTGGGTTTTAGCGGTACTGGAGTTTCTATTACTAATAGTGAAGAACCTCTGACTTTTCTAGCGCAACAAGTCGGGATGGGCTGGCTGGGAGAGTTAGTGGCTGTAGGCGCTTTATTTAGCTTTTTTGCTTGCGTGCTCGGCAGCATCAATCCAGCGGCGAGAGTGTTTTTTATGATGGCGCGCCACGGTTTGTTTCACTCTTCATTAGGTGTAGCGCATTCATCTAATAGAACTCCCCACGTTGCAGTAACGATGTGTACATTTATGACATTTTTGGTGCCTGCTGTGATGTCTATGTTTAACATCAAACTGTTCGATTGTATGGGTTATTTGGGGGCAATTTGCAGCTACGGATTTTTAACGGTATACATCTTGATTTCGATCGCGGCTCCGGTTTACCTGCACAAAATTCGTAAATTGCGCGTGCGAGATGTGCTATTCTCGGTGGTGGCGATCGCATTTATGATGATTCCGATTGCCGGAAGTGTGGGCATTCCAGGCAGCACTATGTTCCCAGTTCCAGAAGCTCCTTACGATGCGTTTCCTTACTTGTTCTTGATGTACTTGGTGCTTACTTGCGGGTGGTTTTTCTTGCAGCGGCGGCGCTATCCTGGACTTGTGGGTTCGATGGAGCAGGGTATTGACGCAATTCATGCCAAATTCGAGTAATAAAATCCAATTTACGGCGGTGTTCGATTCAAAGCAGTCCCCTTTGACAGTGATGGTTTTTAATTAGCAGTTACCTGTTCGCAGTCAGAACGAAGAGTTTTTAGCAACGGGCTTTTTACTGAGATATTGCAGGATTGTCGATCGGCATTTCAAGGGCAGCGTCGGAGGAACGACCCACAAGAAAATTAATTTGTGTGGAACAGGCCGGAGAGCCTGTTCCTAAGATACGATCCCAGCCAGTACAACGAAATAAAAAATCTGAGGAGACACAGAAATGAATGAATTACTAACAGCAATTTCTACAGGGATGACGGCTTTTACGGCTACAAACCTTGACGATATTCTGATTCTGCTGCTGTTTTTCTCGCAGGTGAATGCAGTATTTCGGCGCAGGCATATCGTCTTCGGTCAGTATCTGGGCTTTACTGCACTGGTTTTGGCTAGCCTTCCCGGCTTTTTTGGCCGCTTAATCTTTCCGCCAGATTGGATCGGAATGCTGGGTTTGCTGCCAATTGCGATCGGGCTTAGCCGCTTGCTGAATCCAGAAACTGACGATTCGGAAGCTGAGGCAGAATTAGAGCAATCTGAGAAATCTTTTTTTAGCAGTTTTCTGTCTCCTCAAACTTACAGCGTAGCAGCGGTGACGGTGGCAAATGGGGGCGACAATATCGGGATATATGTGCCGCTTTTTGCTAGCAATACTTTAGAAAGTTTGGCGGTGATTCTCGCTGTATTCTTCGCGATGGTAGGCGTTTGGTGCTACGCTGCTTATCGGTTAATTCAGATGCGGGCGATCGCGGATACTTTGACTCGCTACGGCAATCAGCTTGTGCCTTTTGTTTTGATCGGATTGGGAATGGCGATTCTGGTTAAAAGCGGCACTCTGGCAAGCCCAACTTTAAGTATAATATCTTTAGTCGGTTGCGCTTTCTGTTTGATCACTATGAGCAGAAGTAACGCCAGGGAAACTGAAGTCTAGAAAAATGGCAGGGACAGCACATGAATTGGATTGCAGCAGCGATTATTGCCGGGATTACATCTTTTGCCGCAACCAATATCGACGATATGGTGCTTTCGATGCTGTTCTTCGCCCAGGTAAATGATACTTTCCGCCCCCGGCATATCTTTGTGGGTAAGTACCTCGGATTTGCAGCACTCATCGCTGCTAGTTTGCCCGGTTTTTTTGGCGGTTTAATTGTGCCGAAAGCTTGGATTGGCTTGCTGGGTTTGGTTCCGATCGCGATCGGCATCAGTCACTTAGTCAACAGAGAAAACGAGGAAAATGACGTACAAGCGGTATCGGGCGAATTTAACCGTCAATCTAATTCATCTGCTGTGTCAAAATTAGCAAATCTTTTCAATCCCCAAACTTTGAATGTGGCTGCGGTAACAGTGGCGAACGGGGGAGACAACATCGGCATTTATTTGCCGCTGTTTGCTAGCAGCGATTTGCCGAGCTTGGTGGTGATTTTGGCGGTTTTCTCGGTGATGGTAGGTGTTTGGTCTTATGTCGCTTACTGGTTAACTGGCCACAGGGCGATCGCCCCTATTTTGACTCGCTATACTCAGGCTGTTGTCCCTTTTGTATTAATTGGCTTGGGAATATTTATTCTGATTGAAAGCGGTACTTATCGCCTTCTCCCGCAATTTCAATCTAACTAAATTAGCCAATGTTCCGCTACTTCCCTCCCTCTATAGGTAGATAATTTGCCATAAGTCATAAGTCCTAAGTCATCACTTTTCCCTTAACAATTGTTTGCTTAAAATTTGCGCTAAATCGCTTGAAATTTATCAAGAAATATGCTAAGTTAATAATGAAGTGAGCAATCGAGCTAAAAGCAGCTTCAAAGTAATTTAGCCTCAAGTATTCACGAAAGTTGAAACCATTTTTTGAGCTAGCCAATTGCCCGACTTAGGCAACAAAATACCTGTTGTCTCAATAAATCCTGTAGTGGTGAATCAAACAAAGCTAAAAACTTGAGGATGAATCCCTAAAATATCGCCCGAACACTTCGCCACTATCCCACGCAGATCGACTTTGACAATAGGTCTAACGCTAAAAAACCAGATTTTTAGATTCTGCAAAATTTTGCCGATCGGGCAAACAAGTTAAAGAGAGCTGGTTTTTGCCTAAGTCCTCAAATAGCAAGCAAACAGAAAGTTGGAAAAAACCTGACAATCTAGAAAAGGAGAAAAATTGTGAAAATCTTCAAATTTGTTTTAGTGCTGTTGGTAATGGTCGCCAATTTAGTATTCGTTCCTCCCTCGTGGGCCGACGCTCCAAAAACGCCGAGATATGCGAAAAATCCCGACTACATAGAGGTGACTGAAGCTCTGAACACTCTCAAGGCAGCGAAAGACGCACCCGATACCCAGAATTATACCCCTGAGGAACTCCAGAAAAAAATCTCTCAATTGGAGTTTCAAAAATACACTTTAGAAACGGGAAAACCTTGGGGTCAGTGCCGCAACGAAAGTGGAAAAACCCTCGCTGTCTACGGCCCGAAACGCAAAAAAGCAGCGGAGTCTTCTTACGAGAATGCCCTTTATTTTCTAGCTGACGGCCAAACAACTGAACATAAATGGGATTGCGATGGAATTTATCTGCCCAGCGATGTCAAAGCAACGGATTTAAGGTCAGCAGATCAAGCTTCAGAACAATTGACTGGCGGTCTAGCTGTTAAGATAGTTGACGGAACTCAAGTTGTAGCGAGAGCTAATCCCGATACGGCGGCAGTAGAATTCAACGTTCCTACTGCTAAAATTTTCCAGCCTGGGGATGCGAATTGGTTTGTTCCTGATGTGACTCAGGCTTACATAGATTCGCAACTTCCCAACGCGCCTACTGAGGAAAATGATTAGTTTTGGTGAAGTTGTAATGCGATCGGATGTGTAAAGCCCCTTGCAACGCAAGAACCCGCCGGGGGAGCGATACCCGGCGGATAATCGCCCCAGCGAAAATATATCGGTTTCCCTTCTTAATTTGGCGTTAAAATTAAAAGGTTTATCTATGCTATTAAATTGGAAATCCACGAAAGAAAATACAGAAAAGACTAGGCGACCAAATCCGTCGCGGGTGCGGGATCACTTGGCAAACGAGCGCACTTATTTAGCATGGATGCGGACAGCAATATCGCTGATGGGTTTTGGCGTAGTTATCGTGCGCCTTCGCGCCTTCCATCCCCCTATGCTGCCAAGTCCGGGCAATGGTTGGAAGTTAGGTTTGCTTTTTTCAATAGTGGGTTTGCTGACGGTGCTATTATCAACTAAGCACTACTTCGGCGTCCGCCAGGATATCGATTACGATACTTATGAACCTACCGATCGCTGGGTAATTCTTTTCAGTCTCGCGATTACCATCCTAGGGGCTGGCGTAATTTATTATATGTTCACCATTCCTTCTAGCTTAGAAGGTTTGATGGCACCAGAATAAGAGCGCCGGTTTTATATCAATCTTAAAGAGTTCGATCGCGTGCAATTATCGTTCCCACCGATGCAAGTAGATGATGAGAAAACAAAACAGCAAAATCTATCGCGGGCGATCGATCGATCGGCAAATGAGCGCACCTTCTTAGCATGGATGCGGGCTGCGGTCGCCCTCATGGGTTTTGGCGTCATCATCGTCCGACTTCGCGTCGTGCAAATGCCCGTACAGTACCGCCTGGGGATGGGGTGGAAGTTGGGTTTAATCTTCTCTCTAATAGGTTTGGCGACAGTCTTAATCTCAACTTTGCACTACTTCACCGTTCGCCGCCAAATTGACGAGGATACCTACGAACCGTCAGATTGGTTGATATTCGTTTTCAGTTCGGCTGTCGGCTTATTGGGGATTGGAGTAATTTATTTTATCTTTGCAGGCGCCGTCAGCCCTAGTAGTTTTGTAATACCCGATTGATTGTCAACAGGAGTTAATTATGAACAGCGATATAGTTGCCACGATCGCTTCCATTATCATCTTAGCTGCTGCTATCTGGGCAGCATTCCTAGTGCTCGAGAGTGTCGCGAAAATATTCCCTAAATTGCTGGGCGTGACAGTCGCGATCGGGCTTTTGCTCGTTTACCTGCAATTTTACTGGGGCATCGACACCGCATATCTTTGGCAAACTGTCAAGCATTTGCCTGAAACTTTCAATTTCTCGATCGGCGCCTAAACTACCACTAGCCAGCATTCTCAACTACCTCTTCCGGATAGATATTTTTGTACCGGAAACAAAGTATATTTAGCCGAGTACCCACAAAATACGGTAACTTGATTGACTTACTAGACATAAGCAATTTGGGCTGTTAAACTACGGTAAGTCGATCGAGTTATGAGCTATCAACGTGGAAAACGCTAAAAAAGTCAGTGAAGAGTACCCGCTTGCAGGACAACTCACCCAACAGTTGCCAGAAGCTAAGGGCTTTAAGGAAGTCTGGTTTAAGAAAATCCGAGGCGGGTTGCTTCTGGCAATTGGATATTTGCTATCACCGCTGTGTTGGTGGAACGACATATTTTTCAATCTGCCAATTGCCTACGCCTTTGGGTATATCTTTAGTTGGCTTTCCCCAGATTTACTGTTTCCTTGCACAATTGTCGGCTACTGGCTTTCCAATATTGCAGGAATTCTGTTGATGCAGCTAGGAACTTTAGATGTTTTGACCGACAAACCCAAGGAAAAAAACCTCAAAAAAGAGTTATTGACGGGTTTAGTTTCCTCAACCGCCTTCACTCTTGTCATTGTGGCATTGATTCATTTTAATGTTCTCGAGACTCCCGATTTCTTTTCCGGCCAGCAGTCTGTTAACCTCAAATCTGCTTTACCTTTGACCCTCGTCACTTCAAGGTAGAAAGCCGAATATAAACCCCATAAATAAATCGATAGTTTTTAATCAGTTACACAGGTAGATATAAAGAAATCAGGGAGCTTTTACACTACAATTTATGTAGTTTTGTTTATTTGCATTTACTTACTTTTACCAAGAATTCTGTAGCTGAACCCCCCGTAAGTCTCAAGCGTTGAAGAGCAAAATTCCTGGCTAGAAATATTGCAAATGCGAGTAAGATTTTGCCTGTGTAGCTATGTTGCAGGAGCAGCCAAAGTTATCTATTTGTTGATTGGCAGCGCTTAAATACACAGTTTTGGGCATAACCGTGAACTACTTATTACTATCCTTTCTCAGCTTTTTTGTGGGCATTATCGTTGGTTTGACCGGAGTTGGCGGGGCCTCGCTCATCACCCCAATGTTAATTTTTGTTTTCCAAATTCCAGCATCAATTGCTATTAGTTCTGATGTCGTAGCTGCTACACTGATGAAAGTTGTTGGCGGGTTCAAACACTGGCAGCAAAAAACCCTCGACTTGCAAGTAGTTAAGTGGCTGGCTTTGGGCAGCGTACCCGGTTCGCTGACCGGCGTGTGGATTTTACACTGCATCCAATCCAGCGGAAATCAGGACTTAGACAGCATATTGCTGCGCTTTCTCGGAGTAGCGATCGCCCTAATTGTCGCTTTATCGCTGACCCAATTAGTAGTCAAAACATTTTTCCCCAATTTTAAAATGCCTTCGCCCCGTGAATGGGACTTAAATACTAATTATGGTCGTATTTGTACTGTGAGTGCGGCAGCAATTTTAGGCTGCATAGTGGGAATCACTAGCGTGTCTTCCGGTTCGATGTTTGCACTGTTGCTGATTGCTTTTTTCCGCCTGGATACTTCTAAATTGGTGGGTACAGATATTTCGCAGGCAGCAATTTTGTTGATGTTTACATCTGTGGGACACCTCAGCCTCGGAACAGTAAACTGGAGTTTAGTTTTGCCGATTTGGTTGGGTTCGGTGCCGGGAGTTTTGGTAGGTGCTAAATTCTGCCAAATTATGCCTCAACGCCCGCTAAAGTTTGTTATTTACGGAATGTTGGCGATGGCTAGTTGGAAGTTGTATCAAGTCTGAAAAGTAGGGGTAGTGCCGGGCCCATTGGTGTCAACAATCCCCTAAAAACCTTTGTATATCTTGTTTATAGCCGAGTCTAGAACCCCCTAAATCCCCCTGATAGTCGGGGGACGCCAGAAAAGCATCTTCCCCCTCCGGCGGGGGGTGAGGGGGGATCTAGACTCGGCTATAAACAAGAGAGACGATCGGTTTGACGTTAAGTGGCCACCAATGCCCAACCTACAATTTAATAATTGCTGACTAATGATTCGAGTTCGGCGACGGTGGGCAATTCTAAATCTTTGAACAAGGCTGTACTGAGGTAGCGTTCGCCATAAGAAGGCTGCACAAAAACTATCAATTTTCCAGCATTTTCGGGACGCTTGCCGACTTGAATTGCGGCAAACAAAGCGGCGCCTGCAGAAATTCCTGACAACAATCCTTCTTCTCTGGCCAGCCGACGGCTGTAGGCGATCGCATCTTCGTCGCTAACTGCGATCGTTTCATCAATTAACTCTGGTTTCAACACTTCCGGGATGAATCCTGCACCAATTCCTTGAATTTTGTGAGCACCAGATTTGCCTCCAGAAAGGACGGGGCTGCTAGCGGGTTCAACTGCGATCGTCCTAAAACTCGACTTTCGCGGTTTAATTACCTCAGCAACTCCAGTAATCGTACCGCCGGTGCCAACTCCAGCAACTAAAAAATCTACTTTACCCTCTGTATCTTCCCAAATTTCCTCAGCCGTTGTTTCTCGGTGAATTTTCGGATTAGCGGGGTTGCGAAACTGTTGCAGCATGAAAGCATTGGGGGTTTCTTCTACAATTTCTTCCGCACGGGCGATCGCGCTTAACATCCCTTCATGTCCCGGAGTTAATTCCAACCGAGCTCCGTAAGCTTTCAGCATCGATCGGCGTTCCGTACTCATCGTATCAGGCATAGTTAAAATCAGACTGTACCCTTTCGCCGCCGCTACCATAGCCAAAGCAATTCCCGTATTTCCTGAAGTCGGTTCAACTAAAATAGTTTTCCCCGGTTGAATTAACCCCGCTTCTTCTGCAGCCTGAATCATGCTCGCCCCGATTCGATCTTTCACCGAAGCAGCCGGATTCATCCCTTCCAACTTTGCCACAATTTGAGCAACTACTCCTTCGGCTTGGGGAATTTTATTGAGCTGAACTAAAGGAGTTCTGCCAATTATTTCTGTAACATCCTTAGCAATTCTCATGGCTTAATTTCTCTCCCCTTAAATGTAGTACATGGGATGTGTTTGTTTGCGAATATCGCGCTGTTCGCACAAATCTTGTAATGTGTATTTGCCCAAAACCGCGAAAGATGCCTGTCGAGCTTCCTGCCATATTTCTAGCACCGCAGTTTTTTCTATTGTTACAGATTCCGAAACTTTTTGAGTCTGGCTGCTGCCGTCGCCTTCGAGAGTCGAAAACACCTCTAGCAAAGTAATTTGCCAAGGCTCTTTCGCCAGCAAATAACCGCCTTTAGCGCCCCGCACACTCTGGACGATATTCGCACGCCGCAGCACGGCAAGAATTTGGTCTAAATAGCGTTCCGGTATCTCACCAGAAGCAGTAAGTTCGCTTACTGTTAGGGGCGAATCCTTCGGGTGGTGGCTCGCCAGTTCCAAGAGGGCTAACAGGGCATATTCTACTCTAGAAGATAGTTCCACATTCCCCACTGGCGATCGAGTTTAAATTGTACATTATATCATAATACACAATTCCGGTAGATTTACAGGTGTTATTATATCTTCATTACAAAAACGGTTGGAGAAATCCCGTGAGTAACGTAAATTTAGGTTTAAGCTGTCGGCATTGTCGGTTTTACGAGCAGCACGGGCACAGGGGCGGAAACTGCCTGATGCTCGGCGTGGGGGTACAGGGTGGGTGGAAAGCTTGCCCCTTCTTGGTTCCACCCTTTGCACCGTCTTGGGAACACGCCGAAGCGGGTAGTGCCCGAAAGTCTCAAATGTTGCAGGGATCGAGTATTTTACAGGCAATACCGCCGCCTTAAAGTAACTGCTAAGTAGGTAGGCGGATATATGCTGTGTCATAGTTAAGTTTATTCATACTGACCTACTTGGCGGCAGTCAACAAATGCGAGATATCGTATCTGTTGGCAGTGAGAAGAAAGAAATCAGGAGAAAGAGAAAAGCAAGCGCGATCGTCGCCCTTGCTTTTGAACTTATTGACCAGTGGAGGAGAAAATTTAATAAACGCAAATTATATTTCGTAGTGCCACACCTCAGAAGGTTGCAGAATAATCCGGTGGAGCGGCAGACGATCGATCAAGCCTTGCTGCTCAAAATGACCGAGGGTGCGAGTGACAGTTACGCGACTTGTACCGATGATTTCTGCAATGTCCTGATGCGTTAAAATCATATCTATCAGATGTCCTTGCTCTACCTCAGAACCAAACCTCTTAGCCAGCCAAGTTAATAGTTGATAGAGCATAAAATCAACTCTTTTGTAACCTCGTATTACCATAAATTTTTCAGCCTGCTGAATGTGATTGAGCAAAATATCTCGATTTAGCCAGCGATCGCCAGATAATAGAACTGCCTCGACTTTAGTGAGGCATTCAATTTGAAAAGGATCGCATTTTGAGATCGGTTTGCCGATCGTATCACCAGGCCCCCACAATCCCAAGGTGATAATTGTGCCATCTTCAAGCCACGTTACAGTTCGCACTACTCCAGTTTCAATTCGCCACAGAGAATTGCTTCTGTTGGGCAAGTGCGTGCGGCGAGAAAATCTATGTCGGCTCGTTTCATCAAAAGTTTTAGTGGGAACAGAAGCAATAGTCATAGCCAGTTACTGAAGGAATCCAAGTTAGTTTGTACAATTGCAGCAGGATAGTGTTGCTAGCCCAATTTTTTTTTATAAATTAAAGCTTTACTAGATTCCTGCACCGTCTAAGAACTGTGTAATAAATAAATTAGAAGACATAAATAATTCATGTTTTTTAGTCTCGCTTGGCTCGGATTCAGTTGCTTTGACCGGAGCTAGTTGAGATTTCAAAAAATTAACCTGGTCTTCTAACTCCTTAATTCTATCGAACAAAGCTCGAATTGCTTGAGCTTCCAAATCCGGTAGGCTTTGAGAATTTTGACCATCTTCCACCTGCTTTTTCCGAGAAATGATGCGACCGGGAATTCCCACAACTGTGCAATCGCTAGGGACATCCCGCAGCACTACCGAACCCGCACCAATCCGAACATTATTGCCAACTTGAATATTGCCTAAAACCTTAGCGCCGGCTCCCACGACTACATTTTCTCCCACCGTCGGATGCCGTTTTCCTATTTCTTTACCCGTGCCGCCAAGGGTCGCTCCTTGATAAATTACAGCATAATCTCCAACGATCGCAGTTTCGCCAATTACCACCCCCATGCCGTGGTCGATAAACACGCCCGTACCAATTTTCGCTCCTGGGTGGATCTCAATACCTGTTAAAAAGCGGCTCAGTTGGGAAATCAAGCGCGGTACAAACGGAAGGCCAGCGGAATAAAGCCAGTGTGCTATCCGGTGCAAAAAAAGTGCTTGCAGTCCCGGATAGCAAAATAATACTTCCAGCCAGTTGCGCGCCGCAGGGTCACGTTCGTAAATAATTTGCAAGTCAGTGAACATATTTAGTCTCGGCGTGTTTTGGTTATACAGTATCGGCAGTGCAGACGGTTTAAGCTGCATAAAGCAGTATTGGTTTTGGCATTATTACATATAATACTATAACTCGACCGATTTACAGTAGTTAATGGGAAAAAAATTTTCCTTCCCCAGCCCCTTCTAAGCTGCCTCCGATATTTTTCGCGAAACAAACGGTACTGGTTGTCTGACTTCTTGCCGCAGCGGAATCTCGATCGAGAATTCCGTCCCCAATCCCGGCGTCGAATCGCAGCGCAGCGCACCCTTGTGCTTTTCTACGACAATTTTATAGCTGATTGACAGTCCCAATCCTGTCCCTTTTCCGGCAGGTTTAGTCGTAAAGAACGGGTCAAACAGCAGTTTTTTGACATTTTCTGGCATACCGGGGCCGTTGTCAGATATCCGCACAATTATTTTGTCGGGACTTGAATATTCTGTGGTTATGGCGATCGCGATCGGATTGGCTTGCGCTGCTTTGGGCCCGCGATCGAGGCTGTAACTGTCAAGAGCGTCGATCGCATTAGCTAAAATATTCATAAACACCTGATTTAATTGGCCGACATAGCACTCTACTAAAGGTAAATGGCTGTAGTTTTTAACAATCTCGATCGCCGGGCGATCGGCTGTAGCTTTCAGGCGACTTTGCAGAATTAGCAAAGTGCTGTCAATACCTTCATGGATGTTGACAGGTTTCATTTCGCTTTCATCTAAGCGAGAGAAATTCCGCAAAGATTGGACAATTTGAACAATGCGCTCGGCTCCTATTTTCATCGAGGACAGCAGTTGCGGCAAATCTTCGCACAGAAAGTCAAAGTCAATATTTTCTAAATGCTGTGAAATTTCCGAGGGAGGCGATAAATAGTGTTTTTGGTAGAGTTCTACCAACTCCAACAGATCCCTAGTATATTCGCGGGCGTGGTGGATATTGCCGTAAATAAAATTAATAGGATTGTTAACTTCGTGGGCGACACCAGCAACTAATAAACCCAAACTAGACATTTTTTCCTGCTGAATCAGTTGAGTTTGAGTTTGCTGCAACTCTTGCAATGTTTGCTCGAGCTGTTGAGATTTAGTCGTGCGTTCTGCTACTACTTTTTCAATTCGATCGGTATAATTCCACAAGCTCATTATATAAAGTGTCGCAGCTAAACTTAAGATACTCCCAAAAATTAAAACAGTCAAAGAACGCCAAAATCTTAGAGGATTAATGTACTCTGGCGTTAGCCGCAGTTCCAGCAACCACCTGCGATTTTCAATATTGAGAATACGGGTGCAACTGCTGCCGTCCGGGCAGTAAGCTCTTTGCCCAATTTCGAGTTGATTTTTAATGTTTTCGTCGGTGATGATCCTGTTAGTTTTCGCTTCGTAAAAGGCAAGAAATTTTTCGGATTCAGGAGCCATCGCATCTTGAAGATACACGTTAACAAAGTTGAGTTTAGTTTCCTGTAAAGCCGATTTGACAATAGCATCAACGAGCAAAATTCCGAGAGTAAAACCTTTCAAGGTTTCTGGTTCCATAGCAGCTAAATCTGGCTGCCCTGCTGCGGTATCGCCGGGAGGAGTTTGACTAAAAATTGGCAGGAATACAAAGACGCTGGGTTGATTTTGTGAGGGCAATTTTTGGCGGTCAGTTGCGATAATTTCTTGTCTTTTTGTTGCTTTTTCTAAAGCTAGTCGATTTGCAGTCAAATCTACATCTAAATCTGTTTCCTTTGTCAGAGATTGCGGAGAGTCAGAAACACGGGGAAGCCAAGCGATCGCCTTCAGGCTCGGATGGCGGTAGAGGGCAGAACCAACAAATGTCTTCATTTCTGGTTTTTGAACGCCGTCAAATAGGCTGTAAAATGCTCCCGCCGCCCGAATAATTTCTAAATTCCCGCTAACATCTCTCTGAATCTCTGTAGCTATTTTGTCGAGCCGATCTTGCAATTCGGCTTGCATGAATTTGTATTCCCAATTGTACGCCACTGAACAGGCTATCGCAGACAGTCCAAATCCTGCACAAAGTGTTAATCCTGCCTGAATGTAACGGCGATAACTAAGTAAAGTGCTAGTTGCTAAATTCTTGAATTTGTTAGCAGTCATATTCTTCACCTATCTTTTTTCTAGTTCTTCCAGGCTCTGCCTGGGATTTCTCGTTTTTCTCGTTCTCAGACTCTGCCTGGGAATGAATTTCAGGAGGCTCTGCCTCCGATTTAGAGCCACGAGACAGCATTACCAGGCACGAGCCTGGTAACGATGTGGGAGCAGTGTTTTGTAGAAGATCCCGGATAGTATTTTGAGTAAGATGCAGTCGCTGATTTAAATTGAATAAGCTGGAAAAGTCATCGCGTGTTTGGGCTTGACGTAAACCTGCTGATCTCGCGTTAACTGTAGAGAATCGAAGCGCTCGCGACTCACGTAAGCTGTTACTACCTGCTCGGACTCTAACACTAACTCGGTTTGTATTTCCCGCCCTAAATGAATGATGCGGCTGACTGTTGCTAATGAAAAACCCGATTCCGGCTTAGTTTTAATTTCCACGTCGTGGGGGCGCAAAAACACTACTTCCGAATGAGCGGCTCCATTATGGCGAAGCGTTGGGGCGTGGCTGGCGAACAAACCCGCAGCATTCGACAGCACATTGACCGGCCCAATAAAACTCATCACAAAAGCTGACGCCGGTTTGTCGTAAATTTCAGCAGGAGTGCCAACTTGTTCGACTCTACCTTTGTTCATCACCACAATTTCATCGGCTACTTCCATAGCTTCTTCTTGGTCGTGAGTCACAAAAACTGTGGTGATGTTAACTTCTTTGTGAAGGTTGTGCAGCCACGATCGCAATTCTTTGCGGACTTTAGCATCTAATGCTCCAAAAGGTTCGTCTAGCAGCAGCACTTTTGGTTGAACTGCTAGAGCTCTGGCCAAAGCAACCCGCTGCCGCTGGCCGCCGGAAAGTTGCGAAGGATAGCGATCGCCCAAACCTGTCAACTGCACTAAATCCAAAAGTTCATCAACCCGCCTGCTAATAGAGGCTTTAGGAACTTTGCGAATTTCCATCGCAAAAGCTATATTTTTCCTAATACTCATGTGTTTGAACAAAGCGTAGTGCTGAAACACAAAACCGATATGCCGTTCCTGCACCGACTGATGAGTAGCATCTTCACCGATCAGGTAAATCTGACCGCTGTCCGGCGGTTCTAGCCCCGCGATCATCCTCAGCAGAGTCGATTTCCCAGAACCGGAAGGCCCCAACAGCGCGACTAAAGATCCCCTTTTAATTTCCAAATTCACGTTGTCAATTGCGTGGAAGGAGCCGAAGTGTTTCGATACGTTCTGAATTGTAATGCTCATGAGTTTATTTACCTATTTTAGGAGTGAAACAAGCTAACTCCGCTTATCTGACCGAGTTACAGTAGTATATCCTGAAAAAAATATTTTGCAACACCTGTAACTTTTTGTATTGTATGGAGAGGCCCGGATGATGGGGACTGGGCTTGAAAGTTGACGCTGGCGGGCCCGAAGAGTTAACCCGCGAGGGTTTCGAGATGTGGCTGTATCGATAAATCCGATAAATGCGATAAATGCGATCGTCAGTCAATTTGGGAAAAATTAAATGTCCCCGCCCGCAGTATGCAGGTTAAATGCCCAACAGCTTAGCAGCAAGGGCTGTTTTGCAGTAGTCTGCTAGCCTGAGGATTCCCCGACTCCCGAGAATTCGCCAGTCCCGGCAATATTGAAGATTTCACGTAGGAATTGCTCAATCTGAGGTGCGATCGCACACAATTTAGATCCCCAAAAAACGAGCGGGAAGCCCCTGGCTTCAGACATGGGCAGGAACGCGGCTGCGACGACCGTCGCCTTGAATTTCTAGGGAGTTGAGCCATTTGTATTGTAAAATCAAACAGATCACATTGTGAGATTTTCGCTTATCGTGGAACAAGTTCTGACGGTAGTTTGCAAGCTCCAACCGACACCTGAGCAAGCTTCTAAAATAGATGCTCTACTGAAGGCGTTTGCGGATGCTTGTAACTGGGCCAATCAAACGGTAAAAGGTGTAATAACCAGCAAAACCACGATTCAGAACTTGGTTTATCAACAGTTACGAAAACAGTTTGGATTAAGCGCCAATCAAGCGGTTAGAGTTTGTGCTCGTGTTGGTGCTAACCGCAAAACCGCAAAACTCAAGGGCAAGTCTGTCAAGGCGTTTGCTGCTACCAGCGCCGACTACGATGCTCGAATCTTTGCTTTCAGAGAGAAGGATTGGAAAGTCAGCCTGACATTACTGGATGGACGCGAACATATTCAGTTGAATCCAGGTAACTACCAGAGAGGCAAGCTCAAGAGCAGAGTGCCGACTAGCGCTCAACTGTGCCAACACCGTGACGGGCAATACTACATCCACATTCAACTCAAAAATGAAGGGCCAGATCCTATCCCTTCAGAGCGAGTCATCGGAGTGGACTTTGGGCGACGGGATATTGCAGTAACTAGCATCGGGGATAAATGGGACGGCAAACAGATTCAAGACGTTAGAGATAAATTTGCCAAAGTTAGAACGTCGCTCCAAACAAAAGCCTCGAAAGGCACAAGGTCTACTCGCCGTAGGGCGAGACAGATTTTGCAACGGCTGTCGGGAAGGGAGAGACGCTATCAAACTTGGTTAAACCACAACATCGCTAAATTGATTGTTCTGTCTGCGCTTCAACACAATGCAATCATTGCGATTGAAGACTTGAGGGCCATTCGAGAGCGCACCAATGAAATGCCTAGAAACAAGACGGAACGCAGGCGCTCTAATAGTTGGGCATTCTTCCAACTGCGAATGTTTCTAAGCTACAAATCTGTGAAGTATGGCGTTGGAGTGGTAGCAGTTAACCCAGCGTACACCAGCCAGACTTGCCACAATTGCTTGCACATCCACCCCGTAAAAGGAAAGTCTTATCGAAGCGCTAAAGCTTTCAAGTGTGGGCATTGTGGTAATCATTGTGATGCCGATGAGAATGGTTCAAAAATGATTTCAATCCTAGGAGCGGTATTTGTAAACCCGCTCAGAGGTTCGGTGTTGTCTTGCGATATTGCAGACCACATTAGGGCTACTGAAAGCCCCCGGTTTCTAGCCGTGGGGTAGTTTACAATAGTTTATTCAGAAGCCAGCCAGCTTCAGCTTTGAGAAACTGAGAGAATAGTAAATTCTAACAAAAACACCACTATGGGAAAACCAACAGGCTTTATCGAATTCTTGCGCGAATTGCCCTCCGAACTCTCACCAGTCGAGAGAGTCCACAACTGGGACGAATTTCACCTGCCGATGGATGAGGACAAACTCCGCACCCAAGGCGCGCGCTGCATGGATTGCGGTATTCCGTTTTGCCACACGGGCACCGTCATCAGCGGCATGGCAAGCGGCTGCCCGATTAACAACCTCATCCCCGAATGGAACGACCTAGTATATCGCGGACTGTGGAAAGAAGCCCTAGACAGACTCCACAAAACGAACAACTTCCCTGAATTCACCGGCCGCGTCTGTCCCGCACCCTGCGAAGGCGCTTGCGTGCTCGGCATCAACAACCCGCCAGTCACGATTAAAAACATCGAAGCCTCGATTATCGACAAAGGCTTCGATGAAGGCTGGGTTACCGCCGAACCGCCAGCCAAACGCACCGGCAAAAAAATCGCCGTCATCGGTTCCGGGCCCGCCGGTTTGTCCGCCGCCGCGCAACTCAACAAAGCCGGTCATTGGGTAACTGTATACGAAAGAGCCGATCGACCAGGCGGCCTGCTAATGTATGGCATCCCCAACATGAAGCTAGACAAAGAACAAGTCGTAATGCGCCGCCTGAAAGTCCTCGAAGACGAAGGCGTGACATTCGTCTGCAACACCGAAGTCGGCAAAGACTTACCAGCCGAACAACTGCTAAAAGAATACGACTCCGTTGTGCTCTGTACCGGCGCCACCAAACCCCGCGACTTGGGCATCCCCGGCCGGGAATTAAAAGGCATCCACTTCGCAATGGACTTCCTGACTGCGAACACCAAAGCCGTTCTCGACAAGAGCACCAACGGCAACTTCATCTCCGCCGAAGGCAAAGATATCGCGATCATCGGCGGTGGCGACACCGGCACCGACTGCGTGGGCACCTCCATTCGCCACGGCTGCAAAAGCCTGGTACAGCTAGAAATCATGCCCAAACCGCCCTCGGAACGGGCGGCCAACAATCCCTGGCCGGAATGGCCGAAAGTCTACCGCCTCGACTACGGCCAAGAAGAAGCTGCAGCCAAATTCGGCGACGACCCCCGCGGCTATCTCACCACGGCGACAAAATTCGAGGGCGACGAAAACGGCAATGTCAAAGCCGTGCACACCGTTGAGGTGGAGTGGGCGAAAAACGAGAAAGGACAGTTTATTCCGAACCACATCCCGGGCACGGAAAAAGTGTTGCCCGCACAGCTTGTGTTGCTAGCGATGGGCTTCCTCGGCCCAGAACAGCCCTTGCTGGATGCCCTAGGATTGGAACGCGACGCCCGCAGCAACGTGAAAGCCGAGCACGAAAAATATACAACCAGCATTCCGGGAGTTTTCGCGGCTGGGGACTGTCGCCGCGGACAAAGTTTGGTGGTTTGGGCGATTAATGAAGGGCGCGGCGTGGCCCGGGAGTGCGACCTTTATCTGATGGGGAGCACGGATTTGCCTTAGTGGGTAGGAGATTTACAGTAGGGACACGGCATTGCCGTGTCCTTGGCTTGTGAAATGATGTGTCCTTGGCCTGTGAAATGATGTGTCCTTGGCCTGTCTTAACGCGATTGTTGACAAGATAAAGGACACGGCAGTGCCGTTTCCCTACCTTGATTTGACTGAAAACCGCTATATTATCCATTGGTTTGTAGTAAGGACTTCAGTCCTATCCTTTCTTGCTGACTAAAGTCCTCACTACGAACCTTATTTTTGCAAATCAAATTAGTCCGGTATCTCTTCATTACCTTTCTGTAGATTTAACATTTTGAGTAAAGGGCATTCTTGACAGTGGGAAAATCGCTGCTGCACTTTCTTGCGTTTGATAATTTGCTCGTAGGGGCAACTTTGTCGCGATTGGCGATCGAAGTGCAAGTGCAAACCTACTGAGGCAACGGTTAAAATAGTACCAGCCGTATTGTTAACATACCCGACGATAATCGAAGCAACTGCCTCGGCAATCATCAGTTTATGCTCTTTAGATAATTTCATAAATCATTTCCAACTCAATAATCTGAGTGTGGAATTTCGGGATACCCGAATGCAAGAAATGGCTGAGAGTGTGGTACAATCTGCATTAGGGACTTTCGGGAAGGTCATTCGGTATCGGGAATCCCGAAACTTTCCCGAAACTTTTTTCACAAATTCACCTCAAAATCTATGCCCAACCGCGGAAAAGGCGAACAGTCTTGGCAGCAAGTCCAGCAGTTGGTGGAAACGCTGTTTGATTATGAGTTACATGAGCGCAAGGACATTTCGCACCTCGATATTTATTGGAAAGCCAGCACCGGTGCAGATTTAAAAGTCAAGGCTACTATGCAAGCGTTGTGGCACCTCCTTAAGGATCGAGACGTGTTTAAGCCGAAAAATAGTACATCCGATAAACAGATTTGCAACTATATCGGCGAGGTGTTAACCATCGAGCTTAGAGATTTCTTAGAAATATTAGAGGATCACCGCGACGAATCGGAAAGGCGGGGTAAGAGCAATTGGAAGTTTACTCTAAAGCTGTGGAGTCAAGAGCATAAAACGGAGAATTTGGAAAATTTAAAAAAGTTGTGGAATACAAAAAAACAAGCTGCTGGCATCACAAGTAACAGCGCTCAAGCTGCTGGCATCACAAGTAACAGCAGGCAAGCCACTGGCACCACAAGAGGCACACGAGTTGTGGGATTGCAAAACATTATAGATGTTCCCGTGTGGAAAGGGCGCGATGAAATTTTGGCAGAGTTAAAAGCTAAGTTGCTGCATCCCACAGACGCGCCCAAAGTATTAGCAATAATCGGGCAAGGCGGCATCGGTAAAACCAGTTTAGCAGTCAAACTCATCGAAGCACTTGGCGTTAATTTGTCGGGGCAGACTTTGGCCGCAGATAGCCCCTACGGTGGTGCGCTGTATTTCAAAGTACAGGAAGGAACCAGTTTTGATGATGTAGCTGAGTTTTTGTTAAGCGAGGGTTTGGGAATTCAGACTCCCGAACCTTTGAAAACTGCTGATGAAAAGATAGCGAAAATTATTGCAGGATTGGCACAAACTCGCGTTCTTTTAGTGTTGGATAACTTGGAAGATATTTTGCACCCAGCTAAGCATTCTCAAGCGAGAAAATCCATTTCGCCGGATTGGGGAAAACTGCTGAATGCCCTGGTTTACAACCAGCATCAATCTCAAACGATTTTAACCTGTCGGGAAGTGCCGGCAGATTTGGGAGATTCGCGCTCTAAAAAAGCTACCATCAATCGCAAGCTAGTGCAGGTAGAAAAACTGCTCGGTGTAGACACTGAGGCTAGCGTGGAAATTTTAAAAGAATATGGATTGCGAGATAGTGAGGAGGATTTGCAGTGGATAGCCGAACGAGTGAAAGGTCATGTTTTGGTACTAGAAATGTTAGGGAATAATTATGCAGATGAGCCGGGGAAGCTTCGCAAGCGACCGGAATTGGTGACAGATGAAGTAGAAGTTATCCTCACAGAACAACTAGCAAGGCAAAGTGAAGCAGCCTGTGATTTACTTTACCGGATGTGCATTTTGCGGGCGCAAATTAATCTCCGAGGGTTAACTTTTTTGCGTCTGTATACAGATGAGTGGGAACACGATAACCGCTTGATGACAGCAGCAGAATCAAACAAAGCTGTTGAAATTTTAGATGAAGATATTAGTCCAACAGAAAAAATTATCGAGCAATTAGTCAATAGCAGTTTGGTGCAAACTCGCTATGATGAAGAGAACTGCGAGTCTTTTTATGACTTGCATCGGGTGACAGCAGATTTCGTGCGAAAGCAATACAGCAAACTGCCAGAACTATTTAAAAAAGTAGATAAATTTTATCAAACAAATATCAGCTTTAAAGATCTCACAGAGATGGCATCTTTACAAATATTTAGTTACCCTATTCTTTTTGCCCTAAATATAGGGGATGAAAGAGAGCATTTAAGATTGGGTAAAATATTGATTAATTATAGCTTCCGTCTGGGAAATGGAAGTTTAATAGAAAATGCAGTGATCCAACATCCAACGATAGTTGAAGGTAATAACCAAGCCGAAGCTTTACTAAGTTTTGGTTATGTTCATTATGAGATTGGTAATTGGGATGAGGCAGAAAGATGTTTTAAAGCTGCTTTGGCTATTGCTCAAGCAGAAAAGAATAAGAGTAACATCTCTAATGCAATAGGATGGTTAGGCACTATCGAGCGAAATCGCGGCAATTGGGATGAAGCAGAGAGATTGTACCACCAATATTTGGAAGTTCAGACAGAATTGGGCGATCGCTCTGGTATAGCTGCTGCTTGGGGATGCTTAGGAGATATTGAACGGCTGCGCAGTAATTTTGATGCTGCTGAACAGTTTAAGCGCCAGTCTTTTCAGTTGCGACAAGAATTAGGCGATCGTGAAGGTATGGCAAGTTCTTTAGGTGCATGGGGAGATATCGAGCGAAATCGCGGCAATTGGGATGAAGCAGAGAGATTGTACCGGCAATGTTTGGAAGTTGAGACAGAATTGGGCGATCGCTCTGGTATGGCAACTTCGATCGGTTGTCTGGGAGAAACGGAACTCGGTAGAGGCAACCTAGATGCAGCAGAACCGCTTTTACAAGAAGCTTTAGTGAAAATGCAAGAACTAGGAATGACTTGGCATATTGCCGAGACTAACTACGATTTAGCACGACTTGAACGCAAACGCAACAACCCAGAACTTGCCCAACAACATTACAACAGTGCCCATCAAATCTTTCAACAATTGGGAGCCGCGAAGGATTTAGACAGAATCGAGAGAGAGTGGCACAACCCAGATTTTTAAGCGACATGATAGAGGACACGGCAATGCCGTGTCCCTACCCCAAAATAATATTGTAGGGACACGGCACTGCCGTGTCCTGACTGTGGGTAACATTAATCGCATTTCTCCACAACCAATCAACCAAAATTCAACGGATCGACATCAATAATTAAACTAACAGAACGCGGCGTGCGATCGCGCAATCCGATCAAATCCGACAAATCCACCGACTCATCCACAGGCAACTTCAGCAAAATCTGCCACCGATAGCGATTTGCCACCCGCATAATCGCCGCAGGTGCAGGCCCCAACAACTCACACCCCGGTACAGACAATCGCTCAATATACTCCTGACAAACAGACGCCAATTGTACCGCCGTCACCGCCACTTCTGCCGCATCTGCACTGCTCAACCGCAACAAAATCAGCCGCCCCGAAGGAGGATAATTCAGCGCCGATCTTTCTGCTAATTCAGTTTCCACAAAACCTGCATATTCGTGCCGCCTAACTGCTTGAATAACCCGGTGTTCGGGAGTGTAAGTTTGAATAATTACCCGCCCCGGATCGTCGCCTCTGCCCGCACGGCCCGCGACTTGAGTTAATGTTTGAAAAGCTCGTTCGCTGGCCCGATACTCTGAGAAGTTCAGCAACCCGTCAGCAGACACAACTCCCACCAATGTTACTCCAGCTAAATCTAACCCTTTCGTCAGCATTTGCGTACCCAACAAAATGTCAGCTTCTCCATTGGCAAATTGCGTTAACAATCTGCGGTGGTCGCCCTTATTTCTAGTCGTATCGCTGTCAAACCGAATTGCCCGCAATTCTGGAAACAATCTCGTTAATTCCTGTTCGACTCTCTGAGTGCCGCTACCAAAGTTTTTGAAGTAAGGAGAACTGCATTCCGGGCAGTTTTGGGGGTGTCGTTCAGTGTGGTTGCAGTAGTGACACCGCAACACTTCTGCAGTTCCTTCGCCGACTTGGTGATAAGACAGGGAAACATCGCAGTGCGGGCATTCCATCACATAGCCGCAACTTCGACAAGAGACAAAGGTACTGTGTCCTCTTCTGTGAATAAATAGAATACCTTGCTGTTGTCTTGCTTGCAATTGTTCCAGGGCGTTTTGCAGGGAAGCGCTGAAAATTGAGCGGTTTCCTTGCCGCAATTCTTGGCGCATATCGACTATTTCCACAGGCGGCATCGGGCGGGAATAAATGCGATCGGGCAATGATAAATAATGGATATTTGGTAACGAGCAATAATCTCGGCGCGTCCCCACAAAAGTCTCTAAAGCTGGCGTTGCGGAACCTAAAATTAAGGGACAATTTTCTAATTCGGCGCGCCATTTGGCAACGGTGCGGGCATGGTAGCAGGGGGCTGGTTGGTCTTGTTTGAAGCTGCTGTCGTGTTCTTCATCGAGGATAATTAAGCCGAGGTGAGGTAAAGGCGCAAAAATGGCCGATCGCGTGCCGATGACAATTTGCGGGGTTCCAGTCAGCATCTGACGCCATGTATCGTAACGTTCGCCGTCGGATAGGGCGCTGTGGTACACGCAAATTTGCTCGCCAAAACGGTTGCGGAATCGATCGGTTAGTTGTGGTGTCAAACCGATTTCGGGAACGAGTACGAGGGCGGATTTGCCGCTGGCTAAGATGGGGGCGATCGCCTGCAAATACACTTCGGTTTTCCCGGAACCTGTAACCCCGTGCAGCAGCACTTGACGAAATCCCGAAAAAGAGTTAATAAACGATAAAGCTTCAGCCTGAAAATGATTTAAAGCTTTCGGTGAATCGGGCAACCGAGCTATTCCGCGATCGCCCCTGAGCACTTCCCTTTTATCGATCGCAACGGTACCTTTCTGTTCTAAAACTTTGACAACGTAGGAACTCGCACTGCAAGTTTTTAGTAAATCGTTCATCCACATTTCACCGCCAGCGCGCCGCAAAGCTGCCAATACTTCTTGCTGCCGATCATTTAAATCGGTCACAAAATCACCGACAAGTAATGTTACTGCCAATTGAAGTTTTGGTTTTGGACGAGTGGGAGGTTCTAAATAACTTTCTACCCAACCGCGTTTCAATAAATCTCGCAATCCCCGATAACTTCCCTTGACTTGTCGCTGGAGGTATTGCCAAGTGTAATCGCCGTTTTTTTGAGCTTGCAGCAATTGCAAAATTTGACTAGCGGCGGGATTGAGAAATGTTTCGGCATTCGGAGAAATTGCGTCCTTAATTAAGCGAATTCGGCGCACGGAACGCCTTAACAAACCGGGCGGCAGCGAGGCTCTAATTACTTGAATTAAAGGTGTGCAATAATAGGTGGCAATGCGATCGAGCAATTCCCAGTAATTAGGCGGGAAAAAACCCGCACTGACCACATCTTCGACATCTTTAACCCTTGTGGGATCTAAGTCTGGCGGCAGTTGAGAAATGAACCGAATCGCGATCGCCCCTACCTGTTGATTGCCAAAGGGTACACTCAAAATATCCCCTGGTTGCACGGTAAGTTCCGCAGGTAAACCATAAGTCAATAATTTATTTTCCTCCCCAGGGGAGTCCCCCGCAACCCTGAAAGGAGAGTCCACCAATACCTCGATCCACTCTGCCCGCACGGTGGGGCGCTGTGGCGGTTCGCTGCTGCCGTAGGATGCCCCGGGCTCTGCCGCTACAGGGGTTGACAAACCAAAAGTGACAGTAGACATAGGGTTGCACATCAAACTAGGAGGAGTCGCGATCAAAGGGAGTTTTCATTATCCCTCAGTTTAGCTCGATCGCTCCATCTTAGCTGCGGGAATTGGCGATCGGAATTTCGATCACCAATTCAGTCCCTTCTCCAATTGCGGATATGCACTCCAACCTCCCGCCGTGTTTGTCCACAACAATTTGATAGCTAATTGACAGTCCCAAACCTGTCCCGTGACCGACTGGTTTGGTCGTGAAAAACGGATTGAAAATTTTACCTTTTACAGTTTCATTCATTCCTGGACCATTATCTTTAATGCTAATTCTTACCCAATTTCCGTAAATAATAGAAGTAGTAATTTCCATCTGGCTGGGGTTGGCTTCTCTCTCGCCTGGGTCACACTTTTTTTCTCGCTCCCGCAGGGCATCCACAGCATTATTAATGATGTTCATAAATACCTGATTTAATTGCCCCGCATAACATTCAATATTGGGCAATTTTCCATAATTTTTAACAATTTTTATAGCAGGATGACCTGGTTTTTCATTAGTTAAATTTTGCAAAATTAACAAGGTGCTGTCAATTCCTTCGTGAATGTTAACTGGTTTCTTTTCGGCTTCATCTACCCGCGCAAAGTTGCGTAAAGTCAGCACAATTTCGCGGATGCGATCGGAGCCAACTTTCATTGACGAAAGAGTTTTCAACAAATCTTCGCGCAGAAAGTCGAGATCAATTTTTTCAATAAAAGCTTCAATCTCTGCATCTGTTTCGGGATACCGCTCCTGATACATTGCGAGCAATTTTAAAAGGTCGGCCGTGTAGTCATTGACATAGGTAATATTGCCGTAGATAAAGTTGACGGGATTGTTGATTTCGTGGGCGATACCAGCTACCAAAATTCCCAAAGCCGACATTTTTTCGGCTTCGATCAATTTGAGCTGCATTGTTTGCTGGTTTTCCAGAGCTTTTTCTAGTGTAGACATTCTTGCTTTTAAAATATTTTCGGAATCTCTAAATTCCTCAGTGACACTTTTTAGCAAATATTCTTTTTTTTGATTAAGGGCTTCTAATTGGCTGCGTTCGGTTTCCGAAGTTTCGAGTTTTTCCCGCAGGAGTCGATTTTCCTTTTCCAGATCTTTGATTTTGTTTTCCCAGTCTATTGGTTCCATCGGCTATTATTTTGCACCTACAAATAGTGTAAGAACAGTTTTATTAGTAAATTTAGTTGCACCCTTTACCTAGTTAGAATTTCGTCGCACATCGCCTAGGCAATTTTGCCCGAAAAATTCAACATTTTTTTTATTTTGGTCTGTCTAAAAATCTTATCTAATATACATTCAAAATGTCAAGATATTAACAACAACTCTGGTGAAAACCGCTCGCCACTTTTATTCCCCGCACTCGCATTTGCGGGGTGGTCATCCGATTTTTGATAAATAAGCAGGGCGATCGCAAACTTATAAAGGCGGACCCAGCGCGAAAAATTGCCCGATTCAGACAACATTGGTACAAAACCCGCCGGCAATCCAAAGCGAAAATATTAAATGTGACGGAGTGAGGGTGGGGGATGGGAAAAGTACGATCGCAGGCGTGCGCGATCGGGCAAGCAATCTCAAGTACCAAACCAATTCCGCCCTCCCAGAACGCAATCACACTATGCCATTGCTGAAAAATCTCACTCCAATGTGTCGATCGTACTTACATACCCGCACCATTTTGTGCTAAGAACTACTACTTGTGACCACATTGACACAGAAGTTTATATTTGGAGAGTAATTGATGTCAGGTAGCGAAGTTCGTGCAGACTTTTGGATGAGCGAGTACATTACCCCTTGGGATATTTACGTTCACGGCATCATCGGCGTGCTCGCTTACAAAAAAACAGCCTATCAAGAAATGTACGTAGTTCAGACCGGTACCTACGGCAAAGGCTTAGTTTTGGACGGCAAATGGCAATCTTGTACAGGCGACGAGTTTCTGTACCACGAACCCCTGGTACACCCAGCCATGATTGGTCACGGTTCCCCCAAAAAAGTGCTCGTTCTCGGCGGCGGAGAAGGAGCTACAATTAGAGAAGTGCTGCGCTGGAAAACAGTTGAAAAAGTCGTGATGATCGATATTGACGGCGAAGTAGTAGAAGCTTGCCGCGAACACCTCCCAGAAATGCACCAAAACGCCTTTGACGACCCCCGCTGCGAAGTAGTAATCGGCGATGCTTTGGACTATTTAGACAAAACAGACAAAGATTGGGATATTGTCATTTCTGACTTGTCCGATCCCATAGAAGAAGGCCCATCTTTCCAGTTGTTTACCAAGGAGTATTTTGAGAAAGTTCGCGACATAATGTCGCCTAACGGATATTTCGTAGTGCAAGCAGGGCCAGTTTCTCCGGCCGAAATGAAAATGCACGCTCGCATTGTCAATACCCTGAAATCGGTTTTCCCCAACGTTCAATCCTGTACCAGCTTTATTTCTACTTACGGAGCTCCTTGGGGTTTTGCCATAGCTTCAACTCAAGAAATAAATACGCGACCAGAACCTGAAGCTACTGACAAATTACTCGCCGAGAAAACAACTGGCGGGTTGCGGATGTTGGACGGGATTACACTGTTGGGGTTGATGCAAATTCCCGGCCACTTGCGGCAGGTAATAGCTGCTGAAACCGAAGTTTACACTATGGCAGCACCGCCTAAATTTTTCGGGAAAGGCTCTGTCAGTCAGTGAAGTTAAATTGAAAGAGAAAACTCGTTTGGAGTAACTGAGATGGGCAATTTAATTCGCATAGTCGCTGCCATTTTTCTTCCCCCTCTGGGCGTATTTTTGACTGTAGGCATCGGCACTGATTTTTGGATCAACCTGCTTCTCACGTTCTTGGGCTTTATTCCCGGCATCATTCACGCTGTTTGGGTGATTGCTAAGCACGATCGCGCTTAACTTGAGGGCAAATCCAGTTTTTCGATAATAAACAGGCCAGAGAAAATAAAATTTCTTTTGCCTGTTTTCACCAATTAATCTGTATTAAATCTGCGTTCATCCGCGTTCATCCGCATTCATCTGCGGTTAAAAATAAAAAAATCTAATTCATCTCAGAATGAGATTGCACCTCAATTTCTTCACAAACCAATTCAGCAATTTTTTTCGCCGCCCCCGATTCTCCTCGAACCGCACGCAAACGATCGCCCATTTGTGCTAATTTATCAGGATAGCTCAAATAGTCGATCGCCAATTGAGCAACAGCATCGGGTTCCAGCTTCCCAATCAACTCCGGCACAATCTCCTCCTGTGCCCAAATATTCGGCCAAGCATAAAGCTTTCCCTTTCCCAACTGCCAGATTAGCCAATTAATCGCAGTAGCAAAAAATGAACCGACTAACGGCAAATTTGCCAGCAATCCCGGCAATCCGTCCCAAGCTTTCATCGCATCCAATTGCTGCGTCGGAATCAAAACAATCATCGGTACAGCTAACGAACCCAATTCGGCAGTATTCGCTCCCACAGTAGTTAAACACAGGCTACATTCTGATAGCAAATCGTAGGCGGGCGTCTGGGTCCAAAGTTCTACTTGCAACTTATTTGCTGTCTGCAAAAACGGCCGTTCTGTTAAATGAAGTTCCGCGCTGGCGTTCTCAAATAAATGCAAGCAAGGATTTTGTTTGGGGTCGGCAAAACCTGCTAGAGTTTGCACATCTAAGGTAGGAGCAACGGGAATTACAAAGCGAGTTTGAGGGCGGATGCGATGGATTGATTGGGCGATCGACAAACATAACGGTACACCTAAAGCTAATTTGGCGGCTTTAGAACCGGGCAACAATCCAATTAGTTCTATTTTTGTACGAGACTCTTCCTCTGGAGATGCGTTTCCCGGCTCTTGCTGGGAACGAGCAACTTCCGCGATCAAATCTCCCACAACTGTAAATTTATTAGCATATTTTTGGGGAACTTTGGCAAAGACTTCAGGTTTCATCGCCGCAAATTTATCAATCCAGCGATACCACCGCGCGTCCCATTCAGCATAAATAACAGTGCGATATTTTAGCCTTTTGCCAATCACAACTGTAAAAAATTGATCGCCGCCTAAAAACAAAACAACTCCTGTCTCATACCAATCCCAATTTTCAGCAGTTTTGCCCGATAATAAGAATGGGAAAAAATGCTCCGACGCCTGCACTCTGTCCACTTCTGGGTAGGAACGGGCGATTTGTGCTTCTTTCCCGGTGGCGTGGGGACAGGGGGACAGCACCACAGAGATTCGCGCTTGAGTGCCCGCGTTTGCCAATTGCTGGCGCAAAGCTTGTACGGCGGGACGCACCCAAGTTGCCAATTCTCCGGGGCCGTTGGAAAGGATTAAAATATCTACTGCCATAGGATTTAATATTTGAGAGGATGCAAGGGAGATTTTATGACAGATTTAATTAATGCCGTCAAGACGGGTGATGTTGCGGCTGTAGAAAGTGCGATCGAACAGCGTGCAGATATCAATGCCAAAGATCCGGAAGGCGCGACGGCTTTGACGGTTGCGGCTGAGGCTGGCAATTCTGCGATCGTCAAAAAATTGCTGGCTGCAGGTGCGGAGGCAAACAGTCAGGATAATGACGGGTGGATGCCGTTAATGAGTGCCGCTGCTGCCGGACATAGCGAGATTGTACAGCTTTTGCTGGAAGCGGGGGCGGATGTCAATGCTAAAACTAATTTTGGTTTGACCGCTTTGATGAGTGCTGCAGGCAGCGGGCGCACTCAAGTTGTGGAATTTTTAATCGATAAAGGAGCTGATATCAAAGCTAAGGATAATAATACTTGGACTGCGTTAATTTGGGCGTCATCGGAAGGTCACAAAGATGCGGTTGAAGTTTTGAAGCTAGCGCGCGATCGCCATTAAAGACTTAGCAACCGGGTTTATTGGAGAAACCCGGTTTCTGGATGATACAATTAATCAATAAATTTGCCATTTTTCTATCATGGTACTATTCGATCGAGAAATGCGTTTGCCAACTAGCGCCGAACTTCCTTCTTCGGATGATACTCCAGTGGATAACGAAAATCAAAACTTTCTTCCCAACTTACTGTTATTCTTGCTCAAATTTCACTGGCGGCAGCGGAACGACTGGTTTTTTGGCGTGGATATGGCAATTTATCACACGACGGGAGTAAGTCATCTGGTTCCAATCGTTCCTGACGGCTTCTTGAGTTTGGGTGTCGAAAGATTCAAAGGCGATACTTTGCGCCTCAGTTACGTCCTGTGGGAAGAAAACAATATTCCCCCGATTTTTGCCCTAGAGATTGTTTCTCAAACTTACGGCGGTGAATACGATAAAAAAATTGATATTTATGCGCGGTTGGGCGTGCTGTACTATGTGATTTACAATCCCTACTACTGGCGGCGAGACCAACATCAACCGTTTGAAGTTTATCGTTTGGTAAATGGTGAGTACGAACAGCAAATTGGTGAACCTTTCTGGATGCCGGAAGTGGGTTTAGGAATTGGTCGAGGTCGGTACAGCGATGGGGAACGACAGTTGGAGGTTTTGTACTGGTTTGACGAACGAGGTAGTAGGTATTTGACGGCTGAAGACACTGCGGATCGAGCACAACAAAGAGCCCAGGAGTCAGAACAAAGAGCCCAGGAATCAGAACAAAGAGCGGAGGAGATACAACAGCAGCTTGCCAGATACCGCGATCGCTTTGGAGATTTGCCGGAATAGTAAAGTGCGCTCGCCCATTTTGTTGAATGTGCGATCGCCATAAACAAAATCAACACCGACTAATTAATCGCTTCGACATTTCTAGCCCAATAAAGTGCTCAATCGACCACCAAATACTGGCAATCGATTCAAGCTAAGATTTCCACCGCCTTCAATTACAGCGAGCGTGTCAGGACCGAATTGGATTGCTAAATCTCGATTATTGTTGATCGGAAATATACTGTATAGATCGCCAAATGGTAACTCAATGCGATCTTGACCTTGGGTAAAGTTCTGAATTGTAGCAAAACCTGGTCCCTGGTAGAGCAATTCATCCCGGCTCACTAATTTCCCTATACTATTCGTAATTATGAGTGTACGACCGAACACGAATGTATCGCTACCGCTACCGCCAATGAGAGTATCGAATTCATCGCTGCCCCGACTTTTATACTCTCGGCCGCCGTTAATACCTACACCTACTTCAACTCCAATTAATTCAACATTTCCCACCCCGAAACCAGTAAGGATATCATTGCCGGAAGTTCCGAAAAAAGTCGCAGTGCGATCGGGTTCAAACTGCCCGAATTTTCGGTAGTGTTCTCCGCCTGTTTGGAAATCTCCAGCCTTGACTGCTGTTGCTACAGCCGGGTTTTGTAGCAAGTATTGTGCTTCAAAAAAGGTGTTCGCATAAAGACCTTCTTTCGATCCGAATTTGACAAAGTGCTCAAATCCTGATTTAAAAGTTCCGTTCTCTACAAACGGAGCCAGTACGGGATATCTTTTTAAGTAAAATGCTTCGTCGTAGTCAGGCGATACGCGGGTGCGACCTTCTTCGTAGCCAAACTGGATAAAGTGGTCTAGTCCGGTCGCAAAAGGTGCATCTGGGTTGTTGGGGGTGCGGACAAAGGAAGCGATATCTGGGTTGCCAGCCAGGTAAGTAGCTTCGTCAAAATACCGCGATACTTGAGTTAGGCCGGCGGCTTGACCGAATGTTTCAAAGTGGTCTCTTCCAGATTGGATAACTCCTGCATCAATAGCTGATTGAACCCAAGGATATTGAGCAAGGTAGTATTCTTCGTCAAAAATTGCGTAGTTAGCCATGTTTTCCTCCTACGGTTTTGATGATTTTGAGAGTTCATAGCAATTCGCTTTTTATTACTATACCGCTCATCGGAAACTTAGACTATACAGACGGTATTAAATGGTTTTATTTGCTTGGTAAATATCAATATTCGTAACAGCATAATTATCTAATTTTTTTATTTTGGATTCGATTATTATACTTTTTCCCTCAGTTACAGCAGATTGCAGGTTTATGAAGTACACCCGCTTATCGCTCAATCTCCGTAGGGACACTCTTGCCCGGCAGTGTCTAAAGCTGCACTTCATAAACCTGGGATACGCTCTAATTATTCGATATAAAAAAGTCATCAGTCATCAGTATTAGCTAATGACCAATGACTGATGACTGATGACTGATGACTGATGACTGATGACTAATGAGTAATGATTATCCAATCAAGAAAGTACCGTTACCGTTAGATTCTTGGAAGATCAAACCCAAGTTTGCTCCTCCTTCAATCACGCCCAGCACGTCTCCGGCACGTGTCTGGATGGACAAATTGTTGCCAACGGGAGCCAGGTTGTAACCGCTTAAAGAAGTTCCTTGCAGTTGGATAAAATCGTTTTCTATGTCGAAGTTGCGAATCGTAGCTTGACCGTTACCCAAATACAGCGGTGTCGGGGTGACATTGCCGGCTGTCACAGGAACTCCCAGTACGAACGTATCAGCTCCCGGACTGCCAATCAGGACATCGAACTCATTGGCGCCAAAGCTTTCATACTGCCGGTTGCGGCTGCTGGGATTGACACCTACTTCTACTCCAATCAGTTCGGTATTCCCCACACCAATACCAGTTAGAACATCGTTGCTGCGGGTACCAACAAAAGTTGCGCTGCGGCTTGGCTCGTTTCTCCCGAAATTGAAGTAGTGTTCCCGACCAGTTCTCAGGACTCCCGAGTTGACAACCTGTGAAACGTCGGAGTTTTCTCTTAAGTATTCCGGTTCAAAAAATGAAGTTCCAAAACGACCTTCTTTTGAGCCGAATTGAATGAAATGCTGGTAGCCTGATTTGAAAGGTGCATTGGGGCCGATAAACGATCGCAAATCTGAGTTATTTCCTAAATAAAAATCTTCGTTGTACTCAGGCGATACTTGGGCGCGGCGCTGTCCTTCCTCGTAACCGAACTGGATAAAGTGATCGAGGCCACTGGCAAAAGGCCCGTTTGGATTGACTGTGCGGACAAAAGGTCTGATGTCTGTGTTGACACTAAGGTAAGTATTTTCGTCAAAATAACGCGATACTTGGGTTAGACCGGCAGCTTGACCGAATCTTTCAAAGTGTTCTCTGCCGGATTGGATGATTCCGGCATCAATCGCTGGTTTGACCCAAGGATATGAGGCGAGGTAGAATTCTTCGTCAAAAATTGCGTAGTTAGCCATGTTTTCCCCCTAATGTTTTGATGAACTTGATAGTCCATAGCAATTAGCTTTCCCTGAACTAGAGCGCCAATCAGGAACTTAGACACAACAGACTTTATGAAATGGTTTTAAGTTCCTGGGAACATATCAATTTTGGTCAGTCAGCAATGATCCGAAGGCTATATTATGCCTTCACAAATTATGCCTTTTTTCCATCAGTGAATTGCTCGATCGCAAGTTTGATCGATTATACAAAACTTGCCACTTTTTTCAGGATTTCTTTCTTAATTGTTGGTTAAATTTTAAAGTTTTTTCTGAAACCAAGTAATTATATAAACATAAAGTAATTTTTGTCAAGTAAAGTTTTGTAAATAAAATATGGAGTATTTGCTCAAGGAATTTCTCAAAAAATGTAACGAAAAATTGCCATAAATTTGTCGAATTGTGTCATATGCAGGCTCAAATCGCCTAATGGCAAGCATTTTCTGGTAAAAATGCTTATGGGGTAAAAAAATTCCCGATTCGCGAAAACAGCATCTTAAAGGAGCCTAACCGGATGTTCACTCACGTCAAGCCCACCATTCGCCACGTCGTGCCCGAAAACTTGCAGGGGCGATCGCTCATGAAGGTGGTCTATGTCGTACTAGAACCGCAGTATCAAAGCGCCCTGTCGGCAGCGGTTCGATCGATAAACAAGAAAAATCCGAATTTGGCAATAGAAATCAGCGGCTACCTGATCGAGGAACTCCGCAGCCCGGAAAATTACGAAGCCTTCAAGCGGGATGTGGCGGATGCCAATGTATTTATTGCTTCTCTAATTTTCATCGAAGATTTGGCAGAAAAAGTGGTAGCGGCGGTGGAACCGCTGCGCGACAGCTTGGATGTGGCCGTCGTCTTCCCGTCGATGCCAGGGGTGATGCGGCTAAATAAAATGGGCAGTTTCTCGATGGCACAGTTGGGACAAAGCAAAAGTGCGATCGGCGAATTCATGAAAAAACGGAAGGAAAAATCCGGGAGTTCCTTCCAAGACGGAATGCTGAAACTGCTGCAAACTTTGCCGAAAGTGCTGAAATATTTGCCCATTGACAAAGCCCAAGATGCGCGCAACTT
This sequence comes from Microcoleus vaginatus BM001213989, assembly GCA_036700245.1. Taxonomy (GTDB): domain Bacteria; phylum Cyanobacteriota; class Cyanobacteriia; order Cyanobacteriales; family Microcoleaceae; genus Microcoleus. The sequence continues at coordinate 45,129 of JAUBOM010000023.1, forward strand.
CATGCTGAGTTTCCAGTATTGGCTGGGCGGTTCCCAAGAAAACTTGGAAAACTTCTTGCTGATGCTGTCACATAAATATGTGTTCAAAGGCCAGGAACAGCTAACTTTTCAAGAGCCCGTTGTCTACCCGGATATGGGAATTTGGCATCCTTTGGCAACGTCGATGTTTGAGGATGTAAAAGGATACCTCACCTGGTACAACGCCCGCAAAGATATTTCCGCAGACCTCAAAGACCCCCTGGCACCTTGCATCGGCTTGGTGTTGCAGCGGACTCACTTAGTCACGGGAGATGACGCGCACTATGTAGCAATGGTGCAGGAATTGGAGGCAATGGGGGCGCGGGTGGTGCCGATTTTTGCCGGCGGTTTGGACTTCTCGAAACCAGTCGAAACTTTTTTCTTGGAAGTTGGGACCAAAGGTGTTGCACCGCTGCCGATAGTTGATGCGGTGGTTTCTCTGACTGGTTTTGCGCTGGTGGGCGGCCCGGCGAAACAAGATCACCCGAAGGCGATCGAGACTTTGAAAAAATTAAATTGCCCTTACATGGTGGCTTTGCCGCTGGTTTTCCAAACGACGGAAGAGTGGGAAAATAGCGATTTAGGCTTGCACCCGATTCAAGTTGCTTTGCAAATTGCCATTCCCGAGTTGGATGGCGCGATCGAACCGATTATTTTGTCGGGAAGAGATGGCGCAACTGGCAAGGCGATCGCCCTACAAGACCGGATCGAAGCAATTTCCCAGCGCGCTATGAAGTGGGCAATGCTGCGCCGCAAACCAAAATTAGATAAAAAAGTTGCGATCACAGTTTTCAGTTTCCCGCCGGACAAAGGCAACGTCGGAACAGCCGCTTATTTGGACGTTTTCGGCTCGATTTACCAAGTATTGAAAGCCTTAAAAGGCAACGGTTACGACTTGCCAGAATTGCCGGATTCCGCAGAAAAACTGATGCAAGAAGTCATCCACGACGCAACAGCCCAATACCAAAGTCCGGAATTAAATGTTGCTTACCGGATGTCCGTAGCTGAATACGAAGAATTCACTCCTTACTCGGAACGCTTGCAAGAAAATTGGGGTCCGCCTCCGGGACATTTGAACAGCGACGGACAAAATTTGCTGATTTTTGGCAAACATTTTGGGAATGTGTTTATCGGAGTGCAACCTACTTTTGGATACGAAGGCGATCCGATGCGGTTGTTGTTCTCTCGTTCTGCCAGCCCGCACCACGGTTTTGCTGCTTACTATACATATTTGGAGCGCATTTGGGGTGCGGATGCGGTGCTGCACTTTGGCACTCACGGTTCGCTAGAATTCATGCCGGGTAAGCAGATGGGAATGTCTGGGGATTGTTATCCCGACAGTTTGATCGGCAAAATTCCCAATATCTATTATTACGCTGCCAACAATCCCAGCGAGGCAACTATTGCTAAGCGCCGCAGTTATGCTGAAACAATCAGCTATCTGACTCCTCCGGCTGAAAATGCTGGTTTGTACAAAGGTTTGCAGGAACTCAGCGAGTTAATTGCTTCTTATCAAACTTTGAAAGAGACTGGGCGCGGTGTGCCGATTGTTGATGCGATCGTCGAAAAATGCCGTTTGGTGAATTTAGACAAAGATATCGCCCTACCTCCGGAACAAGAAAGAGGGGTTGCTGCGGGAATGACTTCGGAGGAACGGGACAATTTAGTTGGCTTGGTTTACCGCAAGTTGATGGAGATTGAGTCGCGGTTGTTACCTTGCGGTTTGCACGTTATCGGTAAGCCGCCGACTGCGGAAGAGGCGATCGCAACTTTGGTGAATATCGCCAATTTAGACCGCGAAGAAGACGGGCTGATCAGCTTGCCGCGGATTATTGCTAACAGTCTCGGACGCGATATCGGCGAAATTTACACTAACAGCGACAAAGGCATTTTAACTGATGTCGAATTGCTGCAAAACATCACCTTGGCCTGTCGGGATGCCGTTGGCGCTTTGGTGAAGGAACAAACCGACGCTGAGGGTCGAGTTTCCCTTGTTTCTAAGTTGAATTTCTTCAACATGGGCAAGAAAACACCTTGGGTTGAAGCCTTGCACGCCGCAGGTTACAAAAAAATCGATCCAGAACCGATTAAACCGCTGTTTGAGTATCTGGAATTCTGCTTGCAGCAAGTTTGTGCCGACAACGAATTAGGCGCTTTGTTGCGCGCGTTAGAAGGCGAGTATGTTCTGCCTGGCCCCGGTGGCGATCCGATTCGCAACCCGGATGTTTTGCCAACTGGCAAGAATATGCACGCTTTGGACCCGCAGTCAATCCCTACAACGGGGGCGGTTAAGTCTGCTAAGCTTGTAGTCGATCGGCTGTTAGAAAGACAGCGCGTTGATAACGGCGGAAATTACCCAGAAACGATCGCCGTTGTGTTGTGGGGAACCGACAACATCAAGACATACGGCGAATCCCTCGCCCAAGTAATGTGGATGGTGGGAGTGAAGCCAGTTCCCGACGCTTTGGGCCGGGTAAACAAACTCGAATTGCTTTCTTTAGAAGAGTTGGGACGCCCTCGGATCGACGTAGTAATTAACTGTTCGGGCGTATTCCGCGACTTGTTCATCAACCAAATGAATTTGTTAGATAAAGCCGTGAAAATGGCAGCGGAAGCCGACGAACCGTTAGAGATGAACTTCGTCCGCAAACACGCCCTGAAGCAAGCGGAAGAAATGGGAATCAACCTGCGGCAAGCAGCAACCCGGGTGTTTTCCAATGCCTCAGGTTCCTATTCATCTAACATCAACTTGGCGGTGGAGAACAGCACTTGGGAAAGCGAAGCCGAGTTGCAGGAAATGTACTTAACTCGCAAATCCTTCGCCTTTTCTTCCGACAATCCCGGAACAATGGAACAAGACCGGCAGATTTTTGAATCATCCTTAAAAACTGCGGAAGTGACATTCCAGAACTTGGATTCTGCTGAGATTTCCCTAACCGACGTGTCGCACTATTTCGACTCCGATCCGACTAAATTGATCGGCAGTTTGCGCGCAGATGGGAAGAAACCGACATCCTTTGTTGCTGATACAACGACAGCGAACGCGCAGGTGCGGACGCTATCAGAAACCGTGCGTTTAGATTCGCGGACTAAGCTGCTGAATCCGAAATGGTACGAGGGGATGTTGTCCCACGGTTATGAAGGCGTGCGGGAGATTTCTAAGCGTCTGGTGAATACGACTGGATGGAGTGCGACGGCGGGCGCTGTGGATAATTGGGTGTATGAGGATGTCAACACTACGTTTATCCAAGATGAGGAGATGCAGAAGCGTTTGCTTAACTTAAATCCTCATTCGTTCCGCAAGATTGTCAGCACTTTGCTTGAGGTGAATGGCCGCGGTTATTGGGAGACTTCGGAGAACAATTTGGATCGCTTGCGTGAGTTGTATCAGGAGGTGGAAGACCGGATTGAGGGGGTAGAATAGAATAATGTGGGGCAGGCTTTTTGGCCTGCCCAAATCCGCTATCTTATGTCTAACTTCATCCAAAACAAAAATAAAATGAATTCAACTATGTATGCTCAACAACTTGAATTATTTGACTTATTCAATCCAAATTCTCTTAAAAGTTCCCAATCACCATTAACGTTTGTAGACTTATTTGCAGGGATTGGTGGCTTTAGAATTGCTCTCGAAGAATTAGGCTGTAAATGTTTAGGCTATTCAGAAATTGATCAAAAAGCCATGCAAGTTTATCGAGATAATTTTATTAAAGATGCCAACTCAGATGAGGTATATTTAGGAGATATTACCAATCTAAGTCAATTCCCTTTTGCCATAGATATATTAGTGGGTGGTGTTCCCTGTCAACCTTGGTCGATTGCAGGTAAGTTACAAGGTTTGGACGACCCAAGAGGTCAGCTATGGATAGATGTATTTAGGGTAGTAAAAGCTAATCATCCCAAAGCTTTTATATTTGAAAATGTTAAAGGCTTGACAGAGCCAAGAAATATAGAAAGCTTGAAATATATAATTGATAATTTGACATCATCTGGTTATGTTGTGAAATATGAGGTGCTAAATTCCTATGATTTTGGGTTACCCCAAGATAGGGATAGAATGTTTATTGTTGGCATTAGAAATGACATAGAAAGATGCTGGGGATTTACATTTCCTAAACCTATCGATTGCGCCCTCAAGCTTTATGATGTGATACCAGGGATTCAGCGTATCAAATTTACGAAAAAAAAATTTTCACCAACCGTTTTATTTGAGGGAAAAATACCGGGTTCCAGAGGCCGATTTCAAAAGCTAGATGAATTAAATGACTTTTTCTTATTTACTGATATTAGAGATGGACATACTACCATCCATTCTTGGGATTTAATAGAAACAACAAGCAGGGAAAAATTCATTTGTCAAACGATTATGAAAAATCGCAGAAAAAATATTTATGGACAAAAGGACGGTAATCCTTTAGGATTTAAAGTGTTAGCAACACTAATTCCTGAGTTAAAACAAACACAAATTGACAGCTTAGTTGACAAAGAGATTTTGCGGAGGGTAGATGATAAAGGCTATGATTTTGTGAATTCTAAAATTTCTTCAGGGATTAACGGAATTTCTAAAATTTTCTTACCTCATGCGGATGCGATCGCCACTTTAACTGCAACTGGAACTAGAGACTTTGTTGCAACAATCTCGATTCAATGTGAAGAACCCTTAGCATATAAGCAAACATTTATTAGGGAAATCTATCAAAAGAGAAACTTCCAACCTCTAACTGCACAGGATTACGCAAAATTGCAAGGATTTCCCGAATGGTTCAAAATTTATGAGAATGAAACTACAGCCAAACATCAATTAGGGAATGCTGTGTCAATTCCTGTGGTTTACCATTTAGCCAAAGCATTACTAGAAATTATTTTGTAATAGTGAGTTTAAATATGGCAGCTATTAGCACAAAACAACGAGAAATAATTAAAGGATATCTTGAAGGTTTTATTCAGGGTATTGTAGATGAATATAAAGGTCGGATTATTCACAAATCAACGACGGGAATAGACTACCTGTCGCGCAGTTCAATTAATGGAGAATTAAAACCTTTTCAAGCCGCGCTAATTCCCACAGAATTAATACGAATTAATCAATTTGAGCGAGGTTTAAGTACCAGATCAGGAAACTCTATTGAAGAATGCGCTAAGTTAATTGCCCTTGAATATCATAAGGATGCACGCCGAGGATATGATATCAGAGCGCAAGTCAGTATTGCAGCTTTTGAAGAAGCCCAACGTCAGAAAGAATACTATGAATGTATGGATACAAAAGGACAAACTAAACCATCTTTTGAGCAGATGATAGGAGCAGTGCTAAATGCTAGGCGTTCCGATGATTTGGTAACAAAAACTGTCCGCGCTGATCTTTGTATTTTCGCTAAGGACGGAACAGAATACTTATTTGAAATAAAAGCTCCTAAGCCCAATAAAGGTCAATGCTTAGAAGTTATCCAGCGTCTGTTGAGGTTTCATTTATTGCGGGGTGCAAAGCGTCCGCAATTGCAAGCTTACTATGCGATGCCTTATAATCCTTATGGTGTAACAAAAGCTGTTTATAAGTGGTCTCAGGCAAGAAATTATCTGCCTTTTGATGAAGCGGTAGTGATTGGAGATGAATTTTGGAATATTGTAGGCGGAGCTACTGCTTACGAGGAATTATTGGAAATATATTTAGAAGTGGGACGTGAGAAAAGTAAATATATGATGGATGCTTTAGCCTTTGGATTTTAAGGAGAGGGAATTTTTGATCAAGGCGGGAGTTGAATCATGATGACTTAACTATTAACGGGAAAATCATTGCGGTTCGCCAAAGTTGACAAGAGTATTAGCATAAGATTCATCATTAACAAATTTAACTTATTGAAAGAGGAAGAGTATTACAGCCATGATGACTTACAAAAGTTACAGTGCTAGCATTGAAGTAGATTTAGAAGCGGAAATCTGTTCGGGCGAGTTCTCAATATTAATGACGTAGTGACTTTTAAAGCACAAACTATTGAAGAAGCTCGCCAAGAATTCCAAAAATCCATAGATGATTATCTAGAGTTTTGCAAAGAATTGGGACAGGAACCCGATAAACCCTTTTCGGGTAAGCTGCCATTTCGCACTACTCCCGAACATCACCGCAAAATATTTATTGCTGCTAAAAAAACGGGCAAAAGTATTAACAATTGGATGAGGTTTTAATTAAAGCAGCCGATCAAGCAATTAACACTTAATTAACGTAAGATAATGAAGTACGAAGTAATCATTTACTGGAGTGAGGAAGACCGGGCATTTATTGCCGAAGTACCTGAATTGCCGGGATGTGCGGCGGATGGCGAAATTTATCAAGAAGCATTGCAAAATCTAGAGATTATTATGCAGGAGTGGATAGAAACGGCTAACGCACTGGCTCGTCCTATTCCTCAAGCGAAAGGTCGCTTGAGGTTTGCATAGTTGAAATAGAATCACAGCCGATCGCCCTGATCTTCCCAAAGTACGATCGCCCCGATCTTCCCAAAGTACGATCGCCCTTTTCTTCTTAAAGTACGATCGCCCTTATCTTCCCAAAGTACGATCGCCCCTCTCTTCCCATCCAAAAATAATCGCTCAAATTCTCAAATTATCCAACACTAAAACCGTTAACCCCGGGAAAGGAGGCAACCGCGCATCATTTGTCAAGAAAAACGAAGCACCCTCACGGATAGCTGTAGCCATTTGAATAGCATCGGGCGATCGCAAATTGTAAGTTGCTCTCAATTGTGCTGCTGTTTCAGCAATATCTGGAGTTAATTCAACAACAGTTAAACTTTCTTGATTGAGCAATATTTCACGATATTCTTGAGCCAATATCGTGTTTCTCTGTCGCAGAGGATGAACTAGCACTTCTACCAGCGTTACTGTTGATGTCACCATCCTAAAATCACCGCTATTGAACGAGCTAAAGATTGGTCTGCAAGGGTGAGGCTTTTAACTGGATTCAGTACCTTGCTATAACTAAACATAGACTTGGTTCTAAGAGTTTTTGCTAGCTCTCTATTATATCTCTATTTAAAATTATGGGAAAAGCGATCGCCCTTTTCTTCCTAAAGTGCGTGAAGCGCATATTTTTGAACTCAAGTTATTATTTTCAAGCCTTTAAATCCGAAAACCAAATCGAAACCTCAGCATCTACATCCTCGCTCAGTCTACTCCATCCAGTCGCTTGAACAAACCTCTGCTTTATTCGCATCATCATTTTTTCATCTTGATCAATAATTTTAGAAACCACAAGTATAACCCTCAAATCTTGTGAACTTGTAATTTTACTATTATCCCCCTCCTCCTCAACTCCATTGAGTGGGAGGAATCTAGATTTGATTTCCAACCATGAAGAAAAACGATAATCTCGACTATCTTTAGCCAAAACCACAACATCTTGAGGGGATTTTACAGCAGAGTTAACCTTAGCAACTACCGACTTGGCATCCTTCTTTGATAATAGATTGGCATACAGGAAATTCTCCCCTGTCACATAATCTTTACGAAGCCTCACCGCCCCAACAGCATCAGCTATAGAACTTAGCGGTGGCATTAATAAAAAAAATATTAATGCCAGGGATGCTAAAACTTTTGATACTTTTGATTCTTCGAGATTAGAAATCAAATGCAGGTATGAAGTGAGAATATAAAATACAGTAAGTATAAACAAACTGGAGCCATATCGGCTAATCCCATAAATCAAAAGATTGACATTAGTTTTATTAGATATATAGGCAATAAACACAAAAGGAATGACAGTAATGCAGCACCAAAAAGTCAGAGTTTTTTTATCACAGATGTTCTTGGCAGAGTACATAAAAAACCAAGCAGCTACTAAGGTTCCCCCGAGTCCTACAAGTATTTTAAATGTCTCTTTTTTTTCTGAAATATCTAAGCCAAATAAATTTTTTACAATTATACTAGTGTACCTAAAAAGCCTATTTTCTGCAAAAATTTCTGAATTGAACAAGCCTAAACCGGGAGCTGCAAGGAAATTTACCAATAAACGCCATCCTCTGGTAGATGGCGATGGACCAGTCATAGCATTTTCAAACTGTTCTACAGCACTATTTACTCCAGCCAGCGACTGATGGATAACGGTTAGACAAATCACAGGAAGTAAAGTGGATACTGTACAAATCGCTAATATCATTAAGCGTTTGAGTAAGGAATGACTTTTGTTGAAAAATAACAAGTTAATAATTATATATGTGAGAGTTCCTATTGAAACTAAGAACCCCGAGTATTTTAACCAATAAACCCCTCCTAGAAGCAGCCCTAATAAAGCTGAATGAAGTAACATATGGTTGTAAGATTTACTGCCTAAATCTAGTTGCGAGCAAATATAAATAGTGTAGACTAACAACCAAGGTAATACGGCCCAAGGAATGACATCTCCTGCAGTAAAAATAAACGAGCATCCAATTTCTAGATAATAAAGAGACAGCAAACCAGATACAATCATTTTAACTCTCCAGTCCGAGCCGATCGCATCTAGTAGCTTGAGCCACCCTATACCACCAGAAACAAACAAAATATATGCAGTTGTTCTGGCCGCAACTCCTAAAGGCAAGCCAATCGCCGTTAAAGGTAGAAATGCAATTGACACACCCGGAGCGTGCCATACTATCCAAGTTTGCAAATTTTGAGATATGTCTTTTGGATTTACTGTTACCAGACTGTTGAGCAAGCTAGATTCTCCTCTCAACCACTGCTGGATGCCTTTCATTTGAGGGATCGGATCGAACTCTATTTGGTAAGCAGAAACTGAGATAACCGTAAAAAATATGGTGACAATAAAAATAAATATTAAGTAGGGTGCTACTCTCTGAGAGCGTAAATTTATTAAGTTCATAATTTTCTATTGCTTTATTAAGAACGAACAATATATTTCCTACCGGGAATGAGACGACAAAAACTGAGGTAAAAATGGCTTCAAACCTAGATAAAGACTTTTAGCTGGAATGGGCATAAATCTAGTCTTTACAAGGGTTTGCGACCTTTTTACGTCATCGACCTCTTTCCCTTGCGAGCGAGAGGTTTTCAGCCTATTTAGGGGCTAGAAAATGTCTAAGTCTCACTACTACCATAGCCTAAATTTCTCGCCCACAGATATTTTTTATATTTATTTAACATGGGAATCACTCCATTTTTTACTGCAACTAATACAAACAATCATAAATTGACTAAATTTACATGGTATTGTACGATCGACAAAAACTTATGCATAATCGCAAATACTTAACAAATAATCTTTTCAAAAGTTAACAATTTAATAAAAGAGACTCTGACACCAATGATTTCATACTAACCTAATATCATTCTCCTGGGGAATTTGCCTGCTACTATCCCTCACAGCTTGGGGAAAAGCCCTCAACCATATCCTGTTTCCCAACCAGCGAGTTGACTGGGGACAAAGAGCAGCTTGGGGTCTAGCCTTTAGCCCGATCGTTGGCGGTGTATTAAACGCAACTTGGAATATCTCGCCAACCACAATTTTAATTTTTTTAGGTTTGGGGCTCATTTATTGTCTAGTAGATTGGGTAAATCACAGACAATCAATCGCCACCAATCTTTCACAGCTCTTTCAATAAACTAGCAAATATAAAATCATCTTAGCAGGCATTGCCACAGTCAGTATACTGATTTTTCTCCAATACGCGGGATGGATTTATATCCGAAAAACAAGTAAGGTTAGAGAGAAAAAGTGCGAGTATTTCCTTACCCAATTACTACCGAAACTAGCCTTCGCCAGTTACAAACATTTCTCAATTAACCTCAATTAACTATTGCACTAATCTGGTTCCCATTAATCACTTATTGGTTAACAACTTATTGCCCTATCGAACAAAGGTTATCAATTGCGATTGACCGCACTCAATGGGGGTGTATCAATCCGTTCACGCTCGCATTGATTTGGCAGAAGAGGGCTATCCCATTATACTGGTGTTTATTACCCAAATTAGGAAAAGGCTATCACGCCTCCGCCTACGGCTTTACATTCAAATCACGCTCGTCACTTTTGGGTACTGCTAAAACTGCGATCGCATCTTTCCGAGACATTTACATTTTTATACTGATATTGCTCGGCTGTTTGAGCTTGAGCGTCCAACCTCTGAAGTTTGGCAATTTACCCGAAGAACGCTCGTTCGAGAACCGCTAAGCAGCTTTATCCATGACAGTTGCAGCGGGATTGGCAACAGTTGCTGTAGGCGTACTTATCGAAAATGCCGACCCTTTTCGCTATTAATTCTCTCACCTGTTCCCGGCAGTTATTATATTAATTATGACTGCCATGACTGATACGGACTCGTAAAAAAAACCGGGGTTGTTAACTTTTTTATGGTCGCTGTATTTTTTGCCCATATCGCAATCAGCTACGATTGGAATATTACCAAACACACTTATTCTGCTTCTGTACAAAACATTCAATTCGGATTCACGAATCCATCTTTAGTTTCAGCTAAGCATAAGTCCCAGTATGCAGCACTGCAACAGTCTATTCCACAGGGATCAACCGTTTTGACCAGGCTAGATGCACCTTTTATCCTCGATTTTAAACGCAATCAAATTTTCCTCGCCGACTTGTCGGGGGGAGTGAGTTTGCCTCCCGGTATGCCTGCATTCAAAGACCATGAAGCCTTGGTAAACTGTTTAGTTTTAAAATCTATTCGATACCTAGCTTATTCGACTTGTAGTCTCAATCCTCCCCCAGATGTAGATACTTCAGAACCTGGATTGTCATCTTGGTTTCGACTGCAATCACAACTCTCTCACGGCTTTCGGAATAACGTGCAGCAAATTGCAAAAACTCGAAAAAAGCTCTATTAAGACGGAGAAAATTTTGTGCTGGATTTGGGAGCTCAGCGTAAGTAGCAACTCTTTAGATGACATAAAAGAGGAGATTAGATATCAAACCGAGGAGCCGGAAATGTTTGGTATAAACTTCAGCATCTGCTGGTAGCATCTTTAATACCTCTTTTTCGGATAGAAGGTTGAGATTTTCCTCTTTGGCGAAAAAGTGCTTGCCGAGCAATTTCAGCAAAGCTCGAAACCAAGAGGGGGGAAACCAGTGTATTAGGGGAACAGCAGTGTGGAATTCTACGGGATACCAGCGGTTGGGAGTTGTGATGCAGCAAGTTTTGCCGACGCGGCAAAGTTCCCGAACAAAAGCTTGTTGCTGACTCCGACTTCCGACGTGTTCGATTACGGCAAAACTCACGACTAAATCAAAACTTTTGTCGGGAAATGGCAAGCTTAATCCATCAGAACGCACGTATTTTAAACCTGGATATTCTTCTTCTAAAAACGCAGCATCTTCCATACCGACTGCGGTGATTTTGTCCTTATGCGGATAAAGTTTCTCAAAGAAATTGCAGTCTTCGCGGCGGTCGGAAGTTACTCCTACATCCAACACGGTTGTGTCGGCGGTGGGATTGGCTAATGCCATGAGCAAATCGAACATTTTTTGGCGGGCGTACCAAGATAATTTAGTTGCGAAACCGCCTAGCTTCGGGCCGACATACTCGCTGGAGTTATTTTCATTTAGTGTCATATAATTTTAGGTTTGAGATGAACTTACAACCTGGTTGAAGCCGATTGTTCGCGCCCGATCTAACACAGGATTTGGGCAAGTTAAATCATGTTTGCTGAAATTTGTAACAAAATTTTATATCTAATTATTTTACCTGCGCTTCAAGCTCAGCACACTGAGAAAAAAGCTAGACAGAACCATCTGCAAACCGAGGGTCAGACAAGTGAGCGAGGGAATAATCAAACGCAGAGCTTTAGAAGGGTCGAGAGAACCGAAAGCCGTTTCGCTCCAGATAGTTAATGACAAGGATGAGCCAACTATTCCGATTAAAATCAGCGCGACTCCGACAATCAATCCTGTCTCTAAGGTGACATAGCGAAATATTTTGTTGAGTTTGGGGTCTTCGGGCAGGAGTTTCTCGCTGATGGCGAAAACTTTGGTGAAGAAAGCGAAAGTTACTGCTTGAAAACCGATGATAATTGCGATCGCACCATAAAGCAGCGTGTGTACATCAAAGCTGATACTCCCGATCTTTTGAGTACCGGGCAACAGCCAAACGACGATAATTAGACCCAAAATCATCAGCGCAGCACCCGGATACAGAAATAGCCACCGGGGACTGTAAAGCAGCAAAAATCGGAGGTGCCGCCAGCCATCTCGCCAAGTTCGCAGGTGCGGCGGGCGCGAGCGGCCGTCCGGAGAGAGTACGGTTGGGACTTCAGTTATCCCCAACTTGTACAGAGAGGCTTTGACCACCATTTCGCTAGCAAATTCCATTCCCGTTGTTTGCAACTCCAGTTTCAAAATTGAGTCTCTCCTGAAACCCCGCAACCCGCAGTGAAAATCGCCGGCGGGACTTGAGAAGAATAGCTGCCCAACCCAAGTAAGTACCGGATTGCCTAAGTATTTGTGCAGTGGTGGCATTGCCCCCGGTTTGATGCCCCCTTGAAAGCGGTTTCCCATCACTAAATCCCACCCTCCCCGCAATTTTTCTACAAAAGGGCCGAGGTTGGAAAAGTCGTAGCTGTCGTCAGCGTCGCCCATGATAATATAGACTCCGCGCGCTGCCATGATGCCTCCCATAAGTGCGCTGCCGTAGCCTTTGACCACTACGGGTACGACTCGGGCCCCCATTCTGGTAGCGATATCTTGAGAACAGTCAGTGCTGCCGTTGTCTGCTATGATGACCTCGCCGGCAATATCAAGTTCGCGCAGGGACTTCTGCGCCTTCTCGATGCAGATTTCTAAAGTTTCTGCCTCATTGAGGCAAGGCATGAGTATTGATAATTCGAGAGTGTATTCCCGGCTGGTGTTGCTCTCTTCTGCCATATGTTTGTTCCACTGTTGCTGGCGATAGACAATACTTACTTTTCCAGTATCTATGCTTAAAATAGTACTGGTAAAGAAAACTTAACAAAGCTTAACTAAAGCTTTTAAGCTTTTTTGGAACAGCAATTTGTGATTGTAATATAGGTTACTGAACTTATGAGTAGAAGCGTTTTTCTAGTTTTGCTGGCTGCTATTTTGTGCAGTGTTTTAGGTCAATTTAGTCTGAAGGCAGGAGCTAAAATTTTAGGACCCATTGGCGCTGCTAATTTAATGGAAAAAGTCGTAGCAATGGCCACTCAGCCGTTGATAGTAGGCGGTCTTTGTTTGTATGCAGTTTCTTCGATCGGCTTTATCGTAGTTTTGTCTCGCGCAAACATTAGCATAGTCTCACCTTTACTGTCAATTAGTTACCTGTTTACTGTTTTAGGTGGCAAACTTATATTTCACGAGCCTTTGCCGCCGCTGCGGTTGGTAGGCGTGGGGCTAATTATGACGGGAGTAATTTTTGTACTCCAAGGTCAAGCTGGGGGGACCGCTGGGGGCAACTAGCGATCGCTTTTAAGATTGACGCTTTAGTGCTGAATTGATAACTTACAGCGGATTCCAAGTTCATAAAGTACAGTAGCAGCAGCTTGTAAACCAGTTTTTGAAGTGCTTAGTATTCACCAAATCAAGCGCAGTAGCCAGTAAAACATCAACCATCTTAGTAGTGGTTGGCGAGAACTGACGTAAAAAAGCTTTCAGTTGTGACCACGATAATTCTATCGGATTAAAGTTCGGAGAATAGGGTGATAAATTGAGGATAGTGGCGCCAGCAGATTCAATCAAGGGTTCAATCACCGCCAGCTTATGGGCTGGGAGATTATCCATAACAACGACTGCACCTTTCCATAAATTTGGTACTAAAAAGTGTTCAATGAAAACGGAAAATGCCTTGCCATTCATCGACCCATCTAGGGTCATTATTCCTACTACTTTTTTTAAACTGATTGCTCCGACAACTGTGGTTTTTGCACCCCGATAAAATGGTTTTAAGTCGTAGACTCTACTACCACATCTTGAACTTGCATGGGTGAGTGTTAAACCCAATAAAACGCCCATCCCATCCAAAAAAACGAGGTTTTTAGGGTTAATATTTTTCACTTTCTCCCAATATTCACACCTCAAATTTTGCACTCTTTCAGTGGCAGACTAGCTACTGCTTATAGTTTTTTTCTCGTCAAGTTTTGTTTTTTTAGTTCACGACACATCATGCTAGGGATGATAGCTTCCTTGTAGTTCATAAACCAATATTCACAGTATTCTGACAACAATGCTCTCCGGATATTTTTCTACCATCTGGGTCAATTCAGTTGTGCGCGAGTGTAACAGGCTTTTAAGGCTTCCACCCTGTTTTCTGGGTTGAACATGACCAGTCGTTTGTTTTTGTGTTAAGATTTTTTGAACAAACCCTTTACTCACATCAAATCGGGCGGCTACTTTCCTAATTGATGTATCACCTTGTTCATAACTTTTAACTATTTTTTCACGAAATTCGCTCGAATAAGGTTTCATTTTTTTCGCTTATGTACTCAATACAGTGTATAATATGTACATGGAATTTGCTGTAGGTCAAAGGGTGTATTTGAGCCTTCTGTTATGAAATGATGCTGCTGTATGTCTAATATTTGTGAGCCTGTGAATCCCCATCAATTATTGAGCGATCGCACCGCAGTTCTTGCTACCATGCACCAAAAAGAACGGGTAATGGCTCCCGTTTTGGAACGAGAATTGGGTGTAAATATCCTAGTACCTGCGGAGCTTGACACTGACACTTTCGGCACCTTCACCAGAGAAGTTAAACGCTTAGGAACACAAATAGAAGCAGCTCGACATAAAGCACAAAAAGCCCTAGAAATTGCGGGCGAAACTCTTGCCTTTGCCAGCGAAGGTACTTTCGGCCCTCACCCAATGATGCCGTATCTGCCAGCTAACAGAGAAATAGTAATTTTATTAGATCGAGCTAACAATCTAGAACTCATCGGCGACTCTTTCTCGGTTGAAACTAACTACAGTCACCAGTTAGTTTCCAGTATAGAGGAAGCAGATGATTTTGCGAAAAAAGCTGGATTTCCCGAACACGCACTGGTGGTTTTAGTTGGCGATGCTGCCCTCGGTAACGGCGAAGTTGTCAAGGGCATTAGGACAGAAAAACAACTTTTTGACGCTGTGACAGCAGGCTTAAAAAAATCGTCAACCGGCCGAGTTCACATCGAAACGGATATGCGGGCGATGTACAATCCAACTCGGATGAAAAACATCGAAAATGCAACTCTCGATTTAGTTGAAAAATTTAAGCAATTCTGCCCGGAGTGCGGTTGGCCGGGATTCGAGATTGCTGAGACGAAAATCGGATTGCCCTGCGGGCTTTGCTATTTTCCGACTCAGCTAGGGCGATCGGCAATCTATAAATGCAAAAACTGCGGTTATACTAAAGAAAAACTATTTCCAGACGGTCGAGAGACGGCAGATCCTTCCCTTTGTCAATATTGCAACCCTTAAAAAAATACAGGACTTGCCCCAGACGAGGTAGAAACCCCGTTTCTTGGCAGATACTTCCCTATCAAACCAAAAATTTATTACCAGAAACCCGGTTTCTGTTCGCCTACGGCCCAAAAACCCGGTTTCTGCGTCGATACGCCGTTACAAAACCGAAGATTTTTAGTAGAAATCGGGTTTCTTTTCATAAGTCCTAAGATAATGGTTGTACAAAATCAACTTTTTTAACACTTACAGTCCTGGAAGCAAGTGTCACAATTAGTAAGGTGCTCTACTATCCTACACCCTTGATAATCCGTTCACAATCAAAGTAGTAGAGTACCCTACAAATCGATTCGAGTGTGCCAGTGGCGTCCAGGACTAACTTAGTTGCCTAAAGTTAGTAAAGTTTGCAACAATATTATTGATAGTCCCCTAATTAAAGTCACTAATGATAGCCGTAGAAACAGAACGCAACTGGAAACCCGTTATAAAAGAATTCGAGGCTGTAGTCGGCAAAAATGGGGTCGTGCAGCGCCGCGAAGAATTGATTGTCTACGAGTGCGACGGACTCGCCAGCTACCGCCAGCGCCCCGCCGTGGTGGTATTGCCTCGAACTACGGAGGAAGTGGCGCAATTGGTCAAAATATGCGATCGCAACTCAATTCCCTGGGTTGCTAGAGGCGCAGGCACCGGCCTTTCCGGCGGCGCTTTGCCTGTAGAAAACTGCGTGCTCATTGTCACTGCCCTGATGCGAAAAATCCTGAAAGTAGACTTAGAAAATCAGCAAGTAGTCGTGCAACCGGGAGTAATTAATAACTGGGTAACGCAAGCAGTTAGCGGCGCCGGTTTCTACTACGCGCCCGATCCTTCCAGTCAAATTGTTTGTTCGATTGGCGGCAACGTTGCCGAAAATTCTGGCGGGGTTCACTGCCTCAAGTACGGAGTCACAACGAATCACGTTTTAGGATTAAAATTGGTACTGCCCGACGGTTCAATTGTCGATGTCGGTGGCGAAATTCCAGAAATGCCCGGTTACGATTTAACTGGTGTATTTGTCGGTTCCGAAGGCACTTTAGGCATCGCTACAGAAGTTACTCTGCGAATTCTCAAAGCGCCGGAATCGATTTGCGTTCTCCTAGCGGATTTTGCCAGTATAGAAGCAGCGGGCGAATCGGTTTCCGATATTATCAGCGCTGGCATTATTCCCGGCGGCATGGAAATCATGGACAACATCAGCATCAATGCTGTGGAAGATGTGGTGGCAACTGGATGTTATCCCCGCGATGCGGCGGCAATTCTACTCATAGAAATCGACGGTTTAGAAGTAGAAGTTGCCACAAACAAACAGCGGATTGCCGATATTTGCAAGCAAAACGGAGCGCGAAACATCACCACAGCAAGCGACCCGGAAACACGCCTAAAAATTTGGAAAGGGCGGAAAGCTGCTTTTGCGGCTGCGGGTCATTTGAGTCCTGATTATTACGTGCAAGATGGGGTAATTCCGCGAACGCAAATGGCTTATGTTTTGAAAGAAATTGAGGGTTTGAGCGAGAAATACGGTTATCGGATTGCTAATGTATTTCACGCGGGAGACGGGAATTTGCACCCGCTGATTCTGTACGATAACTCGGTAAAAGGTGCGCTGGAAAAGGTGGAAGAATTGGGCGGGGAAATCCTCAGGCTTTGCGTGAAAGTTGGGGGAAGTCTTTCGGGGGAACACGGCATCGGTGCTGACAAGAAGTGTTTTATGCCGGATATGTTTTCGGAAGTAGATTTGGAGACGATGCAGTGGGTGCGTCAGGTGTTTAATCCGAAAGGTTTGGCGAATCCCGGGAAGATGTTTCCGACGCCGAAGACTTGTGGGGAAGCGGCGAAGGCTAAGGTTGAAACTTTTAAGAAGTTGGATGGGGCGGAGGTTTTTTAATTCCCTATTTAGGCGGGTAATGTGAGAACAAAAGCACCCTGAAATTGTCTCTACAGTGGGGAAGCCGAGCCTCTAAATATGCGTTCCCAGCTAGAGTTTGGGAACGAGGAAAAACGAGAAAAATCGTTTTTTAGGAGTGGAAGCTCGACGCTCGCTTCCTTGCCTATATCTCAAGTTGGTAAGGTGCAGATTGCACACCCTGCGCTAATGTTGGAGCGGAATTCTAATAGTAAATTCCGTCCCATGGCCCAATTCCGAAGTACAATATAATTCGCCTTTGTGTCTTTCTACAATAATTTGGTAGCTAATTGACAACCCCATTCCCGTGCCTTTGCCAATGGGTTTGGTAGTAAAAAAGGTATCGAATATGCGCTGCTTGACTTCCTCAGTTATTCCCGGCCCGTTGTCGGCAATTTTGATTTCTACAAACTTGCCGACAACTTCCGTGCAAATCCTAATCTGGCTGGGACTTTCTGGCATTTCTTGACGAGCTTGCTTACTTCTGGCATCCTCTAAAGCATCGATCGCATTGCTGAGAATATTCATAAAAACTTGATTTATCGGGCCTGCAAAACACTCAACAAGCGGCAAATTCCCGTATTCTTTTACAATTTGAATTTGCGGCTTTTCTCCGTTCCCTTTCAAACGGTGATTTAGAATTAACAGCGTGCTGTCAATACCTTCGTGGAGGTTAACGGGTTTCATCTGTGAATCGTCGTGCCGCGAAAAGTTCCGCAGCGACTGGACAATCTGGCAAATCCGGTCCACACCAACGCTCATTGAAGACAGTATTCTAGGTAAATCTTCAGCTAAAAAATCTAGATCGTTGTCTTCTCTTTCCTGTTGAATTTCCTCGACAGGATTAGGATAGTGCTGTTCGTAAAGTTCGAGGTGGTGAAACAAGTCTTGAGTATAATCTTTGAGATGAGTGAGATTGCCGTGAATGAAGCTGACGGGGTTGTTGATTTCGTGAGCGACGCCGGCAATTAGCAATCCCAAACTAGACATTTTTTCGCTCTGAACTAATTGGGAATGAGTGGCTTTGAGTTCCTCAAGTGCTGCTGCTAGTTGAGCTGCTTGTTCTCTGCTTTGTGCTTCGGAATTATGCAATGCTTCTTCGGCTTGTTTGCTCTGGGTGATATCTCTCTGTACGCCAATAAAATGAGTTAATTTGCCAGTTGTATCGCGCACGGGAGATAGTGAGAAACAATTCCAGAAAGTGGTTCCGTCTTTGCGGTAATTCTTTAATATTACCTTGCATTCGCTCTTTGTTTGCAAGGCTTTACGAATTATTTCTACTGCCACCGGATCGGTCTCGCTTCCCTGCAAAAATTGGCAGTTTTTCCCGAGAATTTCCTCCCGCCGATAACCTGTCATGCTTTCAAATGCGGGATTGCAATAAATAATTGGATGTTCTGGGTGAGTGGCGTCAGAAATTGTGACTCCGGTGCTAGTAGCTGCTATAGCTCGATCGTACAACCAAAGCATTTCTTCTGCCCGCTTGCGATCGGTAATGTCCCGCAGCGTAGCTAAATAAGCCATTTCTCCCTCCCATTCCGTTTCCACCACCCGCATTTCTACTACAGCATTTACTTTGTGCTTGCGAATTGCTTCAACTTCTGTTTGCACGACGCGAGTTCCTGGTGCTTCTGTTTTTCCAACTTGGGGAATAATATCCGTGTCCATCTCAATCTCGCAAGCTGAACCTTCTACGACCAAATCGCCAAAAAATACTTGACCTAAAAGTTCCTCTGCTTTGCAGTTAAACAGCGCTTCTGCTGATGGGTTCGCAAAACAGACAAGTCCTCCCTTGTTAACGATGGCGATGCCGTCGGCATTTTTTTCGATCACATTCCGAAACCGA
Organism: Microcoleus vaginatus BM001213989; assembly: GCA_036700245.1. GTDB lineage: Bacteria > Cyanobacteriota > Cyanobacteriia > Cyanobacteriales > Microcoleaceae > Microcoleus. The sequence goes on from JAUBOM010000023.1 coordinate 64,314, forward strand.
GATTCGCTAGCTTTCAAATCCTGCCTTAGCTGTTCCATTGCTCGCTCCATCTGCTGCAGCTCGCACAAACTAAGACTATAAGCTTCTGAAATGTTGGCTTCGGTCGAATTCTCGGCTGTTTTTTTGGGCATCTCTTGGTAGTCTGTTCTATTAGTCATGTTTGTAACCGTGGTTTTCTGGGTACTGGTAATATTACGGAGGTTATTTGCGGGACGGGCTTCTTGAAAAAACATATTTAAACCATACCAAATTATTTTTTAGATATAGGTGTTGCGATCCCCAATTTTGCGGAAAATTTAGGGAGAGAGCAATTTCTTCCCGATGCTAGCACATTACTTTTAGAATTCATCCTACATAAAAGACTGTTAAAATTTTCTAGGCCTCGCGAGGGAATTATCTATTACGCTTTTTTAAGTAATTTAAACAACATTCACACTTACGTAGCGAGACGAACTGTGAACACTGGAGATAGCTTCAATCCCCCTCGCACAAGACAAAATAACCGGCTCTCCGCGCCAGTAATAAATACTTAGAAGCTTTTGGTAAGTATAAAAGAGTATGTAATTTTGATTAATAATACGGCTCAAAATGACCGAGCTCATCTTTATTTATTCAAAACTTCACATAATTAGCAATTACCAAAACATTTCCCGGCTGCCAGATTTGATATAGAATATAACCTGTCTATTTTTGCGAGCGCAACTTCAAACCAATGGCACGTCTAGCACTCCTGAGCACATCCAATAAAACCGGACTAATCGACTTAGCGCGCAGTCTAGTAGAAGAATTTGAATTTGACATAATTAGCAGCGGCGGGACAGCAACTGCCCTCAAAGAAGCGGGAATTCCCGTCACAAAAGTTGCGGAATATACCAATTCTCCCGAAATTTTGGGAGGGCGAGTCAAAACACTTCACCCGCGAATCCACGGAGGTATTTTAGCGCGCCGGGATGTACCGGAAGATCTTGCAGATTTAACCGCAAATCAAATTCGGACGATCGATCTAGTTGTAGTCAATTTGTATCCATTTGAACAGACAATTTCTCAACCAGGGGTTACAATTTCAGACGCAATTGAGCAGATAGATATCGGCGGGCCGGCCCTGCTGAGAGCATCAGCAAAAAATCACGCTCATTTGACAGTTTTGTGCAATCCAGACCAATACAATACTTATTTAGCAGAACTGCGGGAAAATGGTGGGGAAGCGTCCTTAAAATTCCGGCAAAAATGCGCGCTGGAAACCTTTAAACATACAGCCAACTACGATCGCGCGATCGCAAGCTACCTCAGCAGCCAATTCGCTGAAGAATCTGCGCTACCAGAGCAGTTTAATTTATCAGGAAAAGAGTTGCAAACTCTCCGCTACGGCGAAAATCCTCATCAAGCCGCCACCTGGTATCAAAGCGGAAGTACACCTACAGGCTGGACGACTAGCACCATCCTGCAAGGCAAAGAATTAAGCTACAATAATTTAGTAGATTTAGAAGCAGCAAGGCGGCTAATCGTAGAATTCCCGGACACCCCCGCCGCCGCTATTCTGAAGCATACAAATCCTTGCGGTACAGCCTTGGGGACAACTATTTCTGAAGCGTATCAAAAAGCCTTCGACACCGATTCAGTCTCAGCTTTCGGCGGAATAGTTGCTCTCAACCGCCCGATTGATGCTGCTACGGCAACGGCATTAACTCAAACATTTTTAGAATGTATTGTCGCGCCGGGGTGCGAACCAGAGGCCGAAGAAATTATCAAGAAAAAGGCGAAAGTTAGAGTATTAATTTTGCCAGATTTGACTCAAGGGCCGCCACAAACAGTTAAAATTATTGCAGGCGGTTTGCTGGTGCAAAACTCAGATAATGTAGTAGAAGAAACTAGCAAATGGCGCGCAGTTACTGAGAAACAGCCGACGGCGGGAGTGTTGGAAGAATTGCTGTTTGCTTGGAAAGTAGCGAAACACGTCAAATCTAATGCGATCGTTGTGACGCGCGATCGCACTACAATTGGTGTGGGCGCCGGACAAATGAATCGCGTCGGATCGGTTAAACTAGCATTGGAACAAGCAGGAGAAAAGAGCAAAGGAGCGATTTTGGCCAGCGATGGTTTCTTTCCTTTCGACGATTCAGTCAAAACTGCGGCTGAGGCGGGAATAATTGCGATCGTCCAACCTGGCGGAAGTATGCGCGATCGAGATTCCATTGAAGCTGCCAATCAACTAGGAATCACAATGGTTTTCACCGACATCCGTCACTTTTTGCATTAGGAATAAAAAACCGAATACCCGATCCCCGACTTCGCGCCTAGTTGTCGGGGAGAGCAGAAAAGACTACTAATAACTAACGGCTATGACTACCACAATTCAACAGCAAATTAAACCCCAAGACGTAAAAGTTAAAATCCTGCTGACTGGCGGACATCAGTGCACCGTCACCCTCCAATCGGACACACCATTATTACACAGCCTTGTCAAAACATTAGTCGATCGCACCCAACAAACACCCGGTTTTTCCACGTTATTTCACATTCCCATAGATGATGGGCGTTCCGCCCTTTCTTTTCCCGGCGAACACCTAGTAGGATTAGTCACAGAACCCCCTATTTACTTGCAGCAACTGCAACCGCAGCAGCCAGCAATTTCCGTAGTAATTCCCGCCGCCGAAATTCCCACCGAAATTCCCACCCCTGCGCCGCCTGTAAATGACGACTTAATATCTCGCTACGCCCAAATAGACAACTTCTTGACAGCCGCAGAAAAGAACAAACTCATCAAATATGTTTTAGCCAAAGAATCAGAGTTTGTGACTACCAGCACCTCAACCAATGCCGACGACTACCGCCGTTCGATGGTACTCCACTCGTTCCCGGAATTTTCGGAACTGATGGTTAATCGCATCAAAGCAATTCTCCCCGACGTGCTGCGCAAATTAAATATTCCCTCATTTCCGCTTGGTGAAATAGAAGCTCAGTTAACTATGCACAATGACAACAACTTTTACAAACTTCACAACGACAGCGGCTCTCCAGATACCGCAACCCGATTTTTTACTTATGTTTACTATTTCTATCGAGAACCAAAAGGTTTTTCAGGTGGCGAATTGCAGATTTATGATAGCAAAATCGAGAACAACTTTTATGTAGCGGACGATACATTCAGAACCGTTGAGCCACGCAATAACAGCATCGTATTTTTTCTAAGCCGCTATATGCACGAAGTTTTGCGAGTTAGCTGTCCCTCGAAAGCTTTTGCTGATAGTCGCTTTACTATTAACGGGTGGGTACGCAAAGCAAATTGAGGTAACACCAAATCCGGCTGGATTATCCTCTATGAATCGGCGGTTGAAACCGCTACTATACAAAGAAATTCAGCCCACGCGGACTCAATATTAAAGGGGGTAAGTTAACGGAATAAACCCCTAGGGGCGGGTTTGCCAATAGCCTTAAAAAGTACAGATAGATTAAATAAACCCGCCCCAAACCCACTATATTACTCCAGTGCTCCAGCACTTTTGAGCAATTTCACCACGCTGGAATAACGTTTAAACTCAGCCAGCATTAAAGCTGTATAATTTCCCGGATTTTTGTGGTTTAGTTCTGCACCAGCATCAATTAAAACCTGTACAGCACCGACACAGCCCCGATGTGCAGCCCACATTACAGCGGTTGCGCCCGAATCATCGAGCAAGTTGAGATCCGCACCTTTTTCGACTAATAATTGGACGATCGCCACATAACCCCGATCGCACGCTTTCATTAAAGCCGTTTTCCCAAAATCCGCCGGGAAATTGGGATCTGCACCGCCGTCAAGCAAAGCCTTCACCGTCTCGGTATGTCCGTGAAACGCAGCCAGCGTCAAAGCCGTCTCCCCAAAGTTTTTAGCATTCAGATAATCAGCGGGATTTGAGTTTACTTTTTGCAGCAAAGCCGATACGATCGCACTGTGGCCGTGAACAGCCGCCACCAGTAAAGGCGTATCGCCCAACCGATTTCTAGAACTGACACTAGCACCTCGGTTTAAGAGCAATTCGACGACATCTTCGCAGCCTTCAACCACGGCAAAATTCAAAGCAGTTTCATCATCTTTATCCTTAGCGTTGATATCGGCGCCAGCATCGAGTAAGATATGGGCGATCGGCAAATTTCCCCCAGCAGCAGCGGCCATCAAAGCCGTGCCCCCATATCCATTTTTCACATTCGCATCAGCACCCGCACCCAGCAAAGCTTGCACCACATCAGTATTGCCGAAATCCGCAGCCAAAGTTAAAGCAGTTTCGCCTTCTTTGTCGCGAATTTCGACATCAGCACCAGCAGCCAACAGCGCCTCGACAACAGCCAAATTTCCCACCGTCGCAGCCTGCATCAAAGCAGTTTTGCTTTCTAGATTTTTAACATTAGCATCCGCCCCACAATTGAGCAAAATCCGCACAATTTCTGCGCTACCTTGACGGACAGCTAAAAACAGCATAGAATTGTCAGCAACAGCACCCGCATCTGCCAAAGCTTTCACAACAGCTTCGTGCCCCGATAAAGCAGCTATTTTCAGAGCAGAATCTCCATCTTTATCTCGCACATTTACATCAGCATTAGCATCAAGTAACATCCGCACAACATTGATATCGCCCTTGAGAGAAGCGGCCATCAAAACCGTACTTCCATCATCATTTTTAGCATTAACATCAGCACCCGCAGCCAGCAACAGCCGCACAGAGTCAGCCTGCTTGTGAGCCGCCGCCAGCATCAAAGCCGTCAAGCCAAAACGCCTGCTCACATGGTTGACATTAGCGCCATTGTTTAGTAAACTACGCACAATTTCCGTATAGCCCTTTTGGGTCGCAAACATCAAAGCCGTCGTCCCCTCAGAGTCTTTGGCGTTAGCGTTAACACCCTTAGCGAGTAAAGCTTGGACGTGAATAATGTTGCCAGTCTTGGCGGCTTGGATTAATACCGTGTCTTGTTTAGTGGCAGGCATAATAATAGTCTCTCATACCGTATATTTTTACCGTCGCATGAGACGGCCTGACTGGTATGCTAAGTTTTATGAAGTATGTTTGCTAATCCTCAGAACACTATGAATCTCGAAATTCCTCAGTCAGTGAAAGTTTGGAGCCAATTCATCCACCCAGTTTTAATGTGGGTACTGCTGGCCATCTCATTTTATGCTTTGTATCTGGGCCTTCAAATCCGACGTACCAGAAGTGCGGAAGGCGAACTCAAAAAAGAGTTAATTAAGGGCAAATTCAATGTCAAGCACCACCAGATGGGTTCTTTGCTGTTAGCCTTGATGGTTACGGTTGCGATCGTCGGGATGGCTGTGACTTACATCAACAACGGCAAGCTATTTGTCGGCCCGCACTTGCTAGCAGGGTTGGGAATGATGGCAATAATTGCGATCGCAGCCTCGCTGACTCCTTTGATGCAAAAAGGCAATGATTGGGCGAGAAACGCTCACATCTTTCTGAATGTTGTGCTCTTGGGGCTGTTTGGCTGGCAAGCGGTAACAGGTGTGGAAATCGTGCAGAGAATTATCAGCAAAATGTGATAATTTGGGTAAGATTGCTAATTGCTAATTGCCTTGGGGCAATTAGTAATTAGCAATTTAATTGTGATATTTTTTTAGTTGTTTAATAGCCAAGCTTTCCTTTGGATGATATAATAGACTAAAGTTAAATTGAGCGAACAATTTATAAAATTAATTAGGGAGCTTTTTGAAAGCAAAAGAAGGAAAGCCATGCTAGAAAACCTGATCAAATACTTTGTCTACGCAACAAAAGGCTATATTACAAAAACGCAGTTAATCAAGTTTTTGTATTTGGCAGATCTTTATGCGGTCAAATGGACAGACAAGCAGCTTACTGATTTAGATTGGCGTTATTATTACTATGGGCCTTGGAATGAAGGCATAGAGGCTGTTTTAAATCAAATGAATGGCAAAGAGATTGTTCAAGAATCTCAGGGAGAAAGTATATTCATCAGACTTGGTGAGAGAGCAGGTAATGTGGATGATTTAAAGTTACCTTTAGGTCTGAAGCTCATGCTTGACAACATCAGGAGAGAATGGGCGGGATCAGGAGAGGATAAACTCAATCAGTTACTAGAATATGTCTATAGCACTGCTCCCATGCTTGAGGTTAAATATAGCCACGAACCAGAGGAACAGGTGAGACTTAATCTCTACAAAGAAAGAGAAAAGTTAATGAGTGAATTGGGGTGAGCGAGTGGCTGGACAAAAACCGCGTCAAGGTTGGATTTATTTTATCAATCCCTATAGAGTATCTCTTCGTTGCAAACTCGGTCATCATCATATTTATGAGATAAATGAACCAGGGGAGATTGAGTGCAAGACAATTTCTTGCACTCAGGTGATTAATTCGAGTCGGGTTTTTCGGGGAGAGCATCCTTATATTGTTTGGACAAGTGACCAATTTCAAGATGAATCTAAATACATCCAAACTTTGACGCTGATTCCGTTGACTTCACAAGAAACCTATAAAGGTTTGCCAACTGTATATCCGATTAATTCTACAAGCACAAATGGTCTTTCTAAGAATTCCTTCGCTCTAGTGCATCAGATATTTACTGTTGATGCTAACTGTTTTAAAGATTCGCAAGGCGATTGGCTTAAGCGAGTTGGACAACTGGATAAAGCAGATAAGGAAGCTATAGAGGAACGTTTAAAGTATTTTTTAAATCTTGGGGATAATCCGGGGGAAGATTGGTTTATTAAAAATGCGTGTCCAGAACTTTTACAGAAAGTGTTTAATCTTCTACCGGATGAAACTACAAAAAGTATGGCTATAGAAAAACTGATCGACGATTTGCGATCGTAGTCAATAACCATCGTTTGTCATTCTGAGCGTAGCGAAGAATCTCGGAGATCCTTCGCTACGCTCAGGATGACAACAGGGGCTGTCAGGATGACAAGAGGGGCTGTCAGGATGATAAGTTGAGATTATTTGTTGGAAATGTCTAGTCAAACAGCGGCAATTCTAGCTGAATTGGTTCTAATTGCGGTGTTGGTTCTAATTGCGGTGTTGGTTCTAATTGCGGTTGCGCTTTCTTGCTGCGTTGTTTTTTGTTGGTCGCCGGCTTTTTAGCAGTTTTGGCAAGGTTTTCTCTGTTTTCCCTTTCGGCGCTAATCCGTTCTAATAATACCGATGCAGGCTCGTCGTTGGGGTCTTGGGGAACCAGTTCACCCCGGAAGGCTTTGGCGAGGATGGATTGGGTTAGTTGGTCAATGTAGGTTCTGGCTTTTTGGTAGCGTTGTTCGATTTGGTCAGCGGTTTTGAAGAGGGTTTCAACACGGTTGACGATTTCTTGTTGTTCAGCAACAGGGGGCAAAGGGATTGGCAATTTCTTGATTGTTTTCATGTTCAGAAAAGGTTGGGCTACCTCCGAAGCTATTGATTTAAGATAAGGTTTTAACAAATTTAGTACGATGCAAACGTAGAAGTTGTCCACTACTTGATTATCAACTTTAATCCTGCAACTACCTGTAGTCGATAACATGGCTGTTGGTAAAGTTGGCGGATAAATACAGCAATCACCTATTGTCGCACCTACTTTTACTAGCAAAATATCTCCTGGATCAATTTTGTGTCTAGCTAGTGAAGAAAACTTTTCTTTACTGACAAACTTCAAATTATTGTTAATAAATTCAAAAGGGCGGATATTATTGATTCTGACAACAGAAACTCCAGATTCTATATAGTCAGTTTTCGTATTTATTGAAGTCCCAAAGGGGCCATCAACTACACTATTAGGTTCATCAGCCGATAGAATACTAAGAGGTGAATAAGTCCATATATCTGGTATTTCTGGAAACTCTTCAATAGACTCGTTCACTGAATTAAGTTCAAGGCTGGAAAGCGGTTTTGGCTTCCGTATACCTTTTTGTTTTGCCTGTATACAGAGTTTATAAGGTTGTTTTTCCCTATTCTCTTGAATCCTTTTTAATAATTCCTCAGCCGACTCTACACCAGGATTATTTTCTCGCCAATCGGCGGTGAGGCGACCGGAACAAGCAGCAGACAGGACGGATTGACGGAAACGCTTGAGGATGCCGGGGATTTTGTCTAGTCGCTCTTTGCAGGTATCGACTTTAGCTAGTAGTTTTTCCAGCTTGGCTACGATGCGGCGTTGTTCGTTGAGTGGTGGGAGGGTAATTGGAAATTTAGATAACGTATTATAATCGATTCGTGGATGCTGTGTACCAGTGACTTTTTCAGTAGCATATCTTACAAAATCATAACCTAAAAAACGATATAGTAAAAAATAATTTGAAACGAAAGACTGTTGAGAAAAAACTAAAATATCAGTGGAACATATTCCTTGAAACTCGGTTACTGTAGCTTTATTTAGATAGGGTCTGAGTTTTCCATACAATAAATCGCCTTTATAAAATTTGGCTTTTGTACTTTTCACTTGATTACTATATCCATGACCGAGTAGCTTGCCTGTATCCTTGGCAATATGTTCTAAACCGATATAACGAAGGATAGGTGCATCCTTGGGATCTATTTTTTCATTAGATGGTTGACTAATGCTTCCTAAATTAGTCATAATCCAGCCGTTAGGTAACTCGCTCATTAGATCTCCCCCTCAACTTCCATTAACTGCAAAATATCCCTTAAATCATCCACCACCGCTTCTAACTCTGTAATCGCCTCACTCGCCAAAAATTGCGGCTCAGGTAAACTGTCCCCATCTTCCAAACTTTCATCTTTCAGCCAAGTAATATCAAGCTTATAATCCCGCTGCTTAACCTCACTAATCGAGAACTTTCTAAACCTTCCCTCAAGCCCTAAATCAGTTCTAATACTCTGCCCATTTGGATCGTCCCCGTAACATTGCTCAAACTCGGCAAAATGCAAAGACGTTAACGGACGATCCTTTTTAGTCACACCAGGCACATTAGAACGAGCATCAAAAATCCAGACATTTTCCGTAGGTAAACCCTTGTGTAAAAACACCACATTTGCCTTTACCCCTTGCGAATAAGGTGTAAACGTACCTCTAGGCAACCTCAAAACCGTGTGTAAATTGCAATCTTGCATCAAGATTTTGAATACTTCCCCCGCCTTATCCTCAAATAAGCAATTATCCGGCAACACCAGCGCCGCCCTTCCCCCAGGCTTGAGGATACTCATCACGTGCTGCACAAAATTTAATTGCTTGTTACTTGTCTCAATCGTGAAATCATCCCGATCCGGTGCTTGATTCGCGCCCTTGGTGCCAAACGGCGGATTAGTTAAAATGCAGTCATAGCGATCGCCCGAATCCGCCTCATAAATCGCATCCCCCAGATAAATCGTCGGTTCCAGCCCTTGCAAAAACAGATTCATCAGCGCCAATCTCCGAGGGCGCGGGACTAAATCTTCGCCATAATAAGTTTTAGTTTTAATCCGCTTGATATCTTTGCGATCGAATACCCCACCAGTGATGTCTAATAACCACTGATAAGCACTTACCAAAAATCCACCCGTCCCGCAAGCTGGATCGCAAATCTTAAAATTAGGGCTACTCAAAGGATTCGGCTTCATCACCCTAACGATCGATTTAATCAGCACCCTGGGTGTAAAATATTGCCCTGCACCCTTCTTGCCTTCACTAGCCGCTTTTTCCAACAACCCTTCAAACGCCGCCGCCTTCACATCCACGCCCATTTCTGTCCAGTCTTCCTCATCAATCATCGCAATGATCCGCTTGAGATTGACGGGATTATTGAAACGAGGCATCGACTGAGCAAAAATATCACCCAGCAAGCCCGGAGATTCGCGAAGTGAGCGAAGTACATCCAGATAATGATCTGTTAAATCAGTGCCCGATCGTTTTTTTAAACTCTCCCACTCACACCCCAATGGAACATCAACACCCCTTTCATCAGCCATTTTGAGAAACAGCAGATAAGTTAATTGCTCAATGTAGTCGCCATAATCGATCCCGTCATGGCGCAGAGTGTGGCAAAAGCCCCAGAGTTTGTTTACAACGTCAGACATAATTGCTGTGCTTCAAAATGTGATTCTGAGATACTTCGCTCGGCTAAAGCCTCATTGTCATTGTGACAGCCTAAGTGTCATTGTGACAGCCTCCTTGTCATTCTGAACGCACTGAAGAAACTCCGAGATGCTTCGTTGCCTCAGCATGACAGCCCCATTGTCATTCTGAACTCAGTGAAGCATCTTCGAGATGCTTCGTTGCCTCAGCATGACACCCTCATTGTCATTGCCTCAGCATGACACCCTCATTGTCATTCTGAACTCAGTGAAGAATCTCCGAGATGCTTCGTTGCCTCAGCATGACACCCTCATTGTCATTCTGAACTCAGTGAAGAAACTCCGAGATGCTTCGTTGCCTCAGCACGACAAATCAAATAATTGTCATTCTGAACCTAGTGAAGAATCTTCGAGATGCTGCGCTCAGCATGACAGCCGCATTGTCATTCCCCAAACCATTCAGCACTTAGATCGCGCCACTCTGGATTTTGTGAATCTATTAAAGCAATCTTCTTTGCTCTTGTCCAGCCTTTTATTTGTTTCTCGCGAGCGATCGCATCCGTGACCTGTGAAGTTTCTTCCAAATAAATCAGCTTATTTATATTGTACTTAGACGTAAATCCCGGTACAAGTTTATGTTTGTGTTCATATACCCTACGTTGCAGATCATTTGTAACGCCCGTGTAAAGAGTTCGCGATTTATTTGTCATTATGTACACGTAATATTGTCTTGTATTCATAGTAAAAATGTTATTTGGGAAATGCTTCGCTACCCTCAGTATCTCCGAGATCCTTCGCTTCGCTCAGGATGACAAATCAACTAATTGTCATTCTGAACGCAGCGTAGCGCAGTGAAGAATCTCCGAGATCCTTCGCTTGGCTCAGAATGACATAGCAGCTAAGCTGCAATTGCAGCATTAATCTCATCAATCAGCGCTTCTAGTCCACCTGAAAAAACTTTTTTCGCCTTACCCTTACCGCCGACTCGTTCAAAAATCGGCGCATACTCAAAATCATCCATCTCAATAGTGAGATTCTGCACTAAATGCTCTTGGATGTAACCAAGCCATTTTAGCTGCTCCTCGTTAAACGACTTACCAACCATCACAGATGCGATCGCTCTTTCGATGCGCTCCACCGCCGTATAAATTGGCTCATCAGCACGGGCAGCACGTTTGACGATCGAGATAATATCAGCCAGAGCCTTATTATGCACCAACTGAGTCGCCCTTTGCAGTTCCGGTTCTCGAAACTGATTTTGTCCCAACTTTTCCCGAAGTTCGTTGAGTGCCGCAGTCTTCCAATCTCGCGGGCGTTGCAGTAAAATGGCGATCGCCTCTATCTGCTCGGGATTTTCTCGCACAAAGCGGCAAAAACTATCTAAATAATCCTCGGCTTTTTGCCCCTTAATCATCACCTCAGAGGAGACAGTATCTTCCTGCTGGTAAGCGATGATAAAAGTCTGTTTAGCCCTAGGGTAGTTTTCCAACAAATCTTGGAAGCCGGCATCTTGCAGCAAATTCAGCGTATTCGTAAAATCCCGCTCTATTTTTTCTGTCAATTCCCCCGCAAACCTACCCATATCCCCATCCGGGATATAATCAGCAAACCGCGCCCTAGCTTCGTGATTCATCCCCCTGTCAATCCGGTGCAACCGCTTCACCAAAGATTTAAGATGATAATCTCGATCGATATTTTGATAAATTTTCTGAATAACCTGCCCAACTGGTACAGGATCTTTAGCAGGTGGCTCGATCTTTAAATCAGTAGTATTAGCAAAATATTCAATTAAAGAACCCCCAAAACAATCAAATATCTTAAAGTGAGTTTTGTTAATTTCATCGCAAAGACGAGTCCCCCTACCTAACATCTGCACCCAGAGAATCCGAGATTTCACCGGACGCATAAACACAATAAATTCTAGACTGGGAATATCTACCCCCGTAGTCAGCATATCCACAGTCACCGCTACTTTTGGTTGAGGACGATTGCGAAACTCCCGAATCTTTTGCAGCGGTCGATCTACACTAGGACTACCTGTAATTTTCTGCACAAAATCATCACCCCGCCCAAACACTTCCTTGCAGATACCGACAATTTGATCGGCATGGGAGCGATGAGGCAAATCATTCACCGCAAAAATCAGAATTCTGGGAAAACGCCCGGTTTCTTCCTGATGTTTCTCGGCATATTCGGCAATTTCTTCGATGATTTTGCGGTTGCTATCGGGGACAGTTATTTTGCGTTCAATATCCGCTGTCGAAAACTCCCGCTCATCTTCTAACTCGTCGTAAATCTCCTCTCCTGTCTCCGTATCAATTACGCCAACTTGTTCGCCTTCTTGCAAAAAAGCGCCATTAATCCGAATATCTGAATAAATATAAACTGGCTCATAATCGACCAGATAGCCATCTGCGATCGCCTCTTCAGTGGTATAACGATAAACTACCTCTTTAAATAAAGATAGAGTAGTCACCGCCGGAGTCGCCGTCAAGCCAATCTTGAGGCCATCAAAATAGTCGAGAGTATTGCGCCAAACACTTGTCTCTTTGGTGGTATATCCCCGATGGCACTCATCGGCAATAATTAAATCAAAAGCATGAATGGGAATATCGAATTTTTCGGCATCGCTTTCGTCATCAATATCACCATCGATCCCGACATCAACGCTGCCTTTTCCAAACAAATTAACACTCATCCTTTGGATAGTAGAAACATAAACAAAGGTATGACTAGCTTGGAGTGTTGTTAGATAGGAACTTGGCAAAACTTGGGGGTCAAACTGTTCGTCCTCGCCAAAATCCTCTTTCTGAAATCGCTGACTGTAGACCTCATATTCTTGTTTAAACTTATTTCCCTTCGGCGTATTAAAGGAAGCAAACGTCCTCACCGCCTGTGCTGCTAATGCCCTGCGATCGACTAAAAACAGAATCCGCTTGGCCACCTTAGCCTCTAGCAACCGATAAATTTGAGCAACTGTGAGAAAGGTTTTGCCGGTTCCCGTGGCCATAGCCACCAGCATCGCTCGTTTGCCTTTGACGATCGCTAATTCTGTGGCAGCGATCGCCTCTTTCTGGTAAGGGCGAAGCCTCTCAATTTGCTTAATCGGAGTAGTCTGCAACCGAGTATAGCTGGCAGCTTGGTCACGATCAAACATTTCCGTTAAGGCATCCGCTGTATGAAAACTGGCAATTTCCCGAAAGATATTCAGTTCGCCTCTAACATCCAGAAAATAAATATTTTCGCCATTCGTAGAGTAGAGAAAAGGCACTCGGTAGCCTCGCCAATTCCCAATCCCATTAAACACCCCCCGCGAGTAGCGCTTTGCTTGTTCCAAAACATTTTGTGCGCCAACCGCTACTTTTTTGGCTTCAACAACAGCCAAAAGCCGTCCTTTGACAAACAAGGCATAATCAGCCGGGCCATTGGCTGTAGGATATTCCTCAACTGCATGGCATTGCAGCGCGGAAGTATCCAACCCATTTCGATATTTGACAATCTGCCAATTGAGCGAGTTTAGCTTAGTATTAATTCTCTGTTTTCTGGTTTTCGACTCAGATTCTTGGCTCATCTTTGTTTGCTGTTATAAAGCTAGAACTCAAGAAGATTTTCGCAGTGGACTTGAGCACTCTCGCTATATCCTGTTAACCTGCGCGATCGCCCAAACGGCATCTCAGCTACATCTCACAAAAATTAAAAAAGGCGGCACCCAGATTTGAACTGGGGGTGGAGGTTTTGCAGACCTCTGCCTTACCACTTGGCTATGCCGCCGTCACGTCTAAAATTTGACGTTTTCTTATAGTACACCAAATCTCGAAAATTTTAACATACCTGTCAAAAATTTCGTAAAGCGCAGCTATCCCCAACGCGCGTGGGTTCCCCAAGGGTAGGGAATCGCCCTTTTTTCCCATATCCCCAAAACCCTTGTGGGAAGCTACTCTAGAACTATAGCAACGACCCGCAACACCAGCCATGACACCAGTTTCTCCCCTACTCGTCGCCCAAATCACGGACACTCACTTGTTTGCAGAGATCGATCGAGAATGGAAAGGCCTCTCAACAACCCGCACCCTCCAAGCAGTTCTCGATCGCGTGCAACAGATACAGCCGCCGCCCGACTTACTCCTACTCACAGGCGACTTGTCCCAAGACGAAACACCCGAATCCTACCAGCGCCTAGTCTCCCTCATCGCCCCCCTCGGAATTCCCGCCTACTGGATACCTGGGAACCACGACAACATCCCAGTGATGGCAGAAATCTTAAATCAACCGCCCCTTTCCCCAGAAAAATCATGGATGTTAGGAAACTGGCAATTTCTATTACTTTCGAGTGTGGAAGCCGGATGCGACGGCGGGCGACTTTCCCCAGAAAGCTTGCATTGGCTCGACTCTCAACTGCAACAAACCGGCGATCGACCTGTTATCATTGCCTTGCACCATCATCCGCTGCCGATCGACTCTGAAATAATCGATGGAATGATGCTGCACAATGCCGATGAATTTTTAGCAATTGTCGATCGATATCCTCAAATCAAAATTGTCCTCTGCGGCCACATTCACCAAGAATTTCACCAACAGCGGGGCGGAGTTTCCTACTTAGGTACGCCCAGTACCTGTCTCCAACTTTTACCCAAAAGCCATCCGATTATAGTTGACGAAATCCCGCCGGGATTTAGATTGCTTGAATTGGCGATCGACGGTACTTGGAACACCAGAGTTGAGCGAGTTGCCGCACAATCGCCACCCGATTAATATTTTTCGGTTTGCTTAAAATAATTATTATCAAATTTACATTCTGTTGTCAATACATCGAACCCATCACAACTAATGAGGATGGTTGGGCTGATTTTAGGTGTAACGCCGGTTCAGTTTCTGTCTGGGTTCCGCAGCCCTAAGGACTGTGTTAACAGCAAAAAGTAAAAAGCAAGATATCTTTTTACTTTTTGCTTTCCTATTTTTGATAACTAAAATCTATCTATAGTTAGGACTAAAGCTCTCTCTCTAGTCCTATTTATTAGGCTGTGCGATCGTGTATAGTATTATTTTACCTAAAAAAATATGAAACTTTCAGAAAAAGTTGCCGTTATTACCGGCGGTGGGTCGGGAATTGGTCGTGCAGCAGCAATTTTAATGGCCAAGGAAGGCGCAAAAGTTGCTATTATCAATCGCACTTTAGAAACCGCGCAAGAAACCGTCCGCCAGTTCGTCGATGAAGGAGGCTGCGGGCTAGCTGTTGCAGCAGATGTGGCCGATTCTATGCAAATGCAACAGGCATTTCAAACCATTTTTGATGAATATCAAAGAATTGATATTGTGTTGGCAAATGCAGGTATTAACGGTGTATGGTCGCCGATAGAAGACATAGAACCCGAAGAGTGGGACAAGACAATTAATACCAATCTCAGAGGAACATTTTTGACTGTTAAGTATGCTGTTCCTTATCTGAAAAAACAAGGAGGTTCGATTGTCATTACATCGTCGATTAATGGCACCAGAAGTTTCAAGAAAGTTGGCGCCACAGCTTACTCTTCCAGCAAAGCGGCCCAAGTAGCTTTAGCGAAAATGCTGGCGCTAGAACTTGCCCCCAGCAAAATCAGAGTCAATGTTATCTGTCCGGGCGCGGTGGAGACTGACATTGATGAAAGCACGGTTAAGCGCAATCTTGATGACATTCCACTCGAGCCTGATGCCCTTCAAGACCTGATTCCTTTGACGGATAATACCCCCGGTTCTAGCGAAGAAATCGCCCAATTAGTTTTATTTTTAGTATCCGATGCGTCCAGCTTTATCACAGGTACTGAAGTGTGGATTGATGGTGGCGGTTCTTTGATTTAAAATCTCTCTAGCAGCAATTTAAAGAATCTTGCTACTAATTACCCATTACCCATAATTAATCGCTGACTATCAAGCAATTTGATCCGGGGTCTCCCGGATTTATTAGTAGGCTCAATTGTTCAATCTAAAATCTAAAATCTAAAATCGATTGACTGACTATCAAGCAATTAGATCCAGAGCCCCCGAATTTATTAGTAGGCTCAATTGTTCAATCTAAAATCTAAAATCTAAAATCTAAAATCGATTGACTCTCCATTGTTTGACAGCACTTTGCAATGTCTGCGGTAGCCACTTATCGTACTGAGGATAAACAGGCAAACGCTTTACGAGTTGCCATCCCGATGCGGCTAAAATTTCTGTTAAAGTTTGGTGTTGCAGGTGAGGATAATCGGGATTAACTTCATCCCGCGGCCCAATTCCTCCTAAATCTCTAGCACCTGCTTCTAAACAAGCAAGTAATATGTCTGGCTGTGCAACTAAATTTGGCGGAATTTGCAGCCTGATTTCAGATGGTAAAATGCTGCGGGCGATCGCAATTACTTCCGGCATTTTTGTAGAATCAAAAACTTCACCGTCCCAACTTTGCTGATTTCCCGGACTGTGAGGCTGGAGGATAACTTCTTGAATGTGATTGTAACGCGAATGAATCCGGGCGATCGCCTCTAATGTCTCAATCCAATCTGCCTCACTTTCCCCAATTCCCAGCAGCAAACCAGTTGTGAACGGAATCTTTAATTTCCCAGCCCATTCTAACTGTTGCAGCCGCAGCGCCGGCACTTTACTCGGTGCGTGCCGGTGAACAGTTTGTAACAAATGTGGGGCAAGTTGTTCCAGCATCAGCCCCATCGATACATTGACCTTTTTTAACTGTGCCATCTCCTCAAAGCTGAGCGGCCCCACATTAGTGTGCGGCAAAAATCCCAGAGCAAGTGCAAGTTCGCACAAATCGTAAATCCGCTGCAACCAAGCTTTTCGCCGTTGACTGTGAGGGTGTACCTCGCCGCTGAGGATGAGAATTTCAATTACACCTTGAGTTTGCAACAGCAAAAGCTGTTTTTCGGCGGATGGTAGTGTCAGCCAAGGACTTTGCAGGGGTTCTGCCCGAAAATTGCAATAGGTGCAGCGGTTAAAACACTCGTAAGTGGGAACCAGAGTATAAGCAGGGCTGTAGGTGACGGTGCGGGACATTCCTTGGGACTTTTATCGATCGGACTTGCGCAACAACATCTATCTGTGCAGTGCGAGTTTTGCGGTTGGCGATCGCAACCCTTCATCTATCTTAACACGGACGCCAGTCCCGAATCTCGTTGCCCCGGTAGATTATGAGCATTCTTCTGCTCGTTCGATCGCCCACAAATTCCGCCTTCTGCTTTTAAACTCCTCATACAGCAAGCCTTTTGGCTTTTGATAAGCCTAGCTTATGATAAATATAAGAAAAGATGTGCTTAAAAGTCCTTTACAAACTGAAATAAAAGCTTTATGTTTATTTACATGGCGGAACACAAAGCCGTCACGAACATTGAAAACCAAATAAAGCAATCATAAGCAAATGACAACAACCTTACAGCAACGCGAAAGCGCCAACCTGTGGGAACAGTTTTGCAACTGGGTCACAAGCACAGACAACCGCATTTATGTAGGTTGGTTCGGCGTCTTGATGATTCCTACCTTGCTAACTGCCA
>JAUBOM010000380.1:0-1271 GCA_036700245.1 Microcoleus vaginatus BM001213989
GGGCTGCAACCCTGATTCGGTCTATCTCCTAGGCCTCTTTGTCACCCCCCCAGGTCAATTCCAAGTCCAAGGATTTGCAATGGAGCTTTGACAAGCACAGCGCCAAGGCATCGTAATCGGTGTAGCGTTTCTTGCTGCCGTAAAGGTTCTAACCCGCCATGCTGCACACCCATAGCTCGGGAACGGAGCTAACCCGAACCATTTGGACTTTACCGGGAACAAAGCGCGCTCCACCTGCATCGGGACTGCAGAAACGCCGATACTCCAACCCAACCACTGGCCACTCGGCTGCAATTGCCCTGCCGGGGCCGGTATGAAGCACACCCGTGCAGCAAACGGGCGTGAGCGATAATGCCGGTTTCGACATCGCGGATGAGTTTGAGCTTCATTTCTAGTATCATGTGCTATATGATACCAGCCCGCGTAGCTGGTGCGATCGACTCATGCAGCGTCCAGACAGGGTGTTGGCTCACAGCAAGAAACCTGGCTTAATCAATAATGGCTGTTTATTGTAATAGCTAGCGTGAATTGTAGCTAGCACATTCCGATAGCCCGCGATTTCCTGTTGTTCGGAACGATCACGCCGGTGTTGTGCGTTCCGTTACTAAGAAAGCGAATTCGCCCCAGGGGAACAGTAATTCCTTCAATGCGGTTAGAAGATTCGGTACTTTGAATAATCGCAGTTTGCTACAAAGTTTCTAGCACTTGTGGCGCTTGTTGCTTGTATAACTCCTGTTTGCCTTTGTACTCCCCCAATAAGCGCGAATCGTCTGGAGCAGTTTTTGGGTAATCGGTTGCTGGGTTAAAAAGGTCTGTTCAAAAGATTTCATTGATTAAAAGCACCACTGTCTTATTTTTGACACCTCAAAAGCCGAGTTCTGGGTGTTCAAACCAAAACTTATACTTGCTCCCCATTGCTTCCTGATTGGAGAGTTCATAAGCTTTTTGAGTGACAATAATGATGGGAAATTCATCGGACATAAATTGTTCAACCTATTTCTTTTGCCACACTCGTAGTTCACAAATACAAGGCTGAACTGAGCATCAATCGCGATCGCTCCCAAGTGCGATCTTTTTTGAGACTATTAACTCAAACCCTTGTGTAATAAGCCGTTCAACTTTCTTGTCCCCCGGAGTGTGCGATCGCCATAAATAACTCATCCTGTCCCCCCTTCTGCAAGCTCCAAACGGTGCGCGTAAGTGTTGACGAATTGCTCCGAAAACAGGGATTTCACCATTACCTGAGCCCCTGCAACAGCTCTAACGACATA
>JAUBOM010000222.1:0-6493 GCA_036700245.1 Microcoleus vaginatus BM001213989
TGAGACAGATGTCGGGTGAGCTAATTTCGGTTCTGTCTACTCGTCCAAACCCTTTGCGGGTTTTCCCCTGATGACCTGGTTGTCCGCCTGGTTTCTTTTTTTGGTCTGCTTCTGGTTTGACTGTTGGTTTTCCTGGTTTTTGGAGTAGGTCCGTTGATGGGGGTTTGGATGAAGTCTGGCTGGTGGTTCGACTTTTGCCCGTAGCAATCGCTAGTTTTTCTTGTAATTCTTCAATGATTTTTTGCAGCCCCAGTACCATTTCCACTCCTTCAGCTTGGCTCAACTGCTCGATTTCAGTTTTTTCCTTTTGTCTGGTGGATGCGGGCTTTTTCATTCTCTTAGTTTACCAGATACTGCCACTTAAGTTTTTTTTAACCTGAATCCTTACCCTTATTTTACTCCAAATCAGTAGAAATGTTAAACCTATCGGTGAGGTTGGTTGTTTACTATCTCAAACATAAAACTGTACCCCTACCTCCCTCTATCATACCATAATGTGCAATGCCAGTGTTTTAGCTTAAGTTGACACTACAATGTACCTTACCGCACACCTACAAGTGTAGCGCTTAAATTTTCTGAGCGGTTAGGAGGAGGCCCCAGAACCACATCGCCCCAGCGTACAATACTTGCAATAGAAGTGCCAGAAAAACCGTGAGAATAAATCATCACTAAATCATCTTGCTGAATCTTTTTAAGTTCAGCCGCATGATATAAACCAGCAATCACAGAAACACAAGAAATGTTAGCATATATCGGGAAAATGTCGATTGTTTTGCTTTGGGGTATATTTAATTCTAAAGCGCAAAAATCGGCATAACCGGCTGCTGCTGCAAAGCAAATAAAGAAGTCAATGTCTTCGATTTTTATATGAGACTCTGCCAATACTTGAGTACAGCATTTTTGAAAGTATTTAACAAACAAAGAGGTGGCATATTTAACCGTTTCTTTATTTACGGTAATCAATATTGTTGGTTGTCCGTTAAAATCGACAGTAAATTGGGGATAAACGACATCGCAAGTATCGTAAGTATTAGTCGAATAAGAATGAATCAATCCTTGTCCTTCTTCACATTTTTCGACAATAAAAGCGGCGGCTCCATCACCTACTGTAAAGGAAAAAGAATTAGTGTATTTTACGTACTTTGAATAATTGCACGATAACGAGACTAACACTCGGTTAAAGTTGTTATTTTGGACTAAAGCCACGGCATTACTTAAAGCGGCTAAAGCTCCTGAGCAGGAAGTATTCAAATTCCAAGCAACTCCTCTAAAACCTAACTCTCTTGCTATTATAGTTGCATTTCCAATCACTAATCTTTCTGGAAACATCGCGCAAGAAATTAGTAAGTCAACATCGTTGATTTCTAATTTCTTGGATTGCAATACCTTTTGGATAGCTCCACATTCAAGAGCAATAGAACTTTCACCTTCCGCCAAAACTCTTCTTTCTAATGCTCCCCTGAATATATCTTCTCGATAAGGCTTTATTGCCTGTACCCAATTAATATTTGCTTGAGCATCATTGTCAAAAAGTCGCACTTTTTGATTTTTTTGCTCAAGCTCAACTAAGAACTCTGGATAATTTGTTTGCCAGTAATCATTAGTACGTACTTGCTCGGGAAAATTAACTGCTATCGCTCGGATCCCTACAGCTTGATTCATTTTAAGAAACCTCATTTGAACGGAAATAAACAACATGAAATTTTTTAGATTTACTAGCTCTAGGTTAGGGTTCCTAAAAGCTAGCAAATTTAAAGATTATTAGCTAATAACTTTGTTTTTTTTAACTATAAACAACTTAACTAGGCGCCTCGCGCAAAGCCCGCCTCAAAATCTTTCCCGTCGCATTCTTCGGAAGCGAATTAACAAACCGTATTAGGTGAGGGACCTTATAAGTAGCCATATGCTTAGAGCAGAAAGAAATTACATTATCTGGTGTAATAATGTGCCCATTATTAACAACAATACTGGCCAAAATACTCTCACCCCTCACTTTGTCAGGAACGCCACATACAGCCACTTCTGCTACAGATGGATGTTGAGAAATTACCCGTTCTAATTCACTCGGAGAAACCTTAAATCCCGAAACATTAATCATGTCTTTTAAGCGATCAACAATGTAGAAATAGCCCTCTTCATCCATGCGACCTAAATCTCCAGTATGGAACCAACCATTTGATATAACTTGGGCTGTTTCACCCGGACGGTTCCAATAGCTCGACATCACATTAGGTCCGCGAATAATAATTTCGCCAACCTCCCCAATGTTAACTTCTAAACCTTTACTATCTACCACCTTCATTTCCACATTATCAATTGGCATCCCAATCGAACCAGGCTTATATTTTAAGTAATGATTGTAACAAGAAAAAGGCGAAGTTTCCGTCAAACCGTACCCTTCGTGGATTACAGAACCATACTGTTCCTGCCACTGCTCTACAACTTCTAGGGGCATTCGGGCAGCAGCGCTAAAGTAATACCGTACTGAGTTAAAGTTGCATTCATCCGGCGACATTTCTAACAGTTTGGCAAAGGCGGTCGGCACTCCAAAAAACATAGTAATTTGCTCGGCAGCGGTTATTTGCAACACTTCTGCCGGATAAAACTTGCGTTGCAAAATGATAGTTGCACAAGCATTTAATCCCGCATTCAAAATAAAATTTTGACCGAAGCAGTGGAACAAAGGCAAATACAAAAGTAACCTATCCTCAGCCCTCATACCACAGCAATGTTTGACAGAGTGCATATTTGAAGTCACATTTCCATGAGAAAGCACAGCGCCTTTAGGAAAACCCGTCGTCCCCGATGTATAGATAATGGCAGCGGGATCTGGAGGATCCATTTCAATAGTTTTAGCTTCAGGCGAAGCATTTGTTATCAGCTCTAACAAATTGAGTTCTTTACATCTTAAACTCGGCTTTCTCCCAAAAACATGAGAAGCATCGCTATCAACTGCATCCGGCGCTTTAATAACTCCGTCTTCAGCAATTAAAATGTATTTAAGGTACCCTAAGTCATCATCAGGCACTTGCATTCGCAATGATTCTGTCGTAATTAGTATGTTAGCAGCACAGTCATTAAGAATAAACCAAACTTCATCGCTTTTGAGCATTGCATTGAGAGAAACTGCGACAGCCCCGATCTTTAATATCCCCAGATAAGAGATGACAAACTCGGGAATATTAGGCAGGAAAAGAGCAACGCAATCTCCCCGTTTAATACCCAATCCTTGCAAAACATTGGCAGCGCAGTTTGCTAGTTGATTTAACTCCTTGTAAGTAAAAGATTTACCTTCAAAAATTAATGCAGTTTTTTGAGGAAAAAATCTACACCCTCTCTCGATATGCTGTGTAATGTTCATCCCTATTTTTCTTCTCCGTAAAATTGTCGCCCAACCATAGGTTTCATGTTCAATATTTGGATGCACTGCTGCCCCGTCATTAAAACAAATCGGAAACCACTAGCTAAAACTTTTGATCGCTTTTGTTTGTGTGATGGAATATCCCCCACGCAAATCTGATGAGTTGTCTGAGAAAATTGTTGCCAATCCCT
Organism: Microcoleus vaginatus BM001213989; assembly: GCA_036700245.1. Taxonomy (GTDB): domain Bacteria; phylum Cyanobacteriota; class Cyanobacteriia; order Cyanobacteriales; family Microcoleaceae; genus Microcoleus. Next base: position 3,553 of record JAUBOM010000222.1, read on the forward strand.
CGCTTCAATTTGATATACTTTGACACATTGGCGAACAGTATGCGGTAACAAGTGTTGCTGATTGAACAATCTGTCTGCTTTTTTACTCAGGCAAATGTCTTGCTGATAAGCAGTTTCAGAGATATTACCTGAAATATTGTGAGTAATCATTGTTGTGCTTTTCTAGTAGTATTTAATAATCCTTTGCAGCCGCCCAATTAGGGCTGCTTGTGTGACGGACAAGCAGCTCTTAACGAGTTAGATTTTCAACTCATTTTTACGCCGTTTCTTAGGCTATTCTTAGCTACAAAGGAATTGTTGAATCCCGGTAACAAGAAGAAAAAGTAAAATAACATAAGGAAAGTCCTTTAGAAAAGTCTTTGCCTTTGATCTTCCTACTTCAAACTTGATAAAATCAGGTTCACAGCTTGCACAATTCGTCCTTCCTGTGCAATGTCAGCAGCAATCATGGCAATGTGTATATCTAAAGATTGGTCGTTGTCATTCCAAATGTAAGATTTTTCAGCATTCGGCGGCTGTCCCACAACGTCGCGCACAGCTTTATATAGCGGTAAGCTAAGTGGCGACAAACACTCCCGTGCATCATAGTGACCGGCTACTTGATGGGTTCGCAAATCAACCGCTTGGACGGCAAACATTAGGGAAATTGCCATATATTGTTGAAACAATTCAATTGAGCGACGACCTAAATTAGCGGAAGCAAATCCTTGGCTATTGATATTCTGATTGAATTGTTCGGCATGAGTGGGAAAGCGGTCAGCAATTGAGTTTCCGTAAAAAGTCAAGAGTGGCATAATGGAATTTCCAGCTATTTGCAAGCCTTTTAATCCCATGTTTACTTTACGGCTCGTGTTGCCAACCAGAGAAGGCGACAAACCATTATTAAACTCAGGTGCAGTTAACAACGCAATTTGTACATCCAAATGCTTAGCCAGCAGCCCTAAAAGGTACCGCAAACGATCCATTCCCACACCAATATACTGTCCCAAAAAATTGCCGCCGTGATAGCTAGCTTGATTCTCAGTATCGATTAAAGGATTGTCAGTAACAGAGTTAATTTCAACTTCAATTTGTTGGGCAATCTCTGCGATTCCATCCACAATCGGTCCCATGTACTGAGGCAAACAACGCAGTGAATAACGATCTTGTATCGGCTGATGACCGCGATAATCATTCTCCCCATCTAATTCATCTCGATTCAAGCAGGAACCTGCGAGGAGTTCAACCATTTTGGAAGCCGCCCACACTTGACCAAAATGAGGCTTGAGCTTGTGAATGAAGGGGTGGAAAGATTGATTTGTCCCACTTAATCCTTGGATCATCAAAGCATGAGTACCCATTGCTAAGGCAAGTATTACTTGTGAATCCCGAACGCAGTTGGCAGCAATACCCGTCATTACAGACGTACCATTAACCATTGCTAACCCTTCTTTTGGGCGCAAATTAATTCTTGGTAAATCTAATATTTCCAGGGCTTGAATGGCTGACATCTCTCTACCCTTAAAATCAACAGTGAAGCTTTCATCTAAACCTATTAATGCTCCTGTGATTTGCGCTAGGGGAACTAAATCCCCGGAAGCCCCGATGGAACCCAATTCACAAACGTGAGGGGTGACTTCTGCGTTGAGAAATGCGATCATCCGTTTAATTAACTCCAGCCGAATCCCGGAAGCACCCTGGAGGTGGGAATTAATTCGCAAGAGCATGGCGGCGCGGACGCAAGCTGTGGGCAGCTTTGGTCCTGCACCTGCTTTGAGAAACCAAATTAAGTTATTTTGTAAACTCGTGGCTTCTTCCGGCACGATCTCTGTATTGGCCATCCCACCAAAGCCAGTTGTAACTCCGTAAATCGGCTTTCCCGACTCGACAGCATTTGCAATGTAGTCACAAGATGCTTGCACTCGTTCTGCAATATCGTTTTCATCGTTCAACCGAACTCTGGTTCCACAACGGGCAACCCTGGCAACTTCTTCTATACTCAGCCGTCGGTTCCCTACAGTTACATTACTCAAATTAGGCTCATGCCATTTGGGTAATTTTAGAGACATCGGCTCTGTTAAGTTTCTTGACACTTTTTAGATCCTACATTTATAGATAATAGATGGCACCAAAATGTGACTCTAGTCACAGCAGACTCGAAACCGGGATGTTAGTAGGAATTAAATGACAGAGAAATATGACTGAATACCATACTCTGCCATTTGTATTCAAATCTTGCCTCTGGTTTCGTAAAACAAGCTACAAGCATTAGAAATCACCGATAATGAGTTTGCGAGCCTTATTGCGTTAAGGCTGGAAGCTTAAAGTCGGTTGGTGTCTATTGTGTTCAGGGCAGAAGAAAACTGCGCCGACACTATATTATGCAGGCAGAGTTATAATTGATTGAGTTATTAAAGCTGTGAGGCTGTTACTGGGGCTTATGAGTAGCAGCTTCAGGAGTATACCACAGGTAAAGGCTAATCATAGATTCTGTACCAAAACTTTACAATTCTGCAGAAATTTTTAGGATGACTATTGAACGCTATGAGATATGTGGAAAACAGTTATCCAAGTTGTCAGGCGTTCGCGAGAATCATATTTCTGAGTTTCGCCAGGACAAGACGAACACTCTTTCATACAAACTAACGTATTCTCTTTGCCGTGGGGTGTAGGGTTCAAGCCCTGATTGGATGGGTGCTTAGTGGGCTAGCCACTATGCTGCCAGGTTAACCAGGGATTTGGAGGATTTGGAGAACTTCTTCACTACCGTGATGGGGGCTAGAATGATCGCTTTTACCCGTCCATCTCCTTCAATCCATCCTTCAACAACATCTGCAGAGACGCTCCACTTTCTTGCGCTTCGTCTTCGCTTCCAACATCGACAATTTACGGTGCATAGATTCAGACATACCCCTCTTTTGTCACTTTCGGCAGAAAATAATCTGGGATGGTTATAGCATAA
>JAUBOM010000381.1:0-1263 GCA_036700245.1 Microcoleus vaginatus BM001213989
TTTTTTGAATACGGTTTTGTTTTATCATCTTGATCCTTTCCTTCAGGGCACTACCTTTTGTTTGTTTGCTATCTTCTACTATTACACCAGGTAAATTCAGAAGTTTAGTTAGTGACATTTTTATATTTTTTTATTCCTTGATTTGAGTATAATCCTAATATTTTAGCACACTAGGTAAGGAAGAACCAGGATAGGTGACCGAAGAGGTAGTTTCAGTCACAGGTTATCACCCAGATAGAATTCGTAGAATTGCCCGTCGTTACAACCAAAGTAGCCCACAAGGATTAATCGATGGTCATCGCTCTCATCCAGGTCGAACACCAATGTTGTCAGACCCAATCGCAAGCACATTTATGGCAAGCACTCAACTCTTTGGCAGAGGATGGTGGACTGTGGAATGGTCGTGCATTTGCCGACTGGGTGGCGCAATTGAAGGGAAAGCCAATTCACAGGCAGCATGGGTGGGAATATTTACGGCAGATGAATTTCAGACAACTCGTGCCACGAGCCAGCATGACAAAGCTGATATCGAGCAACAGCAAGAAGGGAAAAAAAACTAAATTGGGAACAGGCGCGGCTGCAAGCAAAGTATCCCGAAGCTGAAATTGAGGTTTGGGCTATGGATGAACATCGATTGGGATTCAAACCCATACAGCGACGTGTCTGGGCCGGGCAAGGAGAACAACCAATTGCTGCTGTTAAATGGCGTTTTCAATGGTTATGGCTCTATGGATTCGTTCATCCGCTCGTCTGGGGAAACTTATTGGTGGATTCTACCAAGAGTCAATATCAACCTATTCAACAGAGTTTTAGTAGATTTCGCACAAAATTTTGGCGTAGGTAAAAATAAGCGTATCATCTTAGTTCTCGATCGAACTCTTTGGCACAGGAGCGATCAAGTAGAGGTTTCCGAAGGAATTCATTTGTTTTTTCTGCCTCCTTATTCACCAGAATTACAGCCGGCTGAACGTTTGTGGTCTGTGATTAATGAACCAATAGCCAATCGTTCTTTCGAGTCATTGGATGAGTTGGAAGTTGTACTATTCCATCGCTGTCGGCGCTTACTTCAACAGCCCGACTTAATCCGTGGTTTAACTTTCTTTCATTGGTGGCAAGCGTACGACTGCTAATTGCGATCGTACGCCCACCATACAAGCCCGGCGCTACCGGACTTAATATAAAAGAGTACACACTGCGACTTCACCATTAAATATAGCAATCCTAAATCATTATCAAGACTATGATACAATTATATGCAATACT
>JAUBOM010000223.1:0-6431 GCA_036700245.1 Microcoleus vaginatus BM001213989
AATCAACCCTGCTGAAAATGATTGCGGGTATGGAGTCGATCGACTCTGGCGATCGCTGGGTCAATATCGCAGACTGCGTTTTATCATCGGCCAGAAACGCTATTTTGTCCATGTTACCTTTATATTGCAGGACTTTTTGAGCAGCCCTGGCAATGTCTCGCAAGGAAGCGCGATCGCTGCTATTTGACATAGATAGTTTGAGGAGTAGAGAGAATTTCAAAGGCGGCGAATTCAGTTGGAAGTGCGATCGATCGCCCGTTTACTGATTAGATCGACTCGTCTACTTAGCACTGCTTCGAGTTCTTTTTGCATTTGGGCGCGATCGAGTAGACCCCAGTTGGCTGTGGGGGCAAAAGCAACTAGGATATCGATGTCGCTGTCTTCATGAAAGTCGTCACGAAGGATCGAACCAAAGAGGGAGAGTTCGATGATTTGCCACTGTTGGCAGAATTTGTTGATTTGGTCAATTGGCAGGGCGATCGCGGTTTTCATTCAGCCTCCTTACTCATAGCACTAACGTCTAAAAAGTAAAGAGCGATCGATCTGACAAATCTTTTTCTTGAGTTTACCAGTACCGCTGGCACTGAAAGAGATGATATAGGCTTGAGTACGAAACTGCAAATTGGTAGCGAGCAGGTCAATTAACTTTTGATCCGCAACTTCACTTTCAATCCAACCTCGTTTACGAACAATTCCTAGAACAATGAGGCGCTTTTCGGGAAAATACGTAACAACTTTCTCTACCAGATAAGCTTCTTTAACCTGCGGATAATCAGCTAGCTGCTGCTTCAATTCATTTACCTCTGATCCTTCTAGAGTGTGAGGTTTAAATGTATCGCTATCGAGCACTCTGGATCTTTCGTGTTGACCTTTTAGCAGAAGCTGATAATGTTGATCGGCTCGCTCGCGATATCTCTCTGCTTCTTCTGTTTGACCTTGTTGCCGTAAGAAACTGTAAACTAAGTCGCAACCGTCTATGACCCAATCCATCCTTTTCACTATGGCTTTTTCAATGTAAGCAATACCTGCCTTTTCAGCCTTTTGTAACAAAATTTGCCCAAGAGTGTAGTTTGCTTCTGCATGATCTGGATAATTTTTTAACAGATCTTGCAACAAGGGAAGCGCTGCTTCCTTACCTCGCAATTCCAAGGTGTAATAGGCTCGTTCCCATAGTTCTTGTTCGGTAAGTGCCTGTCTTTGTGATTTTTGCTCTAAAGCTTCAAGTTCGTCCTGAGTGTTCTTTAGGTAGGCATACCGTTGTCGCCAAGGTGTCGATACTGCTTCTTTCCACTCCTGATTGAACTGGGTAGCGAACTGTTGTAAAGCTGTTCCCAGAAGATGTTCTGCTGCACTGATTTCTATCGTCGCTGGCTGACCTAGCTTTTGTGCCTTAGCAGTCGAATAACCCAGCGATTTTAGTCGATCGGTAAGGCAGGGATGGGTGTCTGCATTATTTGTCTTTTGTGCAAGAGCCTGCTCTAACCACTGCTTGTTCTTCTCTTCAGCAATCGGACTATGCAACACGGTCAACATCGAGGAGTAAACATTGTCTGGTGGCTCGATCTGATGCCCCACTTGCTTATGAATATCTGTCCAGAAAGAACTTTCCAGAAAACGAGCTTTTACTTCTACATTAATGAGAGCCTCAGCCGCAGTTTTTGCTCCTGCGAGTTGAGCAGCACAGCGATCGGCTTCGTACTCATTCATCCGCGCCAGGATAAAAGAGTAAGCATTAAAAGCAGGCCAATACCAGTCCAGAAAGCGATTAAACAAAACTGCTGCCCCCTCCCCATCGCTTTGATGCAATCGTTCATAAATCTGCATCCAGGTTTTGCGCATTCGATAAATCCATGCTCCAAAGCGGGAATGGTTGCCAGAGAGATGTCCTAACTCGTGTGCCAGAACTGCTTTAAGTTGTTCCACAGACAACGACTGCATCAAGGGAAGTCCCAAAAGTAAATAGTTTTCCTGCCAACCAAAGATACCCAACCGTGGAATTTGAACGACTCCTGCGTTGAAATCCTGATTCAACAGAATGTTATGGAATCGGGGAGCTTGAAGTTTAGTTGTCAATTCATCAACTAGGGCGAATAAGTGAGGAACTTGACGACGATTGACTTTCAAACCTTGGGGAGGTGGGAAAGTTACCCACAGCGATCGCACAATCGCCCATGCTGGAACCAGCAACAAAATAGCTAACTTGATAATGTAACCATTGATACGGTTACTATAAACGATAAATAGGACTACTAGCCCGATTAGTGCCAATAGCCCCGCAAGTACCAGAAAGATATAGGCGTATCCTAATGTGGCCCACAGGGCAACTCGCAAGCGGTAATTCTTTGGATTGCTTTTCGAGAAGTCTTCCAGCTTTCCTACTAATGCATCAAACTGTTCCTGTGTTATTGCCATAAAAATGCGAAATTTTGAAGAATATAATTAATTTACTGAACATCGCTGAGGTATGTCAAGCTTTTCTTACTTTACTATCTCACAAAAGTAATGTACAGAAAAGTCTCCGTATTCCCTACTTGTTCTTAACATTTATTAAAATTTATATCCTCATAAAAATCGAGTTCGCCCTTGTCTTAAAGAAGTTTCATCGGAACGATAGACCATATCCATGCAGCCGGACTGGATCGAACTTGCGTTAAACTAAGCGAGGTAAATGACTTTCTATACAGATGACTATTTTTACTCTGCGATCGATCAAAAAAGACTTCGGCATCAAGGAACTCTTGACAGATGCCAGTTTCAGCCTCGATGAAGGCGATAAAGTCGGACTCATCGGCACCAACGGTTCCGGCAAATCAACCCTGCTGAAAATGATTGCGGGTATGGAGTCGATCGACTCTGGCGATCGCTGGGTCAATCCAGGGTCTAAAATTGTTTATCTCCCCCAACAGCCGGATTTAGACGAAAATCACACTGTCTTAGAGCAAGTATTTGCCGACAGTGGCGAACAAATGGCTTTAGTGCGCGAATACGAGGAAATTTCCGCTCAATTGTCCCACGGCAAAGGCGATACAGACAAGTTGATGGCGCGTCTGTCTGCAGTGTCTGAACGCATTGATGAGGTGGATGCGTGGGATTTGGAAACCAAGGCGAAATTGATTTTGACCAAGTTGGGGATTGAGGATTTTGATGCGAAAATTGCCGACTTGTCCGGGGGCTACCGCAAGCGAATTGCCTTAGCAACGGCTTTGTTGTCCGAGCCCGATGTGTTGCTGATGGATGAGCCGACAAACCACTTGGATGCGCTGTCTGTGGAGTGGTTGCAGAACTATTTGAATGGCTATCGCGGTGCTTTGCTGCTGATTACGCACGATCGCTATTTTCTCGATCGCGTTACCAATCGCATCCTGGAGATCGATCGCGGCGACCTTTACAATTATGCTGGCAATTACGCTTATTACTTGGAGAAAAAAGCCCTAGCTGAAGAATCGGCCGCCAGCACTCAGCGCAAATTCTCCGGAGTATTGCGGCGCGAGTTGGAATGGCTCAAGAAGGGGCCAAAGGCGCGCAGTACCAAGCAAAAAGCCCGGATCGATCGCATTAAAGATATGCGAGCAGAGGAATTCAAAACAGCCAACGGCAAAGTCGAAATTGCCACAGCGGGCCGCCGGATTGGTAAGAAGGTGATTGAGTTACTGCATATCAGTAAAGCTTACGGCGATCGCACTTTAATTAAAGATTTTACCTACAATTTCACTCCCGAAGACCGGATTGGAATTATTGGCTGCAACGGTGCGGGAAAATCGACGCTGATGGATATCATCACCGGACGCATTCAGCCGGATTCGGGTACTGTCGAAATTGGCACAACCATTCATATCGGTTATTTTGACCAGCATTCAGAGGATTTGACGCCGAACGAAGACCAGCGAGTTATTGAATACTTGAAAAGTGTAGCCGAGTTGGTGCAAACGGCGGACGGGGAAATTATTACCGCTTCTCAAATGTTGGAAAAGTTTCTGTTTCCACCGAACCAACAGTATTCACCAATTAGCAAACTTTCGGGGGGCGAAAAGCGCCGGTTATTTCTGTTGAAAGTGCTGATGAGTGCGCCAAACGTGCTGATTTTGGACGAACCGACAAACGACTTGGACGTGCAGACTTTGGCGGTTTTGGAGGATTATCTCGAAGATTTTAACGGCTGCGTAATTGTGGTGTCCCACGATCGCTATTTTCTCGATCGCACGATCGACATGGTTTTCGCCTTGGAACCGGGCGGCAATTTGCGCTTGTATCCCGGCAATTATTCGGTGTATTTAGACTACAAGAAAGCGGAAGAAGCCAAGGAAATCAAAGGGCAAAAAGAAAAAGAAAAACTTACGCGCCCCGTTGAATCTAACAATTCAAAATCCACAAATTCGATTCAAAAAACTACCAAAGTTTCCTTCAATGAGAAGCGGGAATACGAACAATTAGAAACTAAAATTCCGAAGATGGAAGCTGAAAAAGAAGACATTGAGAAGATTTTGTCTCACAATGCTCCGAGCGGGTTTGCAGAGATGAAGAAGTTATCGGATCGTTTGGCTCAGTTGACGCAGGAGATCGATCGGGCGACTGAGCGCTGGTTGGAATTGGCGGAACGGATCGGTTAGGGGGAAGGTGTGGAAGTATTTTGTTGAGAGCGTGCTAACAATGCAGCAGTCTCTTCTGGTTTTCCAGAGGAGGAAAACACTAAAACACTCTTGATTTTGCAGTCGGGCGAACTGTTAAACAACTTAGTAGACGACGTTCAAATTCACTGTTTTCAATTACTGCAACATAGTCGTATGTCTTTTTCAAATAAGTAGCAGAACAACCTAGCTCTACAACCTCTGTTTTAAGGATTCCCTTGTAAATTCTGAAGATTCTATAACCATGACGCTGGAGTAATTGGACAACCGCATCGGTTGTATCACAATCTTTGCGACGTTCAAAAACAATGCTTCCAATATGATGTTTGCTTAGAGTACCTTCCATCCCCTTAAGCACTTCAAGCTCGTGGTCTTCAACATCTATTTTAACAACAGCTACTTGAGCAACCCCACTATCTTTCATCCAGAGATCGAAGGTTGTTACGTTAACTTCAATGCTATTTTGCCGTGAGTTGAGTTGATTTTCTTCTACAATTTGCGACATCCCTAGGTCCCCACCCGGGTCCAGCTTCAGTTTACCTGGACGATCGGATAAAGCTAGTGGAATTAAAGTTATACAGGAAATACTATTTGCCTTCACATTTTTTTCAAGACATTCATATAGTAATGGTACCGGCTCAAAACAATAGATATGTCCTAACGAGCCCATACAATTAGCTAGGGGTAGAGAAGTGTCACCAATGTAAGCACCTATGTCGCATACAACCTCATCAGGATGGGCGAGGCATTTGAGTACAGTAGCAACCCAAGGATCGAAATCTCCTAACCAAAATATGTTTTTAACGATAAAGTCAGACCCATTTGGGTAAGCAACATACCGTATACCGCTTTTTGATTGAAATATTCCGAAGTTGTCTGGTACCTTAGGTAGGCGCTCCAATAAACTTGCGCGCGGAATGTGGAAAGGGTAGCGCTTTGTGAAAGTACGCAATACATTAAAGAACATAAGTTTCTCAGTTTTCACTTCCAGGTATTTAATAATTGTTAGCCTGCGGGCTGGGGCGATCGCACCCACAATATCTCCCTGTGCCTCCTAATTCCCAGCCTTTGGCTCACTATACTCAATCTCTCACTTGGCAGGAAGAATATTCATCAATCTTAACTTGGAGAGCGGTATCGATCTGCTCAGTCTCTCGCTCTGGGGACGATCGCACCACACACCGATAGCCACTAAACCATGCTATTCTTCAAGTTCCTCCCGACTAAATAAATACCCTTTGAGCGATCGCACTGAACGTCTTTGACAGTAATCGCCTTTGCGCGCAAATTCATAAATACCTAAGTAGGTAGGTGATGTAAAACGCAACTATGTAAATGATTGTAAAGTATCCAAATACCCTAAGCGTGGCTAAGTCAGCCCTGTTTACACACTGTTAGATGGTTCATTTTAATCCTGCCTACCTACTTAATTCAACGAGGACTGAAATTTCTGGATTAGTTTCGTTAGCCTTGAGGCGATGTTTGAGGATCGTAATTGTGCTATCAATACCATCATGGATATTGCAGGCCACGGGGCGATCGCAGGGGCTGGTTTTACCAATCATCAACTATCAATAACAAGCTTTCCGGCCTGTTCCACAAAGAGTGAGCTTTCTGGTGGGTGGGTATCTATCAACAACAGGCTTTCCCAGCTATTCCACAAATAATCAGTTTTTTGGTGGGGTGGACTGAAGATGTCGCCCTCGTAGGCGGTTTTGGAGGATTATCTCGAAGATTTTAACGGCTGCGTGATTGTGGTGTCCCACGATCGCTATTTTCTCGATCGCACGATCGACATGGTTTTCG
>JAUBOM010000224.1:0-6386 GCA_036700245.1 Microcoleus vaginatus BM001213989
TATGGAATCGGTAATCGCGCTCTCTGGTACACTGGTCGCTCAAAGAAACTAATTACGCAGATATACTTAGTGATTGCCACCCTGTAGTTGCGATCGCCACCACAGCAAATAAAGTTCTTCGATCGCGCTCTGATAATGGCTCCAGCAGTTTAGCTCTTCCTTAAGGCAGTTGCCCAAGGCCAACAACTTAAGTAGGCTCTGATGAAAATAGTCCGAATTACTCAACCTTACGCTTCCGAGATATGTATGTATGTTTCTAAATAACTGAAGTCCAGGACTTCGCACGATGACTTCTAATCAATTATCTCCAGACAATACACCAGACTCGATCGCCGCCCGCTCGATCGAACTCGAACAATTACCTGAAACCGAGGCGCAGTTTCCGATCGTCGGAATTGCGGCCTCTGCCGGAGGCTTAGAAGCATTCACCGAGTTAGTGGGCCATTTGCCGGCCGATACGGGTATGGCGTTTGTGCTGATTCAGCATTTAGACCCGAATCACACAAGTTTCCTCGCCGAGATTCTCAGCAGAAGCACGCCAATGCCTGTTAATCAGGTACGAGACGGCGTAGCTGTAGAGCCGAATCAAGTCTACGTCATTCCGCCCAACACCAAGATGGTGGTATCTAAAGGCGTGCTGGAACTCTCACCCCGGGAGAAGGTTTATGGCAAATATATGCCGGGAGATGCGTTTTTTACATCCTTGGCGGTCGATCGCGGATACAAAGCGATCGCGGTAGTATTATCCGGGGCAGACGGAGACGGTTCACTGGGGCTGAGGGCAATCAAAGCAGCCGGAGGCATGACTTATGCTCAATGTGAAGGCACGGCACAATTCGATAGTATGCCGAATACCGCTGTGGCGACAGGCAATGTCGATTTTGTTATGCCACCGCAAAAAATTGCCGAGGAACTGGCAAACTATAGTCGCAGTCAGTTTTTCAATCGCCGGCTTCCCCTGACAAAAGCTGAGGAGTCGCCCGGAGAGGGAGATGCCCTGGCAACTATTTTGGCGCTGCTGAAATCGACCACAGGCGTTGACTTCAGCCAGTACAAACCGGCTACCGTGAACCGACGCATCCAGCGACGGATGGTATTGTACAAGGTAGAACTCTTGGATGATTACGCCGAACACCTTCAACACAATTCGGCTGAAGTCCAAGCTTTGTATGAAGAAATGTTGATCCACGTCACCAGTTTTTTCCGTGACAGCGAAGCTTTTCAAAAGTTAAAAGAGCTGGTTTTCCCCACCATTACCCAAAATAAATCAGCAAATGCTCCGATTCGGATTTGGGTGGCGGGATGTTCGACTGGTGAAGAAGTTTATTCGATCGCCATCTGCTTGTTAGAGTTTTTGGGCGATCGAGTTATCCCGCAGATCCAGATTTTTGCCACGGACATTTGCGAGGCGACAATCTCCAAAGCTCGGTCAGGCGTCTACTCAGAAAACCAGATGATAGACGTTTCACCAGAGCGACGTTCTCGCTTCTTTATTAGGCAAGAAGGAGGTAGTTATAGAATCTGCAAGGCAATCCGCGAAGTGTGTATATTTGCCCGACAAGACTTAAGTAGTGACCCACCTTTTGCCAATCTCGATTTAGTTACCTGTCGCAATGTGCTGATTTACTTGGGAGATTCATTGCAAAAGAAAGTGCTGCAGATTTTTCATTACAGCCTTAACCCAACAGGCTTTCTGATGTTAGGTTCTTCTGAGAGTACCGGCAGATCTTCAGACTTGTTTGATTCAGTGCATAACAAGTCTAAAATTTATGCAAAAAAGTTGACTGGAAAACCTCCCAGTTTATTCTTTACGCCGAACTCCTATCCCGCCGTTAAAGAAGGTGATGGGCAAAAAGTGCATGAAAGGTGGAGCAAGAGGTTTGACTTAGAGCGAGAAACTGACCAACTGATTTTGAATCACTATGGCCCAGCCGGTGTGGTTGTGGATGAGCAGATGAAAATTATGCAAGTGCGGGGAGACATCGATCCTTACTTGAGAATGGCACCCGGAACACCGGACTTAAATTTGCTGACAATGGCAAGGGCAGGATTGCTTGTTGAGCTTCGCAGCGGGGTTTATCAGGCACAAATGCAGAACCAGAGCGTTAGGAAAGAAGGGGTATCTATTCAAGCAGGCGGGCGATCTGCTATCGTCAATATTGAGGTGAGACCGTTCCAGCCACAGGCCGTCGAAGCACGCTATTTTTTGGTGGTATTTGAAGAGGTTTTACCCACGACGGGCAACTTCTGCAGCCTCAATTCTGAAATATGCACGAAATGTGATTTAGAGCCGGAAAATGCGCGGCTGAGGGAGGAACTTGCCATCGCTAACCAAGCAAGAACAGTGGCTCAATCACACCTGGAATCGTTGATCCACGAGCAGAAAAATCTCAACGAAGACCTCAAAATTGCCAACGAAGAAATCCTATCGAGCAACGAGGAATTGCAAAGCGCCAACGAGGAGCTAGAAACTGCCAAAGAAGAGATTCAAGCCGCTAACGAGGAACTCAGCACCACTAATGAGGAACTTCGCAGCCGATATTTTGAACAAAGCCAGCTCAATAACGATCTGACAAATTTGCTGGCTAGTATCCAGATCCCGGTCTTAATGCTGGCACAGGATTTAAAGATTCGACGCTTTACGCCAACGGCGAAGAAAATTTTTAATCTGATTCCCACAGATATTGGACGACCCTTTAGCCACATCCGATCGGCTCTTGACGTTTCTGATTTGGAACAAATGATCTTGGAGGTGATTGATACTCTCAACTCCAAAGAACAAGCAGTTCAAACTTTATCGGGATATTGGTATAACCTCCGCATTCATCCTTACCGCACAACGGAAAACGTGATTGACGGTGTGGTAATAATTTTGCTCGATATTGATGGTCTTACACGCAGTGCTAGAACCTTGGAGTCAGCCCGAAATTATGCTGAGGCGATCGTCGAAGCTGTGCCAACGCCTTTAGTCGCGCTAAATGTGGATTGGCAAGTGAAAAAAGCAAATCGAGCGTTCTATGAAACGTTTCAGGTTGCATCCTCAGCAACAGCGAATATTTCGCTGTTTGAGCTAAAGAACGGGCAGTGGAATATCCCCATATTGCGACAGCTTTTGGAAGAAGTTCGGGTTAGTGATGTTCAGGTTATAAACTTTGAGTTGGATCACCTGTTTGAGCGGATCGGGCAGAAAACTATACTGCTGAATGCTTGTAAAGTTGAACGAGAAAACCAGGTTCCAATGATTCTGTTGTCGATCGAGGATATCACCGATCGCAAGCGGTTTGAGACAGAGCGATCGCGGTTATTGGAGCAGGAACAGTTAGCCCGCCAACAAGCAGAAAAAGCTAACCGAGTTAAAGATGAATTTCTGGCGAATCTCTCCCACGAATTGCGAAATCCCCTGACTCCGATTCTGGCGTGGTCACAAATGCTGCGATCCGGGAAACTTAAGGAAGCAGAAACTACTCGCGCTTTAGAGGTAATCGAGCGCAGCGCCTTGGCGCAATCTCAGTTAATCGGAGATCTTCTCGATATTTCCCGGATTACCAACGGGAAGCTTCTACTGTCCATTTCTCCGATCGATCTGCAGGTAGTGGTGCAACGTGCGCTGGAGGGGGTTCAATTATCAGCCACCGCAAAAAACATTGAAATTGTTTCGCATTTGAATTCTACAACTGTCTTAGGAGATATCGATCGCTTGCAGCAAGTTGTGTGGAATATTCTATCTAATGCGATTAAGTTTACTCCGGCGGGGGGACGAGTGGAAATCGTCATGCAGGATCTCGACAATTATGCTGAAGTTCGAGTCACCGACACCGGAAAAGGGATTGCGCCTGAGTTGTTACCGTATATTTTCGATCGCTTCCGCCAAGGAGATTCTAGCCCCACTAAGACGGATCAAGGGCTGGGATTGGGCTTGTCGATCGTGTACCATCTTGTGGAACTGCACGGGGGAACGGTGCAAGCCGAAAGTCCAGGTCAGGGAAAAGGAGCTACAATAACTCTGAGATTGCCGTTGCTACCCTCGCCCGAAGAGTAGCCACCGACGATTGATTGAAACCCAACAGTTTTGGCTGCGCCTTCCGGAATGATGGGGAGTCGGGAGTGCTTCGTTGGGAGTCGGGAGTCGTTCGTTGGGAGTGGGTAGTCGGGAATGTGGAATTATTGACCTTGACTTTATTATTCCCATCCAACCGGAAACGATATGACTGCTTATGCGAGCGATCGAGAACAAGAAAGGGCGATCGAAGCAGGTTGTAAACTCATATTGCTAAGCCGTTCAAGCCCATTCAACTAGGATTAATTATGGCTAATCTAGCAGCGCAATTTTAAATTATTTTGAGATTCGATTCGGCGGTTGCAACCGCTTAATAGTCAAACATATTTTGTAGCGACACAACACTATTGTGTCCTGATTTTGTAGGAAAACACTATTGTGTCCTGATTTTGTAGGAAAACAACATTCTTCAATCTTATACCAATTATATCGATTCCGGTTGCACCGTCCGCATTGTTGACTGTTGACTGTTGACTGTTGAAGGAGGGGTCGAAAAAATGAAAATTGCGCGAATTATTTGTTGCGAGCTTGATTCGACTTTACGCCCGACTTTTGAAGCGCGGATGTGATATCATTCCGGCAGTAAGGCCGGAATTAATATTATTAGAAGTTGCAGAGTCCGGCGCCGGAGACGGCAATGCCCATGGGTGTCAACTTTAGACTGAAAGCCTTGAGAAATTTCGTTTTTACGTGAGTCTACCCCCTAAATCCCTCTTAAATAATGCGGGCTTTGAGAAAATGCCTCCCCCCCCCTTTTTAAGGGGGGCTAGGGGAAATCTAAGTTTAATAGTCAAACGGCTGTCTGTAACTGGAGTAGAAGTTAAGTTGACACCAATGGCATTGCCGTTTCCCTACAAATATGGTATACAATCTAATTTTGTAGAAAAACAACATTATTGTGTCCTAATTTTATAAGAAAAATAATTTAATCTGATACCAGTCATTAAAAGTCGCAGATTCCAGAGCCGGATACGGCGAGGCTGTTTCCCTACAAAAAATATGGCTAACTAATTTTGTAGGACAACAACATTGTTCATTGCTATCAACTTAAGCCGATCGCCTTAAGTAAAAAAATGTAAAGTTATCGTCCTCTTGGCGATTGCTTTGCCGATCGCCAATAATGACATGGCATCTACGTAGAAACCGGGTGCTTCAAGCAAAAAACATCTTTATATCCACCGATCAGAGTATAGAAGACAGATGTTTTTCAGTATTTTTGCTTAACGTACTTAATCCCTAAGGCAGTTGCGTAAGAGGGGCAAATCAAGCTCCTATAGAAGGTAAATAGTCCGTATTAGTTACTCGCCAGTTGCCGAGATTAGCTAGCTGCTAATCTGCATTACTTAAGTAAGTGGGTGTTTATGAACTTATCTCAAGAAAATACATTACCGCCGATCGACCCCAGCGCCCTCGACCTAGATCCGGAAGCCAAAACCCAGGCCCCGTTTCCCGTCGTCGGAATTGCAGCTTCTGCCGGAGGCTTGGAAGCATTCATCCAGTTGTTGAACAACTTACCCGCAGATACCGGCATGGCATTTGTGCTGATCCAGCACTTAGCGGGCGAGCGCAAAAGCTTGCTGAGCGAGATTCTCAGCAGAAACACGAAAATGCCCGTGAAAGAGGCGCAAGACGGCATGGCTGTAGAGCCGGATCATGTCTATATCATTGCGCCGAATACCAAGCTGCTGCTGGTAGATGGGCTGCTGAGAATGCTGCCGCGTGAGAAGATTAATGGCAAATATATGCCCGCAGATGCGTTTTTCGAGTCCTTAGGAGTCGATCGCTGCAACAAAGCTATCGGCGTAGTGTTATCGGGAGCCGATGGAGACGGCGCTTTGGGGCTGATGACAATCAAAGCAGCCGGAGGGGTGACTTTTGCTCAAAGCGAACAAACAGCAAAATTCGAGGGTATGCCGACTAGCGCCATGGCTACAGGTAATGTAGACTTCGTTCTGCCGCCGGAGGAAATTGCGCGGGAACTGGGAAATCTCAGCCACCATTCCTTTCTGGCTGGGTCGATTCCCGTCACAATTGTGGAAGCAGCGCCAGAACCGGGATCGGCCTTGGAAACTATTTTTGGGCTGCTGAAATTGACCACAGGCGTTGACTTCAGCCAGTATAAAGCGGCCACCCTGAACCGGCGAATGCAGCGGCGGATGGTGCTGTACAAGATGGAACAATTGGAAGATTACGCTCAATATCTCCTCGACCATCCGGCGGAGGTCAAAGCTTTGTATGAAGAAATTCTGATCCACGTCACGAGTTTTTTCCGCGACTTATAGCCTTTCTCAGAAAGATGAGGTACAATAACAGCAGTGTGTAAACCAGT
>JAUBOM010000225.1:0-6371 GCA_036700245.1 Microcoleus vaginatus BM001213989
TTGAGTCTCATGCAGGGTAAACTTTAATTAAATGTTTTGTATGTACTCAATAATTCTTCTCCAATATACCAGATTATGTTAACATAAAGTTTAGATGCGTTCGCCCTGGCCATCCATCCCTGATTCATCAACATAAACAACTTTGTCTGGGAGTATGGTAGACAACTCGGCTATGAAAGCTTGCCGCTTGACTTCATCCCGCTCGCGATAGCCATAAGTCTTTTTTTTCGAGTAAAACTAATTTTCTTTAAGGCTCGTGAGATGGTACATGAGCTAATTTCTCCATCCCAAAGTTTCGCCATTTCTACCTGAGTTTTATCTCCATGAGATGACACAAAATTACGGAACTTTTTCCAATCGGTAATTTTATGAACATTACCGTTCGGCTTGTTGGGCAACGCTTGAAAGTCCCCTGTTTCGGTTTGTCGCTTCAGCCATAGCCCGATCGTGTTACGACTGATATTGAACAATGTACTCGCTTCACTAATCTTTAAGCCATCTAGTTTGATAGCTTGAATGACTTTCTGGCGTAGGTCATAGCTGTATGGTTGGGGCATAAGTCGTGCGATCGCTCCGCAACAAAGAATACTATTCCCAGTTTACGCCTTAACCGCCTTGGCGGTTGCTATAAATGTTATCCAATTGGATAATGGAAAGTTCCATCAAAGTAGTAGCGTAAAAATCCCAGATAATATTCTACTAATTTTTCAACCACCCTACAGCCCTGAATTGAATCCAATTGAGAGAATATGGTCACACATAAAACAAGAATTGGGTTGGAAAATCTATAAAAATCTAGATGGTCTTAAAGAAAAATTTGGCGCTTTTCTGGAGAAACTTTCAACAGAAGAAATAGCATCTATAGCCGGATGGGACTACATTTTATCACCTTTAGCTACTGTTGCATAATTTTGGAGAACTGGTATTATTTTTGGATTTTTGATAGTTTGGGGGACAATTTTTTTCGCAAAAGTTGATGACGCCGGAATTGTTTAAGCGGTGGAAGAATGGCGATCGACATTCTGTTTAAGATTAGATTAATAGAGGTTGCAATTCCAGATTGTCCCTTTTTAATTAAATCCTTTTGTTCCTGCCGATCGATCGCGGTAGACAAAATCTTCTTTGTGCACGGACAATCTATCTAACACCGATCGAATTTGAGAGTGTTGGGGTGAAAGATGGCAAACAGGATCGGTAGCCCGTGCATCTTGGGTTAACAGAAATGCTTGACAGCGACAACCACCCCAATCCAAGGTTTTACGATCGCAACTCTGACAAGGTTCCGGCATCCAATTCGTGCCGCGAAATCGATTCATTCCCGCAGACTCAAACCAAATCCAATCAAGCGCGCGATCGCGAATATTGCCAAACTCAATATCGGGAATTGCCATTGCCGCTTGGCAGGGTAAACCGTCGCCATTGGGAGTAATAATTAACGTCCGATTCCCCCAACCGCCCATGCAAGGTTTGGGATATTGAGCGTAGTAATCTGAAATAACATAGAGAATTCCCATCGGAATTTTGCGCCTTTGTTGAGCTGCTTTCACCACTTGTTCCGCGCGGGCTAACTGTTCGCGAGTCGGCAATAAAGCATCCCGATTGTGCAGCGCCCAACCGTAGTATTGAGTGTTTGCTAATTCAACGCGATCGGCTTGCAACATCTCGGCCAGCGATAGCATTTCCTCAAGGCGATCCAAATTCTGACGGTGTAAAACAAAGTTCAATGTTAGCGGCAAACTTAACTCTTTTACCAGTTGAGAGGCAGCGATTTTTTGGTCGAACGATCGCGCTCCGGCAATGCGATCGGACTGCGCCGCGAGGCTATCTTGAATGCTAATTTGAACGTGATCTAAACCCAGGTTTTTTAAATTTGCAGCCCGTTCTTTTGTGAGTAAAGTTCCGGCCGTAACTAATGTCGTGTAAAGTCCTAACTGGGCCGCGGTTTCGACCAATATTTCTAAGTCTTTACGCAGCAAAGGTTCTCCACCAGTCAGCCCCAACTGCAAAATACCCAACTTTCGAGCTTGCCGGATTACTCGCAACCAATCCTCTGTCTGGAGTTCTTGCTGGTAAGAATTATCGCTCCAATTTATCGGATTCGAGCAGTAAGGACAGCGCAAAGGACAGCGATAGGTTAACTCTGCAACCAAGCTAAAAGGTAGCGCAATTTCATTCATTTAAAAAACCTCGCTGCGAAATTTGAGCGATTAGTTGGCGGACATCTGCTTCTACATTGGGGCTAGCAAACTGCGCGGATAACTCTGCAATAATTTCGTCGGTCGTATGGTGGCGATCGCACAGTTTTAAAATTGCCCAAGCCGTTTTATTCAGTTTGACTGCGCCTTCGGGAAACAAGAGAAAATGCTGTTGCCTGATCTCATCCCAAAACAGTCGCACTCCACAAGCAAGATAGGGATAACTGTTACCATTCATTAATTTTCAAGATAGTTGACAGTTGATAGTTGAGAGTTGACAGTTGATAGTTGACAGTTAGTAATTGTCCCAATCTCCCAATCCCCCAATCTAAAATCTAAAATCTTCCCCTCTCCCCCTCTCCCCTCATGTTTCTGAGGGACGAGTGTCTCCTCGTTCGATCGCTTCAAGCTGGCTCCACAACAGATCGCATTTGAAAATTAATGCCCGAACAGCTTTCTGTTGCATCTCAACAGTCTGACAGTTTTGCACCACTAATTTCAGTGCGTAGCGAGCATCTTGAGGGGCTTGATGCAATCGCACTCGGAAATAATCAAATCCACTCGGAGCGATCCATGAATAGTATTTTTCCAACGCAACCAATCGATCGCGAATTGCATCAGGTCCAAACAACTCTGTCAGCGAAGATGCGATCGCTTCAATCCAAGGTTTAGTCTTGCAGAAATTGACATAAGCATCGACAGCATATCGCACTCCGGGCAAAACATTTCCATCGTCCAACAGTCGATCGCGCGACAGTCCCACCGCTTCACCCAATCGCAACCATGCTTCAATTCCTCCTGCTTCCGCACCCTTACCGTCGCGATCGATATTCCGGCCGTCATGGTCGATAATGCGTTGAATCCACTCGCGCCGCACTTCTCGATCGGAACAATTCGATAAAATTGCAGCATCTTTAAGCGGAATATTGCGTTGATAATAAAAGCGATTAATTACCCAGCGCCGAACTTCTTCTGGAGTCAATTCTCCTGCATTCAGGCGTTGGTGAAACGGGTGCAGGTGGTGGTAGCGGTGGTGTTGCTGGCGCAGCAAATTCTCGAATTCGATTGGTGACAATAATTCTTGCATGGTTCGATCGGATGTAGTTTGTGATGAATTTATCATTGCATATTTTCAGGATTGCTATATCTGGCGTCCGCTCGCTCGGCCTAATAAAAAAGGCTTGCATTACGGAAAATCATTTGTGAAGTTCTTACTCCCGAGCGAGCGAGTTTGGGGAATTGGGGTGGGGTAAAAAATTTATGAAATTTATGATTGCCATATCACAAATCAAACATTAATCCATCACAACCAATTTCAACCTCTTGACTTTCAACTGCTTGTCGCTCAGGAGAATTTGGAATTAGAATTGGATTGGTATTGTTGATATGAACTAGAATTTTGCGCGACCCAGCTAGTCCTTCAAGCTGTCGCAAACTGCCTCGCTCTCCCGATAAAGGTAAATGTCCCATTTGGAGTGCCGATCGCGCTCCAACACCTAAGGCTGGAAGTTCGTCATCAGTCCAAAACGTGCCGTCGATCGCGATGCAATCGCTGGCATTTAAACGGCGCTCCATTGTCTCGTCGATCGCCGCCAATCCCGGTGCATAAGTTAGAGTTTTACCAGTGCTGAGATCGCGAATTGTCAATCCTACGCCCCAAACTTCATCCGGCAATCGATCTTCTTTCTGCATATATTTCGGCGGTTTTGTCGAAAGTGCAAAAGCCTCGACTTCCAGATCGGATGCCAGCGAGATGGCAGCATCTAGAGGCGACCAATCGACACCGCAATAATTTTGCAGTGTCGAAAATAATGGATAGCCGGTTGTCAGGGCGAATTTGACTCGATCGGAACTGTAAATTTTTAAAGGATGCGATGATTCCCGCAACAGCATCAATCCAGTCGTATGGTCGATTTCAGCATCTGTTAAAATAATGCCAGCAAAAGGCAGCGAGCGCCCGTTTTGCGGAGCAAAACAGTTGTGCGCTCTCATTAGTTCAATTTGCTGGCGCACGTCCGGCGAAGCATTAATTAAAAACCAATCCCCGCCGTTCGATCGAATCGCGATCGATGATTGAGTGAGCGCTGTTGCCCGACCCGATCGGCTGGCTTCACAGCCCCGACAATGACAGTTCCATTGGGGAAATCCCCCGCCCGCCGCTGCTCCCAAAATTCTCACGATCATCTATCAAAATCCGTTAAAAATAAGAATTCAGAATTCAGAAGCCCGAATCAAGAAGAATTCAGAAGTCACAATTAAGAAGAATTCAGAAGTCAGAATCCATTAGTAAGAGATTTAGACCTGCCAATAATTGTAGACCACCTGTTTTCAAATTGGTCGGAAATTACGCACCAGCTCTATATGTAGGGTGCTTGTGGCGCACCTTACCGCTACTAATAGTTTGTCAAACTACTTGAGGCGTAAATCCTGTTAGTGTGGAACGCGGAACCGATTTATTCATGCGCCCGTCTTACAGAATTTAATTCTGAATTCTGACTCCTAAATTCATTCTGACTTTTGACTCCTGAATTCTGTTTGATTAATCGACCTCAGTTATTAGTGGGTTCCAGCCGAATCAATTTACCGTTCGACTCATCTGTGAGAACGTACAGCAACCCATCTGGACTTTGCCGCACATCCCGCACCCGCTGCCCGATGCTAATTTCTTCCTGGCTGCGGACATTTCCTGCTGCATCCAGCACGATCCGTCGCACGTCTTGAGAAACTAAGCCCCCGGCAAACAGATTGCCCCTCCAAGCAGGAAAACGATCGCCAGTATAAAATGCCAGTCCAGAAGGAGCCGCTGCCGGAGTCCAAACGACTTTTGGATCTACCATACCGGGGCGCGAGCGCTCCTGTGAAATCTCGCCGCCTGCATACTCCTGACTGTGGGTGACGAGCGGCCATCCATAGTTTTTGCCGGCTTCAGCTAGATTCAATTCATCGCCGCCGCGCGCCCCGTGTTCCGTTACCCAAACTCGTTTTGTTCCCGGATCGAAGGCTATCCCTTGAATATTGCGGTGTCCGTAACTCCAAATAGCCGGATCTGCATTGGCATTTGTTGCGAAGGGATTATCGCGAGGAATTGAACCATCATCGTTTAACCGCACTATTTTGCCCAGACGGCTGCGTAAATTCTGTGCTTGCTTCCGAATCAGATCGCCTTCTAGCTGCACCGGTGGATTTCCGCCATCTCCGATCGCGACTAACATGGTGCCATCCGGCAGCCACAGGATGCGCGATCCAAAATGTTGCGTACCCGACTTGACTTGAGACACCTCGAAGATGACGCGCAAATCCTGCAAAGCTTTGCCGTCAAATCTCGCTCTCGCAATGCGAGTCCGATTGGCATCGGCGGTGCCCGAGGCGTAAGTCAGATACACAAATCGATTTTCGGCAAATCGAGGGTGAATGGAAACATCCATCAATCCACCTTGGCCTGATGACATCACGGACGGCACGCCCGCGATCGGAGTTGGTTCCAACACCCCATTTTTCAGCAACCGCAGTCGCCCTGCTTTTTCCGAAATCAACATACTGCCATCGGGCAGCCATGCCATGCCCCAGGGGCGTTCTAACCCTTCCGCGACCGTTGCTTGCTTGAACCCCCGAGCCGTGCTGCTTGGAGATACTGCTTGAACGGGCGATGCTTCAGCAGTAGGGGCAGCAGTAGGGGCAACATTAGGGGCAACAGCAGCCGTATTTGGGGGAGCGACAGAACAAGCTGCGATCGTGATTCCAGCACTTGCCAGCCCAATCCTCAGAATTGAGTGTTTTATCAACAAAAGCATGATAGTTATTTCCTGCTATTGCTGGTTGTAGATGTAGGCGGTGACTTCCAAACACAAATCGAATTCTTCGAGCTCTGGTTTTTCCCAATCTTCAGAAGTGCGGATCGGCTGCCGAGATTCAGGGCGATCGTCGCTAGCTGAATTTTGCTGTGAGGTTTGAGATTGGTTTTGCGTTGCCATGAAAATTCTCCTAAAACTTAAAGCTGTGTTCGGAGCGTGCTTGATGCTGTTGCAATTTCCATTTATAGCGCAAAATTTAAAAAGCGATCGGCATATCGGAGGTATGAATCCGCGATCGATAACAGTTGATCCTTTGTCTTTCGCCAGGAGTCATGGGCGATAAAAGCTTCATCTATTAATGACAGAAATATTTGAGCGACTGCTG
>JAUBOM010000226.1:0-6312 GCA_036700245.1 Microcoleus vaginatus BM001213989
ATTTTAGCTTGACTATAACGATCGCTCCCTTAGATTTATTAAGCGACCGCTCTTTTTTAGCACGCTACATATAGCGTGCTTGCGTAAGTCCTGTTATTCAGCAAGCCCTATTCAATTAATTATTCCTATCGAGCATTACTCACCGCACGCGATTGCTAAACCCTACCCCAATTCAGCAACCCAAAACTTGGTTATTTTACTCTAAGTTTGACCTCAGTTCCTACTTGACCATCTCAAATTTATCGGTCATTTTTTAGGAACTATCTCATTGAAGCTATAGCTATAGATAGGGGTTCAGCCACTTGTAAGTCTTCAATCAGATTATCAACCCACCCCTGATAAGAGATGTATGGCACCTTAAAAACAGGTCTTAACTCTTCCCAATCCTTCACTTGAAAAAGATAGGGCGCTAACTGTTCTAAATAGGAACGACCGAACTGAAATTCCATGTCGAGATTCCGAATCTTCGACAATAATTTTTCTGTAATAGAAGTTTTTTCAAAGATATCTAATTCTGAAATACCCTTAACTGCCATGCTGTCTATTAACAAGACATAAAGCCTTTTGCGGGATGTTATATCTGGTAATAAATCAGCTTTAATACGTTGTAAAAATAAGTCGCGCTTCTGAATTTGTTCGGCAGTTACCGTGGCATTGAAATATTGAATAAATGGATCTTTTTCTCTTGTTAAGACGCTTTCCGATACTTCTGCTGTCGTGCTTTTTTTTTACGAGTGATCGCCTCATAGGGATCTTCATCTCCTTCCGCATATTGCATCAACTCTGTCATAGACCAACCGATCGCATAGGCAAACTGGACTAACTTTTGCAATCTGGGATCGGCTTTGCCCTCGCTCCAGTTCACCAGCGTGTTGAATGAAACTCCTGTAATCCTTCCTAGTTCCCTAGAACTACCAACGCGCTCATCCTCCACCAACGCCTCTATTAACTGACCGAGACGTTTCTGGATTCCACTATCGAACGCTAAATTTTCCTCTACTTTCGTTGACATTCCTGTTTTCTAATAGCTAAGGAGTTGCCGCAGGCATAATTGTATCGCCTGTATTATACCAGAATAACTCGTTTTACAGTCAATAGTATGATTCGCCTAACTTAATCTATGTTCCAATCGCTAGCCTTAGAGGGGATAATGATAGCCACTAATACTTTGACCCAAAACGTAACAATTCTTTACTTGATAAAAGTTGAACTTGGCTATATGCTGGTTAAATGATAAATACTTTTATCACACCCTCTAAAAATTTGGCCTCACCCTAATCCTAGTCGGAATCGCAAGTGAGGCTATTCTACCAGTGGAAGAGATACAGTTGTACAGAAAAACAACCTTAGAATCCCCATTCTGATTTTTTTCTGAACTGAACTCTTCCCAAACATTAAACACCGACGGCTGTTTGACAGCGATCGCCACCGGAGCTACTGAAGTTGTCATCTGACTTAGAGTTAACTGCCAGATCGGGCAGACTCTTGACTGTACTTCCATCGGCCGGACTTAACCGACTTTTGATGGCGGTACATCACATCTATCGGCCGACTTGTTGGAGCCGACTCTTGATGATGGTACATCTCTGGCCGACTTGTTAGAGCCAGCTTTTGATGGTGGTACATCTCTGGCCGACTTGTTGAAGCTGCCTTGATGGTTTTTCCATATTAAACCATTAGAAGCACTGAATCAATAGGTATGTCTTAGAATTTCTAGTATTTAAGACATTTGCTGCTCCAACATTCGGCTTCCTCTACCCTTTGGAATAGGAGCCAAAATGCACTACAACGACCTAAGCACCCGCCTGTACCAGGGCTTGTCGCGGATTCCTCAAGACTGGCAACTCTGCTTGCTCGACGGCAAGAAAGTCCCTCAAGGCACGGGCTGGCAGCAAAAACCGCTCAGTCCCGCCCAAATGAAAGAAGCTGTAACTCTTGGCCAAATGGTAGATAGAGCCGACGGCACTCAATACCGCTGCTACCCCAAAGGATATGGGTTGATCACTGGAACTGCGATCGTTGCCAACGGGAGCACCTACTATTTAATGGCAGTAGACCAAGACGGAGCTAGTGCTAGAGCGAAAATCCTTGAACTGTCCGATGGCGAAGAATTACCCCACACCGTCGCATTTACCTCCAATCGGCCCGGCCGCTGCCAATACCTATTCCTAGTCCCAGAACAATACGCCGCAGCTATCCGCACCAAAAAATTCCCCACAGACGCTATCGGAGACGACGGCAAAGGCGAACAGCTCGAACTGCGCTGGGCGGGGTTGCAATCTTGCCTGCCGAACAGCGTCCACCCGACTACTGGCGAGTACGTCTGGCTCAAAGGCTGCGCTCCCGATGAAACGAGCGTGGCATTAGCCCCGCAGTGGATCGTTGAACAAATGCTGACCGAACCGCTGGGGGAATCAGAAAATTCTGAACTCCTCCCTCTAGAAAAAGTTCTAGAAGAAGCTGAAGCCAATTCTACCGGTCCCGCCCCCCGCCGGCGACACCTACACCGCACTCACCGCCCAGAACCGGAGTGGACTGATATCGATTGGGCGCTATCCTACCTAGCTGCCCTGTCTCCCGGCCGCGCCGATAACTACGACGAATGGTGCGTCGTGGGCATGGTTCTCAACTCCATCGATGATTCTCTCCTCTATGAATGGGACAAGTGGAGCCGCCAATCCCCCAAATACAAGCCGGGAGAATGCGACAAAAAATGGAGGAGTTTCAAAAGCAGTGGGGTGGGCATCGGCACGCTAGCGTACTGGGCGAAAGAGGATGGGTGGACTTCACCATTTAAGGGACACAGTGCAGCCGACAGTCAAAAAAATGGACAGCAGAAAGCAACTCAAAATTCTCAAAACATTAGCAATACGAGCGAACTAAATCCTGCTAACCAAAACTCTTCAGAGAGCGATCGCACGGGCGGCAGCGAACCTAATCCTGGTTCCTCTTCTAACGGCTCCGGTGTCAACAGATCCAACAACGATCACTACTTGTACAATCGCGTCACTGACATTATTAACAGTGAAATCAACCCGCCCCAACAGACAGCCGCTTTAATTGAACTATCCGCCCGTGAAAGGTTTCCTTTGAAAGGAGTCAAAGATTTAGCCACCGAAGTAGAAACTCATATTAGCTACGGAGAAACTCACGCACAAGAAGTTCAAAAACTCAAAAAAATCCTCAATTACCGCCAACAGCAACTAGACATCGCTCAAATTCTGCCCGCTCCTCTAGCCGCTTCAATTTTGACTAAAGCTGCTTCTGACCGCATCGACCCCATTTACATTTATCAGTACCTCCTCTCCGCTTGCGGTAGCCAAATGGGGGGGCATATTGGAATGATTGGCAAAGAAGGTGCAACAATAGCCGACAGTTGGGTAGAGTATCCTATCTTCTGGACAATGGTAGTTGCTTTAGCTTCTGCTGGCAAAAGCCAGACAATGCGAGCCGTTTTTGGCAGTGTCAAACAGCGTTACAAGCAAGCCAAATCCGCATATCGAAAGATCAAAGAACAGCTAGGGAAACTAGAAGAAGCGTGGCAACAAAAATCTACTCAAGAGAAAGAAAAACTCAAAAATAGCTTGTCAAATCCTGCAGTCTTTAAAGCTTCAATGCCTCCCCCCGTGCCCAAGCAACTTATTGAAGCAGGAAGTCCCGAAGGCGTTCTGCGGCGGATGAGCGAACTCCCGGTCAGGAGTGGTGGCGCTTGGGTTTTCGACGAATTGGTGCGGTTGTTGAAGCTGGATCAGTATAAAGACAAGGGGGGAGATACTCGGCAAATCCTGCTACAAATGTGGAACTCGCCTGCAGATATTGAATTTGAACGGGCTGACGATAAAGATGCCTTTGAACTTAAAGATTTGTGCTTGAATTTGACAGGGGCTACTCAATTATCCAAAGTCCAACAATTGTTTAGCGACCCCGATGACGGCGACGGGCTAATCAGCCGCTTTTTAATAGCGGTGCCGTCAACTCCTGATAACTTTGCAGTTTGGTCAGACTCGCAAGTTGCGATCTCCGGGGAATTGCAAGAATTGTACGACCACCTGCGATCGCTCCACGGCAATCTCCGAGAGCAAGCGGGGTTGTCTGTCGCGAGTGAAGGTGGAGAATTGCCCCCCGTTCTGCTGTCGTTTACGACCGAGGCTCATCTGCGGTGGAAGCGGTGGTGGGAAGAAGTCAGGCGCAACCAACAAGCAGTGGAATTTGAAGACCCAGCATTTTATGCCTATTTGGGCAAAATGCTGTCTCAAACCTTGAGGTTAGCCCTCCTGCTGCACTGCATGGAATTGAAGTACGAAGAAAAGCCAGACCCGCTGCGCGTCGGCCTCGATACCTTAGAGCGGGCGATCGCGGCGGCTAAGTTCAGCATCGGGCAATTCCGCATCTTGCAAACGAATAACCACGCCTCCGATTCGGCCGGAGCCCATCTCTCCTTAATTTACACCTATGCCCTGCGGAAGGGGGAGGAGGTTTCAGCCGCTCAAATCCAGAACAGCGTCTTCAAACGGTGCAAGCGCAAACCCACATTAGCTGAAATTCGCTCCAACTTCGCCGTTCTCACAGAAAACGGGTATGCACTTCTCTCTGGCAAGGGAAAAGACCTCCGCATTCGAGCGCTTCCATTATCTAAAACCCGCGTCGGAATTCCGACAGATTCCGGCAAAAGTTCCGGCATTCCAGAAATAGCCCAAGGGCTTGCCATGGATAACGTTGAACCCCATTTAACGCGCTATTCCGGCAATTCCGACACTCCAGCGCGACGCTCTGACAATTTACAAGATGAATGGGTGAGTCCGGCATCATCCATGTGCGCCTCGGTATCGGAAGCTGCTACTGCGATGCCGACAGTGAACGAATTGGAAATAGAAGAGGATTCGCCACTTGTTACCGCAGCGTCGGCAGCGAGCGAATCAGAAATAGAAGAGGATTCGCCACCTGCTACCGCAGCGTCGGCAGCGAGCGAATCGGAAATAGAAGAGGATTCGCCGCCTGCTCAAATGTGTCGGAATTGTCGGAATTATGACATTGATGAGGTTTCAGAGGTTGAGCCAGAGCCAATTGTAGGCGATGAAAATCTGTCGGAAAATGGTCGGAACGAAGTCGGAATTTCCGACGAGTTAGGCGGTGAAGGAGACGATGCCAATAGTGAATGGAAGGGTGAGTTAGATCCAAGTGACGATACCAACAGCGAATGGAAGGGTGAGTTAGATCCAGGTGACGATTCAGACTTGGATAGCGACCCGCTATACGGCGATCGCGTGCCAAAACCGACTGCACCGCCCGACCGCATTGGCACTACGGAACTAGCACCTCCAGGCGCGTCTAGCGTCCGAGGCAATAGTGACAAGGAGGCTGCCACAGTGAGCGATAGCCCCGAGCTTCTGCCCAATCCCGCTATTCTACCCACCGAGCTGCAGACTTCCAAAACACCTGCTGACCAACCTTGCCCCACTGTTGAACTGACCGAACGCCCAACCCTGGGCGAAAGTGAGGCGAGTTCCCCGTAACGACTTGCGTAGCCGAAAAACGGAATAATGACGCCTACAGGCAATTTGCGGATCGTGTTAGACAACCTGACTGTCCAAGTTGAACTCCATTTCTGTGGGATGGAAGACCGCGCGATCGCGCGCCTCCTGTCAGCTTGTCGATGATGGAAAATTTTCCATTGCCTTTCTCACGGACGCACCACTCCGTAAAATCGGTAATGTCCGATTAATTTTTGATTAACCTCCGCGCCTACCGTCGCGGAGCAGCTAAAAAAGTCAGCTACTGAAACCACTCTCCGCAGAAAGTGCTAATTGTGACGACTGAATGCTCACCCGCCACTGTCCCCTCGCATTGGCGCCCGTCACGCGCGAGGCGTGAGCAAAGAAAGAAAACACAACTTTTCGCTTTCCTGAAACCGCTTAGATCCTTGTATAGCAGGCCGGGACCGTTGAATAAATTATCAGATTAGGTGGATTTCTCCTCAGTTAATCATCCAAAAGGATGAAGTTAATTCTCCGGTTCTTCAGCCCGTGTAGCCATGCTGCACCATGTTGTCAACTGTTGCAATCTAAAAAAGGTTAGCAATGCTTACCGCGAAAAATTTGATTTGGAGTTTTTTGTTCAGATGACTATCGAAACTATTAACGATGTACTATTTCCGCCTTTCCTTTTTACCACCCTTTTTTGCTTAGCCTCAGCATTCCTGCACGAGCCTGAAGCAGTCCAATCGGAAGAACTCACAAACAATCGAACTGAAGTAAATGCAGGGGGAACGCATCTTATTGAACACTGTTCATCAGTGGTGAGTATATTTTTAGA
>JAUBOM010000024.1:0-79806 GCA_036700245.1 Microcoleus vaginatus BM001213989
GCCACAAGTCTGTTCTCAGTTGTGCGTGGAGGCTGGATACCATAGGAGGGGGTGTGGCAACAGGGGCGATCGGTCTACTCTGGTACAGACGAGGTTCTGTAATCGGTTTGTCTGGGGTATCTCTAACTTCAGCCAGACTTTCTGATCTGGTGCTATCAATCATAGTTTAGTCAATGGAAGATAGGGCATAGCGATTTCGATCGCACGATTAATCCACAAGGAAAAAATGAAGAATAGCAGCATTAATCTCAAGGATTAGGGCGAGCCGCACGATAACCGCTTGTTGGTGCGTTTAAGTCTGCTATGCTACAGCATTCTGGAGCCAAAATGGCGATTAAGCACTCCCTAAACAAATATAGAAAATAGGCGACTTTAGGCGTTCCATTTGGGTAGCTAAGGAGCGATATTTATTGAAATTAAGTGAGTAGCTTGATCGGGTAAATGAAAAATTAACTAGAAAACTAATCTAACTTCTTCACTTTTTTAAGTGTACCATCTTCCTTGAGTTGGATAATTTTAACTTGAACAATTTGATTTAGTAATAAATCTTTGGAATTCTTTGGTTCTTTCTCTGTTAGCTTAATTCTTCCGAGAATCTCATAAGTAACTTTGTTTCCTTTAATGCTAATAACCTTTGCTTCTAAAACTTGTCCAACCCGAAAAAGATGGGTAGGAGAAATTACAGGAAGTTCTTTTTGATCCTGTTCTGGTATTCCTATTTTTTTAACTAGAGCGACATATTGTTCGCGAATTTCTAAATTATTGGGATGCTCTTGTAGCCAAGCTGCCGTTTGGGAAATTGCTTCATTCTGCTGTTCTACAGTTCCCCATTTTTCTACTAAGTTAAGGTACTCCTGACGAACCTCAAAATCATCAGTATGCGCTTGCAACCAAGCAGCAGTATAAATGATAACCTCTTGCTGTTCTTGTATAGTCCCCCCGTTTAAAACACTTTTTAAGTGGGTTTTTAACCTATTAAAATTTTCCGGTTCTTTTTGAAGTAAACAAAACATATATCTGAGATTTATAGCGTTAATTATTCTAGTTTTATCGTATTTTTTGCCAATCCCTCGCAAGTCAGCGATAAGATCAAATGCCCCATCAGAAGTTTGACTCCAGCCTAGATCGCAATCACCTTCCAGAACAGCCACAATATCAGCCCTAACTCTCATATTTTTTTTACTACCGCGAACATCCCCATTAATTTTAACCTTAATACCTAGATCGGTGAGGACTGCTTTCAGGAGTTCCTTATCTGTGATTTTTGTACGAAGAAGTGAGAAATGAGGTGCTAGATCCTCCCAAGTCGGGGGTGTGACTGCTGGATCTTGAACAATTACTGGCAACCAACTAGCACAAGGATTCTCACCTTCTAATTCTCGCAACCCCTCCCTTGCCTGTTTTACTGAAAGGTACAAAGACATATCTTTTGAAAAAGCACCAATAAAATACTCTAAAAAGTGTTGGGCTAATACATCACTCACCACATCTCGCATGGTAATAATATGTGGAATCCCTAAGTCACCAAACTCTGCTTTACCTAAGCCTACTCCTTCGCAGGTATTGAATATACCTAGTTGTAATCCACGTTCAATAGATGGCTTAAAACCATCTTTTAGTTCGCTGATGGTTAAGCTTTCATGTGGATTTATATGCAGGATTCCAGTTTCAACATCTACTGTTCTCAAACCATGTCCGGCGAAGAAAAAAATATCCCAACCATTTTCATCCCTAAGGTTTTCATAGAGATTTTGTTTGCTAGGCTCTACCAAAAATAATGTTTCTGCGTCCAAATTTTCAATAATTTTCCTCTCCACTTTACAATCAATTAATTGGCTATCAACTAGAACAGCTAAGATGCGGGCATTCTTACGAAAAAAGTGTTTTCTTTGCACTTGTTCAGTTACTCTAGCACTGATAGCTACTTCAATTTGAGGAAAATGGTCTAATATATCCCACAGATGCCAAGGCAATCGGCGCAGTAAGTTATCTTTAGCTTTAATTATTACTCGTACTTCATCAGAGTGTGACAAAATATTAAGTATTTCATCTCGAATAGGCTGAAATGAGTTTGATATAAGCCAATTATTTAGATCGTTTTGTAGTAATTTGGCTGCAATCCGAAGGTCATCAGGACCCATGTTACTTATTCCTGCGCGTCGTTCAAGCCGTATAAAATTTTTTTGACTGTTCCTATAAAGGTATTGCCAGTTTTGATAGCGATGGGGAATTTCTGACGTTAAGGGTAGCCTACCTTTATGCTTAATGAAGGGAATATTACCTTCTAAGCTAATTTCAAGCAAGACATTAAATCCTATATCAAAATTACCAACGAATGTGAGGATAGCTAACTTGACAACTTTTTGTTTGGGTTGTAGAGCAAATTGACTGTAATGAATCTCTGTACTACCTTTGCCACCCTGTTGTTTAAGCCGGTCATCATCTACGTGTTTTCCTTTCCCGATTTCACTTGCTAAAACTAATAATGGCTCGAACCTTGCTAGCGGTTCTGTGAAAGTCTCTATCAAAGACGCTAGTCGCACTCCCTCAGATTTGTCCTGCAGATATGCTTGTTCAAGTGCTAATTTTAGTTCATAAGCAGCCTCTTCTGGTTTTACATAAGCTAAAGCCGTCCACCGTTGCGCTTGAGCAAAATCTCGCACTTCTTGGTCATTGCTCTGAAGTTGCTGCCGCACATAAACTAATAGAAAATCAGACAACTCATTAATCCGCTGCTGACCAAAATTCTCATCCTCTTTCAACCGATTCAACAGCGAATTTCGCACCGCTGTATCCATCTCATAGAGTTCTCGCCCTACCTCATCGCACAAACTCGAAAGTAGCAAATCCGCCACAGCTACCCAAGGAATTCCCAACACAAAACCATGAATATCCCGCTGGAAATTCGCCCACAACTTGTACAACAAATCCGGTGTCAAAGCCAAGGGAAACGCTGCATGACACGCAAAAGTTAAGTGCGTTTTTCCAAAACGCCTCTCGAAAGCTTCAATCCGTCTGCGGGCTACTTCAGGTTTCATTTCATCCCCCTTATTCAGTCCCAACAAAAACCGAATTCTGACTTTTTCCGCGCAACAAACCGATCGCCTCCTGCAATCCCCGCCGCGCCATTTCAAACATCGGCACTAAACGCGCCACCTTACCCGCAGTCGTCCCCCCCCAGCGCGATTCCGGCATCGGATTTAGCCAAGCTACATACCGCACCTTTGCCTTAATTTGCTGGAGAAAGGCCGCCGTCAACTCCACCCTTTCCTCACTGTAACCCCCGCGAGCCGCCCCAGCATCGCTAAAAATTAACATAGCAGACTTCTCAGGCCGCAGGTTAGCCAGCAAGCGATCGATTTTCTCGGCTTCCAACTGATAGGGGTCATGGTATAGATACTCCACCGGACAATTCTGAAAATAATAAATGCCAGCATTGCCCAAACGCCCGCCTCGGACTGCCGTTTCTGCCAACCGGTGGGACAAATCGTGGAAGGGCACCATCGAACCGTCGCGATCGATTAATAACAGTAATTGCGATCGATTTATACGGCGCGGCACCAACACCGGACTTAACAAAATGCCCTGTCGCCCAATCTGGTTAACTGTGGCTTCCACATCGAATTCTACGGGCGGCCCTTCCCGCACGGGACGGCGCAAGTAACGCCAACTTTGCTTCATCTGCCGTCGCGTCACTGGAAAATATTCGGATGTCAGGATGAACTGGCGATCGGAAATTGCCTCATATTTATTAGTAGCTTGCATTACTGCTTTTGCAGCTTGCACCTCATCTTCTATTGCCTTTACTAATTCAGGAGGCGGGGCAGAGATAATGGGCTTGCTTGTTTCCTCAGTTAGTATTGGTGGTGTTTCGATTATACCAGAATCCTCTGTTTCCGGTGCAGAATTGGCTGGTTTTTCTGGAATTGCTGGTATAGCTTCCTGA
Organism: Microcoleus vaginatus BM001213989; assembly: GCA_036700245.1. Taxonomy (GTDB): domain Bacteria; phylum Cyanobacteriota; class Cyanobacteriia; order Cyanobacteriales; family Microcoleaceae; genus Microcoleus. The sequence goes on from JAUBOM010000024.1 coordinate 3,947, forward strand.
CTTTCTTTAACAATTAGTTCAAAGTGATGGTCAAATAGGCGCTTATCCTCAGCAGATTTTACCCATAAAGTTTTGCACAGGCGGTATAAAGAAGTGCGATCGCTCGTTCCAAACCCCTTTTGTAAAGCTTCCAGTAACAGCTTATATTCATCGATTCCAAGGGGAAAACCCGCCTCCCGCAGTTGACTAAAAAGCTCAATCAGGGGCAGTTCATCTACAATAGACTTCTCCAGAAAACCAGCGGACGGGCCGTCATCCTGCCTACTCTTTAAGTATCGCTTGATGACTGACTGAAGATTATGTTTTCCAACCTTTTCGCCAAATGATTCTGAAAGTTGCTTCCAGAGTTGAAATCCAACATCCTTAATATAACCCGATGTACAATTGCTGACTTGGGCTATTTCCTGATAGGATTTTCCTTCCCAAGACAGGCGAAAGACAATTTTTTGAACTTCGGTCAAATGCTTGTTATCCATTACCGACTCTACAATTGCTAGTGCTTCATCAACGGTAATTGGTAAAAGCCCTTCAAAACTCAGATGTTTAATCATAAGTCACCCCCAACCCGCCTTTGCTTAGCATAGCGATTGTAATCATCCCAGCTTTTCAACAGCACGCCCGGATACAAAAGTTTCTTACCCAATTCATCCAAAACCTTATCTTCAGGATAGTGGCGCAGTATCCGAAACCAATCCATCAATTCACTGGTACTAACTTTTTTTCCAGATTCTCCCTTATCTTTCCGCATTTCTTCACGCAACTGCAAAAACCTGTCAATAATTGCATTCACTAGCGATTCAGGAGATGCCACAAAGTGAGCATTGACAATCTCAATTAACTGCTGGCGCTTGGGGAATTCAACATAGTGAAACAAGCACCGCCGCAAGAAAGCATCGGGCAAATCTTTCTCATCATTGCTAGTAATAAACACGATGGGTGGTGCCTTAGCTTGAATTTTATCTCCCGTCTCCTCAATCACAAACCGCTGTTCGTCAAGTTCCAATAGCAAATCATTAGGAAAATCAATATCAGCCTTGTCGATTTCATCAATCAGCACCACCGTCGTTTGTTCCTTCAGAAAAGCTCGCCCCAAAGGCCCCCATTTGATATAAGTCTCAGATTTATCAATTTCTTGAATTTTATCGTCGCTGAGGCGTCCAGCCGCCGCTAATTGAGCATCCCGCAAACGCCCCACAGCATCATAAGTGTAAAGTCCATCTTTTGCCCTGCTTGTAGACTTAATATTCCAAGTTTCATAAGGTAGTCCCAACTCATAGGCAACAGCACGGGCTAATTTAGTTTTGCCACACCCAGGTTCTCCTTTAATCAGCAGGGGACGTTCTAATTGAATTGCTAAGTTAACAGCTTCAACTAAATCTTCTTCCGGAAGATAAGGATAAAGCATTTGACCGTTTTCATCGATTTTTCCTAGTTGAGGCTGTACTTTACCTGTGTATTTAAAGGCTTCTCTGTTCAGTGTTTCAGCCATATTTTCTCCCATTCATACCAATTACAATCGCACAAATCACAAATTCTGTACAGAGCTAGTTGAGGCAAGCCGCCTTCACTGCTTTCAAGAATGTCTCGGACTGATTCCTCAACTTGAGTAGTCAATTTAAGGGGCAAGTCATCAAGACCATTTTCAATCCAAAATGTCAAATCTTGTTTGCGTAGTAGAGTAATTTTGGGCAACTTAACGGGGATGTGGGGTTCCCAACAGGGGGAGAATGTCTCAGCAAAATCGACATTGTTCCATTCTTCAACACACCCGCTATGGTCAATTAAAAACATTAGTAAGCGAGAAGAAGATTGAGTTACGTCAGACACGCTTTTTACCAAGGGCAACCAAAATTGTCCAATAAATTGACTCATACATTCCTCTGGCATCTGATCGAGTCGGTCAAAGATAAAAACCACAGTTCTATTTTGGAACCAGTGAGCAACTTTATCTATAACTTGTGCCTGTGACGGTTGATTAATTAAACCGACACGACCGCCTAGTTCTTGCCACAAAGCTTTCGTATAAGTAGCGCGAGATTTTCGACTGAGTGTGACTGAAATTACTTTAGCATTTGTCGAATCAGGAACCTGCTTCATCAGCCGATTCAACAGCCATTTTTGACCGCTTTCTTCTTCGCCGTGAATCAAATAAGCACCGATGGGGTGCTGTTCAAAAAATGTTCGGAATAATCGAATTTGATGAGTATAATTTAACCGCTGTAAAACTTGGTGAAGTTTATCATGAGATTGTTGAGGTTGAGGTGAATTGGTTAGCGTTTTTGTTTCTTCTGCGGTAGTGTTCCGTAATTGTTTCCAAGTTGGCGAAGCTTCTACAGTAAAACATTGATCGTACATCACTGGCAACCAACTGGCTAGAGGATATTGTCCCTCTAATCCTTGGAGATTTTCTCTAGCTTGTCGCAAGGCTAAATATAAAGTTTTTTCATTTTTTACAAAAGCTTCTAGAAAAAAAATCAAAAATTTGTGTGCGACTTCATCAGGTATCGGTGTCCGCATGACAATAACTTGGGGAACGTTCCAACTAGCTAGAGTTTTTGCTAAACCCAAACCATCGCAAGAGTTAAAAATAGCTAGTCTCAACCCTTTGCGAACGGCTTGTTTTACAGCATTTTCTAAATCTTCAATTTTGACTGTATCTGTTTGATTAATAGAAAGAATACCTTCTCCGTCTGTTGTTTTGCTATGACCTGCAAAAAATAAAATGTCCCAGGATTCTTCATCCCTCAATTGCATAAAAATAGTTTCCTGGTCTTTTTCAGGCAAAAAGCAGGTTTCAAGGGATAATTGCTTGAATTCTCGTTTATCTACGGTAATGTCAATTCCTTGACTATTTCCCAGAATTGCTAGAATTCTGACTTCTGTTCTGGTTGAGTAACAAGGCTGAATTTTGTATTCTGACAAGCTAAAAGCCATCTCGGCTAGAGGATAATTTTCAAATAAATTCCAGAGATGCCAGGGAAGCTTTGCCAAACCGCTGTCGGAAGTTTGGAGAATAACTCGAATAATATCCTGAGATGTGCAATCAGTTTTTAATTCGTGCCATTTTTCGAGAAATTGCGAAGATGAAAGCCAATCATTAAGAAGTTTTTTAGCATTTAAAGGCTGGTATTTGTCCTTGAGATTAGCTTTAAAGCCGTGTTCCTTTAAGTTTTCATAAAATCTGTCGAGTTCTGGATCTGGAGGTAAACGGGCATCTAGCTCATTGTGGTACGGCTTGCCATCTTCCGCAATTCGCAGGAAAACTGGAAAACCTATCTTGAAACTCCCTTCACCCAATCGGATAACAATTAATTTTCCCATAGATTAACTTTTGTAAGCGCCGATGACAAAAAAGTCCGATCGCCATTTTCACCGGATATTTCAAGCATTCCCCCCAACCTCTACAGTACCAGACGATCGCAGCAGAAAGCCCCAGAGGAAAGCATTTCTTCCCTTGGGGCTTTCTATCGCATCAATAATATTCAGCTTTGACTTAAGAACGAGCAGCGTTCAATGCAGCCCGAATTCCATCAGCTTGCACACTCTGTAACGCGATCGCTCGCGGGTCAACTCGATGGTGTACGCTACCACAAACAGGACATTCCTCCCGGCTCTTTGCGGTTAACCAAACACTCTGATAAGCATACTGTCCGGGGGTATCTCCAAACACACCTGGATAAAACCAATAATTCGGAACCATCGACAGCGTGAGATAATTTAACCCCGCATCGATCGCCGGATTCAAAAAACCTTTAAGTTTCGCCTCAGCATCCTCCGGCAACAGCAGCGACAGAGCCATTTTCACCGCGACACTGGTAACATGGTGAATATCCGCTGCGATCGCCACTTCACCCATCACTCGACCGTTATTGCCGTAATCCCCATCCGCACTCACCCGTCCCAAATCCGCTTCGGCTTTGTGGCGGTTGGCTGTAGCACAAAGATAGCAGGGAGTGCGATCTGGGATAGTCACAATTATCTCTCCTCCTTCGGCACCTTTGTAAAGCCCCACAAACAAAGCAGGTTTGCCGTGAAAATAAGCAAAACGGTTGAGAATGCGCTGGGCGGCGGGGTCATCGGTAGTAGCAACAATCAAGTCGGATTGTTGCACCAAAGCGTCGAAGGTTTCAACCTCATAATCCAACAAACTTTTAGGCTGTACGGTTAGTTCCAGCAGCGGGTTGATGTGCAGCAGCCGCTTCGCCAGCGCTTCCACTTTGGGATTGCCCAAATCGGTAAAATCGTAGGTAGTGCGGCAGAGATTCGCTGTTTCAACGGTTTCTGGATCGATGAGAGTGAGAGCACCGACACCGCTGCGAACCAGTTGTTCGGCGAAGTAGGAACCGACAGAACCCGTCCCCGCAATCAACACCCGTTTGCTGCTGATGTGCTGGCTGAGAATTCCTTGACTGCGCGCAAATAATCCTTGCTGGATTTCGGCGGCGGCAATTTTGGGGTCAACGCCTGAATACCAACCACTCCAGCCAGCCAAGCGCGCGCGATCCGCGTCTGCTGTAATTGGGGACTTTCCCAAAGGGCCGTACACCTTCTGGTAGGGGCCAGAACCTGCGATCGCACTTTTGACTGCTGTTAACAAACGGTCTTCTGGTGGCGTTTCCAACGACCAATCTAACTTGATTTCTTCTGTGTTTCCGCCCTCTGGTGTCACCATCAGCAGAGGTGGCGTGACGGGATAAGACTCGCTGACGAGAAACAGCAGTTCCAAACCGCCATCGAGAATAACGCGACCGGCCGGCATCGCCTTTCCTTCCATTTCGGTGATAAATACTTCCGGTGGTTTACTGCTACCAAAAGTACGGCAAAGTTGCTGTAGGTTTTCCAACAGCGGTATGCGTTTGGGTGCAGCCGTCGGTAAGAGTGTTTGCAGCATCTGGGTTAAATCGCGATCGCACACTTCCTTGACTGGCAGCATTTCTACTCGCAATTGGTTGCGATCGCGGGAAGCGACATAACAGGAAATTTTACCTTGTGCCATCGGCAATTCATGTTCGCGCAATTGCCCCCAAGGACGCTGTAAAGTGACGATCGGGGCTACAAAGTAGGGAATGTGAGGGTTGAGGTTCAGCCCTTCTAGCATCGCAGTTTCATCGGGGCCGGAAGGTCGGTCTAGACCGCCTGGGTGCGAGTGGATAACGCCTTTAAACTCCAGTCCTTGATTGAGTTCTAGCTGCTGCACCCGCTGAGTTAATTGCGGAGATGGCAAGTAGCTAGCACCGCTGGTATGGGCTTCCTCGTCCAAAAGAAAGTGGGTGATGATTGGCTGACCTACGGGGCCTAGAATGGCTCCTCCGCGTTCGGGAGGATGGTTGGCGATCTCAGTTTCAATGTCGTGCAAAACTGACTGTGAAATGTATAACATCATGGTTTTAAGTTGAGAGTAGGTAAATTTTGGGAACCCAGAAACCGGGTTTTTGGCTAAATACTTCGTTGCAGCCGACAGATGCGGTAAAAACCCGGTTTCTTTGGTCGGAGTGGATCGGTTGCGATCGCCCTTTTAGAGGTTGTTGATGGAGAATGGGAATAGATCGGTACGCAGATAACTGCTGAAGCCAGTTGCCCAGAGGACTGATTTGGCAAAGGCTTGTTCTAAGGTGGGCAAGCCGCCTCCATCGCGGAAGCAGATGCGACCATCGCTAAACAGGTGGGCATCGTGGACATCGAATTTGCCGGCGACTGCTGGAAACAAAACCATCACTTGGTATAGGCTGCCGTCGCTGTAAGCGAACATGGTATACTGGTCGCCGAGTTCGCTGGTAATGCTGTAAACCCAGCCAGTCACTCCGCTGACGCACATCTCTTGGGTGTTGTTGGGGAGTTTTTGAGCTACGATTTGGCGATCGGCTGTCACAGTGGCTGCGAAGGTTTTCTGGGGAACGCGGGATAGTTGGCGTTCGGTTCCGGGTTGGGGGCGGAGGATGATGTTACCTTCGGAGTCTACAAACACGCTGCGATCTGTTGAGTTTGGCAAGTCGGTGTCGCTGTGTTGGTTGGTGAGTACGCGGTTTCTGACTTCATTGAGATCTACTTGGTTCGTCATAAGTACCTCTGGATTGTTCTCTGTTATTGAGTCGTGTGGGGTTTTCAGTTTTATGCAGCGTTAGCCTGGTTTTGTTGCGGCTAGTTGCTGTGGAATCGCCTGATATTGCTTTATCGCTGGTGGGTGGGGGAGTTATGCGAAGTGGGGGGAATTTTTTGGGGTGCGATCGCTGCTGGCTGCGATGATATGATGGCGGAGTGGTAATTAATAGCGATCTATTCAGTATTTTCGTGGCTAGGAAATAATTTTTTCAGCGATCGTTTTATATCAAATCCAGTAGCATCGTCCTGTATTAATCTCTCTTATCTCCCTCTGTGTTCTCTGCGTTCTCTGTGGTTAAATCATGACCATGCTACGGGAAACGATTTTATTCAAGAATTAATTGCTAAACATCAGCTCAAATTACTCATTTTTGATGCTATTCAACAGGGAAAATTTTATGGAAAGAATAGATTACAAAGAATTAATCCAAACAATTCTGTCTCAACACTCAAGGAATGACTTGGATACTGAAACAGAAGTTCAATTACTTTTTGATACCGAACGGGAGCATTATCATGTGGTTCATTTGGGCTGGGACGAGCAAAAACGGGTTTACGGCTGTGTGATTCACGTTGATATAAAAGATAGTAAATTTTGGATTCAGAGGGATAGAACGGAAGCGGGAATAGCGAATGAGTTACTAGCCGCCGGAGTTCCCAAGGAAGATATTGTTTTAGCTTTTAAAGCCCCTTACGTGCGTCAATTTACTGAGTTTGCAGTGGGGTAATTGGGATAGGGAAGATTTACTTTTTCATCAATTAGGTATTTGAGCGCGATCGACTATCGATACTAATACGAAGGGTTAGCGACCTAATGCCATCATAAATTTTTATGTTTTTCAATTGTAGATTGAATCAAATCTAATTTTTCTTTCAAGTCGATCTTTTCACTTTTGTCAACGGACTTTTCTATGTCTTTCTTTAATTCTTCAAGAGCCGTAGTATTCCAAATCTTTGTTTTTACCGGGACAAGAAAACCATAAATAGTTTCAGATTTTAATTTTCCTATTTCTCCTCTTGGGTTATGATAGTAGACTACAATACCAATCAAATCTCCTACGCTAACTATATTTCCACTGACAGTATTATGATAACGCAATAAGAAAGATCTGCTTTCTCCTGGTTTTATTTCAAAAGTTTTATTTTGTTCTATAAAAGGTTTATCAGGCGATATTTCAACAATATCTCTTGCCGTAGCTGATAATGCTGTTCGGTAGCCGAGATCGTAACTAACTGTTTGAAAGTTAAATACCTTTATTGGTATATTTTCATTGTTATAAATAGTAAACCTTATTTCCAAATCGGAACGCTCTATTTCTCCAACTTTTTGACGATTTACAATATTACTAAAGCGTGTATCTTCAGTTAAAAAAAATATTTTATTGTTCTGGACTAACAATTTTTCTCGCTGTTGTTTTTGGGCTTGATTGTAGTCAACATAAATATTTCTATAAAAAGGAATAATAAAGGGGTTTGTATGTTTTAAAAATAAGTTAATAGAAAACAAGATAATAGCTCCACTTATACTTAATGGAAGCCAATATTTTTCTAATACAGACTGTAACAAGCGGTTTAGCGGTTTTTTAAGACTTATATGTTTTACATCTCGAATGTAAAAAATAACTGGCATCCAACTAGCACAAGGATAAAAACTTTCTAAACCTTGCAATTTTTCTCTAGCTTCCCTTACTGCTAAATAAAAAGACTGACCTTGCGAAAAAGAACCCAGAAAATATTTTAAAAATTCCTGTGCTACTTTGTCAGGAACCGGCTCTCGCATGACAATCATTTGAGGTAGATTCAAATCTGCTAAATCCTGAGCCAAACCCAAACCATCACAGGAGTTAAAAATAGCCAGTTGCAAACCTTTTTCTATTGCTTTTTTTAACGCATACCTTAAATCAGGGATAGTTAAACTCTCAGTCTTATTAATATATATGATTCCTGTCTCTCCTTCGGTGCAGCTATGTCCTGCAAAAAATAGAATCTTCCAAGACTGTTCCCATAGTTTATTGGTGAGCTTTTCGCAATTGGGCTTAACTAAAAACTCAATTTTAACAGCCGGAATAGAATTTAAAATTTTTCTATCTTCTTCAACGTTAATCCCCTCATCATCGCCCAAAATTGCCAAAATATTCACTTGATTATTAACAAGTTTGGCTGATGTGACTTGTTTGAACCTGGGTGCACTGACACTAATTTCTGCTTTAGGGTAACGTTCCAAGATATCCCAAAGATGCCACGGAAGTTGCCGTAGCTGAATATTTGAAGTTTGGATAATCAACCGCACTTCATCATCTTGTTTTAAATGGGCAATCAATTCTTCTCTAACATGACTAAATTGCTGCGATTTTAACCATTGATTAAAGTTTAAGCTCAAATTCTTAGCTTTGGCATTAACATCACCAATTGAAAAATTTGTATTTTGTGCAACTTTTGCTTCTAATTTTCTAACCTTTACTCCAATAAACCCATAATAAGTTACCTTCCAACTGGTGTAAGACTCAACCAGTCCTGGGTTGGGCGGTAAAGAGCCCATTTCTTGAATAGTCGCAGGTTTCCCCTCCTCCCCTAGTTGTAATGTGACCGAAAAACCTCTCTTGTCCAAGTCTCCCTCTGCAAAAGTCAGAACCACTAACTTCCCCATCACTTTCTCCTGATTAAATTAGATAACAAAATTTTCCACGATACTCGCATCACCTAAAGCTACTTTAACACTAAACCGCTCCCCAAGCTTACCGCTTAACTCCATCCAATTCAATCCAATTATCAGATTACCCCGATGATCCGAGCGCACTTCCAGAACAAACTACCAATATTATCCAGTATAATCAGCGTAGTGCTTTTAATCTATGAAATCTTTTGAACAAACCCTTTTCATATTTTCTCAATTTATTTCTCAGCCAAACGAACTTGCAATAACTTATGGATGAACTGATAGCGCCCGCCAACTCGTTGCAAAAACTTTCGTTCCGTGGCATAGTTAAGGAAACGCGCATAGTTCCAAGGTATGTATCCATTGCACCAAAGAATTAAGCGCAAAGTGAAGTGCTGAATGCCCGCCATCCCTGCTTGAGTAAATCCAAAAAGTGCGCCAACAATAATGGCAGATAAAACAATATTTACAGTTCCAATTCTATTTTGCAAAACAGAGGATTCTACTATTATTGCCCGAAGCTGTTTGCTCATAATAGCCGCGGGTATTGCCATGCCGACCGCGCCCATAAGTGCAAATAAACTTGCATTTTTGACAGATTGCCAAATACCTTGATTGGGAATTTTTATTTTTTTGATATTAGAACCGCTAACTCCTTCAATCAACCCAACGAGAATTCCTACGATCGAGAAAACCATCACTCCTGACAATTTCCAAGTAATAAGTCCGGCTATTAGACCTATAATTAAAGACTTGAATAATTTTATCATTGAAAAATTCAGGGTTTCTACTGGTTCTATTTTTTCAGCTTGCCCCACTGTAAAAAAAGCCCACAGACTGGAGGGTATAATTATAAATAGCCCGATCGCCAAAACGAGAATCGTTCCCCAAACTGGCTCAAAAAGTATGCCAATAGTTAACCAGACAATGCTTCCAACAATCAGTCCCAGACTTAAACCAAAAATTATTCCTACTCCCAAAGCATAAATCTGTTTATAACAACGATTTGGCAACCAATGTGGCTGCATTTGCTCCAGCGAAAACCCTGAAAACTCTGTCTGAGACTTGTCCTGATATTTATTAGCTAGAAATGCCAGCCACTTCTGAGTTTTTTTAGCGGATGGTGCTGTTTGTTGCGAATAGGATACATTTTCAATTTCCTGTTTTAGCATTTGCTGAATATAGACATCCAACAGACTTTCTTCTAGTTCCTGAGTCGATTTGAACGTTACCTCATCTTCAAGTAACATTTCCTGACCCACTAAAACCATAAGATTTAGCATCAGTGGAGACTCTAACAATTTCAAGAAAGCGTCAGAGTTTTTAATTGTTTGCCATAGTTGTAGGCACTTCATATCTGCGAAATATTTTTGAACTTCTGCCTTAGCTACCGATTGCAAACAGATTGCTCCGTTCAGTTTGAGCTTGGCATTAATAAATTCGTATCCTTCCTTGCGACTGCATACAACTAAACCCGGAGGGCGATAGGCACTTTCTAGGAATTGATTAATCGCCTCTACACAGCTTTCTTGCCAAAGTGTTTCATCTAAGCCGTCAAGCAGTGGCAATATGCGGTGATTTTCTAACAAGTCCTGAGCAATATTTAGGTTGACATCATATTTAGAGACAAGTTCAGCACTCAGCCACTGGAGTAGAGGTTGCTTTTCATCTTTCCAGGATGAAAGGTTTAACAAAACAGGAATTGCCCGATTTGTGTCGTCTTCCGCCTGGGTAATTAGCTGCTTTGCTAGTTCTAACAAAGTGATTGTTTTACCGTTTCCTGGATCACCTATAATTAATAATTTGCTATCGATATTACTCTGCTGAAAAACATCGACTAATTTTGTTTCTGGACTGAAGAGTTGATTTGACAAATGATTGAGTCTGACCTCTACACCCCAAGGTGTTTCTACTTGTTTGGGCTGAAGTTCTTTTGGTTGTTGAATAACTACCCGATTGTGCAGTGACTGTGCCCAGCGACTCTCTACTTCATCCTTTATCTTTGCTAGTAAGCGATTTCGATTCTCTGACTCTTGAGAATCGCGGTTTCTAGTCCAGATTGTCGATCGAGTTTTTGTACCTGAAGCCCCACGCAACTTATCCCAAGTTGGCATTAACTGACTCGGATTTTGGCAAATGACCGGCAACCAAGAAATACTAGGCGGATGTGCATCTAAATATTGCAACTTTTGCCGTGCTTCATTTACTGATAGATAAAGGGATTTACCGCTGGCAAAAGCATTCAGAAAATACTTTAAAAATGCTTGAGCTACCTTGTCGGGAACTGGCTCTCGCATAACGATAATTTGAGGGATTTGCAAATCTGCAAGTTCTTGTGCTAAACCCAATCCATCACAGGAGTTAAAAATAGCTAATTTGAGACCTTTTTTAATGGCTTTTGCCAGTTCATATTTTAGCTCGCCGATTGTGAGGCTATCACTTTTGTTGATATATATCCGGCCACTTTTACCTTCAGTTTGACTGTGACCGGCGAAGAATAAAATATCCCAGGAATATTTTAAAAGATGGTGATTGATTTGTTTCCGATTTGGCTGAGGTAAAACCACGGTTTCGACACCAGGTAATTGCTCTAATAATTCTCGGTCTTTTTCGGTGTTAATACCCTTGCTGTCACCTAAAATGGCTAAAATTCTGACTTTATTTCGTGATTTTTTAGCTGAGGATACTTGACCGTAGTTTGGTGCGCTTAGGGCAATTTCTGCCAAGGGGTAGTCTTTAAACAAATCCCAAAGATGCCAGGGAAGTTGCTGTAGTTGAATGGTTGGTGCTTGAATAATAAACCGTATTTCGTCATCGGGTTTCAGACTGAGCACCAATTCCTCTCGAATCAGACTGAATTCCTGCGAGTTCAGCCATTGATTCATTGTTTTAGTTAAATTTTCTGCTTGTGCGTTAATTTCACCAGTAGAGAATTGAGACTTTTGTGCTTTTGGTTTGTCTAATCTGGGCGTGCCTACTATATGAGTATGATATGCTGACTGCCAACTTCTATAATAATTGGGAATTTTTGGGTTTGGCGGAAGATATCCATTGATAGGCGTAGACAGGCGTTCGCCCTCTAATCCAATTTGTAACTTGACAGGAAAACCTTGCTGAAAGTCTTCTTGTTCTAGAGTCAAAATAACTAATTTACCCATTGTTTGCTCTCTTACCTTGCATTAGATAACAATAATTTTTACGATACTGGCATCCCGTTAATTCAGTTCATTTATCCAAGTTTGGATAGCACCCAGGAGGTTAGGTTGCTGTGGGGGAAAACCGCGCAAAGGTGCATCGAGGGGTGTGTCGGTTATCCAGAGGATGTGCAAACCCAGGTTAGCATCGGCGATTTTGCGGCAGCAGGTGATGAGTGTTGGATGAGGGGTACATTCATGTAGAATTAGGGCTAGGTGGCGTTTTTGCAGTTGGCGTTTTGCTGTGAGAATGTGGCGTTTGAGTTCTGCGAAGTTGTTGGCGGTGGGGATGTCTGTATCGGAGAGTGCGAGGTAGTAAATTTGGGTGCAGATTTCTTGGCAAATAGCGTTTATATCTGTTTCGTCTGTTAGGGATTGAATGTTGATAGGTAGGGGATAAGTTTGAGGAGTTGGTTGGAGTTGAGAGAAGTTGGGGGTAATTTGGTTTTCGAGGGATTGAATTTGATCGTTTTGATTGTGTACAGCTTGATAAAAATCTTTGTAATTGATATTAAGCGAGCAAAGATATAAAAACTCTTTTACACAACTAGAATTCCGTATTATCTTATGTAAAGTATCCTCGCCTAATAAATTCGCTAATAAATCAATCAAATTAGGATTGTTTGTATGATTTTCTAATTCTTGATATAGAGTATGAACAGAGTCATCGTCATATTTATGTTTGCTTGAAATTATAACTTTCATTTTAATAACCTAATTTTTCATTGTATTAATCGATTGATTTGGAAAAATTATGTCTGAGCTTGTATCAACTATGATTATAGATTTGTCAAAAATTTTTGTGCTGCTTTTGTAGACCAGTCATTTTGATTATTCACCATGAAATCAGTAACAGAATAGATTACACTTTTACGGTCAAGCATTCTCAGTAATTTTATTGCCCGCTCCTCAATAGTATCAAGATAGCGATGTATTTGCAACCGACGGGAAGGAGCATTACCTCGCAATTTGGAATGTTTTTCTAGAGCTTTTGACGTATCATAATCACTAAATCCATATTCAACAAGTTGTTCAACAATTTTATCAGTAAGATTACACTCTTTAAATTCCAAAAGACTTTCGGCCGCTAAAAAATATGCCTGATATTGATAAGCTCCATAGCACCCATCCTCAAACTCAACTAACGCTTTCATAAACTCTTCTTTCTTCTCCTTCTCCACATCCTCCCGCCCAAACCACAGTAAAATCACCTGTTTCCACTGCTTCTCAAAAATCCGATAAATTCCCAACCCAGGATTATCCGGTACATGATTCAAAAAATAACGCCAATCATCCATACCCAACGCAGCAAAATATTCCTGAAATGTGGGATGATAAAACGCATAAACCTGTTCCTCTGGCCTTTCCGCCGCCACACCCACCCGATTAATCCAACCCAACTGCAAAGCTAACTCACACAAAGGTTCATCCGTTTGCCCCAACACCTCCCGCACCCAACCCTGACGCAACCGAAACCGCGATTCTTCTTCTTCCATTCCCCGCAAAGCTAACGTCGCCAAAGCTTTATTTAACTCCCGTCGCTGCTGGGAAGTTGTGGGGAATTGCTCGCGCTTCCACTCGTACACCGCCTCGGTAAACTGGGCGTATAAATCTGCCTGAGTTTTAGTAGTAAAATCTCCTTGGCGAATGTGCCAAGCTAAACATAATAACGTCAGTCGCAAAGGATTTTTCACCGTATCTCGCAACCGCGTATTTTCTGATTTAGCTAACTGCTGACACAACCTTTCCCCTAAATCTGACTGCTGAAAAACACTTCTAATAAACAGGGGAATTTGTTCCTCTTCATCAAAATCCAAATTGCGATAAACATCAAACTCAGCTAAAGCATTTTTTCCTGCATCCCACACATTGTAACGACAAGTCAACACCACCCGCGCCTCAGCCATCCATCCCCGCAATTGCGATTTAATCTCATCCAAAGGATTACCCGCATTCATCTCATCAGCAGCATCCAGTAATAACCAAACTTGATGATTGTTAAACAGCGTTACCAAATCTTGGCGCATTTGAGCCGTGACATCCGCTACATTTAAGGCAACTTTCAGCCACTTTTGAAGTAAATAATCTTCTAAGCTAAACTTCCCTAAATCCGCTAAGGAAACCCAAACCGGCACAGCTTCAGTTTCTGCCAACACCCAATCGGCTATTTTTTGCAATAGCGTCGTTTTTCCTGCCCCCGGTTCGCCAATAATGGCAATGCGTTTGCCCCTAGTTTTATCAGTTTTTCCTTGTTTTAATAGTTCCTCAAAAAACTCATCATTTTTATAAGTTTTGGTGACTTCATACTGAGTTTCGGCTCCGTATAATTGGGAACCTTGTTCGGGTTTGATTTTTCTGTCAGGCTTAGGCTTCTGCTTTCTCTCCACTAAACCCAAGGGTACATAAACATCATCGACATTCAAATTCAATCCATCATTTGCCACCAGCGAATTACTGGTTAATTTACCTCGTTCGGGTATGCTTATGTGACACGCATCACGCCAATTAATCCCCGGTGCAATTCCCCGTAACTCTTGCCAAGTCACGGAATTTTCTGCCGGATTTTGACAGATTACAGGCAACCAAGAAGCACAGGGAGACTCTTTTTCTACTCCATGCAACCTTTCCCGCGCTTCTCTGACAGCTAGATCTAAAATATTACCGCTAGAAAAGGAAGTTAAAAAATATTTCAAAAATTCTTTAGCTACACAATCGGGTACAGGTTCCCGCATCGCGATGATTTGGGGAATCTGCAACTCGGCTAAATCTCTGGCAATTCCCAACCCATCGCAGGAATTGAAAATCGCTAACTGCAATCCTCTTTCGATCGCTTTTTTCAGAGCTAATTTTAAATCTTCAACCGTTAAACTTTCTTGAGAATTGATATACATTTTCCCGGTAGTACCATCAGGTTGACTGCTACTGTGTCCGGCAAAAAATAAAATATTCCATCCCCGATCGTCCCAAAGTTGCTTGTGAAATTCGTGGCTTTTTGGTTCAACCAAAAATACGGTTTCCGCATCGGGCAAGCTCTCCAAAAACTGCTTGTCTGCATTGATATCCAGGCGGATTCCAGTTAGAGGATCGGGGGCCGAGGAATCGCCTAAAATAGCCAATATTCTCACCTTAGCTTTGGGCTGAACCGATTTGTGAGCGCGATCGAATGTAGGGGAAGAAAGCGCCACTTCTGCGAAACGGTAACTTTCAACAAATAAGTTCCACAAATACCAAGGCAATCGCCGCAACTGGGGATTTTCAGTCTGGACAATTACTCGCACAGTCTCTCTGGTGTTTACCTTTTCCAAGAACTTCTCTTTTATGGGGCGAAATGTCTCGGAATTGAGCCAGTTATTTAACTCGTCTTTTAAAAGCTTGCTGTTTGCGATTAAATCAGTATCTGAACGGTTGCTGATTTGTGCTGGTTTTGGTGTCATTCTGCCAGACACCTTTTGGCGGTAATCTGACTGCCATCGATCGTACAATAAATCGATAGCAGATGCCGGGAGTTTTCCGAGGAAGGAGGTGTGAAAACCGCCCTCTTCCCACACCTGTAACGTCACGGGAAAACCCCGTTGGAAGTCTCCCTCTCCCAGACTCAAAACAACTAATTTACCCATGACTTACCCTTTACTCTCAGTTAGATAACAAAATCTTCCACAAGACTCGCATCGCCTAAAGCTACTTTAACACTAAATCTTTCCCCAGGTTCGCCGCTAAACTCCAATTGTATCCAATTATCCGCTTGGCGCGATCGCGCTTCCAAAAACACCTCACCAGCATCATCCAATACAATCATCTGCACGTCGGGCGGCAAGTAAGTTTGACCGCCACCTGGCCTTAACTGTAAAAGGATATTCCATTTATTGTTTGATTCAGGACTTAAATAGACAATTAATGCGACCGGATGACCTACTAATTGAATTCCTAAATCTATCATCCTACCCCGTGCTTGAGCAGGTCGCTCGTCTTCATTTTCTTCCGTTCGACTTCCCCCTCTAGCTGCTAACACATTCACACCATGAACTTCCACTAATTCATCCAAAAACAACCACAAGTTAGAATAAATACTTTTAGTCAAATTCACAAGTTTTTGCAGGGCATCTTCCTTTCCTATTCTGCGGTGATAAAGCTGTTCCCTAAAATCGTCAGCGGCTAACAGCGCCCCCCACTGGGCAAAGGGCATCTTTAATCTAGGTGAATAAAGAGAAGGTTTGCCCAAGTCACCTATGAACCTTTCTATTTGGTTATGAGATAATGTCGGTAACAGTTGAATCTCGGCTTTCTCGGCTGGACAAAGTTGCTGAGAAACCCAGAGAGTATTCAGGTTTTCAAACAGATCCTCTACATCGAGGGAATAAGTGCGATCGCCCTCATCAAGCCTTCCCTCAGTTTTCAGTTTGCGATGGGTAGTGAAACCCCACACCCGCAACCATCCATCCTCCAAATTTACCTGCACAGCCAGATAATAATCCGCCGCCAATGCAGGAATATCCACCCATTCTTGAGGCACGGAAAATTCATCAGTATCGATGGTTTCACTGGGAATAATTACTAGGCGACTTTTGCCCAAATTCAAGGCAAAACCAGTCACAAATTCCCACAGGTTTTCTGAGGATGCAAGTTGGACAGAGGTTTCGGATGCGGCTGAAAATTCAGGTAACAAAACTGCCAGGGTTAGCCGATTTAAGAAAGCCCGATGATGTGCTGCTTCATAGGAGTAATCTTGGGTTGCAGACAAAGCTATTTTCTGTTGGCTTTCGGAAAACTCTAGCCAGAGTTGATCGGGACAGGCTAGGCTTAATTGTGCTAAGGTTAATGTCATTGTAATTATCTCCGTTCTAGTGTTAACAGGGCGTAGGGGGCGTTGGCTAAAAATTGTTCTACTAACAATGCTGATGACTTATCGATCGCGCTGAGAGAACAGGGTTTGAGTGCAAGATTTTGGTGCAACCAATTGTGTAATTCCGTTTGCAAAATTGTTTTAACTTGCACTAATTTTCCTTGCAATTCAGTTGGTGTTATGTTAAGATTGTGGGCGATCGCTCTTTCGTCTACTCTCTCACATCCATAGTAGCGGCACAGAAGTGTAATTTCCAACTTCAGGGCTGGATGCAGCTTTAACGTGGTTTGCAAGAACTTGTACAGAATTGCATTTTGGCAATACCAAGTCAGCCATTCATCAAGGAGAATTGATAGGCGATCGACATCTTTTACACTCAAGGTAACATTGGCTTGGGTTTGACTCCACTTCACCAAACTTGTTAACAGATATTTTTTGTAGTTAGTTAACTGTCGCGAAACTTTATATTGGTTGATGCCAAATTCTTTACCGATGGAAGTTTGGTTGAATTTGGTAAAGCCATGTTCTAAGATTAACATTTTTCTGGCATCAGGAAAGTCACGAGAGAGGGAGACGATCGCACTTGCTAATTCAGTTGTCATCTGTTGCAGGCGATCGCCTTTTGCAGTATCTTGCTCTCCATACCATGCTTCCTGCTCGAATTGAGTGGCAATTTCTAATTGTAACTCTGGGTTTTCTGTATCCAGGGGATGAAATTGAATGTGAGTAGATGCTCGCAGCGCCTTAACACAAATTTGCAACAATGCTTTGACTTCTGGCACTGTGAATGGTTGAATGGAGTGGGGGAATTGTTGCTCGGTGCAAAATTGGGCGATCACCTCCCATTGTTCCGCCGTTGGCTCCGGTAATCGCTGATTTGTGCCTGCTTTAACTGGGGCATAAACTTCTAAAAAACCTTGCCAAGTTAGGAAGCAACGGGATAAATTTGGTTCTAGAATTCCGAATTTTTGTAAAGCACTTTTCAGACCTTTTTTCGATGTGCTCCGTAGCAGCCCCCAGTCACTTTGCCTTTGTGTTTCTTGGTTTTTACGCACTTCGCTCATAATAGCGTCGCGGAGAGGCCGACTGAGATAGGTTTCGATTTTGCTTTGGGTGCGATCGAACTTAGTGCACAATTCTACCGCTCTGTCAACCATATAAAGTTTGGCAATTTGCAAATAATCTGCCAAAGCCTGCTCCGGTGTTGGGAAGGCTTCGTAAGTGGATTTCGCCGCTAAGTAGCAAGCAACATCCACATAAGCAAGTAGATGATGCCTCGCCAATGACTTCGAGTTATTCTTAGCAGCTTGGTTGCAGAAATATTTCAGCAAAACTGTTTCATTATTTAGTTTTGGATCGGCATCCAGCAAGTCTTCTACATTTTGTCTTAGCCGAGAATACTGCACTTTGCGAGGGTAGGGATTGACTTCATAAGAAGTCGAAAATCGAGCAATAATTATCTCTGTCATTCTATCTGTCATTCTAGTGACTACTCCCAGATCATTTTTGAGTGGCTGAAGTTATATCGGGGGCGCTCGGGCAAATTATGCGATGAGGAATTAGCCGAGGTTTTTGGCGGCGACTTCAGTAAGGATGGGGAGTTGGGGATTGGGAGGGGTATTTGGAGCAGGGGTTTTCCAGAAACCGGGCTATCTGGGCTAGGGTGGCGCATGAGTACCTCGTTGGGGGGCTGTATGGCTTGCTATATATGTATCGTGGGGAATTGCGGAAATTATGCAGTTTCGTTGGGAGGTTGTTTTTTGGGGGGTGTTAGGGATTTTGGAGCGAGTACCAGCTTGGGGGCACTTCGGCGGGGTTTTGGCAGATAACGGGGAGCCACGAAGCAAAAGGAAAGTGATGTTCTAGACTTTGCAACCTCTCCCGCGCTTCTCTGACTGCTAGATAAAAAGATTTACCGCTGGCGAAGGCGGTGAGGAAGTTTTTCAAGAATTCCTGTGCGACGCGATCGGGAACTGATTCTCGAAAAACAATAATTTGCGGAATGTGCAATTGGGCCAGTTGAGTGGCTAATCCTAAACTGTCGCAAGAATTGAAAATTGCAATTTGCAAGCCGCGTTCGATCGCGGTTTGGAGAGCATTTTTTAATTCAGGAATGGTTAGACTATCGGTATCGTTGATATAAATATAACCCGTGCTGCTATCCATTTCACTGGAACTGTGGCCGGAAAAACAGAGGATATCCCAGCCTTTTTTCTCCCACAACTGAGCATCTAATTCTTGGCGTTTGGGCTTGACAAGAAAGGATGTTTCTGCATCTAACTGTGTTAGTAACTCTTGGTCTTTATCCAGATTAATTCCTCGATCACTACCCAAGATTGATAAAATTCTGATTCTGTCTCTAGTAACAGCAGTTTTAAAAGCTCGATCGTAAAAAGGTGAACTTAAAGCAATTTCAGCTTTGCGGTAAACTTTGAGAAAATCCCACAGATGCCAAGGGAGTCGCCGCACATCGATATTTTCTGATTGGATGATTACCTGAACTTCATCATAACGGTTTAATTTCTCACGCAGGATTCTATCTATAGGTAAAAATCGCTCTGAATTTAGCCATTTGTTTAAAGACTCTTCTAACTCTCGAGCTATTCGATCGATACCTTTTAGAGAAAAATTTGTACCTTGAAGCTTTGGTTTTTTCATTCGATAGCTCAATTCCAGGCGATGATAAATTGATTGCCACTCTTCATAAAGTACAGAAATATTTGGTGCTGGTGGCAGCTCACCTGAACCCTGGATTGGGAGCCTAGCACTCCCTGTCCAAATTTGAGCGATGACAGAAGGAAATCCTTTCTCGAAGTCCCCACTTCCCAGTGTGAGGACAACTAAATTAACTGCTGTTTGGCGTTCGGCTATAGCTTTTACTTCAGACAGGTTAACAGGAAGATTAACGGCTGGTTTTGCCAATATCTCGATAATTTCTTTCATATTGGAATTTTGCTGAATCTCTCTCTGACGAGAATCTTCTAGCTGCTGGCGATAAACCGTAATCTGCTCATCTTTGCTTTCTAGTTTAGCTTGATATTTTTCCTCTATGGCTTTGAGGGCCAGTTCATAATTTTGGGTGAATTCCCTATGAATCTTTTCTTTGTTGGTATCTGGGGGAACGTTAACTCTGACAACCACAACTCCATCACCTTTGTTTTCAATACTTTGGATGGTGAGTTCGGTGTTTTCATTCTCAACTTGCACTTTTTGGAAGGCTAAGATAAAGGCTTTCCAGTCAACGTCGTTGCGGAAGATTAAATCAACGGTAGCTAGCACTTCTTGGAAAAGTTTTGTAAATTTTCCTGGTGCAAATTCGCCACTGCTGGGACGGCGTTCGCGGTCATCTGTTCCGGGTTTGGGATATTCTAAAAGATAAATAAATAGACAATCGATATTATCCAATTTCGTGCTACTATCAATATTCCAGGCTTCCAAACAAGCGCCTGTCATTTGAGCGCTGCTGAAGTCAGTACCAATTGCTTCAGTGAGCGCTAAATTTGCCATTTCTAAATTCGCTCCTTGGAAAGTCGCCTCACTGATATTTGAGCCTTTAAGATTAGCACCTCTGAGGTCTGCACCTATCAAATTGGCTCCTCTCAAATTAACGCCAACATATGATTTATATTGACCGTTACCAGTAACCAGTAATGTGCGAATGGATACAGGCTCTAAGATAGACTTACCAACTCTGGCAAAAAGCATTTTTTTTGCTTTATAGAATAGGGTGCGAGTTAGATTTGCTCCGATAAATTTTGTACATTTGAGGCTTGCTTGCGTGAAATTAGCATCAGTTAAATCAGCACAGCGAAAGCTGGTTCCACCCGTAGCAGCAAAGGCAGTAGCAATCTTCCTAATCAAAGCAAATTTTGGCTCTCCAACAGAGGCTTGCCAACCAATGTAACCACCAAGTAATATAAAAAGACTAGCTACAGCCCCAACTTTGATTCCAGCATAAACCAATGTAACAACCAAAGCTACAATCAACGTGGCGACTCCAGCATAAGTGGCAGATGCTAGCACAGCCACAGCTACAGCTAACGCTGCCAATACAGTGCCACTTGCGAACAGTACCACAGCGCCCGGTACGCTGACTGCTACAGGCAATGTTGCAGTACCAGTCACAGCCATAGTTACGCCTACAATTGCAGCTACAGGCACAGTCCATATAGCTG
Organism: Microcoleus vaginatus BM001213989; assembly: GCA_036700245.1. Taxonomy (GTDB): domain Bacteria; phylum Cyanobacteriota; class Cyanobacteriia; order Cyanobacteriales; family Microcoleaceae; genus Microcoleus. Next base: position 24,911 of record JAUBOM010000024.1, read on the forward strand.
CTTCCAAACCTTTGCGAATACTAGAAATAAAGGAAACAGCAAGTAGTATTAATCCGATCGCGCTGGGAACATTGATTAGCACATAGTAGAGCCAAGCACTAGCGATCGCGGAAGTTAATCCCGATACTGTTGCTAGTAAAAATGAAACTATTACTAAGAAAATAGCCCAGTGATGTTGCAGTCCAGCTTTGGCATAACTGAAGTTAGCCCCTCTTAAAATCGCATTGGTAAAGTTTGCACCTCGAATGTCGGCGTAGCTAAAATTGGCTCCTGTTAGGTCTTGGCCTTTAAAAGAGCGTCCTCGCAGATTTTTACGGGAGAATTCTTGACTCATATTTAGTCAAACAGAGATTGGGAAAGCAAGCCGTTAGATAACGAAATATTCTATGAAGCTAGCATCTCCCATAGCAATTTGGATACTAAAAGTTTCTCCTGGTACACCACTGAACTGAAGTTGAATCCAATTATCGGCGTCTCTCGATTGGGCTTCTAGAAAGGTTTCTCCAGACTCATCCAGGACAACGAGTTGCAAATTAGGTGGTAAGCACTCTTGCTCACCAGTAGGATACAGCCGTAAGAGTATGCCTAGTTCTCCTTCTGGGTTGAGAGCTACCACAACAACAAGGGCTACAGGATTTCCTGCCAGTTGCATTCCCAGATTGATCGGCTTACCTAGTCTCACATCATCTGCTGTCCGTCTTCTCGATCGAACTAGATGTGGGCTTCCCGCGCCAAAAATTGATTCGAGCGTCTGCCAACTTGCATCAAAGACATTCTCAAACCACTGGCTCAAAGGTACTGGCTCAAGTAAATGGAGGTACTGATGATAGTTATGGGCAATCTCTTGAAGTATGGGGCGACAGCTCCGGTCCCAACGTGAGTAAATCGTGATTGGGGGAATTCCAAATTTCTCTGCTAGTGCTGGTACACTTAACTGCGGTTTGTTTAGGTATCGTGCTTGAGCTATGGCTTGGCAGCTGCATTTGGAGCAATTTGCAGGATAACAATTTCTTAGCTTTCCCTCTGGATCTCTCTCTACATAACGTTTGAGAACTAAACGCTGCGTTTGGGCTTCCTCTTGTTCCAGCCAACGATCAAGTGTCCTAGGATCTGGTAGCTGCTCTATAAAAGTAGTTTCTCCCTCTTCACCTGTGATTGCGTTGTCTAGACTTAGAGGTAGCTTTCGGCTGCGGTACAAATCGTAAATATCAAAACGGAGAAATCTATTAACCCATCTGACAAAATTTTCTCGCAAAACAGATGCTGGGGCTTCATCTATTTTCAAACCAAGAGTCCCGATAAATCCATCAATCTTTTGCCGAATATCCTCTGAGCTTTGGTCTACAGCTTTTGAATAGTCTGGGTGACGGTCTTGGCAAATACCAGGGAGATGTGGGATCAAGGATAGTAGATGCTCCAAAGCCTTTCTGTACTCTGGACTCTCAATAGGGTACTGATAAAGTTTTCTGATGAGTTGGCCTAACAGTTCGTCCATAATCCTAAATCAGGGAAAAGGGGTACTCCTAATCAAAGAGGATGTTCTCAGAAATTTTGGGAAAACGTCCTATTTGCAAGTAGTCGAGTTTAACCCAGTAAATTATGCAGAAGCCTCAGAAAAATTTGCGGTACTTTCTCGTGTTCCTGTGCCTGCATAGTTTTATACGGTTGGCATTAGCTATGGAGCGCAGCCAATGAACCTGCTCGGTATTTGGTATCTTTTGCTACAGTAATCGGGTGGGCGGTGTGAACTTATTCAGCTTTTTCCTCTCCACATAGCCTAAAAATTTATGCGAACTTCCCGTAACTGTCGATCGCCCGCTTCAATGTTGGAGCGATCGCCATGTCGGGGGCACTTCGGCGGGGTTTTGACAGATAACCGGCAGCCACGAAGCACAAGGAAAGTGAGTTTCCAGACTTTGCAACTTCTCTCGTGCTTCTCTTACTGCTAGATAGAAAGATTTACCGCTGGCGAAGGCCGTGAGGAAGTTTTTCAAGAATTCTTGTGCGACTATATCAGGTACTGGTTCTCGAAAAATAATAACTTGCGGAATGTGCAATTGGGCTAGTTGATTCGCTAATCCTAAGCCGTCACAAGAGTTGAAGATTGCAATTTGCAAGCCGCGAGCGAGCGCTGTTTTGAGACCATTTTTTAGATCGGTAATGGTTAGCTTATCGGTATCGTTGATAGAAATATAACCAGTGCTACCATCTATTTCACTGGAACTGTGGCCGGAAAAACAGAGAATATCCCAACCTTTCTCATCCCACAATTGTGCATCTAATTCTTGGCGGTTGGGCTTGACGAGAAAGGATGTTTCTGCATCAAATTGGGCTAGTAGTTGCCTGTCTTTATCGAGATTAATTTTTTGATCGTCGCCCAAAATTGATAAAATTCTGATTCTTTTTCTAGCGACAGCAGTTTTTAAAATTCGGTCATAAAGAGGTGAACTTAAAGCAATTTCAGCTTTGCGGTAAGACCTGATAAAATCCCACAGATGCCAAGGAAGGCGACGCACCTCAATATTTTGTGATTGGATGATTACCTGGATTTCATCAGAACGCTTGAATCTCTCACGCAAGATTCTATCAATTGACAGAAATTGCTCGGCATTGAGCCATTTATTTAGTTTTTCCTCTAGTTGTTCAGCTAATTTATAAATGTCTATTTTAGAAAAATTGGTTATATTACCTTGCTTTCCCTCCATCCGGCTAGATTTTATAGAACCTATAAAACGGTTATATTGTGACTGCCAATTATGATAAACTTCAACTATGTCTGGTGCTGATAGCAATTTACCTGGATGTTGAATTGGCAATCTTTCACCCTCAGTCCAAATTTGAGCGGTGACAGAGGCAAATCCTTTCTCAAAGTCGCCAGTTCCCAGTGTGAGGATAACTAAATTAACCGCTGTTTGGCGTTGGGCTATAGCTTTTACTTCAGACTCGTTAACGGGAACATTGGCGGCTGTATTAGCTAGAATATCAATAATTTTTTCCATATTGGAATTTTGTCGAATTTCCCGCTGGCGAGAGTCTTCTAACTGCTGGCGATAAAGGGTAATTTGTTCATCTTTACTTTCAATTTGGGATTGATATTTTTCCTCTATGGCTTTCAGCGCCAGGTCATAATTTTGGATAAATTCGCTGTGAATCTTTCCTTTGTTGGTATCGGGAGGAACGCTGACTCGGACGAGAACAACTCCATCACCTTTATTTTCAATACTTTGAATCGCTAGTTCAGTCCCTTCATTTTCAACCTGCACTTTTTTGAAAGCAGTAACAAAAGCTTTCCAGTCAACACCGTTGCGGAAAATTAAAACAACGGTATCGAGAAACTGTTGATATAATTTGCCAAATTCTCCTGGAGCAAAATTACCACTACTGGGACGGCGTTCTCGTTGATTACTGAGCAAGTAAATGTAATCACAAATTGCGTCTTGTAGTTGAGTATTACTGTCAGTATTCCAAGCTTCTAAACAAGCCCCAGTTAGGATTGCTTGATTAAATTTTGTACCCAATGCTTGAGCTTTTGTCAAATTTGAATCTTTGAGACAAGTACCCTCCAAATTAGCATCACTAATATCCGCTTCAGTAAAATTCGCATTACTCAAAATGGCATCTACCAAATGAGATCCTTTCAAATTGCAGCCGACATAGTTACCATTTATACCCTGAAGTGTTACCAGTAAATTCCGCACATTTGGATCAACTAAGATAGTTCCTCCAAATCTGGCTTGCTCAAGGTATTTAGTGTTTGACCAACAAGTGCGTGTCACGGTTGCTTTTCTAAAGTCAGTGCTTTTGAGAATTGCGTCTTTAAAGGTAGCATCTGTTAGATCAGCATCCCGAAAGCTTGTACCACCTACGTTAGCAAATACAACAGCAATGTTAGAAACTAGCGCATATTTTTCAGGGGCATCCCAGACTTTACTAGCAATATAGTACCCTAATAATACACTAGCAATAACTATAACCACTCCCCAAAAAATGCTGATAAATTCTGTTTCACTTGTACGCGCAACTGCCCCTATAGATATTCCTGTAACCACAGTTACAAACATTACCACATATCTAGCTTTATTTCCATTCGCAATTTCGGCTACAGTTATGGCTATAGCCATACCAACAGCTACAAATCCCATTCCAAATGCGGTAATACTTCCAGTCGCAACTGCGCCTAGAAATCTAATGGCATAACCAGCGATGGTTTCTCCTGAGTATCCAACTCCAACTCTAGCTACAGCCTGAGCTAAAGCATAAATTAGGCTTAAACTTACAAATACAGTTCCTACCCCAAGAGTCATCTTAAAAGCTGGTTCTATACCTTTATGAATAGTGCAAATGAATGTTACAAATATGGTCAAAATAATTATGGTAATCCAGATATTGATCCCGGAATTATCAGGTGAAGTACCAAGATTTAGTTTATAAACAAGTCGGTCTCCAGCACGCTGACCCGCAAATTCTAATATAATCGCTAATATACTAGCAACAATACATGATATAACTACTAACCCAATTGCTGAGTAACGTTGTAGCCCAGATATCGCACCGTGAAAGTCTGCTTCCCTAAGAATAGCGTCGGTAAAATCTGCCCCTCTAATATCACAACCCATAAAACTAAAACCAGTAAGATTTTTACCTTTAAAATTCTTACCTTGCAAATTTTTGTCATAATATATTTTATCCATATTTTCTATTTGAAGCAACATTAATGGGTTAGTAATTTATTATTTATTCTGCCAACTTTGTACAAAGATGCTTATTATCTGGTAGCTGAACACACGCTTTTAGCTTTTTTCCAGGTCCCATATTTCCATAGTGGGGACTTGGTATTCCGTCATTAGGAACTAATGCTGGCTTACCATCTTCTAATTTATAATAACCATATTTTTTACCTTTATCATCCTCAACGTAAAGAATAGAATTTCGAGGCACAACACCTTTTGACCAAGCTGCATCACATTTCGCTGAGTACCTTAGCTGAAGTTTAGTTTCCTTAAATTTTTCTTCTCTAATTGTTTTTACATCAGGATCACATTTTTGCTTTCTCGCATCTAAGTTTATACAAGACTCTTTATGGCATAAAGGTGGCTGTTTAACATCTTTAATAGACAAGTAGATAGTTAGACCCAATACACCAGCAACCAATACGATCAGAAAGGGAAAACTTAGATATTTTATTTTTTCTTTATCTCCAGTAGTAACCTTAACCATTGATTATCTCTCTCTACGATAAAAACTGATGGATAACTATTGGAAGCTAGTACATAACTCTTGTTCATATGTCGGATGCTTAATGCAAGCACTCAATGGGCGGTTATCCTTCCACATATCAGTGTAATTCTGCCCGTTAACCTGAGCAATATATTTAACATATTTATTACCATAGTTATCTTTCAGGTACATTTGTGTATCTTTTGGTACGATAGCTTTAACCCACCTAGCTTGACATCTTCTCGACCACCGCAATTCAACTACTACGGCTATCCACTCACCTTTACGAACTACAATTTTACCATTACGCTCAATATCGTAGGGAACTTTTACTCTCTTGGAGGCAGAATCTAGTGATTTAGCATCATTACTGCACCCGTTAAGCCGGGGATCGTTTTTGTTATTTTGGGCGTAAACACTGCGAACAGCAACAATAAGGATAGCAAATATAACTACTAAGCTAGGCAAAAGAGGGGCTTTCTTCATTTTTAATTTGCTGAGTCCGAATTCTCGTCTCATTTTACCTCATTTTAGCTGACTCTGTCGCTCTCTGAATTGAGATCAAGCTTTTCCTGTCTAAAGCGCCTAAAAATTAAAAGCTTAGCAAAATCATTTCCTGAGTTGAGATCCGCAAGCTTCACAAAACATAACCTCTAGCACATTTTTATAGCAGCAACTCCCACAAATCTTCATTTCTGAAGAAGGCGGCGCAACGCCAGATTTTAGCCCGCATAACTCTTGCCAACTCACGGGTTCCTCAGCAAGATTCTGACAAATAACCGGCAGCCAAGTTGCACAGGGAAATTCACGCTGCACACTTTCCAACCTTTCTCGCGCCTCCCGCACCGCCAAATACAAAGATTCGCCGCGAGCAAACGCCTCAAGAAAATATTTCAAAAATTCTTGAGCCACCATATCGGGTACAGGCTCTCGCATCACAATTACTTGTGGCATATTCAAATCGGCTAACTGGTTGGCAATTCCCAACCCATCACACGAGTTGAAAATTGCCAACTTTAAGCCCCTCCCTATTGCCTTTCTCAGAGCAAACTTTAAATCGCCAATTTCTACACTTTTACCATTTTTAATAAAAAGTTTTCCTGTAGTAGCATCAGGTTCACTCACACTGTGACCGGCAAAAAATAAAATATCCCATCCCGGCCCCCGCAAATCCCAAATCACGGGAGAAACCTCTTTTTCTTCTGGTTCCTTGACAAAAACAATTTCCGCCTCCGGTAACTTTTCTTCTAATTCGCGCTGATCCCTCTCTAATTTAATTCCCGTACTATCACCAATAATTGCCAAAACTCTCACCTTATTTCTAGTTTTAGGCGAATTTTGTCGCTGACAGACGGGAGAACTCAAAGCTACTTCCGCTTTCAGGTGGTGGTCAAAAAACTCCCACAAATGCCAAGGTAAGCGCCGTAAGTGGGAATCTTCAGTTTGAATAATGAACCGCACTTCTTCATCTGGCTTAACGTTCCTCAGCAAACCCGCGTTCGCAGGATAAAATTCCGGTGATTTGAGCCAATCATTAAGCTGCTGTTTTAAAGCATCGCTGTCTGCTTCTAAATCGCGGCGAGAAAAATTTGTTACCTGTGCTGACTTCGCTTCAATTCGCAACATCGAGCCCATTTGACGGTATCTTGACTGCCAAGTATTATATAGCTGCGGAATTTGCGGTGCCGATGGCAATTTGCCAGTAAATGTCCCTACTAAGCGCTGGTTATCTTCCTTAATTTCTAATCTGACGTGCTGAAATCCTTGCTGGCAATCACCAGCTATAAAACTCAAGACAACTATTTTACCCATTCCCATTCCCCTAGAGATTTTGACTTAAAATTAGATAGCAAAATGTTCAGTAATTTCGGCATCTCCCAGCGCTACCTTAACGCTGAAAGGCTCTGCTGCTTCACCGCTGAATTCCAATTGAATCCAATTATCGGCACTCCGCGCTTGAGCCTCCAAAAAAACTTCTCCCGATTCACTATCAATTACAATCAGTTTTATCCCCGCTGGTAGATAGGTTTGTGCAGCAGATAGGGGATACAATCGGATGAGAATATCGGTTTTTTCGGCGTTTTTTTGGCAATTGACAATCAATACAATAGGATTACCAGCCAAGGAGATTTCTCTCACCTTACTTGCGCTAAGGGTTGGCGATTCGGTGTCAGCAGTGCGGGAACGGGGGGCGCTGGCAAATCTAAAAATTAGATTTCCTTCTTGGTTGCTTAAAAATGATTCCAGACTCTGCCAGTTGTATTGAGAATTACTTTCAGATTTTTGCAACCATTCATTTAAACTTATTAGACCGGCGGTAGTTGTGGATGGGGGAACTATTACAGGTTGTGGAATTTGCCCTGTGGCATCAGTGCTTTCATTAGTTGGAGTTCCGGGATTAACCGATTCATCTGAGTCATCACTACCCCAGATTTCATCCAACTTTTCTAGCAACTCTTCTGCTAAATCTTGCAACTCAGTTTGTTGTGAATCGTCAAACTCTTCTCTATCCACAATAGGTGCGCTACCTCTGAAGGCAAAACCAGGTTTTGCAGGCACGTAACTCGCTAAAAACTCCCCGCCAGCATACCGTCGCTCGTATTTGTTATAGGTGCGGTATATTCGCTCCATTTCCGCGATAATTTCAGGCAGAGATTGCTCGTTCAATCTCTCTCGAACTTTAACAGCTACGGGGTTATGACCTTGAAAAAAATCCAGCGCCGTTTCCAGTCGGTACAGGTGGTCTAAAAATGCTTCTAACGGCTGAAAACTCTCGCAAGAAACTTGTTCCATCATTTCTAAAGGGTTGATGGGTGCGTAAAAGCCAAAGAGAGTTGCTTCTCTCGATGATTCATCTATTTCTACCGCCACATAGCCGATCCGATTTTCCCAAGTATCAGCCGGAATATAACAGTTTTCATCGGCCGGTAACACGGGACGGCATTCTAGCTTCCCAATACCTGCTATTTCTAAATCGGCGACATTCATCAAAGGTTGCATGGCTGGATTTAGACTATCGGAAGCTTCTAAATCGGTTTCAATGCCCAAACACTGACAGTAGGTATCCACTGCATAAACTGCCAAAGTATTTAGATAAACTTGTCTGGCTTTTGCTGGACTTTCATATTGCTCTTGAAATGATTTTGCTAGTTTCAATGCTTTTGATGTCAGGGGTACTGCAAACATCGGGCGACTGGTGTATGTCATGGCTGTTTTCTCCTAATTTACTCTTGGTTGTTGTTTTTATTTCTGCGGGTTCGCTTCTGCGGTTTGGGTATCAGTTGAAAGTAATTGATACCGTCAAGGTAAAAATATATCAGTTCGGTGACATTGACTTGTAACTGTCTGGCGAGAATTGTCCAAGATTGCACTCCCTCCGATCGCGCTTGAATTATTCCTTTAAAAGTAATTTGAGGGCGATCGCGCATTCTTCTTCTATTATACTTTTCTTCAGAGTCGGTGACAATTTGTTCGATCGCAGATTGTGGCAAGGCTAGTCTTGCTTCTAAATACTCTTCGATAATTGGCTTAAAATAAGAGCAGGTACGGATATAAAAAGGACTGACTGTTGTCTGAGCATTAACTCGATAGCCAAAGTGTTCATTGATTTGTGTGAGGGTATAATCTTGAAACTTTAAAAGCGCAATTTCTCGAAAGTTGGCATCAGCAAAACCTCTAATATGCTTGCCATTGAAAATGCCATCTGGATCTTTATAGATAATTTTAATCACCTCTGGGCTTAGCCTGTAATTTAATTTTGTTTTAAATTTGTCAATTCGCGTTTCACTTGCGGTATTTTTTTCTCTATTTGCAGCAAACGCATCATCTCCTGAAAGTTTTTTTAAGCGATGGCGAATTAAGTCTATAAAGCGAGATTTTACATAAAAAGCAAACCAGTTCCAAAATATTAAGGGACGATACAGTTTCTGCACTTCATCGCAAAAAGTATTCCATGATTGTTGTATATCTACTTCTTGATTCTGAATGTGACTGCAAAATAATTCACAGATTTGAGCTAGACATTGAGCTTTTTCTGACGGATAGGGTCGAGTTATAATTCCGTCTTTCTTTTTTGTTCGTCTGTTTTGAAAACGAGTGCGAAATTTTTCCACTTGTTGGCAGAACTCTGAATAAACTTCGGGATTTTGCTGTGATGCTGATGTTTGACAAAATTTTTGCCATTCTTTAAATAGCTGGAAATCTACTCCTCTGTTGTAAATATCAATTTTTGTCAAAATTTCTTCTTGCACATCTCCCATAACATCATTCCAATTTTGCTCAAAATCACTTGCTAACATTGCCCCATGTTTGTCACGACACCATTTTTTGAGACCTGCTAATCGGCGTTTTGCCTCATCATATATAGGTTCGGGTTTTTCCTCATCATCTGTAGGTTTTTTGCGACCTCGTAAGCTTGATCCAGGAAACATAATCTCCCACAACTGCGGTATAATTTTGCGTCTTCTTGGAGCGGTATTTTTGGGATATAATTGGGCTTGGGATACAAGTTCTTGGAGGAGGCGATCGAGTTCGTGCATGGGCGATCGGGTTCAACAAAAAAGGGATGCTCTCAATTATACCAAGAGAACACCCCCCACCTCATCCATTTCCCATTCTCTTAAGCCGCGTCGCCCAAGCCGCCCCCAAATTCCTCATGGTCTTCCTTCCAGTTGCGGTAGGCTTCGTCCTACTGATCGATATTATCGATGCCCGTTGCATAAGTCTTGCTTGCAAATCTTCCCCTTAATCTCCTCCAAATCAACATAAGAATCCGCCACATCAATCAACGCCTCACTCGTCATTGATCGCAAACTCACCACCTCCACCCTAGCCCTGCAATCGCTTACCTTACCCAGCGCGCAAGCCAAATCTCCATCCCCACCCACCAAAACCACCGTGTCATATTGCCCCCCCAAACTCACAATATCCATCGCCATCTCTACATCTAAATTTGCTTTTTTCGATCCATCCGGCCGCTGCAACACCGGCTTGGACACCACCCGGAACCCGTGATGCCGCATCCACAACAAAAAGCCCCGCTGTTTCTCATCCGCAGCTTCTACTCCAGTATAGTAAATAGCCCGAAATAAAGTATCGTTTCCTACTAAATATTTAAGGAATTTGGTATAATCAATTCTGATTCCCAATTCCCCGACCGCATAAAACAGGTTAGCGCCATCAATAAATATTGCTACTCGCCCGCGACCTGTTTTTGCCGGGACGGATGTTAACCGTTTGAGGGCGGCTAATTGCTGCTGCATTTCATCGAGTTTTTGAGTTCGATCGCCCCATTCCTCCACTCGATCGTCCAGATCGATTACCCACTGTTGCAATTGCGTAATTTGCTCCTGCAATTGCGCTTGTTCCACACTCAAAACTCGTTCTTGAATCGAACTAATTTCCATCGCATCAAGCCGATTTTCCATTGTGCGAACAGTCGCTATTTCCGCTGTCGCAGCTGCCAGACGCTGCTGCAAAACTTCCTCAAAACGGCGGCGGTTAACTAAACTCAACCCGCAGCACAAAGATAGGGGAATTGCCACCGCTGCTTGTTGCGAAATCGCCGCGATCGCCGCTGTGACCACAGTTCCCCAAAACGCTGTCTGCTCGGCGATTTTGAGCTGCTGGGAGTCGATCGCCCGCAACAGCTTTTTACCCCAAAATTCATTTTCCGACAGTTGAGCTACCTCAGACGGCGCGGTAACAGATGGGCGACGAAGTGCGATCGAATTAGCCATTTTTCAGAATCCTCAGTAGTGTAGTTACGATCTTTAATCGACTGGGCACAGAATATTTATGCAAAACAATTCATGCCCAGGCGATCGCAGCATCCATTTAGCTATCGAGTTGGCAGCGATGGGCGATCGCATCTCCCAGCAAATTCAACAACTCATCAGGCATCCTATCTAAAAACTGTGCGGCTACATTTTTCCGCCCCGGATCTACACCCGTTGCTAACACCGCATTTAATCTGGGCATTGCGATCGAGTCCACCAACTGAATTAAACCGCTCAAACAGCGATTAAACAAACATTCTGTTAGGTGGGCATCCTCGATCGGCAACTCAATAGAAGCGCGAACTTCGCCATCTGTAGGATCGTATTCAAACCGCAGCATCTTGACTTCCCAGCTAATAGCCAGCATTGTCTGAAACAGGAGGCCCTTATAAAGGCAGTCTTTCACCGCCAGCAATTGCGGCGCAACGAATTGCAGAAATTCGCCATTTTCGCTAAGCTGGATGAAGATTACAAAATTATCGACATTTTCAGCTTTGACACCAGTAATGACGCGAGTATTATCAGCATCAAATTTGTACTTCCAGCCGCGTTTTTCGAGACAGTGGGCGATAAAAGGGAGTGTGGTAGCCATGAGTTTTGTGTTCCTAATATATAGATGATTTTCAGGTTGACAGCAGCGCCTTTGTGCGCTGCTATTTGTATATCGGTTAAGCAATCAAGAATTATGCGATCGATTTCTGTTACTTGCCCCCAGGTGGAGTTCTTGGACATTCGCATTGCGCTGTGGTAGGGATAATAGATGAAGGGCGATCGCTCGGTGCAGCTACAGCAGCATTTGTTTTCGGTTCTAAGTAGATACCGTTAATCAAATTGGCAACTAACACCGAAATCAAGGCTGTTTCTAAGACGGTAAATGGCCTTTGCATAATTGACTCCTACTTCAACAGGGGTAAAGAAACTTGAGGTTTTGCTTCCCTCTGTTTAGATATCGCTAGTATTGGGAGTTTTTTATGCAAAGGCGATCGTTTAATATCAAGTCAGCAAGGTTTGGCATCCTACGGTGGGCGGGTTTATTCATAAAACTGAGATATTGCACCCGCCCCCAAAAACTTGTAGGGGCTGGTTCACCAATAGCTTTAAAAGATACCCAAAGACTAAAAAACCCGCCCCCATCCCGCGCGAGAGTCCTTTGGGGATCTAACAGTGATCGCCCCGATTTTTAGGGATCGCCGATAAAAATCTTTGTAAATCAAGGTTTTGGGATACTTGTTACCCCATCAGTCCCTTGAACTTCCAAGCGGTTTTTTGCTTCAATAACCCACTTGTCCAGTTCCGGCTGATATTTTTCCTTTGGAGCGTATTTCAGGCAGTTGTGCCAAGCCGTAAATGCCCCGCTGCGATCTTTTTGAGCTTCTCGCACCCGCCCTAGCAGACAGTACGCAGAAGCGCGATCGCTATCAAGTGCGATCGCGCCATTTAATTGTATTGCCGCCTGCTGATAATCCCCCATTTCCAACAGTGCCCAGCCCATATTCTTGTGCAAAGCCGACTTTAAATCCACTTCTTTGACAAGCAGCAATCCTCTTTGCAGTCGAGGAACAGCAGCCGAATACCGTTTTTCCAGAAGATCCAATCGAGCTAAATTATTCAGGGATTTTTCTGGAACACTTATTATTGCCTTTTCGTAGCTATTTCGCGCCGCATAAAAGTTTTTATGGGCATCAAAAATTAAGCCTTGAGTATAATGAGACTCATCTAAACTCGGAACCATCATTAGTGCTAAATTTATGCAAATCTGAGCACGATCCAAGTTATCGGATGCGTAATTATCAGTAGCGCAATTATTCAAAAAAACAGCTAACTGAGGCGCTGATAATTTAAAAACGATAATACCCAAAAACAGTGACATACCTAACCCTAACTTAACAGGAAGAGAATTGAGATATTGAAATTTTCTGTAACGGCTAATGAAATTACTTTTACTTGCGGCTTTACGAAGAAAATTATTGACTGTAAAATTGCCACACTCAATTTCAGCTAAACGCTGCAAAACTGTGCTGGGATTTTGAGGGCGATGCTGAGACTCAGCAGCCATCATATCGTCAATTAAATCTGCCAAATTTACTGAAATTTGCGGCGCTAATTCCCGCCAGATTAACTTTCCTGTTGCTGTTGCCGCTAAACAATCGGGGTGGTTGCCAGTTAGCAAATGTACAAAAGTCCGCCCCAAAGCAAACAAGTCTGATTTCGGAATGGCAGCGCGATTGACTTGTTCGGGAGGTGTATAACCGCGCGATAAAATTAACGTAGTATCGCAACTTTCATATTTATCAATATAGGTATCCGACGTTATTTCCCTTGCCGCACCAAAGTCAATTAATACTAGGCTTCCGTCAGGACGGCACATGATGTTGCTCGGTTTAATGTCTCGGTGAAAAAAACCTCGATTGTGCACGCCTTCCAAAAATTTGGTGATTTGTTTCAGCCAATCTAGCGCTTTTTCTTCAGAAATTGTCCCGTTTAATTTCAGCCAACGTTCTAGATTTTGACCGGGAATTTGTTCCATTACCAAACAGTGCAAGCGATCGCCGTAACTTGTTTCAGAAGTAAAGTACCCTCCCGGAAATACTTTAGGAATTCCCAGAGATTTCAGTTGTCGCAATATCAGTTCTTCTTGCTGAAACAGGCGAACTACATTGGGATTGCAATCGTCAGTTAGCACTTTCAAAATCTTGGAAATTTCCCAACCCGATTCCCCAAACCCCCCATCCTCTAATTCAAAAATCTCGGTGCGATCGCTTTGATGTAGCATTCTCACAGCTCGATAGCGTTTGCCGAGCGATAATGGCGTGTTGCAAGCAAGGCAATTATCCAATCCGTATGGATTTTGACGCTGCTGGCACTTAGGATTGATGCAGTAGCTAACACTCTCTTCTCCCAACATTTGTTCGTCAAAGTTGTTCATTATCTCCTCCTTGTCAATCTCCGATAGCAGAACTAAATATTATTTACATGACAGGGATTTTTATTGCTTTTTTCGTTCGCCTTGCGCGTTATTTTGTTTTTCGGCTTGCATAACTAATAGCAAGTTTTGCAAGTTATCCTGAATGTATCCTTCCAGCCAAGGCTTATCTTGGATGGCAGCATAAACCTTATTTAACTGCTCCCAAGCTTTGCTATTGCTTTTAAACAACTTAGTCAGATTCTCCTTAACAGCAATGGCACTTGAATTTACTGCACTAGCATTTTTGCAATTTGAAGCTAGCTGCGGATTTTTAAACACGAGATGACTTTTAAGTAGTTTGATTTTGCTATCATCAGGTTTTTGGTTTTTGAGTATCGAAAAAATTTCGTGGCAAACCTGGTTTGTCAATTGCTCGGTTACGTACTGCATTAAAACTTGGTGCAGCAGAAACTCAGTTCGATCACTGCGACCGTTTTTATCAATTAACTCCCGGCGCAGTAAGGAAGATAAAGCCTCCAAAATCTCCGACTCAGATATAATATACGATTCAGATATCGACCATAAAAAATAGTCAGCTAACTGTTCTAAAGAAACGGGTGACCCTTCGCTAGCCAAGCAATAGAGAAGCGCTTTTTCTAAATCTGACAGCCCTTGAAACCGATCGTTCAATAAAGCTTTGATCCCTCCAAATACGAAAGTTTGGCGTTTGAGAAAGTCGGAAACTTTGCCGTTAAACAATTCGCTAATAGCGGAAGCTACAATTTTCAACTCTAAGGGATTGCCTTGATAAATTTTAACGAGTTCCGACCATTGGTCTTCATCTGACAAACGTTGAGCTTGAAAAATATCTCGTGCTTCTGTATCGTTGAAACCTGGCAGTTTTAAAAGTCGAACAGGCGGACGATTGCCCGCCAGCAGATTGATGGCTTCCGGCACTTCCCGCGTTACGATTACTAAGCAGCTTTGATGCTGTTGTTCGGCAATTCTTTGGATGAATTCACCATACTTCTCATAACCTTCTCGATAATGTCCGGCTAACTTAGTTGGCTCTAAGATTGTTTCAAAACCATCTAACACGATCAGACACTTAGCCGATCGCAAATTTTCTATTATTTGCGAGATTCTTTCATCCACATCAATCGGCAAGTTAATTTGGGGCGATCGCTTGAAACATTGCATCAAGTCAGTTAACAAATGGGCGAGTGTTGGTGCTTGACGGAGCGATCGCCAAATCACGCACTCAAATTCCCCCTGAAGTTGTTGGGCTAGCTTTACCGACAGAGTTGTCTTGCCAATCCCGCCGACTCCACTCAACACTACCAAGCGGCAGTGTTCTGTAATAATCCACTCCGTGAGTTCACTGATTTGTGGAGTGCGACCGCAGAAAACGGAAATATCTGGGGCCTGACCCCAATCAACTAAAGGAATCTGAGGATTTTCGCCAGAAATCAACGCAGAGTCAGATAGCGGGGGTGTTTGAGGTGACATTATCTGGGGCGGCAGTTGTCTGGAGCGCGATCGTAAATATCGCCACAATGTGGCGCGGAAATTAGCTTTGCTGACTTCTTCTCCAAAAGCTTCGGAGAGCAACTTCCAGAACTTCGGTCCGACATCTCGCATCAGGTAATTTACTTTATATTGAGAAATCTCGGCCATTTGCTCGTAGGTCATCCCCAGACACGCCCCACGCAAAATCGTTACTTCCGGGTCGCTGAGGTGTCTTTCCGTTTCGGCAAAAACCGCTGTATCTATAAGTTTGAGGGTCTCTTCAAATTCCATTGCTTTGCTAGAGGTTGCGATGCACTATCTCGAATGACTTCACCATAACCCTAAGTTAACAAAGCTTTTTAATTGACTGATTTATGCTATGTTGTTTTTGTAAAAGTATGTTATGTTTAGTTATGTAAGGCGGTAAGTTCAGTACGATTTTACAGCAGTCAAGTGGTACGCGAACTCCTTGATGCCGTATACTAGGGGTCAAAGGAACAGCCAGCAGCTACAGCATATTCTACTTAGACCTTGTATTTTTCCAAACAACCTTAGCTAATTCAGGTTCATGCTATGAAGTACGAATACGACGTTCGAGTCGTTGATTTAGAAAAAGTCAATGCAGAGTGCAATGCAATGGGGTAACAAAGCTGGGAACTGGCTACATCTTTACCCTATTCCAGAGTTAATTGCTGTAATCAGTCTGTACCAACTGTTGTCTTGATTTTCAAGAAGCCTTTATGAGCTGCTTTCATAAAAATGCTTCGCCCAGCTTCGCAGGAGACAGCGTTCGCACTCCCCGTTCCCTAAAAAACCCAGCTTTTTTAGAGTTTCTCGATCGTTTGGGAATGGTGCCGCTATTCGCTCACCATCCTGCTTGCAAGTATTACCACAATCACATTATTTGGATCGGTAAACTCCCTCTGTGTTTAGGATGCTCGATGATGACCTGTGGTATTGCATCGGGGATTTGGCTGCTCCCTCATTTAGAATTTGTGACTGCCCTCTCTTTTTCTGGCTTGCTGTGTTTTGGCGTTTTGCTCTACATCCCTGCTGTCTTTCAAGTGTGGATTCAGTTCAAACCTTACAAAATATTGGCTAGATTTTTGCTAGGGGTATCTGTGGCTTTTTTGTTTTATGCAGGTCTTTGGCTGACTCCTTGGTCTTGGGAGGGATGGATTTATAAAGTGGGATTTCTAGGAGTGTTTTACACTGTATGGAATCTGACTTTGGCAATTCGCTCGCAATATTCGACTTCTCCCTGTCAGCATTGCCCGGAAGGGAGATTTCCAGTGTGTTCGTACACGATTCCTCGGATTCCGAGATTAGCAAACACATATTTGTCTGAGTCTGATGGCAGCAATCCCGATGCAGATGAGTTCGTTATAGCTTTGCAATCAATTTATGGTACAAATTATGGTACAAAGCCGATTCGCTGACTGACCTATGTCATAGAAACGCCTGATTATGTTATGTTAAGTTATGGAAAATATAGTTAACTGCGGTCTTGGAGGGAGTCAGTCAAGGGATACGTGATCGCCTTGATGCCCCCTGCCGGAAGTCAGAGAAAAAGTCAGCAGTTAATTTGCACGCTCGTAGCACAATCGGACTCTGTTTAGCACATCGTACCATACAGTTCTAGTTCTACCAAAGGATTGCTCTTCATGGAAAAACTTCCCCAGAAACGAAAAGAGCCCAATATCGATCGTGAAATTAATGAAAAGACAGAGCAAACACGAGCAGAGATTGGCAAGCGCGAAAGTAGACCAAAAACTCAACAAACTGCTACTCAGGGACAGCAAACAGCAAGCAGCCAAAAGCTAACTGAACTCAAGCAAAAGTTAGCTGACTTAAAGGCACAAAACCCTACTCAAGGACAACAGCAAACACAGCTAAGTCCAAATCAACAAAAACTTGCAGCCCTGAAACAAAGCGTTCCTCAAAAATCCCAGTCAACTCCAACTGCCAAACCACCATCTGCATCTCTTTAGCCCGATCGCGCCCCGCCTCGATCGAGGAACATAAACATGGAGCAATTGTTTTTTTGGTTTTTCAAATACACAATCGAACTTTACGTCAGATTTTTATGCTATTTAGCCAAAAAAATCTTCAGTTTAGTAGGTTGGGTCTTTCATCAAAGCTTCAAATCAGTCGGTGCTAGTGCCCGTAGTAAAAACCTTCTAATTCTAGGTCCAGGAGAGTCTCTAAAACCTGGGGTAAGATATCGAGAGTTATTTGATTATTCACAAACAGCCAGTAGCAAAGAAGTTATAAACTTAGCGAATGGTGATGGTAAAAAGGGGGATTTTTGGCTAGGAAAGTATGTAACTTTTAGCCGCAGCCAAGCTAGAGTGACAACCGATGTTTGGATTCCCAGCCAGTTTTTACACCAGCACGTTTTGATTGTCGGTGCAACTGGTGCCGGTAAAACAGAACTGTTGCTGAAATCGGCTCAAAATTTGATGCAGCAAGGCAATTTGGTTTGCGTTGATGCGGCGGGATTTTTGGGTGATCGCCTTGCCAACTTTGCTCGCAGTGCGGGGTCAAAGTTAGTTTGCTGGGATTTGAGTGCCACTAAAAACTTAGTAGTTTGGAACTTTTTGGAGGAATTGGAAAAATTTGGGACTGAAAAGGAAATTAGGGCGATCGCCCAAGCTTTATACGGCAATTTTGAGCCGACAGATGCCAACGCTGCTTTCTGGAGCCGCGACATCATGTGGTTGACTGCCATTCTCGGAGTAGTTGTGGAAGCGCGGCGGCAAAATTTAGTCAAACTTGACCCTAGCGATTTACCAGCTCTTGTCATGGACAGATATGCCGTCGAAGGTTTATTAAATAATTTGCCTCAAGCTAATTCTCAATGGGGTTGCGATCTTTATTCATACTTGAGTCTCCCGGACGATCGCTTTGGATTAGATATTAGTTTTCTGCAAAATAAGCTCAGCCCCTTCAAAGATCCAGGTGTCAGAAGAATTTGCGACGGCGCAAGCGGCATTTTTTTATTACAAGCCTTAAACGGCACTTCCAGACACACTTTAGTAGTCGGTCAATCCCTCGCTGATGGCAAATTTGGCTCGTCTTTGGCGGCAGTAATGATTAGCTATGTGATGAATGTGATGTACCGGCGGATGAAAAATCCCCAGCACAGTTGGATGCCCACTTATATTATCTGCGATGAAGCTCCTCGCTTAAAAAATATTGACTATGAAGAATTAACAGCAATTGGCCGCAATGCCAAAGCAGGTGTGTTTTTGATGTGCCAATCAATAGACCAATTTCCTGAAAAAACTTTGCCAGCACTTAACAACTGTCGGACTCAAATCTTTTTGCAGGGAGTGAGTCACAAAACAGCGGATTGGCTGAGTAAACCTTTAGGAGAATATCAAAGGCAGGTGATGACTATGACTGTATCTGGAGGGACGGTTGGCCCCAGTCCTTTTAATCCAAGAAATGTCAGCTACGAACGAGTTCCTGTTTTGGGGATTTCGGAGATTAGCAATCGGCCTTTGGCTGCAATGCCAAGTGGGTTGAGTGCGATCGTCCGGGTGAATGCTTCGCAAACGCCGACGACTAAACCTTTTTTAACAGATTATTCAGCTTAGGAGGTGATAGCGATGGGGGTGATTTATATTGGCGATCGCGCAGCAGGTAAAACTTCTTTGGTATTGGAGCTAGTTAACCCTAAAAGTAACTATGTCAAAGTTACTGATCTTGATTATGAAAATCTTAAAGCAATGCTGTACAAGGACGATTTGGAAGAAATAAGTCCCACAGATGCAAGACAAGCAATTTACCAAAGACAAATGCAAATTCAGGTTCAATTAGTAACATCAAAGCAAATTATTTTAGATTGGCTGGATACCCCAGGGGAGATATGGCGAAATAGTTGGCAATCAGCAAATCCAAAGGAATGGAATATTTTTCTAGAAACAATTCTTCAAAGTGAAGGCATTTTACTGATTGTTCCACCCTATCGAGAAATCCTCAAACCAGATGTCAACCCCGAAGATTTCATTACTCAGGAGCAATGGTGCAATCGATTTAATCGATGGGTGGATTTCTTTCGTTACCAATGTCCGAGAGTACGGCATTTAGTAATTTGTTTAAACAAAGCCGATCTTTTTTGCGACATTCACAAAGAAGCCTCACAATTAGAATATATTCCTCATCGGTCTAGGATGAACTGGCAGCAACGGAATGCCTATGTGTTTCAACGGTACTTTAGACCGATTAAACCTCAAATTGACCAAATTAATAGCAGTGTATCCGGGCTATCAATTCGTTGTTTCATTACTAGCATTCATAATCGATCTTTATTGGAATTGCCTTGGATTTATCTAGGGAGCTTTTTATAAAAATAAAGGAGTAAACATCATGGGAAATATTTGTATAATTGGGCCAAGAGATTCAGGAAAGACGACTTACTTAGCAGCTTTAGCTTACAAAATGCGAGCGAGTAAAAACTCCAAAAAATTCAACATTCAACCTCTGGGAGATGATTCTAAAGACATAGCAGAAAAAGCCGAAAATATTATTTGTCAAGGAGCCTCTTTTGAACCGAATAAAATAGGTGGCATGACCAAAGGTGTCGATGATTTACCACTGTATTCTTTTAATATTGAAATTCAAAACTCTTGGTTTACGAAGCCAGATTCATTTCAGCTCAACGTGAGAGATTATCCAGGGGAGATATTTGAAAAAATAGCAGATTCCAATCAGTCCGATCCAATCTGCGAAGAGTTTATTGAGGAGTGTTTAAGAAAGGATGTAATAGGTTGCTTAATTCTCCTCACAGCATGGGATCGAGCAGCAGACGCTTTGTACAACAAAGTGATGAACAGATTTATAGACTTGATGGACAATCGCGATCGCACCAAAGACTTCCGGCTGGCGGTGGCCATGAGCAAGTCTGAAAGGGGAGAACTTTGGTCGGGAAGGTTAGATCCAGAAACAGATTTATTTAGATTGCATCTCCCTAACACAACCGATACTTTACGGAACAGTAGAATTCTCTCCCAAAATCTTGTACGGTTTTATGCGATTTCTACCTTTGGAGTATTGGACAAAAATGACCCCAGACCGAATCGGATTGATGAACGGGGAAAATATGGCAAAGCTTCGGTTTTGAGACATACAAAGAGTTGGAAACCTTATAACTTGATCGAGCCTCTTCATTGGCTGAGTCAAACTACTAAATCAAACGGAAAGGTCAAGTAAATGTTCGATTGGTATAAAAATAAAACAAAAAGTTCAAACCCTTCGCAAATCCTAGATCAAAATAGCGTCGTTCGGATTATTGGCGATCGGGGTTCTGGTAAAACTGCCTATATCGCATCCCTAGCCTATTGGCCCAATGCCGATCCTTCCAGTGCTGTTCAGACTGTGACATCAGGCAACCCCCTAACAGAGGAACTGGTTGCTCAAGCTCAAAACATCTTAGAGCAAGGTCTAGGAATGGAAGGTAGTGATTTGAATGACAGTATTACAGATGTCAAAGATTACTCTTTAAGTATCGTTCTCAAAGGGCAATTTAGCTTTTTACAGAATGTCAATACAGCAATAAAAAATGTTCAGGCTGTGATGAAACCACAGTTAGTCAAATTAAACATTAGCTGTAAAGATTACGCCGGAGAGTTTTTTGCTGACTTGGTTCACAAAGTAGGCGACTCGAAGTTACAAGACTACCTAGAAGATTGCTTGCTGGCAAATGGGATTATGTTTCTGGCAGATGGCACGGCACACCGCAAAGATTCTGAATATGCTAACGGTCTCGATAAGTTTTTAATAGCTCTGGATCGCACTGATATTAGCAGCAGCCAGCGACGCATTGCCTTTGTAATTACCAAGTGCGAACAGTGCGAATTGTGGGTGAACCGCCACAATTCCAGAGAATTAGCCCAAGCTCGTTTTCCTCAAACTTTTAGGAAATTACAAGGATGGCAACAAACGGGAGGCGGTCAAGTGGATTACTTTACTACTTCTGCTTTCGGGATATTGGGAAATAAATATCCCGAACCAAATTCAATCAAGATTAAGCGCGATCGCGGTGGCACAAGTTGTTGTATTAAAGACCCAAAACGCTGGAGACCTTTTGGTTTAGTAGCTCCCATTTACTGGCTTTGTACCGGCGAACGACACAAAGAATTAGATAAGGACTAAAAAAATGAACTCACCAATTCTTGAAATTCACGAATTTAGCACCGGCATTCAAGCAGAAAGAACCCCCGACGGCGGATGGGTATCGCGGGGATTTACGGGTCAATATATAAACAGAACTCTTGACCCCCTTCCTACTGCTGTTGAGAATGCCATTAGAAATAGGGATTTTGCCGTTGCTGAAGGTGCATCCAGAGACAATCCTGCAATCATTGGCCGCGAAGTTAGTGATGGTACCGAAAACTGGTCAGTCATTGCTGTCGTCACCAGAGGTGGAGACGATCGCGGCCGTAGCGCTTCCATGTATCGTTACTTTCTCTGCGAAGGAGCGGGCAATTTGTGGCAGATATTGGCTTGGATCGAGTCTGAACGCCAAGGGGGACGGATGTCTGTTTTCGACCCATTTGAAACGAAATATATAGGGCAGCCCAATCAATTCTCTGCTCCCAATCAACATCAAACTCCTGTGCGTTCAGAACTTCGACAATTACTGATTAATGATACTCCAGTTATTGTTCCTTTTGGGAAGGAGTGTACCACATGGATTCTCAATCAAATGGCGACGGAAAAAGCCAGAGCAAGCAATCAGCTTGTCGCCTGGGCTTTTCAAGTAGAAGCCTTGGAGCAACCCAGAGGTTTTTTGGTGATTCAGCCCGCTAGCGAAAAAGCCGAGCAATTGTTGCAGAGGGCGATGGCTAGCACCCCTCAATATACCGCTCCCATTGCCAGGGAGTACGAGATTAAATCGGCAATCAAAGGTTTGATTAGCCGGGATAAGGTCAAGCCGGAGCAAGTAGAAATAATTGAAACATCAATTAATCAAGTTAAAGATAGCGATTGGGAAGTGATTTTCAACGGACAAGGGTCTTCCCAGGCCCTCAGACAGGGAATCTACAGCCCTCAAATGGTGCGACTATTGACACTGAGAGCGATGGTGACTCCCTCGACATTGCCAGAGTTTTTGGATTGGATGCAGCAGCGGGGAAAACAGGAAGATCATTATCAAGTATCGGAGGTTTTTCAATCTGAAGTCAATAACTTTTTTACTCAAATGGCGGGTCAACCATCGTATACTTTGAGTAGAATAAATCAAGGAGTTATGTTGATAATTCCTCGAATCATCCAGCACCCGGAACTTTTAAATCCTACTGTCTGGCTTTTGAGTGCGCCCTCGGGAATTTGGAAAAAATTATTCGCTCAATTTGTTCGCCAAAATATTAAGCATGAATTGAGTTTGATGAATCCACGGGTCACAACAACACAAAAGGTTACCAAAACGCAAAACTCTCAACCCAGTATCACTGATGACCCTCAGTGGAAACAACTATTCAACCAATTAAGAGTTTACTGGCAGAATCGTTCTTATCCACCAGATGATAAATATTTGCCATTGGCTGAATTTTTCAGCGGCTTAGATGAAGTCGAAATGGCTGCATTTTTTTATCAGATCAGTTTGGGATGTGTTCCCAAAAAGATATTTTCTCAGCTCAAGCAGGAAGGCTGGAAGCCTAATCTTCCTGTTTATGGCTTGAAAATCAAAAAACAAGTAGGTTTAGCAGAGTATTTGTTGGTTTCACTAATTGAAATAGGAGGTAAAAACGTGCCACTTGCACTTGTAATTATACTGCTCATCTTGACCTTTATCGGAGGATTTTGGTCTGGTGGAGCATTAAATAGTTCCAAAAAACCAGGAGAAACTACTAGAAATGACTCAAAGACTTCTCGGCAATCGGATCAGGATTTGCCAGGAATTCCAAACAGTACAGAAGACGGTAACAAGACAAAATCTATGCAAACACCAACAGTAACTCAAAGTTCAGATCTTAATATTTCCTCGATAGATCCAAAGTACGGAAAAGGAATGGAACCAGAAAGATTCAAGAAAACTATTGATTCTATTGAGACAATTATCAGAGATATCAGCCTACAAAAAAGAAAAAATCCTGATGAGACTCTCATAGCAGTCAAGGAAGTTTTAAATGTTCCCGAACTTGATTATGAAAAAGCAAAATACAAATCCGATCGCCAAGAGCAAATCAAGTTAGTAGAAGCTATTTATTTATACCAAAAAAATTCCCGTTTAAAGACTGGCTATGGGTATTTAGATGGTGCTGACAAACCAACAAGTTTGTTTTTAAAAGAAGATATCCAAAACAAGTTGTAATCTCTGAATCTACAAAGGAATTAATGAGGTGGATATGGAATTATGATGAGAAGCTATCTGTACATACTCGCGGGCATTACATCAGCCTTAATAGGCTGGAACATCGGTCAAGTTTTCCTCACTGATTTAGGTTTACTCAAGCAATTTCCCGAACTCATACTTTTTCCCTGCATCGCAGTGTGGCTAGCCGTTGCAATGGTGTTTACTGAAATCTTTGTCAGCACCCCCACTAGACCTAAATTGTGCTGGCGAATTGCCTTACTTCCGATTAGCATTGCCGCCGGATTGGGGATATTAGCTGGCTTAATTGCAGGCGGGATTGCCCAAATTGTCCTATTACCAGAAATTCGATTTGACACCCGAATTTTGAGAATCGTCTGTTGGCTGTTCATCGGCACTTCCACAGGCATTGCTGAAGGTGTAACTTGGCGATGGCACAGCATTGAAGCGGGAGATGCAAAGCGTTTTTGGCAGCGCTTCCAGACAAGTTTAGTTGCCAGTGTTGCAGCCAGTTTAGCAGCAGCTTTAATCTTTGAAATTTTGCGACAAATCGGAGCATTTCCGCCCGCCTTCAAAGGTGTTGAAGATCCGATTGGATTTGCAATTTTAGGAATGTTACTCGGTTTCGCATTTAGCCGATCGACATCTCCTAGCTACATGGCGGCTCTCAGGGCTGGTACTGGTTTTGAATACACAGGAGAAAATTATGACGATCAATTTGGTAGCTCGAACATCGCACCCACCTATCCTGCGATCGATAAACAGGAGGCAAAACTCAAGTTTGTTAGCGATAGTGAATCCGACAAGATTGAGGAAGGCTTATCAATTCAACTGCCAGAAAAAGGCATTATCAGAATTGGTTCTGCTCCCAAAGCCAATATCCAAATTCCCGGACTTCCCCTTCATGTTGCTGACTTAGAAATGAAAGCCCGTGAAGCTATTCTCAAACCTAACCCTAAGTCCTACGGCAGTATCGCAGTGAATGGCGATCGCCTGAGTTCTCGCAAAGATATTTCTCTCAAACACAACTACGTTATAACTTTTTACCCAAAAGATGAATATACAGCCAATGAACAGAAATTCTACCGATTTGTTTACTACAATCGCTTCCTTGACCCACAAGCTTAGCTTATCTGCACTGCTAGCTCTTTCTCTAGGAAATCCCGCCTGGAGTCAGGTAAAAACTGCGGAAATTGTCGGTAAACCCACAGTAGAAGAGGATCGAGTGACTGTCCGCATAAAAGTCAAAGATGCTAACGATAAACCTGTGATGGGTTTACAGGATACAAATTTTAGCCTGGTAGTCGATCGCAAACCCCTGGAATTTCGCACGAAAGATTGGAAAAGTCCCGATGAAACCATACCACCTCCGGCTTTCATTATTGTGCTGTTAGATTACAGCGGCAGTATGCAGCAAAAAGACAGCCAGGGTACTAGCAAAATAGAAGGAGCAATGAAAGCCATTCGAGAATTCACGACAGAACTTGGGAATCGTTGCCCCAAGAATTCAACGGTTGAATGTCCCAAACCCCAAGTGTCAATTGTTCCCTTTGGTGACGCAGGACCGAATTGTGCAGGGAATCCAGTTAATCAGGATGTATTAAATAAATTTTTCCCGGCTGGGGATTTCAAATTGAATAATTATCTGGAGTTCCTAGCTGGTCAAAAACCTTGTGCTTCTACAAATATTTATGAGCCTCTGAGTAAATCGATTCAGTTTTTGGCTGCCGACGACCCGCGTTTTTCTGTACCTGAAGATTCTAATTTGCCGCAGCCAAGACTGTCTGTTGTTTTGTTATCGGATGGCTATCACAATAAACCTAATGAGGAGCGAGATTTCAATAATTTATTAGCACTATTGAAGCGCAATGAAAAAATCACAGTCCACACTTTGGGTTATGGTTTCACACCAGCCCAGTTGGGGCAAAAGTATGGTTTAGGGAGACCGGCTAAACGTTCTGATATTGGTAAGGGCGATCGCAAAGTTCCTGAAGAGGAATTTGTGGACGAAAATCGTTTAGCAGAAATAGCGAAAGTGACGGGCGGTATCGCTGAATTTTCCCCTAATTCTCAGGCGGTAGCTGAGAAGCTGAAATTATTTATGAATGCTCTTTTGGGCGAGTACCAAATTAGCTACCAGCAGCCGGATGCCGAACGCGGTTCTAAGCATGATGTTGGGGTGATAGTTCAATCGGATGGTGCTTCTAAGGTGCAGTCAGAATCAGCATCTTATACGATCGCAGTTTTTGGGCGCTCGCTCCCATTGAACACTCGCATGATGATGCTGCTAGGGGTATTGATAGCCATAGCCCTAGGCGGTATTTTACCCTTTTGGCTGTGGGCGAATTATTTAAAGCAAGAAATGGAAAATTAGACATGAAAAGACTTCATTACTCCCCGATTATCTTGGCTAACTGTCTACTTTTAATAAATTTTGGATGCACTGCTATGCCTAATAGTCAAACTAAATCGCCAACAACTTCAAGCGGCTGTTTAGAAAAACCAGAACTGTCACTAGATAGTCAAAATGTGAAACTTGTCGTATTAGGAGAGCAGATGTTAACAGAATCTGGAATTGCCAGTAAAAGTAAATCGATAGGATACACCTTTGAAGCCAAGGCAAATCAAAAATTGACCTACAAAACGGATCAAAATGTTTGTATTTGGGTTTTCACGCCAGATAATCAACTTTTGAATACAGGGGTTTTACCCACTACCGGAAAGTACACAATTCAAGTATCTGCACCGCAAGGATCTACGACAGTTGATTTATCTATGGGTTTAGATATTGCACAGGCAACTCCTGCAAGTACACCTAATTCCTCAGCAGTGACATCCGTGCCTTCTCCAGAAAATATACCTAATTCTGCCCCGCTTGCCAATACTACTGCTACTCGAACTTCCCGATCAAATTTTCCCAAAGCCACTTGCGGAGATCCTCTACCTACCAATCCTAATGATTATCCGGTTGATTTTTATCCGGTTTACCTACCCGACAGCGAAGCTAATTTACAACTAGCGCGATCGCGTTTTTGCCAAGATGCTTTATTTCAAAAAAGAAAAGATACTGGAACGATAGCAGTTCAAGTATCTTCATTTACTAGCAAGCAAAAAGCCATCGAGTTTAGGGATATTTTAAATTCTGAAACTACCGGTTCCAATGTAGGACCTGCTACAAGAATACAAAATAAGCCTTGAAAGATATCTGAATTTAAATTACCCTCAATTCTACCAATTCTCACGGAAAAAATAAACATGAACAAACTTTGGCTTTATCTAATGTTCATCATAATTGGTGGATGCAGTGCTATTTCTTCCAATCCCAACTCTAACTCAGTATTTGCTGGTAGCACTTGCCCCGAAAAACCTTCAAGCACTTTAGACTCTAAAGATGTCAAACCTATTTCCCTGAATACTTCGGGAACTACTACGCAGTCAAATCAAAACCTCGCTCCGGGCACATCTTTAGGTTATACCTTTGAAGCTCAGTCAGGTCAACAACTCAGCTACAAACCTACAAACGGTGTCTGTATTTGGATTTTTACACAGGATCTTACTCTTGTGAACCATACAGATTTCCCCAAGTCAGAAGAATACGCTGCTGCTTTACCCAAGTCAGGAAAATACACCATCCAAGTTTCGGCACCTAAAGGAAGCACAAATTTTAACTTAGAAATGAGTTTAGGCACTTTGCAAACATCTGCAAGTCCTGCGGTACCTGCTAGTCCCCAGACAACATCTAATAATACTCCAAATTCACCTTCATCTAATACTAACAGTAGCGGGTTGACTCAACAACAAGCTACTCAAGTAATTAAAAATTGGCTAAATGCTAAAAAACGGCTATTCGCTCCTCCCTATGAGAACCAATTAGCTGCTGATTTTACCATCGGTGAACGTTATATTAAAACCACTGGTGCTATTAAATGGCTGCGAGACAACAACGCTTACTATGATTACAAAACAGCTCAACTTAACTCATCTAATAACTTCTCTGTTTCTTCCGATCGAGCGCAAATAGACGTTAATATCAGTGAAGATTTAGTGTTATATGTCAACAATCAAATCGATTCAAGCGTTACTACTAATGGCGTTAAAACAACGGCGTATCGATTTTTCTTAAAATCAGATGCAGGTACTTGGAAAATAGAAAATGTTGAAAATCTATAGGTAATAAAGCATGAATAAAAAATTTATCCATAAGTTTTCATTTAAAAAATGTCTGTTAGCAACAACGATAATTGCTTCTATTATTACTACGATAGCTGCAACCGGGTTGGTGCTACAACAAATTTATCCAAAACCTATGAAGCAGGTTTCAACCGTCAAATTGTCAAGCGTCGCAACCCCCGTTCAGGAACAAAAATATTCTAATTTGAGGGGGCATTTGTATTATCCCGAAGCAAATCAAAATGATTTGATTATTATATCTAGCTACGCTCAACAGCAATATCAGCGGTTCGAGTACCTCGATAGAGAAGCTGCAAAAGCACTGATGAAACTCATTTACGCTGCTCGGGATCAAGGAGTTTGGATTGTTCCTGTGTCAGGTTTTCGTAGCATTGAGAGACAAAAAATTATATTTGATGACCAAATAGCGCGTCTCGGCTCTGTTGAAGCTGCTTCAAAAGTCAGTGCTCCTCCAGGCTACAGCGAACATCATACTAGCTATGCTGTGGATCTAGGTGATGGTAGGTTTCCCAAACAAGACATTACAAATACTTTTGTGGATACTGACGCCTATCGTTGGCTTAACCAATACGCCAAAGAATACGGATTTGAAATGTCTTTTCCTCTCAACAACTCTCAAGGCGTTCTGTTTGAACCTTGGCACTGGCGATTTATAGGTTCATCTCGCGCAGCTACAATTTTTTCCAAAGTCACAGATAGCCAAGAATTAAATAAAAGTGATACCCAATATTACCAAAATACAAAATAATTCTGAGTAATCATTTTATGAAAAATAAGGAGATTTGACTGTGCAAAACCTTTTCGGACAATTAAGACAAAAACTTAGCAAACCCATACTTTTCAGTCTGTACGGAGCAGTCGGTTGCCTGAGTGCAGCAACATTATTAGGTGAAGCTTTCCTAGCACTAACCAAACTTCCGCCGACTATTCAACGATCGCCCCAAGCCATCGTCCTATTAATCGACTGCTCCGGGAGCATGAATGAGAACAATAAACTGCAAGAAGCTAAATTAGCCGCTCAAAGTTTCGTGCGGC
Source organism: Microcoleus vaginatus BM001213989 (assembly GCA_036700245.1). Lineage (GTDB taxonomy): Bacteria > Cyanobacteriota > Cyanobacteriia > Cyanobacteriales > Microcoleaceae > Microcoleus. The sequence goes on from JAUBOM010000024.1 coordinate 53,865, forward strand.
GACAAAACCTCTCTCAGAATCGCATTGCTGTTGTCGGCTTTGGGAGCAAAGTTCATTCAGCAACGAGTCTGACTTCAGATATTACAACTCTTGAACAGGCAATTTCTGGGTTAGCAGATGGAGGTAGTACACGCATGGACAGTGGAATCAGCGCGGCCGCAGAAGAACTAAAGTCTAATTCCTTCAAACGTAATATTCTCCTATTTACAGATGGAGTTCCTGATGCTAAATTCCTGACCTCACCCATAGCCCAATGGGTGAGATTTCAGGGAATAAATATCGTCGCTGTAGCAACTGATGGTGCTGATACAGGCTATCTTGCTGAGATTACAGGAAACCCGTCCCTAGTTTTCTATGCGAGTTCTGGTCAGTTTGAACAAGCGTTTCAAGAAGCAGAAAAAGTAATTTATAGCAGCCAACTCGTGGAGTCTGGTGCAACTGGCAATTACGGTTTAGTTTATTCCATGTTCCGCATTGGCGGATGGACAGCACTCCTAGCGATCGGCACATCTTTAGCTCTGATTGCCGGCCAAAACCATTACTTGCGCCGCCGCCTCCTCACACCCAGCGAGGGAAGTATCGGTACTGGGGGTAGCCTCGTCGCGGGAGTTGCAGCAGGGGCGATCGGGCAACTCTTATTTTTACCCGTCGCTGGCATCCCGATTCTTGCCCTTGGCGGCAGAGTCATTGGCTGGACTATCCTTGGCACTTTCCTCGGCGGCGGAATGTCCTTCTTTGTCCCCAATCTCGAAATCCGTCGCGCCCTACAAGCTGGAGGTATTGGTGGTGCCGCTGGGGCGATCGGTTTTCTATTAGTTTCTGCCACTTCTGGAGATTTGGTAGGGCGACTGGTAGGTGCTGCGATCGTCGGTTTTTTCATTGGTTTGGCGATCGCCTTAATTGAAGATTTGAGCCGAAGAGCATGGCTAATCGTCCATTGGACACCCACAGAACAAACCCCCATCAATTTAGGTACAACACCTGTAATTTTTGGCAGTTCAGAAGATGCTCACATCTACTTGCGGAAAGACTTAGGTTATCCGCCTGTTGTAGCCAAAATCTACCTCGAATCAGGAAAAATTATTATGCAGTTTGATGAGGAAATGCAAAAACTCAAAGGAATGAAAATTTTGAGGCACGAACTAGCCAATGGCGACAGGAGAAAAATCGGAGAGGTGATGATTGAAGTAAAAACTGCTATGGAGAAGTTGCCATGAATTGTCAAAAAGGCGATCGGACTAAATTTCCTATATTAATCATTCAGGATTTACCGACTTCGACCAAAGAAACCTGGTTTTCACCTAATCTCTGGGTAGCAATGAAGTATTTTCGTAAAAAATCCGGTTTCTAGTAAGCCGCGCAGTTTGCAAGATATTTGTAGGTAACTAAATGGAATCAAACGCGATCAAATACACAATTGCTCTGAAAGTAAAAGACTGCCCAAACCCTAATGAGGAGTATCAATATAGTCTCAACCTAAGTCTGCATCAGGAAAATAAGCCAGAGAAAATATTCACCTCCGAAATTCTACAAAGTATGCGAACCAGCTTGCAAAACCAAAGTCAATGTCTAATCAATGATACTCACCTAAATCAAATGATAAGTAAGTGGATTCAAGATATCAAAGAAGGATATCGAAGCTGTCCCATTACTCTTGATTTGCCCCGGCTTCCTTCACCAATTGACCAATTGGAGGAAGCGGGAAATCAAGAGATACCGACCCCTATCTATCCAGATTTATCTGAGATAGCGCCCTGTTGGGGAATGCTACCACCTCTGAATTTTTGCTGATACATCTTGTACCATTATTTTGCAGGCTGTGCCCCCGTGCCCACCCTCCCCATCGACTGAAAAATCGCCCACCCACAGCTCGATCTACAAGGTGCCAGATATCAGTAGAAAAAAAGCAAAAATTTCTAATTCTGTGAGATAATTTACCAAAGGAAAACACAATGCTAAATGTCCAAATCGCACCCCACCGCGAATTCTTACCAGCCGATTCTTCAGAACAAAAACTATTTGTAATGTTGAAGCTGCGTCCGAAAAAAGAAGTAGCAAATACGCGGCCGCCCACAACCTTTGTTTTTCTAATTGATACCAGTGGTTCCATGCGTGAAGTTGTAGTCGGTGAAGTCGTACCCACTGGCAATACCTTTACGGTGGATGGTCAAGAGTATATGGGAGTCACCGGAGGGGAAACCAAGATAGATATTGTCATTGAGTCCCTCAACAGACTGATTCATTCTGGCAAACTTAGCGCGAGCGATCGCATTGCGATTGTCAAGTTTGATGACTCGGCTTCCACCCTGATTCAACTCACTCCAGCTACTCAAACCAGTCAGTTAGAAAGTGCGATCGAACAACTCCGGGAGTTTTCTGGCGGTACGCGCATGGGAGCGGGTTTGCGGGGCGCATTAAGCTTGCTCTCCGGGCAAAACATGACCATCCGGCGCACGTTGCTATTCACCGACGGTCAAACCTTTGATGAAGATGTATGCAGGGCGATCGCCAGCGAATTCGCCTCCCATAATACCCCCATTACCGCATTAGGAGTTGGAGAATTCAACGAAAACTTACTCACCTATCTCAGCGACACCACTGGCGGAATTCCGCTGCACATTGTTGCGGAAGAAAACCCAGGCGGTGCAGCAGTTTCCATTAGCAAACTGCCCGATACAATCATTCAAGAATTCACCCAAGCGCAACAAGAAGTCATCACCAACTTAGCCTTAACTGTGAAAACAGTAAAAGGAGTAAAACTGACTCGTATCGTCCGCGCCTATCCCTCTCAAGCCGAATTTTCCCTTACTCAAGACCCCTATCCCATTGGCAATGCTGTAGGGAACGACGAAACCGTTTTCATCTTAGAATTCAGCATGGAAAGTCGCGCCGCCTCCCGCGTCAGAATTGCCCAATTAGGCCTAACCTACGATGTCCCAGGACAAAACCGACGCGGTGAATTGCCCCCTGCAAATCTACTCGTACAATTTGTCGCCGGACAAGTAGCAGCCCAAGTGGATCAAGAAGTCATGGGTTATGTACAACAGTGCAATATTTCCCAACTTGTTGGTGATGCTACTCGCATTGCTGAAAGCAATCCTCAGAAAGCGGAAGAATTGCTAGAAACAGCCCGTCGAATGACTGTAAGAATTGGCAATGATGCTATGACTCAATCTCTCAATCAAGCTCAAGACGAGTTGCGAAAAACCCGCCGACTTTCCGACGGAACTCGTAAAACCGTCAAAATGGGTTCCAAAGGTAAAACCGTCAAAATGGGCGGAGATATCAATGACGAGCTTTCTGAAGAACAAATTCGGAATCTATCAGGAACCTAGACAGGAATTACCCAGTTGGTTGAGCAAAGTCGAAACCCTATCCTGTTGGTTGAGCGAAGTCGAAACCCTATCCTTCGACTACGCTCAGGAACCGGCTAGTCGAATTAACACTTACAAATTCCCACATCACGCTTACAAACAAAGGAACTAAAACTATGACAGTTACTTGCCCCGCCTGTAGTTATGACAATGCCACTGATGCAGAATTTTGCGATGCTTGCGGCTATGAACTAGGAGCAGCCAGCACACCTGTCAGCGCACCTGTCAGCGCACCTGTCAGCGCACCTGTATGGTCAACTTCGGCCCCTACTATAGCTTTTCCCACAGAGCAAACTGCATCTTCTCCAGATTCAAATAACAGCACTTTTACGCCTACTCCGCCACCTACATTTCCTCCTGTACCGACTCCCCCTACTTTCACACCTTCCACTGGAACTGCGAGGCTGATTTCCAAACAATCTAATGTGCCTACAAGCGAATTTCTGCTAGATGGAAGCAATGCAGTTATCGGTAAGTTTGACCCAGATATGGGGCCAGTAGATATTGACTTAGATGGGTTTCCGGGAGACGAAACTATTTCTCGCAATCACGCAGAAATTTATCAGGAAGGAGGAGCTTGGAAAATTAAGGATCTTGGCTCAACTAATAGTGTTTTCATTAAACGGGCTGGTCAGTCTAAATTCGGGGCTAGGATTACTATGCCTGAGATTTTGAATAGCGGAGATGAAATTGCGATCGCCAAAATTCGCTTCCTCTTTCAAAGTCCTTAATTAGGATTTACCCACTCCGCCTTCATAACCGGGTTTTTATCGAATCTGCGGGCTGTAACGAATAATTTTGGTAAAAAACCCGGTTTCTGAGCCCAATGGCTAAGTCCTATTGACTAATAGCCCCAGGGTGACTCCAGGGGCGAGCGACTCTAAACCCGCTCATGTCTGCCTCCAAAATCTACAACTCAATCACTTCCTACTCCTATGACAAATACTTTAGTAATTCAAGAAACAGCTCGGTTATCCATCGATAACTTTCAATTAGAGGTTTTATCCTACTTGGGTCAATTGACAGCAGGAATTCACTACTTCAAAGTGAACATTGAAACCAATAGTGGCAGTGCTAAACTAAACAAACTCGGCTTATTGCGCGTCGGTTATTCCGAAGGCGCATTAAAGCGAGAACTCGAAATACGAGAGGTTTTGAGCGGCTATAAAATGATTGGGGAACTACTGGCTCAAACTACAAAAGATTCTGTCAAGGTAGATTGGCGTTCCGTTGAATATCCTCAGCCGCAGGAACCAGAACAATCAGAAATAAAAACGAATCTTGAACAGCTAGAGTTTTTAGCAAATTTAGCAGAGCCAACATCCAATGAAGCAGATAAAAATGACGAAGCACCTGCGGATTTAGCCGAAAAGGCTACTGATAAAACAAATCCCAAATCCGAAAACTTAGGGGACAATGCTACTGAGACAACTCATCCCAAATTACCAGATTTAGGAGAGACAAAACTTACGCCTGAGAGTCCAAAAACCAGTGGTTTTGAGGAAAATACTTCGTTGCATCCCGCAGATTCCCTAAAAAACCCGGTTTCGTTAGTGGAAACGCCTCAGTCTTGTACTGCTGATGCAACTAACGCAGCATCCGAATATTTAGAGGAGGAATCCTACCCAGAAGAGGAAATGTGTGCAGATGATGACGATCGCAAACTACTGCTACTAACTTATCTCGCTGAAGACAACACAACCTTACAATCTTGGCTGGGAGAAGATAACTCTTTAGAATCTTGCTTATCCATAACCAGTCAAGTTTGTCAATTCTTTCGCTATATTCACCAGCGCGGGTGGTGCTTTGTCCAAATCCTTCCCGAATTTATTGAACTAGGAACTCCCATCAAGTTTTTTGATTTAACAGGAGCTTATCCATTGAATGAAAAATTGCGATCGGGCTTGTCAGAAAACTACGCCGCTCCCGAACTCGCCTATGGCAGCCATCCCATCCAAGAAGCAATGAGCAGCTATACAGTAGGAGCCTTATTGTATCACGCCATTCACAAACAACCCCTTTCCTCCACCAACCAAATCGACCTGAAAATCAACCCCATTCCCAGAATTTATCAACTCCTAAAAATTGCTCTCTCCCCCTTACCCGAAGAACGTTTTCCCTTGTCTCAACTCTTAAGTCTCTTGGTAGAAACCAGGCAATCTTTACAAGGTACTAAAATACACTGGAATGTCGCCAGCAGATCGACTACAGGTTTATCCACCAGCCGCTTGCAAAATGAAGATAGTTATGGCATCCGCCAAATGCAGTTAAGCAATTCCGAAACCCTCATCTTAGGAGTTGTTGCTGATGGCATGGGCGGAATGTCTCAGGGCGAAGTTGCTAGTAAATTGGCAGTTCAAACAGTCCTAGAAGAACCCATTCCTGCTGAATTCAACACTATAGAACAAAAAGCTGCATGGCTGGTTTCATTAGTGCAGAAAGCCAATGAATCTGTAGCTACTCATGTGCGGGACGGCGGAACCACATTAAGTATCACTTTAGCAGTGGGAGGAGATTTGGCGATCGCCCATGTTGGAGATAGCCGCATATATCTTCTCAGACAAGGAGAAATCCGCCAATTAAGCGAAGACCATTCACTGGTAGCCATGCTGGTAGCCAGCGGTCAAATCACCCCAGAAGAAAGCTTAGATCACCCAGATCGCAATGTGCTCACAAAGTCTATCGGCTCAAAACGCAGATTAAGCGATGGCTACGTCCAACAATTAAGCCGTTCAGATCAAAACCTATCCTTAGCCTTAGAAAACGGTGACATCTTGCTACTATGTTCCGACGGCGTATGGGATTTAGTATCCAACGAAGATCTAACTCAATTTTTCACCCATAACCAAACTTTGCAAACAGCAGTTGATGAAGTAATTAATTGCGTCCTTCAGCGAGGAGCACCAGACAACGCCACACTTTTAGCCTTAGAACTGAGCAGCAATCCAGACAACAATTACTAAATCAATCGGAGTAGACATTAGTCATGTCAATCATCTGTCCCTATTGTGCTACAGAAAATCCTAAAAATTCCCTAGCTTGTATGAGTTGCGGTTCTCCTTTGTCTGTGCAAACATCTGGCTATTACTTATCTCCCGGCAGTTCCCTCCAGCAAGGAAAGTATAAAATTGAAACCTTAATTGGTGAAGGTGGATTTGGCATTACCTACAGAGGTATTGACCTAGTAAATTCTCGGACTGTCGCCATCAAAGAAAACTGGCCAGAAAAAGCGAGTCGGCAGGGAACAACAGTGGTTTGGCCCCACACTGTTACCCCGAAAATCAAAGACTGGCAACTGAAGAAAGTAGCCACAGAAGCTCAATATTTATCTCAGTGTCAGCACCCAAACATTGTCAGAGTCTACGATTATTTTCAAGAAAACAGTACCGCCTATGTGGTGATGGATTTCATCACAGGCAAACCCCTTTCTAAAATCCTGGCAGAAGAGGGCCCACTGCCCGTACAACGAGTCAAACGTTACTTACTGCAACTATCAGCAGCACTCACAATCGTTCACAGCGCAAAATTGCTGCATCGAGATATAAAACCAGAGAATATTCTGATAGATAGCCAAGACAGAGCAATTCTGATTGATTTTGGTGCAACAAAAGAATTCATTGCCGGACAAACTAGACAAATGAGTGTCACCCTAACGCGGGGATACGCACCCCTAGAACAATATAGCTACAAGGCGAAGCGATGGCCTGCTACAGATATTTATGCGTTGTGCGCTTCCATGTATGAATTGCTAACAGGTCAACTTCCCCCAGAAGCCACAGAAAGGATTCAATCAGACAGCCTCACTCCACCGGGACAATTAATCCCCGGTATCGATCCTGTATTAGATCGAGTGATTGTTACTGGCATGAAGATGCGAGTAGAAGAAAGGTGGCAAACAGCAACGGAAATTATTAAGCTTTTGACAAGAAATTCCACAGTTAAGCTAACTAACAACTCTATAATTTGTCGTGCTTGCATGACAGAAAACTCCGAAAGTGCATCGTTTTGCACTGCCTGTGGATGTTCTCTCACTCCTGCTGGTAGTAGTTCATCTTGCTATCATTTGCCTGCTGGCACATTACTCAAACAAGGCCGCTACCAGATTAAAAAGACTTTGGGAGAAGGCGGATTTGGCATTACTTATAAAGCTACAGATTTGACAAGTTCAGTTAAGGTAGCCATCAAAAAACTTTGGCCATACAAAGCAATTAGACAGGGGACTAGTATTAGTTGGCCAGATGCTATCACTTTGCAGTCTAAACAGCAACAACTTTCTAATTTTCAGATTGAGGCTCATTATTTTTCAAAATGCGTTCACCCTAATATTGCTAAAGTCTACGACTGGTTTGAGGAGAACAATACTGCTTATATCGTGATGGAATTGATTTCGGGTAAGTCACTATATCAGATATTACAAGACGATGAACCTTTATTAGAAGAAAGGGTTAAACACTATATGATTCAAATCGCAGAAGGCTTAAAAGTTGTTCACTCCCATAATCTTTTACACAGAGGTATTAAACCCGACAATATTCTCATTGACGATCGCGATCGGGCAGTTTTAATTGAATTTGGTGAAGCCAGAGAGTTTATACCAGGTATAACCTCCAAAATGGATGTAACTTTAACCCCCGGATATGCTCCCCTAGAACAATACAGCTACAAGGCAAAGCGATGGCCTGCTACAGACATCTATGCTCTCTGTGCCTCAATGTATGAATTGCTAACCGGTCAACTTCCTGCAGAAGCAACAGATAGAATACCCTCAGAAACCCTAGTTCCCCCTCGCAAATTACGCCCCGACCTCAGCCCTTTAATTGAACAAATCATTTTAACAGGAATGAAAATGAAGGTAGAGGAGAGATTTCAAACAGCCGATGAACTGATTAAAGTTTTGAGAGGAAGCAATGTCACACCCAAACTGATTCCTCTCAAATCCGTTAGTTCCCTCACAGAAATTTTATTAGATAAAAGCCGATTAGTTGTAGGGAGAAGTGAACCGGGAGGGGAATTACCAGACATCGATTTAGATAGTTTTCCAGATGCCAACACAGTATCGCGCCCCCACGCTGGAATTTATCAAGAAGCCGGAGAGTTGAAAGTCATAGATTTAGGTTCAGCTAATGGAACTTTCATCAAACGCGCCGGACAATCTAGGTTTGGCAACAGAATTACTGCCCCTGAGATTTTAAATTCAGGGGATGAGATTGCCTTTGGCAAAGTTCGCTTTCGATTTGAGAACATTTAAAAAACGACTTACGCATGGCCGCCCAGAAACCGGGTTTTTTAGGAAAATATTTCGTTGCAGCCAACAAATTCGTTAAAAAACCCGGTTTCTTTAGTCGGAGTGCGACCAGGATTGTAAAATTTGAACTGAGGTAACTAAAATGTCTATTAATTGTCCCGCTTGCATGACAGAAAATTCCGACAGTGCATCGTCTTGTATTGCCTGCGGCTTTGGGCTCACTTCTGATGGCAGTACCACCGGTTCATCTTCCTATCATTTGCCTGCTGGTGCATTACTCAAAAAAGGCCGCTACAAAATTGAAAAAACCTTGGGAGAAGGCGGATTTGGGATTACTTATAAAGGTACTGATTCAACAAACTCAATGGGGGTTGCTATCAAAGAACTGTGGCCGGAAAAAGCGTTCAGACAGGGAAATACTATTACTTGGCCGAATTCTATTTCTCCGCAAATCAAACAGCAACAACTCTCTAAATTTCAGCTTGAAGCGAATTATTTATCGAGATGCGTTCACCCGAATATTGCTAAAGTTTATGACTGGTTTGAAGAGAACGACAGTGCTTATATAGTTATGGAATTTATTTGGGGTAAGTCATTATACCAGGTAGGGAATGAGGAAAAACGTTTATCAGAAGAGCGGGTGAAAGGCTATATAATTGAAATTGCATCAGCTTTAAAAGTTGTTCACACTAATAATCTCCTTCATAGGGACATTAAACCAGATAATATTATTATTGATAATCAAAATAGAGCTGTTTTGATTGATTTCGGTGCAACTAAAGAGTTTATAGCTGGTCAAACCCGTGAAATGAGCCAAGTTTTAACGCCGGGTTATGCTCCTCTTGAACAATATAGCTTAAAATCTAAACGCTATCCCGCTACAGATTTTTATGCCTTGTGTGCTTCAATGTATGAATTATTAACAGGAGAGCAACCAGCCGCCGCTACTGAGAGAGTACCATCAGAAACTCTGACTCCACCTAGACAATTACGCCCCGATATCAGCCCTTTAACTGAACAGGTTATTTTAACCGGCATGAGAATGAAGGTAGAGGAGAGATTTCAAACGGCCGATGAACTCATTGATGCCCTCAAAGGTCACTTTATCACACCTCTGCACAGGAAATCCCTGGATTTTGTCAAGCAAGGAAACTTAGCAGAAGCTGTTGAAACTTATGAAAGATGTTTAACTACTGAGCCTAATAATGGTGAAGCAGCGGTAGAATTATCCCTGGTTTTGATTCACCTCAATCACTCTAAAACAGAAGTTGCTGCACAGAAAGCGATTCAAGTGAAACCGAATGATGGTAGGGGCTATGGAGTGTTGGGTTTGATTAATTGCCGCAAATCAAATTGGCCAGAAGCAGTTAGACAATTGCAGCAAGCGGCAAATCTTTTGTCTCATGAGAGTTGGGTACAAGCTAATTTAGCTTGGGCTTTGGGCAAAACTGGAAATTGGCAACAGGCAGAAAGTGCGATCGATCGCGCCATTCAAATCGAGACTAAAGGTGATTTAGATCCGAAAATTAAAATGACGCTTGCATCACCTTTTGTACTAGGATTGAAAGGGTGGATTGCTGTGAATCAAAAAGACTGGAAACTAACTATCAGTCATGCTACACCAGCTATTACTAAGTCAAAGCAGGCTAATTCTCAGGGCGATCGCGAATTGCTACGCTGGGCATATCCTTGTCTAATTATCGCCTTAGATAAAGCAGTAATTACTCAACAAGCGCGAGATATAGAGCGACGCACCCAAGAGTTTATTACTCAGGTTCCTGACAGCAGTTTTGCCTGGGGTTTTATAGGCTGGAAACAAGCTTTGCAGGGGCTATGGACTGATGCTATTCCTAATTTTGAAAAAGCGGCGCGCTATCCACAAGCCGCTGCTTGGGTATTGAAAAATTTAGGCATTGCTCGCGAACAAGTCCAAAATATTCCTGGTGCTATCCAAGCTTATGAAGCTTACAATCAGAAATTTCCACCCCATGCTTTTATCCAATTTCGTTTAGGTACATTGTTGGGGCGGCAGGGACAGTGGCGTCCAGCGCAGTCCTATTTGGAAAAAGCGGTTCAGCTACAACCGGATTATGCTGAGGCTCATCATAATTTAGCGTGGGTTTTGTTCAATCTTAAAGACCGAAAAGGTCAAATTGAGAATTTGCGTGCCATGCGATCGGCTTATCGGACAAGTTTTGAACTCTATAGCCAACAACAAAAACTGGCTTTAGCTCAGGGAATTAAACAAGCTTTCCAAGTAATTGAAGTTGAGATTTAGTGCGCTCTTTATCATTTTAAGCTCTCCCGCATCTAAATTGTATTTTTGGGGCGGGCTAGGAGCAACAGAATTAACTGGCGTTGCTGATTTACGGTATGAAAGACTAAATATGCCAATCATAGAAACCAGTACCCACAAAGCTTCTGGATTTTAAACTTATTTTTTTCATACCCTGATTAAGCAACGCCAATTAACTTATGGTGAGCATCACTACAAGCATTATTTTTCAGGGCGTATCTGCTTTATTGAAGTTTTGGAATTGTACATATTTTATAAGGCTATAATTCCACGGCGTATATGACATCAGTGCACTTGCAAAACTTGACTCTCACCCGATTTCCAGCGACGCGCGATCGCCATCAACAATTCAGGAATCTCCTCAGCAGAAATCTCCTTAATTGCATTCTCCACACCCGCTCCTTCCACCAGCTCCCCAGCTACCAGCGAACAAAAATGTTTGCGTGCTCCCGGAGCAATCTTCTGCATCGCCTGTAACAGGTTGTCGAGCATCTCGTCAGTTACACCCTTCTTGCCGTGTCTAAACTGCGACACAAGACTCTCGCTGACCCCAGCAACTCGAGCTAGGGCTTTGCCACTGATGTCATAACGTTTCAACGTATTGTGGAAGGCTTCATAAATCAGCATTAAGATTTGTCACCTTAATTCACTGTGGGTGAATCTAGATTTACCATTGGTAAATAATTGGGGTCAAAATGGAGGTTTTTGATGGAGACTGACCTGCATCCACAGCCACATAAAGCTTTTTGGCTGGGGAGGCAAAATTGGGTGCTATTTAACTTTAGCAAAATTAGGAGGTTTGCCAACACAAATTGCCAAATTTATAGCAAAAACTTCTCGGTAACCCTCGCAGGCACTTGGAAGATGTCAAAACAGGCATCGCCCAATTCCTCTCATATCGCTTGGAGGTACGCCGATGAGCGACATTAATCAGGCTCCCCAGACGATTGTCCAGACAATCGACTGGCTCCACAATTGCTTGGGCCGACCTGCGCTGCCGGAATGTCCCAAGGAATGCGAAAGGGACTGCAATGTTCCCGGAGGCAAAGCGCCTGCTTGGATAAACCAGAAAGGAAAAGCAGTCAAAGTCAGTTGGAAACCCTATCAAAACCAATTGCCAACTCAGGCAAACTTAGCGAAGTGGTTCGCCCGTACCACTGGCATCGGCACTCTCGGCGGCGGGCCTAATGCACATGGTCACTACATCGCCTTTGTTGATCTAGATCGTAAAGAAAAAGTCTTCTCCTCGCCACAAGCTTTTGAGGCGCGCCTTGAACAGTGGTTCAACGACTACCCCCTCCTGAATGTCGCCCCTCGATTTCGCACCCCGAACGGCGGATATCGAGTCATCCTCGCCTTCACAGAAGAACCAGATTGGACAGCCTTCAGCCTAGATCGAGACAGAGCCCGAATGGGCGAACTGCTTGCCCGAAACGGCGGTCACACCCTGCTGCCCCCTACTGTCGGCGCGAACGGCATCCCGTACCGATGGGAGTATTTTGTCGCATATCCGCCTACAGTTGCCAAACCGGAAGATGTTGGTATTTACCCAACACGGCAACAGCACCCGTCTATTCCTGCCAACACCTCGCCCCGTTCTGTAGGAAGTTACGTCCCCGGCGCAATTCGCCTGGAAGACCTCCTCTCCCCCCGCGCCAAAGAAATTCTGACAGGCGGTGCCAAAACAGGCGATCGCTCCGACGCCCTGACCGCTCTCGCCTCCGAATGCTACGGCTGGGAAGAGTTCTGCCACCGCTACAGTATCTCCTACTCCGGCACCACTGAAATCTTAGCCGAGTACGCCTGGGGGCAAATGGAAGACAGCAGCCGAGATCCCTACAAATGGCAGCGCATCCTCAAAACCATTAGCCCCTCCGCTTGCCAAACCGCCGCCGAATATCACAGCGGAGACTCTGAAAATTGCTGGAAAAAGATTTACCGGCTGGATCGAGAAACCTTCCAGGCTTCATGCCCCCCTCACATTAAAGACAGGATTTTAGGAGAATGGGGTATCGACAAGCGCCCCAGGGCATCACTGACAGCGAGCCAGCAGCAGCTCAACTCTCAAAAGTTACAAGCAGATGATGTAGCGTCAGAGAGCATCCCGCCAAACAACGGTCAGGTTACAGATAATTTTTACCCGCCGGATTCTGACAGTAAACAGAAAGAAAACCTGCTCCTGAAATATATCGATCGGCTCCTCGAACGGGGCAACATTCCCCTGTCAGAACGAAGATCCGAGTGCGCCCAAATCGCTCAAGCTTTGGAACTCGACCCCAAATACGTCGAACAAATCGTTTTAACCCGACTGCAAGAATGGCAGTTCGCAGAAGTCGAAAGCGAAAAAACCCTTATTGAAGATTTAGTTAGCAAGCGCAAGCAGAGTCTCGACTTGCACCAAATTTTACCGCCTGAAATTGCCTGCATCCTGGCACAAATCGCTGCTGCAATGCCCACCAGCGCCGAACATCTGATGACAGTAGGTTGGTCAACCTTCGGCTGCGCGATCGGCACGGCCGCTGAAGTTGTTGCTTGGCCTGGATTTAAACAAAAGTCCTGCGTGCTGTGGACGATCAGCACCGCCCGGTCGGGGAAGCTCAAAAGTCAAACTCAAGAAGTTATGGTCAATCCCATCCGGCTCTTGCAGCAGGACGCCAACAGCGAATATTGCATTGCCCTCAAAAGCTACAAAGAAGCACAAAAAGCCACCCAGCAAAATCGAGCCCCTGACAACCCGCCAGAAGAACTCCCACCCCCACCCGTTCCCCGCGAGTATTGGGTCGAACACATCACCGTAGAAGCCCTGATCCGCACCATCAACGAAAATCCGCGTGGCTTCCTCGTCCATCGCGATGAAATCGACGGCTTCTTCAAAGCCCTCAACAAATATCGGGCTGGCAAGGGGGACGACGAAGCCTTTTACCTCACCCTCAACAACGGCGGCGGTCCCAAAGTCATCCTCATTGACCGCGATCGCCGAGTCGAGGTGGAGAGGTCGTGCGTCCCCATCACCGGCACCATCCAGCGCAAGACGCTTGACGAAGAGATGACGCCCCGCAAAATTTCCAGCGGCTGGATGGCCCGGTGGGTAATCTGCTTGGCCCAGATGCCCAAACGGCGGCGGACGCGACTGCCCTACCCCGACATTGACGCCTTTCTCAAAGACATCTACCACAAACTTTCCGTCCTCAAAATGCACTATCGTCCCGTTCAAAATGAGGAGACAGGCGAAGTGCTCAAAGATGAAACGAACCGCACTGTTTACCAGGGTTTTCCGATTACTTACCACCTCAGCGACTCGGCAGCCGACTACTACGAACAGCACTTCTTCAACCCGATGGTCGAGCGCGAAGAAGCTGAACTGAATGAAGGCTTCCAGCTAGCCATGTCCAAGTGGAGCGGGTACTGCCTGCGGATTGCCCTCATCCTGCACTGCTTGCACGAAATCTGCAAGTTAAAAAACCCGGACGGCACTCTCAAAACTTACTTGCAGTTGAAAGAAGAGTGGAAGCTCTCAGGCGGGGAACGTTCCGACAAGCCTTTTGAGATTGAAATTCCTACCTCGATTGGGGCCGACATCATTCAAAAGGCGATCGCCACCAGCTACTTCTACATCAACCAGGCTGAAGTGCTTTATAAAGGGCAGCAGCAAGATGAGGACGATACAGTCCCGGTCATCCAGAAACTGATTCAGAAATCAGAAGAGTTGCGGGACACGGTTGCTGAAGGTTGGATCAGCACCCGTGAAGCATACCGCAACTGTCGCGAACTCGTTGCAGGAGCTAAACTGCGCCAGATGTCGAACACGGACTTTACGGCTGCGGTCTTCAACCAAATGGTTTCGATGAACCTCGGTGAAACGAAAAAGGTCGGCAAGTCTTTCAAGTGGCGGATTCTAAGATAATTGTTGCTCGGCCACGTTTTGGCGGTTATATCATTTCCGAAAAACCCTGCTACAAACACGAGCGTTGGGTTGATTCGCAAGTCAAAGCCAACAAAAAAGTTGCTACTGTTGCAGAATTTTTCGGAAATGGTATTAGTTGCAAGCTATTGAGCGAGCGCGCAAACCGAGTTGCAAGTGCAGTCCAGGGTATTTGTGGCAACTTGCAAAAAATGCCGTCCTCCGACAGCAGCGATTATTCCAAAGTCTTCCAGAGTAAGCGATTACGTTATCAATAATGACAGTTGTGACGATTCTCAACCGTCATTGACGATCGCTGACCCGCCTGGAGCGCTCTACACGGTGGGGCTGCTCGTACCGGAGTCAGAATCGTCAAAACCAGGCAGAGCATTTCTCAAACCGCATGATAGAAATCTGACCTTAGCGGGTATTTGCACTTCAATCGTCAAAACCAGGTAGCGCATCCCTCTTGCCTTATGTGGAGTGAACTCGATCGCGAGAATCGTCAACCAGACTTACGCAAAACCTCTATGTGTAAGGTGCGAAGTGATAGCGTAACGCATCAAACCACCACATTTTTTGTCGCGGGGTGAGTCGTGGTCAAAAATTTTGTAAAAAATCACCAATGATTTTTAAAAGCTGAAACCTTTACAGAGAGAACAGTTCACTATAATCGTCTTGCACGTTGGGCGAAATTTGTAACTGTTGGCAGCCAGGGCTAAAGCTGAGCATTGAAACCTTCGTCTGTTGCTTCAAGAAAGAAGCTGTGTTGGGAGAAGAGCGGAAGACACTAAAGTCCAGTCGGTTGTGGCGATCGCAATTGTCACCGGATACCTAATTACGGCTAGCTTAAAAACTGCGTTGACGATTTGACGATAGTTTGAAACTCTTACACAGCAAGCTGTTCCCTCGTCAATAGCAGCTTCGACGATTTTCAATCGTCATTGACGATTCCTCAGCACATCCCAAGAGATTTACGATCGCCCGCAGGTGAGCGTACTGGTAACAGTGGCAACCTACAAACTGCTAGTTCGCCAAGCCGGACTTGTCAAGCAATCGTCAGAATCGTAGAAAACTCGCAGAACACCAAAATTTGTGTTGACGATTTGACGATTCCCTATAACTCTTACCCCGTAAGCACTTCAATCGTCAGTAATAGCTTTGACGATTCAGAATCGTCATTGACGATTCACTGCTGACGTTACTCACGGTAATCACATCAAGCGCCTATAGTGTCCTATTTTTGTGTTGACGATTTGACGATTCCCTATAACTCTTACCCCGTAAGCACTTCAATCGTCAGTAACAGTTTTGACGATTCAGAATCGTCATTGACCATTCATTGTTGACATTACTCGCGGGACTTACAAAAAACGGTATATATAGTGTTTTAGTAAATTAAAGTCTACATTAAATAACTATATATAGAGTAACTGCGTAAGTCCTGCTCATTCGCTTACATCGAGTTCATGTGATAGTGGCAGTTCGCTTGTCCACCAGAGGTTGTCAAGCAATCGTCAGAATCGTCAAAAACTCGCAGTACATTCCCACAACCCTTGCAGAGAAAGCGTTTATCGAGAATCGTCAAAAATAATGTCAATAATCGTCAATAAAAGCTAGAAGCTGAAAGCTTTATAAATACAAGAGTTTAGGAGAATCGTCAAATCGTCAAAGAAAATTTCTTTTTTAGTCGCGCTCTGGTTCACAGCTTGACACTGAATCCCGACCCCTTTGTAGAAGCTGTGTTAGGAGAAGAGTGGAAAATGGTCTTGTGCAAGCTGGTTGTGGACGATCGCGACGGACTATCCGGCATCTAAATTTACCGCTAGTTTAAAAATTGCGTTGACGATTTGACGATAGTTTGAAACTTTTACACATCAAGCAGTTCCCCCGTCAATAGCAGCTTTGACGATTGAAAATCGTCATTGACGATTCCCCAGCCACATCCCAATAAATTCACGATCGCCCGCTCCCGCGATAACAAGGACAATCCGCTTCCCTGCCAGCTTGATAGGGCGATGGACGTCAAGCAATCGTCAAAATCGTCAAAAATTTGCAGTATATCCCCAAAATCCATGCTGAAAAAGCGTTTGGGGAGAATCGTCAAAAACAATGTCAATAATCGTCAATGAAAGTTAGAAGCTGAAAGCCTTATAACTACGATAGTTTAGAAGAATCGTCAAATCGTCAAAGAAAATTTGTCGTGACCTTGAGTTAGGACACTCGTGAGGCATCAAGTCCTCAAAAGCCAAGGTTATGTCGGATGCTGGTTCAAAACGCTACAGGGAAGTTAGTTGCTCCCGAGTGTGATCGCGAATGCCTGCCGATCCTTTTTTGCAAAAGCTTAAAATTAGCGTTGACGATTTGACGATTCCCTAAAACTTCTACTCCATAAGCACTTCAATCGTCAATAACAGCTTTGACAATTCAGAATCGTCATTGACGATTGTCAATCAGATAGCAGTGGCGACCGGATCATGTCAGGCGCAAGTCGTCAATGACGATCGCGACAGGTCGATCAACCAATCGTCAGAATCGTCAAAAACAGAGCGGCTATTCCCCAAACTTATAGTTGGAAAGCATTTGGGGAGAATCGTCAAAAACAATGTCAATAATCGTCAATGAAGCTTAGAAGTTGAAACCTTTACAAACAGGGAAGTTCAGGAGAATCGTCAAATCGTCAATAAATTTTAGTTATAAGTAGTGTTGAGACTCAAAATTGAAACTGAGTATTTTTACAGCCCAGCAAATTTTCTGCACGTATTCAAGTTGTCTTTCAAGGTTGAATCTTGTGCTATTTGCACCTCTCGATCGGGTAATCTGGTCTGGAAAGGCAAATTATCAGGCCGGGTATGGACTTAGAACACGTTACTAATTCCTTTGGAGAAATAGCTTCGACGCGCGACCTAGTGGCAGAGCTGTTAGCTGCCAAGCGCTCTTTTAACACTAGGCGTGCTTATGAGAAAGACTTGTACGATTTCTTTGCGACAATGACGGGGCTCACACCGCACCCGGCATTAGTGCGCGAGTTCCTACGGCTGAACCGCTTCGCCGCTGTCGCAGTGGTTCTCAAGTATAAAGCCAAACTAATCGACAAGGGACTCAAGGAAGCGACGATTAATCGGCGGCTGGCGGCTATCAAAAGTTTGGTGAATTTTGCTCGGAAGGTGGGCGAGTGCGAGTGGAGTTTGGTAGATGTTGAAGGAGAGAAGGTGGTTCCTTACCGGGATACTACAGGGTTTGGCCGAGTTGCTTCTGAGAATGTGGCGGCGATGCAGTCGGTGTTGTCCATTCCTGACCGGAGTACGCCCCAGGGAAAGCGCGACTATGCAGTTCTCCGGCTGCTGTGGGATAATGCGTTGCGCCGGGGAGAAATCGGCGCAGCCAATATAGGTGACTTTGACCCGCTAGCCCGAACTCTGAATATTTACGGCAAAGGTAGGGGAACTCAAGCGCAGCTAATTGACTTGCACGGCGCGACGGCAGATGCGATTTCTGATTGGCTGAGCGTGCGGGGAGCTGCAATGCCCCAAGAGCCTTTATTTATCGCTTTGACAAAGCGGGAATACGGATTGAGGTTGAGCGGGTACGCTATTTACAAGCTTGTTTTCTCAACTTGCTGTGCGGCGGGAATTCCTAAAAGAATCAGCCCGCACAGAATACGCCACGCTGCAATTACGACTCTGTTAGATGCAAGCAACGGCAATACGCGAATGGCGCAGAAGTTGAGCCGCCATACCAGCTCGAACGTCCTTAATTGCTACGATGATAATCGGCAGAGCTTGCAGCGGGAAGCTTCGGGACTGCTGGCTGATTTGGTGCTCAAGTGATCGCCTGCTGTCGCAAAGGGCTGGAAGAGACGTAATGCTCAATTAAGCTCAAGTGCGAGCCGTACTTTCTGCTAACCGCGAATTAGTGTTGCTTTACTGGCAAATTGGACGGGATATTTTAAATCGGCAACAGCAGCGAGGATGGGGAGCAAAAATTATAAACAATTTAGCGGCTGATTTATTGAAGAATTTTCCAGAGAAACAATAGCCTCTATAACCGGATGGGATTACATTTTGTCAGCCCTGGC
This sequence comes from Microcoleus vaginatus BM001213989, assembly GCA_036700245.1. Lineage (GTDB taxonomy): Bacteria > Cyanobacteriota > Cyanobacteriia > Cyanobacteriales > Microcoleaceae > Microcoleus. The sequence continues at coordinate 72,759 of JAUBOM010000024.1, forward strand.
TACTGTTGCATAACTTTGGAGAAGAGAAGAAGATTATAATTTAGTCGCGTCAAGGTTTTCAGCCTTCGTTAGCTTCTGGACATTGATTAGATTATGACAAATTCTAACTTTAGAAACGTCCCCAGAACTGCCAATACGAACAGGCAGCTTACCCTTAACTTTTCTCCAATCAAATTTGAAGATGTGGAGATTTGTGTGGGTATCTATCAGTATGAGAGCAAAGAGCAGCTACACGCTCTCCGTGAAAAACATGGCGATACTCACGTCTTCCATAGAGATAACAAGAATCAGATTCTTTGTGTTTCAATTGTTTCATCTGGTGAAGTTCTGGGTGAAAAATCCATAACTATTCCGCTCTCCAAGAATCTTTATCTGTGCGCAGCTTTGATCCGTGCTGCACTACTCAACTATTTGCACAGACTAGGGCGAAAAATTCTTGGGTACGATCCCATAGAGTTTATTTCGGACCAGGCTCAAGATAATTTTTTAGCAAAAGTTCTCCCTCCTGACACCGAGCTCCCAACCTGGCTATCGGTAAAACCACTATACGCGGCAGCCATTCGGACGGTGAACTTCGATAATCAGTCACTGTCTCTAGGGCTGGCTCTGAACGCCAGAACCACCAAATGGATCGAGCTACCTTGCGACGCCTTGGTAAGAGAAGGCTTTTCCCTTACTGGACTCTATGTGAGCCAGTTGATTCTATCAAGGGATAGCCGTATGGCTCCTCGCTTAAAGCTCTTGGGGCGCGTAGAGTCGATTGAGAATGGACAGTTAACCCTTACAGACTCGCGTTCGGGGACTTGCACTGTTGCCGCGAGTGAAGTATTTCTTGAACCGCGACACGAAGCTTTTAACCTCTGCCTTGTGCATTTATTTGGGGAGAAAGCGCCTCATATAAAGCAAGCACTTGACAATGAGCTTGCAACATTTAGAAGCGGCCCAGCTCGACTAGAAAAGTTGCAAACTATTATTCGATACTTCGCTAACCACCCGATTGAATTTGTCCCAGGTGCAACGTTTACCCTTGAGCCTTTCCTCACAGAAGCAAATCCGCAAAATTTCCCTGCCGTCCAGATCGCGCGTTCAGCCATTTACGTTTTCGATCCAACGGGCGAGAAAACTTCTACATGGAATGATGGTGGGCTGAATGATTATGGCCCCTACACGGCACAGACTTTTACCCCTTCAACTCCCCGGATATGCGTTATCTGCCAACAGACGCGCAAGGGGCGTGTCGAGCAATTCCTTTACAAGTTTTTTAACGGTGTCACTGTACCAAAACTAAAGAGACAACCTTTTGCCAAAGGCTTTATCCACAAGTACGCTCTTGATGGGGCTGAACCTGAGTTTTTCCTTACTGAGAACAACACAGCAGAAGCGTATAATCGAGCGGTTAGGCAAGCTCTCGCCCACCAAACAAGGAAAAACTTTAAGTGGGATTTGGCGTTGGTTCAGATCGATGAGGCATTTCATCAACTATACGGAGATAACAATCCTTATTTGACCACCAAAGCCGCTTTTCTTGCGGAACAGATTCCTGTTCAGGAGTTTCAGATCGAGACTGTTGATGTTCCAGATCGAAGTCTTTGCTATGTTCTCAACACTATGGGACTTGCTACTTACGCCAAGCTGGGCGGAATTCCGTGGTTGATTAAAGCTAATCCTACCATTGCTCATGAATTAGTTTTTGGTCTCGGTAGTGCTTATGTCAGTGAAGGGCGTTTGGGGCATCGAGAGCAGGTTGTCGGTATTACTACAGTCTTTTCGGGAGATGGCAACTATAGACTCTCAAACCTTTCACAAGCAGTTCCCTTTACAGATTATCAGGATGCTCTGCTCCAGTCGTTGCGCGACACAATCGGTAAAGTCAAGCGTTCGATGAACTGGCAGGCTGGGGAGCATATACGGCTAATATTCCATGCGTTTAAGCCCCTCAAAAATTCTGAAGCGGAAGCAGTAAAAAAACTTATGGAAGAATTAGGTGATTATGATGTAGAGTATGCTTTTATTCACATCATTAAAGAACATCCTTACATCCTATTTGACGCATTACAGAACGGGATACAAGATTACTCTACTAACTCTATTAAGGGTGTCTTTGCTCCTGTACGGGGCGGATTTTTGCGACTTTCCCGATCTGAAGTTTTGCTTTCACTAACTGGAGCGAAAGAGCTGAAAAGGGTAGAGGATGGAATTCCTTCTCCAGTTCTACTTCGCCTTCATCGTCAGTCTTCATTCCAAGACACAACATACCTCACCCGACAAGTGTTTACGTTTTCATGCCATTCATGGCGAAGCTTTTTCCCATCACCAATGCCAGTTACTATCATGTACTCAGAGTTAATCGCCAAGATGCTAGGGCAACTAGGTACGGTCTCCCGTTGGAATCCCAATGCAATGTTAGGACGGATCGGTGAAACGAGATGGTTTCTATGAGCGTTCCAGACGAACTTCTTTTCACCGACGCAAAAAAAGCTCTTTTGCGAGAGTTAAAAAACTTAGTTGGGCGAGGGAATGTTGATGAAGCATTTGCAGCGTGGCTTCTTCCAGAGCTAGAGATTGGGTTACAGCTTCAAAAAGCAGCCCTTGCTGCCGGAGAACGCACGGGAGGGCAGCGAAGCTATCGAGATGTTGCGATTCTGGGATTTGCCGCAGCAGCGAACGCACTTGAAGCTCCCCAATACAATGTACTCAAGACAGGATTAACCTGGGTTGCCGGACGTGACCCATTCATCGACGGTGGACCAATGGACTTTTGTACTGACACCGTTGCTCTTTTGGGAATCGCTCTTGGGGCTCAGTTGATTGGTGAAGATTCAGTTCAAAACAAAGTTGTTTGCTGGATGGAGAGGTTTATCAGTGAAAGCTTCCAAAATCGGTTAAGTGACTGGCAAAAATGCCTGCTGATTGTTACTCAACGAGTAGTAAATTTAATCCCTACTTTACCTATTCCAAATGCAAACACGGTTTCAGATATACGCCTTGCCCTGCGTGTTAAAGAATTGCTCCCTCCAGACCCAATATCTAATAGTCAAGAGCAGATGGAAACCCTCTCGCTGATGAAGCTTGAAGCTGGAGATGCTATTCCTCCAGCCCGTGCAGCTCTTCGGCTCGCAGCTTTTGATTCAATCCAACGTTCTTCTCCAGCAGTTAATCTAAGCAATCCGTCGATTGAAGATGTTTGCAGAATTTTAAATCGCGTACCTGGAGCGCTGCAAAAGTCGATATGGGAAGAGAAACTACCTTCTGGGGAAAGCCAAGCTCTAAAATGGTATGTCGATGATAAGGAGCGCGTTCAAAACTTACTCTATTTTTTGCTAGCTTCCATCTTTCCTGATTGTATGAAAATGGATTGCAATTCCTCGGTCGATGGACAAATACCTCTGCGAACTGTTCTGGGCATACCATGTTTGAGATTAATTATTTATGTAAATTTTATGCGCTCAAACAACAATTATCAAAGTATAATCGAGCAGATTTATGTTGACTCAGACTTGTATTTTGTTGAAGGTTCAGCTTATAGCAATATAGTTGTTTTCTTTTGGGATGAGTCCCGCCAATTCGATCTACATAATAGGCTTAGGAAGGAAATTAAACAACTTCGAGGTGTGGTTGATGCTGTTGTGGTATCCTGTCCTGAAAGTATAATTGCTCCAAGATCCGAAAAGCTGCAAATTGAAATTCCTAAAAATGATGTTGATACGAGTGCTATTGCCATTTCATTCGATCGGTTAGCAGAAAAACACCCTGGTGCTGAGTTAGAAATTATAACGATGAAGGAAAGGGACGCCGATAAGCTTTTACTCGAAGCCAAAACAGCCCCTGACGCAGACCGTTCACAGCTTAGTGCCGACTACTTGGTTACTTACAATCAGATCAAAGCTTTACCAGAGGATGTCAAATTACTTTTGAAAGAGAAAGATTCCCGGATTCAGAGTTTAGAAGATATGCTAAAAACAGCAATACAGCGTCCTAGCGTTTACGCAGAAACATATCAGAACAATGGAGATACTATGTCACAAGGACCCAAAAAAGTCTCTAAATGGAACCTACAAAATCCTCAAATTGCTGGAGGTCTTGTGGATGCTGAGACGGTTCATGCTCATCAGATAGGTGGCAACATAACCAATTACACACCCGAGCAAAAGCAAAACCTGGCAGAAGCCGCAGCAGAGATTCAGCAACTGCTACAACAACTGGAGCAGAATTATCCCACAACTACACCTCTACAAAAGCAGGTAGTTGTAACAGAAGCCCTCAAGCACATTGAGAGCAATCCAACTTTCAAAGCGCGGGTGATCGGAGCGCTAAAAGCAGGTGGTACTGAAGCCTTAAAAGAGCTGGTGGATCACCCCCTGATCAACATCTTGATAGCATCTCTAGAGGGCTGGCAAGATGCAGAGTAACTTTCGTTGGGGCGAAAGCCTTCATTTTCATTTTTCCAATCCCTCACCCACCAAAGCTTCCAGTTCAGCTAACAGCTTCTCTAGTTTCTTTTGCTTTTTGGGGTCATCCCAAACCTTAGACTTTTTCACTCGCTGCAAAGCTGTATCTACGCGACTTTTAAGTGAGTGATTTGGTGCAGTCGCCGAACCTGTACTTTTCGCTTTTAAATCGGCAATGCGCTGTTTGATTTGGGTCAGGGAGAGGTCGAGAGCGATCGCCTCGAATAACAATTGGGAGCGCTCTGAGCTATCCTTAACTCGGGCGATCGCTCTGGCTTTGGTATACTCAATCTGTCCTTTCCGCAGCGCTCCAATAACATCATCTGGCAGGTTCAGCAACGGGAGGCGATTGGTTCGGAAACTCTCTGGAGTGTACTTCCCGACGAGTGCAAATATATCGCTTACTATTTCCCACTCCGAGCTGTGGATAACGTTATCCACACCGGCGCGTTCCGGGTGCGCGGCCGCTCCGAGCAAAGCAATAACTGACTCTGAGGTAGAGTTCAATTTCATTGCCAGCAATTGCAGAATTCCCTCAGTTTCCTCAATCGCATTTAAATCTTCCCGCTGCAAGTTCTCCAGCAGTGCAATTTGCAGAGCCTCTGTGTCTGTCAGTTCCCGAATCACAACAGGAATCTCAGTCAAACCTAACGACGAAGCGGCTCGATAGCGCCGTTCTCCAGCCACCAATTCGTACTTGTTGCCATCTATTGGGCGTACCAGGAGCGGTTGCAGAATTCCTAGCTGCTTGACTGACTCCACCAGTTCTTGCATAGCTGTCGGATCGAAATAGCGGCGTGGCTGCTGCTGGGGCAAGACAATTTTGTCTATGGAGACAAGGGAGGCTGCGGCATCAGAGCTGTCGCTGGTTCCTAATAGAGCCTCAACCCCTTTGATTTGATAAGGCTGACTGTCGCGCTTTTGATTCATCGCAAAGCTAAGAGTCCTTGTGCAATAGTATCGAGTACGGCGACGGCTGGATGTTTTGGATTGTACACTGTCAGAGGTACGTGTTGCTGTGACGCATCGGCAAAAGCCACAGTCCGAGGCACAGGAGGGTAAATCGCACCAATCTTCTCCAGAGAAGTAGTAATTGACTGCAAACTTTGAAAGGCCTGTACAGTACGGGTATCGTACAGCGTCGGAATCACTCCAGCAATCTGCAATGAACGATTGGCGCGTTTTCTGACGCGAGCAATGGTTTGCAACAGCAATTCTGTTCCTTTGAGAGCTTTATATTCAGTCTGAATCGGAATTAAGACGTGAGTGGAGGCAACTAGACTGATATAGGATAGGATGCCGAGCGAGGGAGGGCAGTCTATCAATATGAAGTCATAGTTCGAGCTCAGGGGGTCAATGACTTCTTTTAGCCGACTATCTCTCATGTCAGCCACCACCAGTTCCAGCTCTGCTCCGCTCAAATTAATATTGGAAGGAAGCAAGTCCATGTTGTGAAGGTTTTTGCGGAGCGCCGCGTCAGAACCGTTCATAATAGACTCGTAGACAGTCTCCTGTAACTCAGATGGCTCCAAGCCCATGAAGGTGGTAAGTGAGGCTTGGGGGTCCATATCTACTAACAAGACTTTTTGCTTCCGCCTCGCCAAATGGTACCCTAAATTCATTGTCAAACTGGTTTTGGAGACACCGCCTGACTGGTTGAACAGCGCAATAATTTTGCTCATCTATTTTTAAGCACGCTCACTCAACGTGTTGATTAAATAATATTAGTGGACTGCGGCTTATTGTAGACTAATCCTTGAAAGAACTTTGAGAACCGCGTCTGATAACTAACTGCGATCGCAGTTAGCACTGAGCAGAGATGTTCAGCGCAGTCCCTACCCATAATCTTGGATTTGGGTGGGGTTCGTTCAAAGGTAGTGTTGAGTTAAATCGCTGATAATATCTAAGCTCATATTGTCAACTAATTTAGTCAGAGCCACAGCAAGAGGCTTCTGCGACAGGGGGATTCGCTCAATCAACAGCCTTACCGCTTGCTCGTCTCCACAAGCGGCTGCTTTGTAAAGCTTCTCAATCAACTCCCTCGGCAACACAGACAGCGACTCAGGAGTCAGTTGCACAACAGGCTCATCCTGTTCGGACTTCCTAGAGGAATCCTCTTCATAGATATAGCGAACTCCCAAATGAAGCGCCATCTTCTCAAAAATTACTGCCTCTGGGAACGGTTTGGCAACAAAGTCATCGAAGCCGTTTGACATGGCGAGTTCCTGGGTTTTAACAAAAGCATTAGCGCTCAAAGCAATAATTTTAGTGTTAGAACCGTCCGGCCGTGCTCTAATTTTTTGAGCAGCTTGAAAGCCGTCTAGAACAGGCATCCTCAAATCCATCCAAATTAAATGCGGCTTGTACTTTTGCCACAATTTAACAGTCTCAATTCCGTTATCCGCGAACCACACCAGAAAGCCAGCCGACTTCAATATCTGAGTTAGCAGCAACCGATTTGCCGACTCATCGTCCGCTACCAAAATGCGATATATTTGTTGGTTGGATGCCAACCATTTCACTCGTTTTTGCGGCAGTCTGTCAGAAATTTCGCTCTCGGTTGCCAGACTGACTTTAATGTAAAAACTAAAAACCGTTCC
>JAUBOM010000382.1:0-1236 GCA_036700245.1 Microcoleus vaginatus BM001213989
GCTTATTCTTCTGGAAGTTGCACAACACTGTCTCCTCATCAATTGCGCGATCGGAAGAGTGGTATCACAAGGATGAGAAAGCATTCTACACCACCCGTTATTGGCCCAGCATTGACTCTGAGCTAGCACGAGCCAATGCCCTCAAACAAATCAGCATTGCGACCGATCGAATGTACCGCCTCTACGGTATGCTCAAGCCCGCTGCACGACTGACAGGGGTGAGAGCAACATTGCAAAAGCTGTTGGAGAAGAGGGACTCAGAAGGCATCAAGGAGGCCTGCTTAGTTGCCCAAGATTATATCAAGGAGTTGGAGGAGGCGATCGTCACGGGACAATTCCTACAAGAGACATATTACTTTGACCCTGACGTTGTGGATGAAGCTCCTGTCTTTAGTCCTGAAGAAGAGGAGTTTGCTCGCAGCGGTGTGTTCGTAGAGGTTGCTTAAATATCAGCCCGTAAAAAGTTAAGCTTAAAAACTTAACTTTTTACGGCTTCATATAGCAATCCTTGCAAGAATCGTAAATTTTTTACCCCACCCCAACCCTCCCCGAACTCGCGGTCCGGGAGTAAGAAATTCACAAATGATTTAGGATTGCTATGTTATATTGCAATCCTCTTGTTTGAAGAGAATGGCGATTGCAAAAATCCCCCTAGCGAATTGGTGCATATTGTCAATTACTGCGCTGAAATTACTGGTGGAGAGGATTTATTCCGTACAAGCGAATAGCCTCAACAAAAGATAACTTAAACAATAGGATTATTTCTCCTGATGCGGGCCGCGATGGAGAGGCTGAGGCGGCTTAAAAGTTTTCTCAACCTAATAACGTTACTTCTTCAGACGCAAAAATCTCTGTGTATTTCGGCAATTACGAGTGTTGGTATAAAGTTACGTAAGTCATCAGAAATTAAAAATTAAAGTAAGTAAGTTGCTAGAAATAAACATTACATGATAAAGCTGGTTTGGCATTAACCACATCTGTCTTAGTATAGATCGTAGCCTAAACCAGCCCCGACAAGACCCGACAAAATATTATTGTTTTTTTGCGCTTACCTAGTTATATTAGCCATAATTAATAGACATAAAATAAAAAAAATCAGGGAAAATTTAGTATGACATCTGTGGAGCTTGAAAAAAAAGCCATGACTGAAGAAGAGGAGGCGAAGTTATGGGAAGTGTTCCAAGTATTTGACGCGGACGCCAGCGGTGCTATTTCATCAGAAGAACTCGGTCAAGT
>JAUBOM010000227.1:0-6213 GCA_036700245.1 Microcoleus vaginatus BM001213989
TGTGGAGTCAATTTTTAAATCTAAAATCTAAAATCTAAAATCTAAAATCGACTGGCTGTTGACTGTTGACTACCTCTTCTCTCTTCCCTCTTCCCTCTTGCTTCTGACTTCCGCATCTACCTCACACTCGATAATTTATCCGTGTATCCGTGTCCGAAGCCGTTTCGTGCCTTCCTTCCGCTTACCAACTCCGAACAAAAAGCTGAGTAAAATAATACTCGCCTTTGGCATTTTTAGCAATCCCAATCCCAGTTAAATTAAACTGACCCTCCATATTCTTGCGGTGGCCGTCACTTTTAATCCAACCTTCAACAGCCTTGCGTACCGGGTCGCTGTAGCCCATATTGTAAGCAAGATTTTCAGCTACACTTTGATAAGGAATAGTAATTGCTTTCGCCCGCCCTTCAAATCCATCGTGGCTAAAAGTTGCTTTACCGTTAGCCATATTTTCGCTGTGAATTCTTGCTATCTGAGTCATTTGCGGATCGACTCTCAGCGGCGGCAACTTCTTAGATGCTCGGTATTGATTGATCTGTTGGTTAACCGCTTTTTCTAAGTCAGTAATAGCACTCGAAGCAACCTTAGTATTCATGGAAGTTTCCGGCCGCGATGGCTCAAGAGTGATCGCACCACACTTTGGCAGCAGGATTGTCAACAATCCCACCCACGTCAAAATTAAACCTTTGGACATGAAATCAAACGAAAAATAAAGTTAATTGTTACCATTAGTGTCAACTTAATGCCAAAAGTAGTATGAGTATACCGTCTGACGATCGGTCTCTCGATCCGCCTCGAATCCCCCGCGTGCGGGGGACGAAAGAGCGCTTCGGGTCTCCCTTATTAAGGGGGGCTAGGGGGGATCTAGAGTTCGATACAAACGAGAGACAAAGGATTTTAGTCTTAAGTTGACACCAATTAATTGTTACTAATTCCTACAGAGCGATCGCCCCACATTCCGCCCAACTAGATATTCAGAACCTTCGCCACAGTGTTCACGTCTTTGTCGCCGCGTCCCGAACAGTTGAGCACAATGCGCGGGTTGCCTGTTAGCTGAGGGCACAGAGTCTCTAAATAGGCGATCGCGTGAGCAGTTTCCAAAGCCGGAATAATCCCCTCCAACTGCGAAAGCCGCTGAAATGCTTCCAGCGCTTCTGCATCAGTTACGCTATAATATTCAGCTCGACCCGCATCCTTCAAATAACTGTGTTCCGGCCCCACGCCCGGATAATCCAAACCCGCACTAATCGAATGCGGCTCAATCACTTGACCTTCATTATCTTGCAGCAAATAACTCATCGCCCCGTGCAGAACACCCACACTTCCTTTAGTCAAAGTAGCAGCGTGTTTCTGGGTCTCCACACCTTCGCCCGCCGCTTCAATACCAATCAATCTGATAGTTTCTTCCCCGACAAACTCGTGAAAAAGACCCATTGCATTAGAACCACCGCCGACGCAAGCTAATAAAATATCCGGCAAACCACCCCACTTTTCCTGACACTGAGCGCGGGTTTCTTGACCGATTATCGCATGGAAATCGCGCACCATCATCGGGTAAGGATGCGGGCCCGCTACGGAACCGAGAATGTAATGAGTTGTCTCCACGTTTGTCACCCAGTCGCGAATCGCTTCCGAAGTCGCATCTTTCAGCGTTCCCGTACCCGCCGCCACCGGCCGCACTTCCGCACCCATCAGCCGCATTCTAAACACATTTAAAGCCTGTCTTTCCATGTCGTGAACGCCCATGTAGACAATGCATTCTATACCGAAACGAGCGCAAACTGTGGCGGTAGCAACGCCGTGCTGACCGGCACCAGTTTCAGCAATTACCCGTTTTTTGCCCATGCGTTTTGCGAGCAATGCTTGAGCTAAAGCGTTGTTAATTTTGTGAGCTCCGGTGTGGTTTAAATCTTCGCGTTTTAGGTAAATTTGCGGACCAGTTCCGTCTGCTTTAGCGTAGTGCTCGGTGAGGCGTTCGGCAAAATACAAAGGGCTGGGGCGGCCGACATAATCTTTGAGTAATTGTTGGAGTTGCTGTTGAAATTCCGGTTCGCTGCTGTATTTGTGGAAAGCGGCTTCTAGTTCAAATAAAGCCGGCATGAGGGTTTCGGGGACGTATTTGCCGCCGAATTTGCCGAATCTGCCGAGGGAGTCGGGGCGTTGAGTGCTGGTTTCGGTGGTGGGATGCAGGGGTGTGACTGTCATTTGATTTTAGATTTTTTAGATTCGCGGGTAAGCTAGAGGCTTGGTGTCGATCGTACCAAATCAGTTGTGGACTTGAGCAGGTCGAACAAATTTCATTATAATTCCTTGAACGCTTGACAGGCTAATACAATAAGTAGAAGATAGAGCGCATCCCGAGCGATCGCAACCATACCCCAATCCGCTAAAACTAGAAATACCAGTAAAAAAAGTTCAAGCATCTTAACCTATGGCAGCATCCAAACGCAAAGATTCTGACAGCAAAACAACCGAGGGCAAACGAATAGTTTACTCCGAGTTTGGCAACGTTGACAACTCCGCCGCCCTCCAACGGGGAGTTGCCGAAGTTCCCCCCAATCAACAAAACCTTAAAATCGAAGCATCCCGCAAAGGACGCGGCGGCAAAACAGTTACAATCATCAGTGGGTTTCAGGAAAAACCCGAAACATTAGCAACTTTAGCAAAACAGCTAAAAGCTCAATGCGGTACTGGCGGCACAGTCAAAGATAATGAAATCGAAATTCAAGGCGAACACAAGCAAAAGCTGCTAGAAATTATCACAAAGTTAGGCTACAAAGCTAAAATTAGTGGAGGGTAAATTAGTCAATATTCCTCAGTGTATGGGCGGGACTGGTTTATGATATACTTAGTTTTAAACATAGATGGTTGGTAAAACCCGCCCCTACATCGCGCAAATTATATAGTCGCGAATCAACCAGAAATGATATTACCAATTACCGCCAATTTTTAATGTACACTCGACCTTTAGCTCGTTTAATCGAACAATTTCAGCGCTTGCCCGGAATCGGCCCAAAAACAGCCCAGCGCTTAGCTTTACATATTTTGAAGCGACCGGAAGAAGAAGTGCAAGCCCTAGCTAAATCTTTGATTGATGCCAAACAGCAAGTAGGTTTCTGTCAAGTATGCTTTCACTTATCTGCTGACCCTGTTTGCGAAATTTGCCGCAATACCAACCGCGACAGTCATACCATTTGTGTAGTGTCAGATTCCCGCGACGTAATCGCTTTAGAAAAAACCCGGGAATATATGGGCAAATATCACGTTGTTGGCGGCGTTATCTCGCCGATGGATGGAATTGGTCCGGAACAATTGAACATTCAACCGTTAGTTCGGCGCGTCAACCACGACAAGATTAAGGAAGTAATTATTGCTATTAGTCCCAGCGTGGAAGGCGAAACTACTACTCTTTATATCGGTCACTTATTAAAACCTTTTACTCTGGTGACGCGCATAGCTTTTGGTTTGCCGATGGGGGGAGATTTGGAATATGCTGATGAGGTTACATTGGCTCGCGCTTTGGAAGGAAGGAGAGAGTTGGATTAGTTAAAAATGAGTGATGGTTGATTGGAAAGTAAGAGAATTGAACCGCGAAGACGCGAAGTACACGAAGGAAGAGAAGAGAGGTGGAAGTGTTTACAATTGATGCGACGATATTTATATCCTAAGCTTCTGCGATTGCTTTGCTGAGGCTGGCAATGAGAAATTTGTAAGAGATGAAACCCGCGCCGGCGGGTTTTGTCTGTGTAGCGACAGCTTGAAACCTGTCGGGTATTTGGTATTTGCTGTTGGGTGTGGTTGTTCTCTGTCGTCACTGCCGCGAAAGGCTAAACTGGACAAAGTTACCGAAAGTAAAAAATCATGGCCCAGTTCGATCGACCTTTAAGCTACCCCACAACCCGCAAAATTGACCAAACAGACGACTACCACGGCGTCAAAGTATCCGACCCCTACAGGTGGCTAGAAGACCCCGACTCAGAGGAAACTCAAGCTTGGGTAGAAGCTCAAAATCAAGTTACCTTTGGCTATCTGGGCGAAATTCCGGCGCGGGAAAAAATCAAACAGCGCCTGACTCAACTTTGGGATTACGAGAAATACGGCATACCTTTCAAACAAGGCGATCGCTATTTCTACTACAAGAATGACGGCCTGCAAAATCAATCGGTACTCTACACGTTAACATCCCTCGACGGCGAACCAAAAGTATTAATTGACCCCAACACTCTTTCAGAAGACGGAACCGTTGCTCTGGGTGGCGTAGCTATCAGCGAAGACGGCAAACTCATGGCCTACGGTTTGTCAGCTTCCGGTTCCGACTGGCAGGAATGGAAAGTCCGTGATGTGGCAACTGGCGAAGATTTATCAGACCATTTAAAGTGGATTAAATTTTCAGGAGCATCCTGGACTCACGACGGTAAAGGCTTTTTCTACAGCCGCTACGATGAACCTAACGAAAAAAGCAAGCACGAAGACGTTAATTATTACCAAAAACTGTTTTACCACAAAATCGGCACGCCTCAATCTGAAGACGAGCTAATCTATGAGCGACCCGACCAGAAAGAGTGGGGATTTAGCGGCGGCGTCACCGAAGACGGCCGTTATTTGATTATCTCTGTTTGGCAGGGAACGGAAACCAAAAACTTGATTTTCTACAAGGATTTGACGGCACCGGAATTAACCGTTGTAGAACTAATTAACGAATTCGAGGCTGAGTACAGTTTCATTGACAATGATGGCTCTCTTTTCTGGCTTCAAACAGACTTGAATGCACCGTTGGGCCGCGTAATTGCGATCGACACTAATAACCCACCTCCCTCATCCCTCGCTGGTGATGAAAGTCAAGAGAAATTCACAGAAATTATCCCCGAAGCAGCCGAAACCCTCGGAGGCATCGGCCTCCTGAACAATCAATTTGTCGCTTCTTACCTGAAAGACGCCTACACCCAGATTAAAATCTTCAACTTAGACGGCTCTTTTGTGCGACAAGTTGCCTTGCCAGGAATCGGTTCGGCGGGAGGATTCGGCGGCAAGCGGCACGACACCGAAACTTTTTATGCTTACACGAGTTTCACTGCGCCCAACATCATCTACCACTACAATATGGTGACAGATGAAAGTACGATTTATCGGCAGCCAAATGTTGATTTTAATCCCGAGGATTACGAGACAAAACAAGTATTTTACCCGAGCAAAGACGGTACGCAAGTACCCATGTTTATTACGCACAAGAAAGGCTTGCAGTTAGATGGCAACAACCCCACCTACCTTTACGGCTACGGCGGTTTTGGCATCTCGCTAACTCCGAGTTTTTCTGTTAGCAGGATCGTGTGGTTGGAGATGGGCGGAGTTTACGCAACAGCCTGTTTGCGGGGAGGCGGCGAGTACGGCGAATCATGGCACCAAGCCGGCACAAAGTTGAATAAGCAAAACGTGTTTGATGACTTTATCAGCGCCGCTGAATGGTTGATCGAAAACAAGTACACCAAACCAGCAAAATTGGCGATCGCAGGTGGCAGCAACGGCGGTTTATTAGTGGGAGCTTGCATGACTCAGCGGCCGGAATTGTTCGGTGCAGCACTGCCGGCAGTCGGCGTTATGGATATGTTGCGCTTCCATAAATTTACTATTGGTTGGGCCTGGACTTCTGAATATGGTTCGCCGGAAAATCCCGAAGAATTTCCCACAATTCACGGCTATTCTCCCCTGCACAACCTCAAACCGGGAATGGCTTATCCGGCGACAATGATTACAACTGCCGATCATGACGATCGAGTAGTTCCGGCCCACAGTTTTAAATTTGCTTCCGCTTTGCAAGAAATGCACGCCGGAGAAAAACCGGTGTTAATTCGGATCGAAACTAAAGCGGGACACGGTGCCGGCAAACCCACTGCGAAAATCATTGAAGAATTGGCAGATGAATGGGCTTTTTTAGTGCGGGAACTCGATATTAACAACGTTTAAAGCCCAATTGCGGGTGGCGCAGTCCGAGAAAGTGCGATCGCCCCACCCTCAATTTTTGGGCCTATCCCGTAGGGTGCCCATCCGAAACATAGCTATGTGAGGACAGCAGCTATGTTTCGGATGCGCGCGCTGCACAAAGCGCCTATCCCGTAGCGCCTAAAGAAGAGGGAAGAGACAAGAGGGTAGTCAACAGTCAACATCCAGTCGATTTTAGATTTTAGATTTTAGATTTTAGATTTAAAAATTGACTCCACA
>JAUBOM010000228.1:0-6187 GCA_036700245.1 Microcoleus vaginatus BM001213989
AAGAAGGAAGTTCGGCAACGGATTCTGTAACGGATGTAACGGATGTAACGGATGTAACGGATGTAACGGATGTCAGGAAGAAGGAAGGAAGAAGAAGAAAGGGAGAATTTTTTATTTGAGGTAACAAATAAAGAAAACTCTTAAATTTTAATTTTTTGTTCTTCAATTCTGGCTTTAGCCATCTGGCGAATGCCTTCAGATGAAGGCTGCTGGCTCATAAACTAAAAATCCCGCTTTCTGAATAGAGCGGGATCGACTTAACTAAAATAGAGCTGTTGGTGTAATACTAAGCCTGCGGCTCAAAATTAGTGGCGTTAGCTTGCAGCCAAGTGCTTAGCTGTGAAAGAACTTCGTTTCCAGAAGACTTGCCCAAAGCTGTGGGGTTTGGGGTGTCGGGCCTGTCCACGTTGCGGGCGATCGCGGCGTTGACTTCTTTGGAAATCAAATCGTGAAGTTGCTCCTTAGCCCTAGCCCTTTGAAAGTGAGCTCCCTCTTCCGTCGTAGCGTACAGAGGTGGCAGCCTATTTAAAGCATAAGCTGCAATATCTCCCACATCCAGACTCAGGTCGCTCGTCGCCTCAATTTCGGCCACCCTAGCGATCGCATCGCTCAGCACTAACTCTTCCATCACATTGATGAACTGTTTGCGCGGTAGAACCACAACTTCGCCGGTCAACAAAGCTCCCATCAGACGATCGAGAGCCATGTACTCTTCGATCGACAATTCCGAAGCTGTATTGCAGATCCGTCCCACCTCAGCTTCCATAGACGGCGTTAAATAGCCGTCTTGCAAAGCCTGTTCAACAATTTTTTCAATACTCATATATGCTTCCCACTCAACGGCATCATTAATAGAGTTTTGTAAAGACGCAATTGCTTGCATCTTGAAATTCGAGTTTTGAGAGTTGAGTTGAGAATTTTTGTACAAATCTTAACTCAATACTGATAACCCATAAAGTTATCTGCACACCCCAGCCACAAACTTACCCCATAATTGACTGATAAATTCATCAAAACCTGCAAAAATTCCTACTCAACTCCCTGAAGCCGCCAAGGTACAGGATCGACCGACTGCCCGTGTACGTAAAGTCCCCAGTGCAGGTGAGGGCCTGTCGAAGCCCCCGTTGACCCCAAAGTACCTATTACTTGACCGGCTTTCACGACATCGCCCTCCTTGACATCAATCCGGGCCAGGTGCATCAAAATACTTGCGACCCCCTGACCGTGGTCGATACCAACGACGTTCCCGTGGATTTTGAACCCTTGGGATTCGCGTCCCACTAGAGACACCCGACCTGCTGCAGGTGCTACTACAGGGGAACCGTAAGCACCGGCATAATCGACGCCGCGGTGGTAGTAGTCCTGAGCAAATACTCCATTATAGTATCGGCGCACTCCGTAAATAGTGGTAATTTCGCCGGAGTTGGGGCGCAACAATTTGCCGTCCCAAAATTTTTCGGGTGTCACCAGTGCTTTAAATGCGTCTACGCGATCGAATTCGGCATCTGTACCTTCGCTGTCTTTCCCGGGAGGTAGCCAGATGGATTGAGTGGGAAAATCTCGATCGCGCACTTGCACGCTTAACTTCTGCACTTGTCCGTCACCTGCGACTTGAAGAAGGCGGGCACCGGGTTTCTCTAGCGGCGTCGTCGGCAGCAGGGTCCGAAAGCGGCCGTTGCCGATCGGAAATGCGGGGTAGTTTTTTTGCTGTAGAGAAACTTTTGGAGTTTCCCCGCCGTTACCGTCAACCTGAATAATTACTGACAGCGTATCTCCGAGTTGGGGATTTGCCGGCGTCACAACTACCTGCAAAGCTTGCACCGGCAGGGCAAAACTTAGAATACCAGCAACAATTCCCCCGATCGAACTCACCGTTAGCTGCTTTGCCTTCAACCCTCCCCACCGGAAAATAGGATTCACAATTATTTTTGCACTTTGTCGGCAGTTGCCTTGATTTACCTTCGTCATCACCGATATCCTAACTTCTTATCTAGCTAATGTTACACAAAGTAGCTAACTCTAGCACGCTCTCACTGCAAAGCGTAACGCAATGTTAGGACTTGCGCCAAGTCGGTAAATGTAGCCTGTAAAAGCGCAAAACCCAACGCACGATTTGCCTTGTTTGTAGCGTAACTGGGTAAGTTTTGAGTATTTGGCGTATTTATTAAGTAAATGCCATACTGCTTAATCATAGAAAGGTCAAAATGCCATGCCAAATGACCAAAATCAACCCAGAGAATATGATGCCGTCAAAGGCGGTCAAAATTCAACTCCTGTCGATGCTGCGGTACTGGGAGGAATTGCCGGCGTTAAAAGCCGCCTAGCCTCGCCCTCTGTCGAAGTGAGAATCACCGCAATCTCCGAAGCGCTCAAATATGGAGAAGCAGGGTTAGATTTGATACTGGGAGCCTTGCAGGATGAGTCAGTACAGGTGAAATTAGCTGTCTATTCACTACTGAAAGATAGAAATGACGAGAAGATAAAACAACATTTACAAAACTATTCTTTTGATTTTGATGTCATCACTGTTAATTCTAATGGACTAGAAAGCAGCCGCAGCAAGTCGTTTGCTTTCTACTTCCCCGAAGACCTAGGAAATGGAATTGTGTTGGAAATGGTTTACATTGCCGGTGGCACATTGAGGCTAGATTTCCCAGTAACAGAAGTTGATAGATATAGAGTTTACCCCGAAGGTGAGAAGCCTGAAGTCACAATACCCGCTTTTTATGCAAGCAAATACCCCATAACCCAAGCACAGTGGGAAGCAGTAATGGGAAAGAGAATCAACGAATCGAGTTTCACAGCCGAAAAACATCCTGTTGAAAATGTACCGTGGCGTTGGACCTTAAAATTCATTAGAAAACTATCGGAAAAAACTGGTAAAAAATATCGTTTCCTGAGTAAAGCAGAATGGGAATATGCTTGTCGTGCCGGTACAACAGCCTCATTTGATGGTAATTTTTTTATGGAAACTATAATAGAAGTTAACCGTAAAGGCAATCACCCCGACCTTGATGCACCGCAGGGTCTTCATCGCCAAATAAAGGATGTGGGGAGTTTTGGACCCAATGCTTTTGGACTTTACGATATGCACGGCGAGGTTGCGGAATGGTGCGGAATTAACTTGCGTGATACCGACAAAGGCGCACCAACTGGCGGTATTCTCCCACTCTTAGTTCGGATGCACCTTGAGTCTATCAATCAAACAGATTGCGATCGCATCTTGTACCTGTGTCACAGCCCGTATCGGGAAGGCATCGGCTCTTCTTTGATAGAGGGTTTTCGCGTAGCAATGTAGTCGTATTCTTCCCCATCCTAGTTTTTCCGGTAAGGGATCTTCTCTCTGGCTATTTGGCTCTTTTCTCTGTTGATTCTTTGTAGGGTGCGTCGCCTTCTACAATCTACAAGTTCCAGCGATAATCTGTCAGCGACGCACCATCCAAAAGACGGCACGATCGAACTGGCGGTTAGCTTGTTTTCTTTCAACTGCCCCCACGGCAAAATAAGACCTGTATTTATTTCCGCACTTAGCCCGCAGTTGTCTCGATTCACACTCATTACCATCACTAGCTGTCTTTAACCTTTCTCTCGCTGATATATTTTTAACTATCTAGACTAACTATAGTAATCCGCAATAAAAATTCCCGTAATGCGGGGAGGAAAACCTGCTTAAGCCAGACGGTCACACTACCGTTTCCACCACCATCCAGGAGAGCCGAAGTTTGAACAGAAACAGTCTTCATCTATAACCGGATGGGATCATCTTTTATCGGCCCTAGCTACTGTTGCATAACTGTTAACAATTAATATTATTAATATCACGGCTATGCGACAGAATTATTGTTAACTCGTCTGCTGTTCAATTAATGCTTTCTTGGCAATTTATTTTCCGAGAACCTTCCTCAAACTCTCTAGTTATTGTCGCCTGTTTTGGCAAAATAGTATTGATTCCCAATTTTAAAATCTCACATCTAAAATGGTAGGAGATAAAAATTGATGATTGCTATAATCTTATCACCTAGAATTATAGGGATTCAAAAGTAGCGGTGAAACCATCTAAGGTCAAGCATTCTTCCATAAACTCCTCTACATCGTTGACATTTTCAAGCTGATATTCCATGATGCGTTGACCATCGCCTTTCATCTTTTTGGAAGAGGAAGGCGTGGCCGGATATTTGGCAGCGATCGCTTTGAAAGCTTTGGAATGGATATCCCAGGTTTCAGCAGAACATTTTATGGTTAAAAGCCACATGATTTAATTCCTCCTTAGGTTTGGTTAACTAATAGTCTGACGAGAGTGGAACTTAGCTCGATAGTGCCGACAAATCAAGGGGTTCTGTTGTTTGGAAAAAAGCTATAAGCCGAGCCACTATGCCAGCGACACCACCCTTAACATTAGACTCAACATTCAAAGGCATCACCGGATCGTGGAGTGATAAGCGTAACAGAAACCAGCCGGATTCGGTAGCTGACGTGCAGGAAATTCGCAGGCCTTCGTAGTTATTGGGAACGATTTTCCAGTCTGCTTGCGTTGAGACAAATTCTTGCAGTTGCTCTATAACGCGATATCCTTGGGCTTGGAAATCATCCCCACTAAGTTTAATCCGAAATTCTGCACTTTCTTCTGGCTCTTTTAAATTGGCAATTAAATCTGGCAAAGATAGATTTGCTAGCTTTGATTTTGCCAATTCAATCAATAATTTGCTGACCAAATAAGCGCCATCATCCAGAAAGTAATTTTCTTTCAAAGCTCCATGTCCCGAGGTTTCAATCGCCAGCCATGATTCCTGTCCGGCTTTATTGAGGCGAATCGACTCGTCAATCACATTTTTGTAGCCGCGTTTAAAGCGATGGTGAATCCCTTTTAAATCTTGTTCGATGAATTGTGTTAAGCCATCGGAGGTGATAGAATCGGTGACAATGGTAGAGCCTGGGTGTTCTTGTAATACGATCGCAGAAATCAAGGCAATTAAGCGATTGCGATTGAGTTCCTTGCCAACTCGATCGACGGCCGCACTGCGATCGACATCGGTATCAAAAATAATCCCAAAATCAGCTTGATGTTCAATTACCGCTTGACAAATTGACTGCATTGCCTGCTTATCTTCGGGATTTGGCACATGATTGGGGAAAGTACCATCGGGTTCTAAAAACTGACTGCCCGTGGTGTCTGCACCTAAAGGTTTTAAGACTTTATCAACATAAAAACCGCCAGCACCATTCCCTGCATCCACAACAACTTTTAATCCTGTTAGTGGTTCCTCAAAATTATCTGGATGATTGACTGATTCCCGGATATTTTTGACAAATTGGTTAGCATAAACAGAGATAAAATCATGCTTTGTAATGTTACCGGGCGAGGCTGCTGGCTGAAAGTTATTGCTTTGCGCTAGGGCTAAGATATCTGTAATATCCTGTTTTTGTAACCCACCTTTGGCGGTGAAAAACTTTAAGCCGTTTCGATTAAATGGCAAATGGCTAGCAGTAAGCATAATCGCGCCGTCGCAATCAAAACCAGGGGTAATGGTACTCATAAACATGGCGGGGGTTGACGCCATTTCAAAGTCGTACACGGTTGCACCACCTGAGGCGATTCCCTCCATGACTGCTTGCGTTAAGGTTGGCCCTGATAGGCGACTGTCACGCCCGATCGCGATCGTTAATTCTGCGGCGGGTTTGTTGACTTTTTGCACCAGCCAACTGACAAAGGACTTACCTAAGATTGTCGCAATGTCGGGGGTGAGGTTGACTTTTTCATTGGGAACGCCTTCGAGGGCGATACCGCGAATGTCTGAGCCATTTTGAAGCTTTGTCCAGTTGAAGTTTTGCATAATAATAATTGATGGTAAGTAGAAAGATCGGAGTCGGCGGTTGAAACCGATCGTACAAACTTTCGTGCGCGGCTCGAGGGTTCGACGCTCGCTTCGCCTTTATATCCTTCGCGGACTAAGAAATAAAGAGGCGAGAAATCTCGGATTCGGTATTATTAGTCATTACGGTGACAGAGTTTGGCAATCCAATAAGCTAATCGGCATTTAAATTGTATGTAAAGAAACAATCAAAGTCTTGCGGCCCGTTAGTTTGAGCAACGCCCAAAATATGCAATTGAAATGTAGAACAGCTTACTGGGAATTTTTGACCAAGAATTTCTTGATGGTACAAGCCCCCGGATTTATCCGTGGAATCA
>JAUBOM010000229.1:0-6145 GCA_036700245.1 Microcoleus vaginatus BM001213989
CTAAAAATATACTCACCACTGATGAACAGTGTTCAATAAGATGCGTTCCCCCTGGGTGACAACCCCGTCAAAAGCTTGATAAAATCAAGGACATAGCCCTCAAACCCTTCTGAAAAAATGGGAGCTTATTGCGTCTAATTTTAATCAATTCCGCAATAGTTGCATGGCAAAAATCTATCCCTACTCCCTCCGCTTCGCTGCGCCCACAATTGACCATATAGTCCAATCCAAAAACTACTATGACGGCGTTGCGCTCGTTTCCACTCAATCAGGCGACCGATGTATTTCTGAATTCCCATAAGCTTAAACTTACGTCCCTGTAAAATAGCGCAACTGTAAGCCAAAGCTATCAATAAAATTAAAGTTTTTAGGCGGTCGTCACCAGCGTAGCTTTTTTCAAGATTATAGCCTCCTGTCTTACAGTCTTTAAACATTCATTGCTTCAATACCACTGGGACATTTAAACGCTGTTACAGCTTGTTTCAATGTGCCGATATTTGTGAGTAAATACCAGCCTTCATCTTCACCGCTATCTCGATATTTGCGTTGCCAATAACCAGCGACATCAAACAAGCCCAATCCTTTCTGTTTTGTGACTTTAACTCCCGGCAAATAAAAGCTCGTACCTGGTACTAAACCACACTCGCTCAGCCGCTTAAATTCTTTTCCTTGTTCTTGAATATAGCGTCCCTGTTTTATTCTTAAAACAAACTTGATATGCTTTTCACACAGCCAACTTGCCAGCTTAACACTCCCAAATTCACGCATCTCCTAAAAGCACAAATTTATAACTTTTTAGCAGATCAAGAATGGGGGAGATTAAGCTTTGTTGTTCTCGGAGGTTGCTACAGCCTCGCTTGGGCAATATCTGCCAGTACAATGGTAAAGCTCTCTTGTCCAAAATCAGGCTAATCATAAACACATTTTTATCTCGCCACTGCGTTCTATCAATGGCTACCTTCAACTCTTGTTTCTTTTTAAATTGAGTTCTCAAGATATATTTAATTAGAGGAAACCAAAGCTTTTCAATATTGAGGATAGGTAGCTTAAGAAATCTTTGAATAGAACGTCGTCGGCTCTCAAACATGATGGGGTATGGCATCAATGTTGCCAATAACTCAATACTCACTTGTTTATGGGTTTGGAGCAGAAAAACTAAAATTGTCAGAGTCAAGTATTCGGCGTTTTTGAGCTGCCGTTGGAAACAAATTTGGTAAAATGGAGGTAACATTTTTAACAGATGGGGCTTCTTAACAATACTGACCCCATCTTTTTTTACCATAAATCGGTCAAGACCCCGTCAGGTAGGGGTTTTGACGGTGTTGTCACCCCGTCAGATGATTGACAATTGTCGAAACTGATTCTTGGAAAAAGAGCGACCCATAATCCAGCCAATTTTAAAATTTTTCTTGCGCCATTTTGACTGTCATATTGGTTTCGTATATTTATCGAAACTCTTCTTTCATTTCATAGACATTTCTTAAGCATTCTAATTTTTATAAGGTCATTACTAACCTTTAAATTTGTTCTCAGTTAAGGTTATTTTGATTACTAAATAATAAGTATTTGCTGCCTTTATCTATAATTACTTTGCTCTACGCAGCTGATCTAAGTCTTATTAACTACTTTCATAACGTGAAAATGGTGAATAAAAACTTGTGCATTTGGGAATACTGGTTCTATTACTTTTGGAAATCTTCCCCACATATCAAGACTCACTTCCTCAACTTGTTTTCAAACCTCAAACGGCTGTTGTATAACAAGTTCCACTATATCTTGAAGACATTGAGGGTCAATCATTTCAATCAAATTACCACCTTCAATATCACTAACAACCGTTACCAAAGTTACGAAAGCCTTTTCTCATACTTATCTCATCTAGACTCACTCGCGAGTGCTGACTTACAACAGCTTTTTTTTGCTATAATGGACATGAGCAAACATACTTTTAATTTTGTCATAACTCAATTTTTCTTCTCGCCCAATTTGTTCTATGCTCGACTGTTGCACACGCATAAATATTTTGTTCGTATCGTTGAGTATGTCGTCTTTTTGTGTCAAAAATTTTTAACTTTTCTGTACTATAACGTTGACAATTAGGGTGGTAAAACTGCCAACGAGGCACTTGTAAATACACAAAACAACCAGATTCTAGAGTGTCGGTCCCCCATCTCCTGAGCGCATTGGGCTGTGAAAAACTTAAAAAAATGTGAGAGGCTTGGAGACAAGTTCGATGAACTGGAAAAGTGCACGGTAGTGTGTAGCCTGCTGCTTGCGACAGGCTGTGCGGAAGAGAAAATAAGAGGAGGGGAGCAGAATTGGCAGGCCCTATATGGAGAAAAGTGGCCACTCACTCGCCCAGAGGGAATGTTTCACTGTACTTACTTTATGGGTAAAATCCACTCCCTTACTTTTTGGTCTGAAGGGTATGACTACCATCTTATTCCTAACGTTAAACGGGAAAACGGTTTTTACCCAATTGATTTAATCGTAAAACCCGATCCAAAAAACCCAGGTAAAAAAATGGATACCGACCTGGTACTGAAGGAAGGTTTGAAATGGTGCGAGAAGGGTTATAAGCTTCAGGGGCCTTGACCACCCCTGAAATTACAAGCTCTAGGCGGGGATACGAGTATTTCCCCACCTACACACCTAGACGCTTACAGCTTCTGTAATTCCTCCAGCTTCATCCGTGGTGTGAGATAACCATCGGGCTTACGACAAGTAATCTCATTGAATTTATTCATGCCGTACACCTCTAGCTCCATCCCTTCATACTGTTCGGCGTACTTAGCGCCGACGTATTTGACTGGCATATCCAGCAAAAATCCAGCCACTACTAAAAGTCTAAAGTTTTCGTTTTCACGGTAGGTTAGATGGCTTTTAACTTCTTCTCTCAACTTTTCCTTAGCTTTGCCCTTGAGCACGTTCAAAATTTGATTGGCGAATGGTCTGTCAAAGTCTGCGATCGCCTTTCTGATTTGTTCTGCAAATTCTTCGGGGGTAACTTGGGCAGGTAATGGCTGAGGCTGGGTTAGCAGTTCTACCAACTTTTGCCGCTCTGCATCGGTAAATTGAGCGATGAGATTGCAAACTTCCGCGAAAGGTGAGGAAATTGCTCTGCCATCTCTGCCAGCTTGGTGTGCAAGGGTTTCAGCTCTGCCACTTGGTCTGCCACTTGGTCTGCCACTATTTTGAGGCAGAGCAGTTGGCAGAGCTGTAAGCCCCTCTGTATCTACTGGCAGAGCTGGCAGAGCAAAATTTGCACTTGTATCAGCATTTTGTACAAAACTAATTCCAGATAAATACCACTGCGCTCTGCGTTCCATCTCGTCTCGCCCATTATATTGGAGCTTTTTGAGCTTGGGAAAAATCTCTGAAAACCTTGCAAATACTTGGTTTACGGCTTTCACGGGGGTATCATACTTGTTCGGCAAGTCATGCCAAATCAGCTTATTTTTGCTGTTATTCCCTTCCTCAATTTCCAGCGTCCCCGTTTCCACATACCACTTTTGCAGCAACTCCCACAAATCTTTGATGTAGATGCGACCACTAGCTTGTACTTCAATACCAAGATCGCGGACAAACTGCCAAAGGTGGCGACTTTCCTCTTGGGCCTTCTGCATGGCATCCTTGGTTGCCTTGTAGTCGATGCCCTCTGAAAGCAGCAGGGGGAAACGATCTAGCAGCTTGTTGAGCATTGCAGGGGCAACTTGCTCAAGAATAAATTTCTCATCATCCTTAAAGCGCGGGTCAGCTTCTAATTGCCCCTCAGCAGCGATCGCATTGCGAACGTAAGTCTTGTCAAATCTTAGGATGCCGTAACGATCATCAATCGCAGAGGTTCCCCCAGTAATGGAGGGCAGTTTGTTACAGTTGGCAAAAAAGATGGCGGCCGATTTGTACTCATAGCTATCCTTGCCCTTACGCTCAATATCAAGAGGGTCGCCCGTGATGAACTGCTTAAGGCTTTGGATGCCGTCGAGGTCTACTTTTGCAGTATTCTCTGAAGCCCAATTACAAAGGCTCCCTTCAATTCCTGCCAGAGTAAACTTGCGGCCAGTGTCGTAGGACTTGAAATCCGACAAAGACTTACCTGTCATGCCGTTTCCATAAACTGCTGCGAGTACAGCGCGTAAGGTGTCTTTACCGTTCGACCCTTCTCCGTGGCAGAGCAGGCCTTTCACTCCCCGCCCAGTTAACTTTGAGCGCACCAGTTTCAGGTTAAGTGCAGCGGCAGCAGTTCGCAAAAAGATTTCTCGCTGCGAGGGTTCCAAACACTCCAGGAGGCGATCGCAATCCGTCGCATCGATATGGGGGTCATACTTGCACCCAACGTAGGTGTAAATATTTCTGGGGTCGTGCGCTACAAGCTCATGACTTCCATCAGAATAAATCTTCACCACTCCGTTAGAGCAATTCAGTCCACCAGGATTCACTTGCAGCGGGTCAACTGCAGTTTGATTCACCACCCAACTAAAAACAGCATTGACACTCGCAGTATCGGCGCGATTTTTAACCCAGATGCCTTTGACTTTTTCTGAATAAGTTTTCAGCCACCCTCCGATGCGCCGCTTCTCGCTTGACTCGTTCAATTCCTCGTAATAGCTGCCAGTAAAGCGATACAGCAATCCGCCAATTGAAACATAATGACCGTCTGAGTAAAGTGCATCCTCTGCTTTCAAGATAAAGTTTTGCCCTGCAATTGGTGCTGTGTCTGGGATGTAGTCATCGTTACTACTAGAAAACGACAAATATACTACATTTTCCTGCGTGCGGACGGGTGGAAGTATAGAATTATTAGTCTTTGATGGGTTGGTTTTACGCTCATTTTTCTTTAGCTGCTTTTCCCATGCAGTAAAGGCTGAGGCATCAGCGACAGCTTGCAAGAAAGCATCCCCACCTTTGCCCACAATGAAATCATCCAACCCTTTGAAGTTGGAATCCCAGCAGGTGATGTGAACAGTGCAGCCACGTTCTATCAGCAGTTGAGCGAGTTTTATGATGGCAGCACGGCAAGAGGGTTTGGCACCATAGTCTGAGTCAAAGTCTATGTAATGGGTTGTTCCTGGTTGCGCCCATTCCTCTACAAACGTTGCCAGCTTTCCACCTTTCCCCCAGTTCCACACGCCAGTCAAAGCGATAACGGCTAAGCCAAGACTTAAACCTGCACCCGCCTTCTTAACTCCTTCTGCCCAATGGCGGGGAATGGATAGATCGGCGTGAATCTTTGCCCAATACCCTTTATCAGGCATTGCTAGGAAGATGGCGTCGGGTTCCATGCCGCTAGCTGTCAGGTACTTGCATTCTTTGGAGCCTTCGGGATGATGCGCCTTGTCTGGTTTCCCTTGGCCGTACCACGTACCCATGAATACGCCCGTCCGCCAATTAACGCCACGACACCACCAGCCACCTGTTTTAATGAGTTCTTTGGGGCGGATGCGTTCGTTGAATTCTTTGTCGGTCAGCGATTCTATGTTGAGACGCGCGATCGCTTCGTTAACCGCCGACCCCTCGCACCATTCGATGAGATGCTTGCTCGATAAGTTTTTTGGGGTGCTTGAAAATTGCCCGTCCATCGGGTTATTATTGTCGTACATGGAATTTGCTCGCCTCAAAGCGAGTGTGATTACCAAAAGCCGTTGCGCTCAGGATTCAATTGATAGCAGCGGTTTTTTGGTGTGTACAGGTATTTAACAAATTTAGGGCATGACCAAAGCATTTTGATGTTCCCACCTTTTCATTGTCCGTTCCGGGGTACTCCGTCAAGGGTCCGACAAATTCTACTCGCTAAGCTTTCAGGCTCGTCACAGTTTCTTCGTTACTTTGTTAATCCTTAGCTCGCCTAAAAGCTAAGCTCGTCACGAATTTCTCTTTCCCCCTTGACGAAGCCTCCCCCCTCCACTGGTTGAAGAGGTGGGGGAACATCCAAAAATATCAATCCTGCTTTTTGCCAGGTGCTAAACCTAAAGTTTGGTATCAGTAGTGGACAACCTATCACTCAAAAAATTCACTTACTGCTGAGCTAGTTTTTTAAGTGAATTTTTGAAATCGCAGACTATACCATACTTTATATTTTTTGTGTTGTTAACCGGGTATCACCGGGTATCACCGGGTATCACCGGGTATCACCGGGTATCACCGG
>JAUBOM010000230.1:0-6032 GCA_036700245.1 Microcoleus vaginatus BM001213989
TTAACACTCAACCATTGAGTTTTTCCACCCCTCCTTCTACAGTCAACAGTCAACAATTCCGGAGAAGTGCAACAGAAATTGATATCAATTCCTCACTGCAAACCGATTTTACAGGACTAGATATTAACAGATAACTTTTGTACAAAACCGGATATTACTAATTTATGAATTACCACAACTTTCGCCACAAAAATCAAGTTTCCCGCCGCAGGCACGGCATTTTGACAAAAACTTTATTTTTATTCCTGATTGGCGGTTCGGCGTGCATCAGAACCTTGCTGTGGGGACAATCTGCGGCATTTTCCCAGCAGCCGATCTGCCCGACTGGCAACGCTGCTAACTTTCCGGATCCTCCGCTTTCGCAAGCCGAAAAAAGCGTGCCTAGTCTGTGGTTAGCTCAAAAACTCTTTGGCGGAAAATTGCTCGATCGCTGGTTTGTCGATCCCGGCAATACTTGGGTAATTATCATAGTCAACCGCCAACTTTGGAGTTTGCTCGATTATATGGAACGCTATCAGTTTGTCAACCGCTTTGGCACTGTCGCCAGCCAATACGGTTACAATGTGCGAGTTTGCAACCGTCAAGGCACAGCTTTGGCAGTTTATTCGTGCAAGGACGATCGGCGCTTTTGTCGCATTGATTTAGAATCTCTCTCAAATCCGGGTCTTCGAGGAAGGCGGAAGGAATTTTAGTAGGGTGCCCCGTCTGCGAGTTATTTTCTGGGTCATCGATAAATCAAGAGCTGACGCACCGTGCATTTGAGCTGATAAATGCGGTTTGTAATACGTAGAAAAAAATGAAAACAAACCTTGAGCTTCCTGCTGAATTAGAACCTTTTCGCCAAGAAATTGAAAGTTCAGAAAAGCCTGTTATCAAAATAACTTACGAACGAAAGGCGACTGATTTCTGGTCAAGCAAATTTGGCGGAGTGCCTTACTTGCCGAAAGGTTACGATTTTCCCAAAGATAGTGATGGAAAATATATGCACCTTTTGGCACAACTCAATTTTGATGAAATCTTTGCCCAAGTGCCATATTTAGCCCCTTTTCCCAAACAAGGAATTTTGCAATTTTATATTAGTAACAATCTAGGTTGTTATGGAATGGATACAGAGAACTTGGACAATCAAAAAGATTTCAAAGTATTGTACTTTTTAGAACTTGACAGAAATAATTGTCAAACAGATTTTGCTTTTTTGTTGGATATCTATGATAGCTATTCAACTTTAAACAATCAAAAAAATAGTGCGTTGCAATTTGTTGAGGAAAATAATTGTCCAACAGGTAATCCTTTTATTGAGCATATTTTTGAACATGATTATTCACCTTTAAAGCACCAAGATGTGAATAATTCTCAAGAATGTTTGGCTTTACAGTTTAGTCCTGACAATGAGTGCGTTTGCCCAGAAGACTATCAATTTAATAACATTTTTGAAGAACAAAAAGTTAAACAATTATGGGAGGTAATGAGTGCAGATAATTACAAATTATTTGATTGGTATTATGCTAATATATACGAGATTCACCATAAAATAGGGGGATACGGCTACTTTACGCAAACTGACCCTCGTGAATATAGTCCGCAATACAAAGACCATAAACTTGTACTCTTACACATGATTAGTGATGATGAGATTTGTTGGGGTGATTGTGGAGTAGGTAACTTTTTGATTCGTGCTGAGGACTTAGAAAATTTAGATTTTTCTCAGGTGATTTATAATTACGATTGTTCTTAAAATTAAAATACTAACACTTTCCGCCCCTGCTGTTTTGTTTGTTATTTCACTGCCGTTTGTTGCTTTGCTACACACACAAGGCTGGTGACGACTGACGAACCCTAGGGTTTAAGGTGCGTCAGTTTTGATGATTTTCTCGGCGCTTTTGGGCTGGTGACTGACGCACCCTACATTTTAACTTTTGACTACTTGCCGAATTTCTTGCCAGAGCGATCGATATTGTGCAATCCCCGCATCCCCAAACGGCAGCAAAAAGTCGCTAGCAGCAAGAATCTTAGCATCCGGCAACAACACAGAATTAGTGCGAACAGCTTCCGGCAAATCCTCGGGTTTCATGCCAAAAATTATCGGCGAACTAGCCTTAGTCAGCAAAGATAATTGAGGCGCTATCTGAGGCTGCAAGCAAAAATCCATCCACAAATCTATCCATTTTTTGTCTAACGGAACTTGCTTCGCAAAGTCAAAATCCCTCCAAAAATCCATCCAGTTTTTCTTGAACGGAACTGGCTTCCCCGATGCCGGTTGTACCCACAAATCCGTCCAAAGTGCAGTTCCAGAAACCGGAATTACTAAAGCAATATCCTTTTGAGTTTGCAGCAGCGGCAGCAAGTCCCCAGAGGAACCTACAGCCAACCAAGTATCGCCTAAAATTAATGGTTGCAGGTAAGCGTCAGAACTATAAAGTTTAGCTTGTCGGTGCAAACTTGCGAGTTCTTTTTTGAGATTGGGAACTCGATCTAATTGCTGCGTATTGTAAGATTTTCCGAGTTTTTTTAATGTTAAGCCAATAACTTCTCTGGCATTGTCCGGCAGAGAAATTCGATCGCGCAATTCCTCTCGCCAAAGATCGCTCCAATCTTTGGGAGTCCACCCCAAAGCCTTGAATTTGTCAGTTCGATAAGCAATTACTGTAGTTCCCCAGCGGTAAGGTACACCCCAAACTTTTTCTCTAGCATCTAACAAACCGTCATCGTTTCGCGTTACCAAATTTCGCCACCTTTCGGGCAATTGTTTCCAATTATCAAACTTAGCAGGATCGATCGGCTGAATCAATTTTTGCCGAATTGCCAAAGTCAGCCAGTAATCTCCCAACATCACCAAGTTAGCTTGATTTTCTGATTCGGGAACCCGTTTCCACTCCTGCAACAGGGCGAATAATTCTTTTAATTGTCCTTCTTGCGTTACCTGCAAAAGCGGAGACGGTTGTACATCGCGGGTAAATTTGCTTACCAGTTGGGCCGGAATACCGTTTTTGAGCGATCGAATTTTGAGAATGGGCTTCGAGCCGCACCCTGCCGCCAATTGACTTAAAGTTAGGGTGGCGGCCCCCAATAGCAAAGACCTTCGTTTCACCTGTGAATCCGCTTTTCTAAATAGTGACCGATCGTTTTGTGTTCTGCAGCCCGGGAAATAATTGTTTGTCGAGTCCGGTAGTTGGCGCCGATTTGTTTTATTTCTTCCTCAAACACAGAGCCATTGTACTCGGTTTTGCTGCCAAGAGAGTCTGTTTGACTCTTGCCCTGATTTTACCTTCTACCTTGTCGATCGAGCTTTCCGATGCCGACAACCCTGTCAACTTAACGCCTGATTTCTCCGACCCAAGTTCCTTTGAGCCTGCACGAGCTTGCCCCTGTTGGCGATCGGCTGAATCTGTGTTACATTTTTTAATATAACGAAACAACGAGAGCGCTGCCCTCGGCCGCTGGATGACGATTTTTAGACAACCGAAGTTAAAAATCCTTTTTAAACCCGCGACAGCTTAATAACTAAAAATCCACTCCTCTGGATCCTGAAAGCGCTGGCGAGAGCGAAGTCAATCTAATAGGACGCTCCACAATCCGACTCTCAGAAACCAGATTTTTTAACTCTGATTGAAGGTTTGAACGAAGTATGGGGGTTAAAAAACCTGCTTCCTGCGTCCAAGACTATCTAAAACCTAAAATCTAAAATCTTAAATCTAAAATCGACCCACGAATGCCCCTCGATTATCTTCAGCCTGACTCCCTAAATTTACCCTCTGGATTGGGAACACAACAATTACATCAAAAATTAAATAATTTAGTGATAAATCAGAGTTATGTAAAGATTTCCCTTATATGTAAAGATATAAGTTACGATCCAAAGGATGATTGTATGGAAGCGCTCCGCCAGCAAGTTACAGTATTGACGCAACAAGTAGAAGCCCTCTACAAACTCATAGAAAATCTCAATGAAAAGTTATTGGACTCCGCCCAGGAGACGAAGCTAGCCCAGCAGCAGAGAAACGACTGCTCTGGAACGGTAGGAAATGACAAAACCTCGTCTTATCAAAGCTACAGCCGTCTCGACGGGCTCCTCGAACACAAAGACATCCTGTTAGATGACAGCTACTTCGACAAGAATTCTCAAAGTCTGGAAAAAGAGCTGAGCGCAGAGATTCAAATCCAGCGCTTAACAGCTCAGCTAACAGCAGCTTACAATCGAATTGCCGCCTTGGAAGAACAGTTGCTCGCCAAAAGAATGCACTCGCAACAGGTAGGCGGGTCTAATTAAGTATTGCTAGGGGGGATCGGGCATTAATCTCAAAAAAATACAATTTGCGTTGATTTATGCTCGTCTACTTATAGGGTCCTTGCAGAGAGTTTTTTCTCTCGCGCAATTAACAGGAAGAATACTTCAAAGCGAGATATTGTGTATAAAATTATGTAAAGCTGAGAGCAGAAAGGCTACAGAAAATGATATAATTCTTCAGCAAAAACGAAGCAAGCTGAGCAGCACAACTAGGTTCGCAGCTCGATCGGCGCATCTGAGTTTTTAATGTTTAATTCCTCACAGCCCTGGACGCACAGAAAACTAAAAACCCCGTTTTTGAGTGTATTCCTCGCTGCAAAACCCCAATATTTGGAGTGAACTACCCAACACCCATCTGAGTACAGATAGGGTGTGGGCTTCCCAATTCAACGGGGATTGCCTCAGCCTTCATGGATTTTTTACGTCCTGAAGGCTTTGGTCTTACATCCCCTCCAAGGGCATTCGCGCTAGTTCCTAACGCCAAAACTCGCAAGCCTTTGTTTTTAATATTTTTTGCAGCATTGATGTCTCTATCATGCTGCTTTTGACAGTGAGGACAATCTACAAGTCTTACACCCAATGAATCATATCCTTTTTGCAGTATTGGGATGGGTAGTAGAGTCTCGTTACAAAGTTGAGAAGATGGAAAAAACCGCCCTATTTCTTGGTAGGTGTGACCAAATCTTTCGGCTTTATACTTGAGCATAGTTAAAAAAAGTCCCCATGCTTGGTCTGATATTGCTGTGGCCAAGTTGGGATTTTTAACCAGATTCTTAACTGCCAAATCTTCTACACAAATAACTTGGTTTTCGTAGGCTATTTTGCGAGATCGCACGCGCGAGAAAGTCTTCCCTTACTCTAGCTATTTTACTAGATACTTTGGCAACTAAAAGTTTAGCCTTGGGACGGTTTTTAGATGTTTTATCCGTCTTTCTAGCTAATTTCTTTTGTTTGCGTTTTCTGTTCCTTTCTAGATTAGCCAATTGCTTCTTAGGTAGGTCATATTTTGAACCCTCCGAAGTTATAGCAAAGTTTTTCAACCCCAAATCAACACCGATAGCTTCTCTGATTGCGACTACGGGCGTATTTTCTTGGTTAAAAAGAATAGAAGCATAATACCTACCATCTGCGTTTCTTGATATGGTTACAGTCGTGAATTTAGCATCAGGAAGGTCTTTGTGAAACACGGTTTTCATTAACCCCAAATTACCAGGAAACTTTATTACAGAATCCTGTGGCATTAGTTTCATATTTTGGGGGGATTGAATCGATTGCTTACCCGGTTTTGATTTAAATCTAGGGAATTTAGCGCGTCCCTCAAAAAAACTGACAAACGCACTTGAAAGATTGAATTTTACTCGTTGTAAGACCTGACTATAAGCCAGTCCCAGCCATTCATATTCTTTTTTCAAACCAGGAAGCAATTTGTCCATCGCAGCTTTAGAAAGACCTTTCCCGGTTTCTTTATACGCGGTAGTAGTGGCATTGAGCATATAATTCCACAACCATCGAGTATTGCCAAAACATTGAGCCAAGTACGATTCCTGCTCGTCGGTAGGATAAATTCTAATTTTCACTTCTCTGTACATGGCATCGACCTTACCGTGCTTACATATTCACGGAAACATAAATAATTAAAAATATGTTAACTCACAACAAATATTTTGCTCGTTTGGGACCTGCGATCGAACTTCGCTATCGCATTGGTCAGAGGACTGTCGTCAACTCACGCGCAATTCATCAAGGG
>JAUBOM010000383.1:0-1224 GCA_036700245.1 Microcoleus vaginatus BM001213989
CGTCGCCGTCAAACGTATAAAATCGGATATCCCAGCCTGCAACTTTAATCGCAACGAACTAGAAATTGCAGGGACGCTCGCGTACAGCGAGCGACAGCTTTGTAACGATCGGGCGTGGTGAAGCTTGGCTGGCGACGGATTCCGAGTAGTTAGCGGCGCGAGTCCAATATCACGCCGGAGTTCTGGCACGGCAACTCAATCGTCCAGGCGGGCGAGAACATTCCGGCGCGAGTTCTGTTCGCCGAAAATCAATCAGCAGTTTTGGCGCAACGAAAGGATACTGAAACTCATAGCCGCTTAAATACAGCCCGCCAAAAATGGACGGAACCTATTTTTCCCCTCATGCCATCGTAAACGCCAAGTCTCTTGATGCCATTGGTTGATTTGTAGAAACAGAACCCCTTTGAGCTGACACTGGTGTTACATGTATTTTTCACTGAAGAGTGAGTCAATCAGTAGCAACTTTGTCCACTTGGGTTTTTTTTACTTGGACTCGTACCTGGGAGTGCAAAGCATCTCTAATCTGTTCGAGTACTCCTTCTGACCTCCACTGTTTGTAATGCCAGAATACCGTAGAGTAAGGTGGTAGGTCTTTCGGTAGGTCGCCCCAGTTACATTCATTCTTGAGTTGATAAAAGATGCCATCTAAGATTTGTCGCGCAAGTCCACCGTGGCGGTCTAGTTTGCTTTTTCTTGGGCAATAACGGCTTGATGAGTTCCCATTCGCTCGTCGGTTAAGCTACTGGAATATGGCATTTATTTTCATCTTACCTCACTATCTAAGATCCCAAATGGGTTCTATACAAACGCAAAGCTTCCGCCATTGATTTGAACGTCGTGTGGTTTGACTCTGATGAGCGATCAAACTTCGCCAGTACTGAACAACCATTATTCAAAGCGATCGCCTTAAAATCTCATATTTTTTCAACCTTCCATCCAGCCTGATTCCCAACTTTGTCGGCTCGGATGAATGCAAAAGCGCCCCGCTTGAATCGATCACCGCTGGGCTTAACTCCGATAAGCGCTCTAACTTCGGCTGTCGATAGAATCCAACCCGACGCGATTGCCTGTTCCAACGCGGCGTAATGTTGCAAAGGGTCGCGATTTGCTGCAATGTGCCGAGCGCTTGCTACCCAAGTGCGATGGGAAAGTTGTGGCAATTGATGCCTGTGCTGCCACAAAAGCCGCCACAACAGCAGGAGCAATGTGAGTAATCGGCACAGC
>JAUBOM010000231.1:0-6014 GCA_036700245.1 Microcoleus vaginatus BM001213989
CTAATTCATAAATCCAACCACGACTATAACCTGTCACTGCCATCACTTCTGCGGTCGTTTTGCCGCAAGCTAAGAGCCAAATAATTTGGTAATGATGAGCCTGGGTGGTTGTTTTGGCTTCACGGAAACGAGCCTGTAGTTCTTCTACACTCAGATGGGGCGCGATCGCAATTCGTTTCGGCATTCTTTATCCGACGGGGGTAGTGTTCCTCACTATTATATCACGGTTAATCGACCGGACATGATATTACTGAACAGGAACAAGAATTTGCAGAATTTCAAGACTGAATTGAAAAACAATTTAACCAGCCATCTACCCAGTATTGGGCGCGAATTATCCTTTTTTATTCAGAAGATGAATCCCAAGCGCTTGATACATTTTTTGAGTCCTTTGAAGATTTTTTACACGGAACTTCCCCCGCCTGCTCGCTATCGTTCCGGTTCAAACTAATACGGGGTCAGACTTTCCCGGTTTGGGAAAATCTTTTACATGACTACAAGTTTTGGAAACCCTTATGTAGCGGGGTTTTTTCTCCATTCCACTATCTCACAAGAGGTAGTAGGCAAAGATTAAGAAAATCTTAAATACATGACAGCAGGCGTCTAACGCTCAAATCGCCCAAACCTATATCCCCAAAGAAATACAGCCTCCCGAACGCCCCCAAAGCGGGGAAGTTCCGTTTACAGCGCGAATCCTCGCTTGATGCCGACACAATCTCTCGCCCCCAGCCGCCCCCTAAATGGTAATAAAAAGCAGCTAAATTCTTTGGTAGAAAACTTATCCGAAGAAGCGCTTGCCCAACTTCGTGAAGAAGCCGAATCTTTGCACCAAAAAGAAAAAAGTCCAGTAGAGAACCCATTTGAGATATTTTAGCGATCGCTCTTAGCAGTCGATCGACTGCTAAGAGCTCAAATCGATTCTCTAAGCAAAACATAAACCGAATCGTTTCATCTACCCCTATTTACTGACTATTGCCCTTATCTGCGTAGATTTTTACAAGCAGCGCTACACTTTCTCTTTGATACTCCGTTAACCTAAGCCGGGTGGTCGCCCACCCGACTACGCTTCAGAACCGAACGTGATAGTTTCCGATCATCCGTGAGCATTTTGTTTCAATACCGCCTCAATGAACGCTAGCTTTTGGCGCAAAACGTCCTGCAATTCCACCAGTTGGTCAACTTCAGCTTGCTCCAACAATTCTGGTGACAGCTTTTTCAAGTTCCCAGTTGCTAGCTTGACCTGCTTGAATTGGCGGACTGCCCCTGGGGAATTAGCGAGAGTAGAACTGATAATGGACTGTACCAATCTACGAGTTTGAACTGCCGACAATTTCTCGGCGATAACTTGGGTAGTCGCGTTAATTCTAATGGACTGCGCCTCTTCCTCAGACAATCCCAAATTTTTAGCAGAGAGTTTAGAAAGAGCCGTTGCATGAACCCCTTTAAGTCCTAATTTCCTAATAGCAGTCTTAAGGTCAGCAGCTAAAGACAGCATCGGGAAAATGTTGGCATCGATGGAAGCCGGATTGAGCTGCAAATCCAACAATCTCCCGAACACCGCCAGCTCTTTTTCATCTAAACCTAAAGCGGTTAAACCCTGCTGCTGCTGGTCAGGCATCGCCGTCACCAACTCGGAAACTGAGTTCATGCGCTTTTGCGCGTTCAACCGCCGCACGGCTGTAGAGAGAGTGCGAGGGATAGTTACAGCTTCCAAACCCGTATTGCTGGACAACTCCCGTACAATAGCCTCCGCCTTGTCGAGAGGATTGAGGTCTTCACGGTGCAGGGAAGTCAACAGCGCTTTGCGGTGCAAAGACGCAGGCTCTGGAATGATGACAGCTTGCAAAGTTCGCCAGCCCATAGTTTTAGCGCTGCGCCAGCGTCGCTCTCCGTCGAATATCACGAGTTCTCCCCGTTGAATCAAGATAATGGGTTGCAGTTGTCCGTCACTAGCGAGGGAGCGGGACATGGACTCGATACTTTCCGGCAAAAATGTCTGTCTGGGTTGTTCAGGATTAGGCTGAATTTGGTCTAGTGAAATGGAGAGGATACCGCTGGCGGATTCTAGTTGTTCTCGCAGTGCAGTCAATTGAGATTCCAATTCCGTTGAACCCGATTTTCGCAGATCTTCAATTTCTGCTTTAAGTTCCTGAATCTCGGATTCAGCTTCAGAGAGGTGCATTGACTGCTTGGCGGATGAAAAATAATTTCCCAAGTCGGGAGCTTTACGGGTGGCCATAGCGATTTTAGATTTTAAATTGGGGATTGGAAGAAGTCAGTTCATGGCTCTGAGCCAAAAACGAAGGATTCGTTTTCGCCGGCGCAAGTTGTGACTGTGAATCAAACACTATTTCTTTTTTTTTCCTTTTTTGGCAATAGCCGGAGCAACTCCATTTCCCATTAAAGTAGCCAGGTGCTTAACAATTTCTTTGAAGTCGCCTAAAGCTGGGTGAAGCGGGCGATAAAGGTGTAATGGCAACCCTTGACCGCTGGCATTGACAAATTCTGCACTGTCCCGAATAGGTGGAAAAACGCGGATATTCATCTGCTCTAGCTGGGCTGGCAATGACTCTAAAAGTTGTCGGTGGACGGCTCGTTTCGTATCGTATTGGTTGGGTACAAACCCTAAGATTTCTGGTTGCGGCTTGAGGCGTAATTGTTTGCAATGGTGGTAGTACCACTCCAGCAGGTGAGCTGCTCCTTGAATTGATTTCGGTTCGAGCTGTACGGGCACTATTATATGAGTGCAAGCAGTTAGTGCCATCAAGGGCAAGGGGCCGAGGGTAGCGGGGCAGTCGAAGATAATTAGGTCGTGTTCCAAAGGATAGTCGCTCAGGCAATCGCCTAGAAGATAAGCGCCACGCTTGTGCAGAACTAACTCGTCTGCTGTTTGTGTCAGCGTCATTCCGCCTTGACAAACGGTTACATTATTGGTGTGGGGACTCCAGCCTTGAGTAAGAGGCCAAGAGCCATTGAAGCTTTCTCGCATTATGGCGGACAGTGTGTGTTCTGGCTCTGGCGGATTTAGACCGCAAAAAAGGGTCAGGGAGCCTTGGGGGTCGAGATCCATAATGGCTACTTTCAAACCCCTTAACCCCAGTTCGTAGGCGAGGTGAACTGAAAGTGTGGTTTTGCCAGTGCCTCCAGCATTGCTGATGACTGCTAGTCGAATTTGCATGGTTTTGAATTAAGTAGTTGATTTAAGTATGATATATCGAGAGTCGGCATCAGATATCGATATATGAGAGCATCACGGTAAACCACTGTTGGGTTCCACGTTGAAACAGCAAATTAATATTTAGTCGGTCGAGCAGAATTGAGTAAGTTTAGTACCAGACAAGACAGTTTAAAAGGATGTGAGTTTGATCGCTCGATTGAAACAGAACTTCATATATCAATATCTGAGCTACGTTATAACCGCCGAGTTAACTTTGAAAACCATCTTGGGATGATGATCGTACAATCTACCGAAATGCAATCAAACTTTATATATCAATATCTGAGCTAAGCGAGCGCGATCCCACTTTCTCTTAAGAGATGCTAGCTGATGCCAGAACCGTTTCGCAGTGGGCAAGCAGCAATTGGTTTGAAAGCTTTACACGCTGTTCCAATTTTTGTCGAAGGTCAATTTTGGGGGATGGTGGCTTTTGACGACTGCCGGAAAGCATCAAGATTTGGCTGAACTGGCGATGCGTGAAAACGGCGACTGTTTGTATTGGTAGTGCCATTGAACGCGATCGTACCCAAGCAGCAATCATTAGTGTCTAAAAAGAACGAGTCGCCGAACAAGAAGCGCAAAACCGTTTATTGGAGAATCGCGATCGCCGAACAAGAAGCTAGGGCAAAAGCTGTCAACGCCTCACTAACTTTGGAAAACTTCGATGAAGCGGTCAATACCACTTTGCAAATTCTTGGGGAAGGAGCGGGTTGCGATCTGATTAATATTCTAGAAAACTTCTTCGATATCATCCAACAGCTAAAGCTGGATTTTTCAAGTCTGCATCTTTACGACTCTCTGTACACGACGGAAGCCGCTTCGATCCGCAGCAGCAAGTGAGCGGATTTAGTTTGGGTGAAATGTGGCAGCGGGCAGAGTAGATTGGCGCTCAGTTGGAGATTCAGAGCGAACTGGGAGGGGGAACAAAGGTTATTATTGTTGTATCTGTTAGGATTATCCCAATTTAGTAAAAACAGGAGTGCGAGCCGGAGCTCTCTTTCGCGAGATAGAAATGCAAGCGAGCAGGATGCTTGCACTCCTAAAAAACGCTCTTAGGTTAAAGCACTGACTGAGAAAATTCAGGTAAATGGCAATGTGTTTATCTAAATCTAAGTATAAAGTTAGAACGACGGAGTGAAAGGTGGAACTATGTATTATAGCGAATTTTCCCTAGATGATATTAAAAATAAACTCGGATTGACAATTCGAGAAGTCTCTGAAGTTATTACGGCTGTAGAACCGATCGAACCCAGTCAGCTTTTAAAGGAAACCTTAGCAGAAAATATTCCCTTAGCCTTGGGAATCGACACGGAAAAAGCGCGCTCTGAGATGATTGTCGCTTCGGTATTGATTGAACCCCGCAGGCGCTGCGATCGTCAAATCAGCCTCTTTTCCGGTACGGAATTCAATATCGATCGAGTCAAAGGACTCAACGGTGTCTGTGACTTTATGATTAGCCATTCACCAGAACAATTATCTTTAAACGCCCCTGTGTTTACACTTGTCGAAGCCAAGAATGACAATATCAAATCTGGAATTGCCCAGTGCATTGCTGAAATGTTGGCAGCCCAGATGTTTAATCTTCAAAAAAACAACAGTATTTCTTGTGTTTATGGTGCCGTTACAACCGGCAGTATTTGGAAGTTTATGAAACTCGAAAAAAGTACGGTTTATATTGAAACAACAGAGCATTTTATTGAAAATATTCAACTAATTCTAGGTATTTTAATGGAAATTGTTCAGTTGACTCGCCCCACCCTTCCGTGTCTATGAACTCCAGAAATTTTACAGTCTATTCTCAATGAGTAAGATCGGATTCGTTATTGACTCTAACGTGCTGGTCAGTGGATCGCTATTCAAACGTTCCATCTGTCGTCATCTGTACAACTATCACCGGGCTTTTGAATGGACTCGAACGAAAAGACTGGGTGGCGCGCTACTCTGATAATACGCGCGATCATGGACTAACGAACTTCATATATCGATATCTGAGGTACGGTTCTAAACAGAGAGTTAACTTTGAGAACTGTCTTGTGATTTAGCGATCGTACAATCCGTCGAAATGCACTTCTGACTCAAATCGCTGATAATATCTAAGCTCATATTGTCAACTAATTTAGTCAGAGCTACAGCAAGAGGCTTCTGCGACAGCGGAATTCGCTCAATCAATAGCCTTACGGCTTGCTCGTCTCCACAAGTGGCTGCTTTATAAAGCTTCTCAATCGACTCCCTCGGCAACACAGATAGCGACTCAGGAGTCAGCTGCATAACAGGCTCATCCTGTTCAGGCTTCCTCGGCGACTCCTCTTCATAGATATTAGATATAGCGAACACCCAAATGAAGCGCCATCTTCTCAAAAATTACTGTTTCTCGGAACGGTTTGGCAACAAAGTCATCGAAGCCGTTCGACATGGCGAGTTCCTGGGTTTTAACAAAAGCATTAGCGCTCAAAGCAATAATCTTAGTGTTAGAACCGTTCGGTCGTGCTCTAATTTTTTGAGCAGCTTGAAAGCCGTCTAGAACAGGCATCCTCAAATCCATCCAAATTAAATGCGGCTTGTACTTTCGCCACAATTTAACAGCCTCAATGCCGTTATCCGCGAACCACACAAGAAAGCCAGCCGACTTCAATATTTGAGTTAGCAGCAACCGATTTGCCGACTCATCGTCCGCTACCAGAATGCGATAAATTTCTTGGTTGGATGCCAGCCCCTTCACTCGTTTTTGTGGCTGTCTGTCATAAATTTCGCTCTCGGTTGCCAGACTGACTTTAATGTAAAAACTAAAAACCGTTCC